>NZ_CP107811.1:682500-1365000 GCF_036346105.1 Streptomyces sp. NBC_00539
TCACCTCCTCGGCCGACCGGTGCCCGTCGTGGGCCTGCGGCGCCCGGGTGTCGGGAACGGCCGGGCCCGTCACCCCGGCGGAGGGTGGCGGCACGGTCGCCGCCCGCGGGGCCGGCTGCCCGGCGGCGGTACCGTCTGGCCGGGCATCGGGCCGGCTCAGGGGCCGGCCGTTGTGGGCCGAGGGCGCCGGGGCCGCTTCCGGACCCGGCATCCGGGCGCCTGCGGGCGCCGCCGCGCCGAGGTAGGCCAGCAGGACGTCCCGCTGTGCGTGGACCAGTTCGCGGCTTCCGCGGAGGTACTCCAGGACCGCCTGCTCGGCGCCGGGACCCGTGGCCGCCGCCCGCGCGACCGGCTCGGAACCAGTGAGGACCGGCATTGCGCTCGCGCCGTCGCCGACCGGAGCCGGGCCCGGGACGGCCCACCCCGCCGGCTCGGGGCCCGTGATCACCGGCACTCCGTTCACGGCGTCGGCGGGACCCCGGCCGGCCTGCGCGGCGCCGCCCGCGGCCGCACCCCGCAGGGGCTCGGCCCCCGGCGGCGGGGTGACGCGGACCGCCGGGCGCAGGCCGCCCGGGAGCGGGGCGCCGTCCGAGGTGCGGACGAGGTGGCCGTCGACCAGCCATCCCGGGCGGCGCGGGGCACGGTCCGGCAGGCGGGAGGTGCGGCCGCGGAAGAGGGCGTCCGGGGCGACCGGCACGCCCGCCGCCGCCAGCTCGGCCAGCGCCGTCACCAGCCGGACCAGCCCGTGTTCGCCCGGCACGTCCAGCGGCACCACCGTGTGCGGCCGCCCGTGCAGGATGCGGCCCAGCAGCGCGGAGAGAACCCGGCCCGGGCCCGTCTCCACGAACGTCCGGACGCCGGCCGCGTACATGGCCTCCACCTGCTCGACGAACCGGACCGGCTCCGCGAGCTGGCGCGCGGCAAGGCTTCGTACCTCATCGGCCGAGGCGGGATACGGGCCCGCCGTGGTGTTCGACCACACCTCGACGCCCGGCGCGGACACCGCCGTCACCGCCAGTTCCGCCGCCAGGTCGCCCGCCGCTCCCGCCACCACCCCGCTGTGGAACGCGCAGGCCACGGGCAGCGGTTCGGCCGACAGGCCCGCCCCGCGCAGCGCCGCCACCGCCGCGGCGACGGCCCGTGTCGGGCCCGAGATCACGCACTGCCGGGGCGCGTTGTGGTTCGCCACCACGCACCCGGTGCGTGCCGCCACCTCCCGTACCTCCTCCGGCGCCGCCGACACCGCCGCCATCGACCCCGGATCCGCCCCGGCGGCCGCGACGATCGCCTCGGCCCGGCGGACGCTGAGCCTCAGCAGGTCCGGCGTGTCGTACGCCCCGGCGGCCCAGAGCGCGGTGAGCTCCCCGTACGAGTGTCCGGCCACGTAGTCCGGCCGTACGCCCAGGTCCCGCAGCAGCAGGTGCGCCGCCGCCCCGGCCAGGCCGAGCGCCGGCTGGGCGACCCGGGTGTCGGTGACGGCCGCCCGTCGTGCGGCCCGCTCCTCGGGGGTGAAAGCCGCCGGTGGGAACATCGCCGCGACCACCCCGGCCGGCGCCTCGTCCAGGAGCCCGCGCAGCGCGGGAAAGGCCGTGAACAGCTCGGCGAGCATGCCGGGGCGTTGGCTGCCCTGTCCCGGGAACAGGAACGCCACCCGCCCCGGGTCGGCCGTCTCCTGCCGTACGTGGACCCCTTCCCCCGCGGTGAAGGTCCGCGCCCGCTCCAGCCGGGCCGCCAGTTCGTCGTGGTCTGCGGCGACGACCGCCACGTGGACCGGCCCGGGGTCGGCGGCGGCCTCCGCGGCGAGGTCGCGCAGCGCCCACGGCCGCCCGGCCGCGTCGTTCTCCTCCAGGCGGCCCGCGAGGCGTGCCATCGCCCGGCCGACGGCGCGCCGGTCCTCGCCGCGGAAGCAGAACAGTTCGGCCGGCCACTGTTCCAGCCCGTGCGCGGGTTCCTCGGCCGTGCCGTGACCGGTGAGCACGGCGTGGTAGTTGGTTCCGCCGAAGCCGAAGGCGCTCACGCCGGCGATGCGCCGCTGCGGGGGCTCCGGCCAGGGCCGGGCTTCGGAGGTGAAGGAGAAGGGGCTGGTCCGGGCCTGCCAGGCAGGGTTCGGGGTGTCGACGTGCAGGGTCGGGGGGCGCACGCCCGTGTGGACCGCCCGGGCCGCCTTGATCAGCCCGGCCAGGCCCGCCGCGCACTTGGTGTGCCCGATCTGCGATTTCACCGAGCCCAGTGCGCAGGAGCCGGGTTGGGCTCCGGATGCGGTGAACAGGTCGCTGAGGACGGTCAGTTCCGTGCTGTCACCGACCACGGTGCCGGTGCCGTGCGCCTCGACCAGCCCCACCTCGCCCGGGCTGATCCCGGCGCGCTCGTAGGCCCGTTCCAGCGCTCGCCTCTGGCCTTCGGGCCGGGGTGCGGTCAGACCGAGCGAGCGGCCGTCGCCGGCGGCGCCGACCGCCTTGATCACGGCATAGACCCGGTCGCCGTCACGTTCGGCGTCCGCGAGCCGTTTCAGGACGAGCGCGCCGACGCCCTCGCCGAGGGCGATCCCGTCGGCGGCCGCGTCGAAGGGCCGGCAGCGGCCGCCGGGCGACAGGGCGCGCACGGAGGCGAACATCAGGTAGTCGTTGATGCCGTTGTGCACGTCGGCGCCGCCGCACAACACCATGTCCGAGTCCGCGTCGCGCAGTTGGCGGCAGGCGAGGTCCAGGGCGGCCAGTGAGGAGGCGCAGGCGGCGTCGACCGTGCAGTTCGCGCCGCCGAGGTCGAGGCGGTTGGCGACGCGGCCGGCGATGACGTTGGCGAGGACCCCGGGGAAGGAGTCCTCGGTCAGGTGCGGCAGCTGCTCGTCCAGCGCGGGGGGCAGCTCCCCCAGGTAGGCGGGGTGCAGGGCGCGCAGTCCGTACGCGCCGGCCAGTTCGGTGCCGGCTTCCGCCCCGAAGACCACGGAGGTGCGGGAGCGGTCGAACTCGCGCCCTTTGCCGTATCCGGCGTCGGCGAGGGCGCGGGCGGAGATCTCCAGGGCCAGCAGCTGGACCGGCTCGATGCTGGTGAGGGACGCGGGCGGGATGCCGTAGGCGAGGGCGTCGAAGGGCAGCCGCCCGAGGAAGCCGCCCCAGCGGGAGGGGGTGCGCTCGCCGGCCCGCGCCGGGTCGGCGTCGTAGTAGAGCGCCGGGTCCCAGCGTTCGGCCGGTACCTCGGTCACGGCGTCGGTCCCGGCGAGCACCATGGCCCAGTAGGCGGCGAGGTCGGGGGCGCCGGGGTAGGCGCAGGCCATCCCGATGACGGCGACGTCGAGCGGGTCGGGCCCGGGCTCCGGGGCGGGCTCCGGTCCGGCGAGTTCGGCGGCCCGCCGCTCCAGGAGCGCGGTCGCCCCCTCGGTCACCTGGGCGTGCAGTGCGGCGACGGTGGTGGTCGAGGTACGCAGGGTCGCGGCCTGCCCGAGCATGAACAGCCCTTCCGCGTACTGCTGTTCGGCGCTGACAGCCTCCAACGCGGTGCCCTCCGGCCGGGCCCCCGCGACGTCATCGGCCGCGGGCCGCCGCAGGCCCTTCGAAGCGATCCGCAGGCGGCCCAGGTTGAGGCCCTCCAGCTCCTCCCACATCCGGCGCGGTTCAGTGCCGCTCTCCACGAGCCGGCGCCGGGTCTCCTCGAAGGTGTCGGCGTAGGGCGTGGCCGCGCAGCGCGTCGCGTGGCCGGGCGCGGTGTGCAGCAGCACGGTGCGCGTGCACTCCACCGCCGTCCGCTGGAAGCCCGGCAGCACCGCGCCGGCCGTCACCGCCTCCCGGGTGAACAGGTAGGCCGTTCCCATCAGTACGCCGACCCGCGCGCCGCGCGCCGCCAGTGGTGCGGCGGCCGCCGCCGCCATGGCCGCGGAGCGCTCGTCGTGGATACCCCCGGCGAACAGCACGTCCAGCGCTTCCGGTTCGGGGCAGGCCAGCAGCCGTTCGATCTGCTCCTCCCACAGCGGGAAGGAGGCTCGCGGTCCGACGTGCCCGCCGCACTCCAGCCCCTCGAACACGAACCGGCGGGCCCCTTCGGCGAGGTACCGCTCCAGCAGCCCCGGTGAGGGCACGTGCAGGTGGGTGCGGATGCCTGCGGACTCCAACGGCGCGGCCTGCGCCGGGGTGCCGCCCGCGATGATCGCGTACGGCGGCCGGGCCTCGGCGACGGCCGCCAGCTGCTCGCGCCTGAGTTCCGGCGGGGCGAAGCCGAGCAGGCCCACGCCCCAAGGGCGTCCCCCGAGCCGTTCGGCGCTCTCCGCCAGCAGCCGGCGTACGTCCGGGCCCTCCATCACCGCGAGCGCCAGGTAAGGGACCCCGCCCGCGGCCGCCACCGCCCCGGCGAAGGCGGCCTGGTCGCTGACCCGGGTCATGGGGCCCTGTGCGACGGACGACGGCCGGGTGAGCGGCCGGGCCGACACCGCCGCCGACAGGTGTCCGGTGATGGCGGCCCGGACGGCCCGGAGCACGCCGCCCGTGGTCCGGTGGTGCCCGGCGAGCCGGGCGGCCGAGGCCCCGTCCTGCCCGACCGGCAGCAGCTGCGTCCGCAGGTCCCGGGCGCCGAGCAGGGCGTACACGGGCCCTTCGGGCGGTTCCAGGTCGGGCCGCGCGTAGACGCGGTGTCCGTCGACGAGCCGCGTCTCGGAGCCGTCCATCGCCCTGAGCGCGGCGGCCACCTGCCCGGGCAGACCCGCCTCCCCTTCGGTGGTCAGGGCCAGTTGTACGTCGAGCAGGACCCCGGCCGCTCCGCCCGCGACGGCGGCCGCCGCCGTGTGCGGGCCGATCCCGCCGAGGGCCCGTACGGGCACCCCGACGTCCGGGTCCCCGAGCAGCTGCTGGAGCAGCACGAAGGTGGTGGCGCCGCCGACCCGGCCCCCGGCTTCGTGGCCCTTGGCGACGAGCGCGCCCGCGCCTGCGGCCACGGCGGCCGCGGCTTCGGCCCGGCTGGTGACCTCGGCCCAGACCCGGGGCCGTCCGGCCGCCGCGGCCCAGGCGGCCACCTCGGTCGCGGTGTGGTTCGTGGGGTCTGCGAGCAGCACCGTGTCCACCTCGGCCGGGAGATCCTGCGGCCGGGTGGGGCAGGCGGCGGGTACCCGTACTCCGTAGCGCCGCCCGGCCCCCAGCCTGCGGGCCAGTTCCGCGAAGCCGCGCCGCGCCGCGCCCGGCTCCCGGCCGAGGTCGAGCAGCCCCAGGGCCCCGGCCCGCTCGGCTGCGGTCACGATCCTCGGGTGCGGCTCCTCGAAGGGGCTGACGGCGACGACGAGGTCACGGGTGGCGGCGGAATGCGGGGGCTGGGGGGTCACGGACGCTCCTCTTCCAGTGCTGTGTACGTGGCGCAGTACGGGGCGGAAGAACGGAAGGGCGCAGGGCTGTGGCAAGGGAGGGCGCGGCCGTCTCGTACATCGGCCGGGCGACCCGCCGTCGGTACCGGTCTTGTTCGGTTGTCGAACATCCTCACGCCGCGTTGCATCGTGCGGGGGCCGCCTCACACTGTCAACAGGCATGCGGAATCGCCTGCTTCACACCATCGGCGGGCGCCCGCCGCGGGCCGGGACACCTGAACCGGCCTTCGGTGCGCCGTGGCCTGGGGCGTTACCCGTCCGGCCGGGCGGCCCCGGCCCGCAGACCGGCGCGGGGCGGGCCCGCGGGCATGCCGCGCCGGCATACCCGGCCGCCCCTCCCGGTATGAACGACCTCCGATGGCACGGCAGTTGTTCACGCGACTGGCACTTACGAGTGCGGCCGCACGCGGTTACCGTCCGGTCATGACCCCCACACTCGTACAGTTGCGCTACCTCGTCGCCGTCGCCGACTGCCGGTCCATCACCGGCGCCGCCTCCTCGGTCTTCGTCGCCCAGTCCGCACTGTCGCGTGCCGTCCAGGCCATGGAACGCGACCTGGGCGTGGAGCTCCTCGCCCGCCGGGGAAGGGGGGTGGACCTCACACCGGAGGGGGCCCGGGTCGTCCGGCTGGCCCGTACGGTCCTCAACGCCGTGGACGCCATAGACGACATAGGCAACCCCCACGGGAAGGGCGCACGGGCCGCCCTGACCCTCGTCACGACCCCCACCCTCGCCCTCGATCTGGCCACCGACCTGGTCACCGCCTTCACCGAACGGCATCCGACCGTGGACGTCCGGGTCCGCCAGCACGACAGCAGAGAGGCGCTGACCGCCGAAGTCGGCAACGGGCGTTCGGAGCTGGCGCTGGTCGACCTGCCCGTCGACAAGGAGTTCTCGGCCCATTTCATCCAGGAGCGGGAGGTGGTGCTCATCTCGCCGATCGGCTCCCGCCTGCCGCAGCCCCTTCCGTTCCGCCTGCTCGACGGCCTGCCGATGGTGCTGCCCACCCCGGGGACCGGCCGGCGCACCGAGATGGAGGCCATGTTCAGCTGCCTGGGCGTGCGGCCCGTACCGTGTCTGGAAGTGGATGAGCGCCTCGCGTGGGTGACGGGCGTGACCGACGGGCGCGGCTCCGTGATCTGGTACCGCGACGTGGTGTCGAGGGCGTTCGGCAGCCGGGCCGAGATCCGCTCGTTCACCCCGCCCCTGCTGCGCCCCGTGGGCATCGCGCACGCCCGCCGGCCGCTGAGCCGGGCGGCCCGCGCCTTCATCGCGCACGCCGTGCACGATGCGCCCGTACGGGAACCCGTGCGCTGACGGAAGGAATGCCCGCCCGGCATCGAACGATGCGCGAACGGTGGGCCGTTGGGCCTGGCGCCCCTTGCCGACACACCCTCACATGGGGCGCATGCCACGACTCCTCACGCCCCGCCTGGCCGCCGCCGCCCTCGCGACCGCGGCCGTCGCCACGATCCTGCCGTCCGCCGCCTGGATGAGCAGCGCCACCGCCACGGCGGCGGCCGCGCCCCCGGCGCCGGAGAAGAAGTGCACGCTCCCCGGCGGTCTCACCGAGCTCAGCGGTCTCGCCATGAGTCACAAACACCCGGGTGTCTTCTACGCCGTCAACGACAGCGGCAACACCAACCAGGTCTTCGCCATCGACTGCGGCTCCACCACCGGCCGGCTCGCGGCCACCTTCACGGTCTCCGGCGTCGGCAACACCGACTGGGAGGCGCTGGCGATCGGCAAGGACGCCTCGGGCGGCCCCGCGATCCTCGTCGGCGACATCGGGGACAACCTCGCCGGCCGCGCAGAAATCACGGTGCACTCCTTCGCCGAACCCGACCAGCTGGCCAACGCCACGGTGACGCCGGTGACCTACCGCTTCGCGTACGCCGACGGCAGGCACGACGCCGAGTCGCTGCTCGCCGACCCCGTCTCCGGGCGGCTCTACGTGGCGAGCAAGGTCATCGGCGCGGCGGGCCGGCTGTACCAGGCCCCGCTGCCTCCGGTGACCGGGCAGCTCAACACCCTCACCGCGGTCCGGCCGGGCCCGGTGTTCGCCACCGACGGCGCGTTCTCCCCGACGGGGACCTCGTACACCCTGCGCAGCGGCGGGCCGCTGGGCGCCAACACCGCCACCGTGTACGACGCGGCGGGGGGCAAGCTCGCGGACGTCGCCCTGCCCGCGCAGTCGCAAGGCGAGACGGTGACGTACGCGGACTGCTCCGACCTGCTCGTCGGCTCGGAGAACGACACGCAGATCTGGCGGGTACCGCTGCCGCCGGAGGCAGCGCCGGGCTGTGGTTCCGACCCGACCCCCACTCCCACGCCGACCCCCACTCCCACCCCGACCCCGGCGCCCGATGGCTTGAAGTTCCCCAGCCCCGGTCCGCAGACGTGCAAGTTCAACCAGTCCTGCACCATCCGGTTGACCGCCACCGGCGGGAAGCCCCCCGTCCGGTACTCCGCCTCCGGTCTTCCGTGGGGCCTGGCCCTCGACCCGGCGTCGGGGCGCGTCTCGGGCAAACCCTGGAGCAGCGGCACGGTCACGGTCACCGCGACCGCCACCGATTCCACCGGGGCCGCCGCCGGTACGGCCTTCGCCCTGGCCGTCAACTGGTTCTGAGACGGTCCGAGGGCCCCTCCGGGGCCCGCTTCGCCCAGGCGATCACCGTACTGAGGCCGAGCAGGGCGGCGGCCCAGGCGGCGGGCTTCCAGGGCGTGGTCCGCCCCTCCAGCTCCGCGGAGACCCGTTGCGCGGGATCATAGGCGACCTCGACCCGGTCGCCGACCGCCGCCACGGCCCGGTCCTCCTTCAACTCGGCCGGGTAGCCGCCCGGGCAGCCGAGGACGAAGCGGTACACCGTCCGCGTGGGCGGAGCGCCTTCACCGGCGGAGTGCTGCACCTTGGTGTGCACCTCCCGCACGGCGCAGGTGGCGGTGGCCGGCCGGGCAGCCGCCTGATCGGCGGCCGCCACCGTCAGGAGCATCCCCAGGGACAGCAGCAGCGCCCCGAAGAACCCGCCGCTTCCCCCGACCGGCACGGCGTACGCCGCGCAGCAACCGAGGACCAGTACGGCGCCGCCCACCAGCGCGACGGCCCCCGAGGGCGCCGAGGAGCCCCCGTAGCACCAGCTCGCCCACCCGTACACACCGCCGGCGGCCACCCACGGCAGTACCGCCGTACCGGCCCGCCGAACCCGCCGGCCACCGTCATGCACCCCCACCACCCCCACCCATTGGGACGTCCCCGCCCCACCCCCGGTTGCCCCGGAGCACAGGCGCTCGGGGCTTTCGTGGCGCATGCGCGGACACTCGACCGCCGCCACGCTGACACGGGCCGCCGGATTCGCCGTCCCGATGGTCTCCACCGTCCGCCGCGTCGCCCACGTCAGGCCCGGGCCGGGCGAGCGGGCCGGTGACCCCGCGGCCCTCAGTCGGCGCTCGCGCCGGCCCGGGCCAGAGCGAGCACCCCGGCGCAGATCAGGGCCACGCCCAGCAGTTGGGGGAGCAGCCACCAGTGGGTGCGCAAGTGTTCCTCGTACAGCAGCACCCCCAGCGCGACGCTCACGCCCGCGTCGCCGAGGGTCAAGGCGGGCTGCGACGCGACCAGCGGGCCGCCCTGCATGGCGTGTTCGAGGAACAGCAGGGCGCAGATGCCGGTCGCGCCGAAGGCGTAGGTCTCCCAGGTCGTCAGGAACGCGACGACGCCGTGCTCGTCGAGCACCCGCACGGCCGACTTCATCAGCGCGGCCGTGAGCGCGTAGCAGACGGCGGTGGCCGCGCCGAGGCACCCGGCCCGCATCCGGCCGGGCGGCCGCCGCAGTCCGACCACCGCGAGCACCGCCACCGCCAGCGCGCACGCCGCCATGGCCGGCGCCCAGCGGTCGACCGGGACATGCGTGTGCTGCCCGGCCGGTGATGCGGCCACCAGTACGATCGCGAGCCCGGCCACCACGCCCGCCACGGCGAGCCACATCCGGCCCGGCAGCCGGCTCCGCGCGACCATCGAGGCGATCAGCAGCGCGAGCGGCAGCTCCAGTACGAACAGCGGCTGCACCAGGGACAGCGCGCCCGTGGCCAGCGCCGCGGCCTGCCCGACGCCGGCCGCGATCACCGCGAGGATCCCCGCGATCCACACCGGCCGCCGCAGCAGATCGCGGATCAGGCCGAACCGCAGGCCCCGGCCCTGGGGGACGGTGAGCGCCGCCCGCCGCTGCAGCACGGTCGCGAGCGCGTTGCTGAGCGCCGCGAACAGCGCGAAGAGGACCGGCAGTGCGAAACCCATGGCCCGATCCTCACCGCACGCGCCGGCGCACCGCGCCTGCGACACGTCCGCGCCGCGGCCCGTACCTCAGGCCGGGACGAGCGACAGGGACCGCAGGCGTTCGAGACGCTCCCGGGTCTCCTCGTCCAGCGGTACGTAGGTGACCAGCCGCGGTCCCGCCGCCGGACCCAGCCACAGGTTGGTGTGTTCCAGGTGCAACAGCCCCACGTGGCGGTTGCGGATGTACTTCGACTTCCCGCCCTGGCCGACCACCTCGTGCCGCGCCCAGATCTCCCTGAATTCGGGCGACGCCGCTTCCAGCCGCGCCAGCAGCGCCTTCCAGGCCGGCTCGGCCAGGTGCTCGGCCATCGAGGCCCGGAACTTCGCGGCCATCAGCCGGTTCGTCTCCGGCAGTTCCACCACGGCGTCCCGCCAGTCCTGGTCGGTGAAGGCCAGCCACAGGCAGTTGCGGTCCTCGGGCGCCACCCGGTCGAGGTCGCACAGCAGCTGCCCGTAGGTCCGGTTGTACGCGAGGATGTCGTACCGGCTGTTCTGTACGGCGGCCGGGATCGGGTCCAGCTGGTCGAGCATCGCCCGCAGGGCCGGCGTCACGCTCGGGCAGGGCGTGAGCGGCGCCGGATCGACACCGCCGGCCAGGGCGAACAGGTGCGCGCGTTCGCTGCGGTCCAGCAGCAGGGCACGGGCGAGCGCGTCGAGCACCTGCGGGGACACCTGGATCTCGCGCGCCTGCTCCAGCCACGTGTACCAGGTGACGCCGACGGCGGCGAGCTGCGCGACCTCCTCGCGGCGCAGTCCGGGGGTGCGACGGCGGCGGCCCCGTACGAGGCCCACCTGCTCGGGGGTGATCCGCTCCCGGCGGCTGCGCAGGAAGTCCGCCAGTTCGTGCCGGCGCATGTCGCTTTCGGGGGCCACAGTGGTCATGGTTCCAGGGTGCCGCACCTCGCATCCCCTTGCCAGGTACTGCTGGTACCAGGATAAGGAGACTCTGGTACCAGGCTGAGCGCGGGTGGATCGTCTTCCTCGTGAGCGAAGCAACGAACACGACCCAAGCGACCCGAGCGACCCTGCGGCGCGCCGACCCCTCGCCCCCTCGGCTCCCCTCGGGCCCGGCCACCACCATGGGCACCACCTCCGTCCCCGTCGTCCGCCACGAAGCGGCGCTGGGGGCCCTCGGGCTGTTCACCGTGCTGCTGGGCGCGGCCCTCCCACTGATCGACTTCTTCATCGTCAACGTGGCGCTGCCGGCCATCGACAGCGACCTCGCCGCCGGCCCCGCCCTGCTGGAACTGATCGTCGGCGGCTACGGAGCCACGTACGCCGTACTGCTCGTCCTCGGCGGCCGCCTCGGCGACACGATCGGACGCCGCCGGCTGTTCCTGGCCGGTATGGCCGCCTTCGGCGTCACGTCGCTGGCCTGCGGCCTGGCGCCCACCGCCTGGACGCTGGTCGCGGCGCGGGTGGCGCAGGGGGCGTCGGCGGCGCTCATGCTGCCGCAGGTCCTCGCCACCATCCAGGCCACCACGCAGGGGCCGCGCCGGGCCCGCGCCATGAGCCTCTACGGTGCGACCGCGGGGCTGTCGATGGTCGCCGGGCAGATCCTCGGCGGCGTGCTGGTCGCCGCCGACGTGGCCGGTTCCGGCTGGCGTTCGGTGTTCCTCGTGAACGTCCCGGTCGTGCTGGCGGGGCTGGTGCTGGCCGTCCGCGCCGTTCCGGAGACCCGGTCGAACCGGCCCGCCACGGTCGACGTACCGGGAACGCTGCTGCTGGCGCTCTCCCTCGTGTCCCTGCTGCTGCCGCTGACCGAGGGCCGGGCGGCCGGATGGCCCCTGTGGACGTGGGTCTCGCTGGCTGTCTTCCCGCCTGCGGCCGTGGCCTTCTACCTGACCGAGCGCCGTGCCGACCGCCTCGGGCGGACCCCGTTGGTCCCGCCGAGCCTGCTGCGGCTGGAATCGCTGCGACGCGGCCTGATGATGGTGGTGCCGTTCTCGATCGGGTTCAGCGGGTTCATGTTCGTCATCGCGGTGTCGCTCCAGCAGGGGCTGCGGATGGGGCCGGTGCCGGCGGGGCTCGCGCTGGTGCCGATGGCGCTCGCCTTCTTCTCGGCCTCGCTGGCCGGACCGCGGTTGATCGGCCGTTACGGCAGCCGGGTCGTCACCGTCGGCGGGGTACTCCAAGCCCTCGGCATCGGCCTGCTGTTGCTGGCGGTCCGGGGCGACTGGCCCGAGCTCGGGCTCCTCGCCCTGGCGCCGGGTGTCGCGGTGGCGGGTCTCGGCCAGGGTCTCCAACTGCCCGTACTGATGCGTTTGATGCTTTCGGACGTACCGGCCGACCGGGCCGGTGTGGGCAGCGGGGTGATGGTGACCACGCAGCAGTCGGCGCTGGCCCTCGGCGTCGCGACCCTGGGCAGCCTGTTCCTCGCGCTGACCGAGTCGGTGGGGATGCGGGACGCCGTCATGACGACCCTGCTGGTCCAACTCGGCCTGATCGCGGTGACGGTACTGCTCAGCCTCCGCCTCCCGCGCGTCATGCGGTGACGGGGGCGGCGGCCGCGGCGAAGCCCCGTACGGGCGCTCGGGGTCGGCCTCGCCACCGGGTCAACCTGTCCGTGTTTACCGGTCGGTGCGGGAAGCGTGGTGCGGGTTTCGGGTAAAGAACGGCTTGCGTCTGGGTAGCATCCGGAAGCACCACCGTGAGGTATGAGGAAAGTGAGCCGCACATGGCCGACGAGCCTGTCACCACGCCCATCCACGACCTGTACGCGCAGCGGTTCGCCGCCGATCTCGAAACCAACCGCAAGGAACAGGCGGACCTGACCGCGCAGATCGAGGAACTCGAAGCACGCCTGAGGCAACTCAAGTCGGACGAGAACTGGCTCTGCGGAGTACAGGGCGTACTTCCCCCCGCCGGCGCCGTGGAGGCCACGGTCGCGGCCTCGCCCGCGACGGACGCCACGGGCGCCGTTCCCCGGCCCCGCCGGGCGAAGAAGAGCACGGGCGGCGCGGCGCGGGCGAAGAAGGACTCCGGCGCTGCCGTACCCGCCGCAGAAGCCAAGGCCGCCGTCCGCAAGCCGGCCGCCCGCAAACCCGCTGCCCGCAAGGCGGCCGCCCGCAAGCCCGATGCCGCCCTGCCCGGCACCAGGAAGCCGGCCGGGGCGGAGGAACCCCCGCTGCGCGAACTCGTCCACGCCCTCCTGGTGCAGGCCGCCGAACCCCGCATGGTGAGCGAGGTCACCGCCGATCTGGCGCGGGCGCACGCCGGCCGCAAGGCCTCCGGTCAAGTGGTCCGCAACACCCTGGAAGGACTCGTCAAGAAGGGGCAGGTGGAGAAGGAACACCGTCAGGGTTCGGTGATGTACACCGCCGTCCGGCCCTCCGCGCAGGGGGCGGTGTCCGAGGCGGGCGCCGACGCCGAAGCCGGCACGGTTCCCGCCACGGACACCGCCGCTGCCACCGCCGCGCCTTAGTCGACGGGCGGCCCTCGTCAGACCGGTTCGGGGAGGCCGAACAGCAGCGCGTACCCGGGCGGCAGCTGGGCGAGCGCGCGCTGGAGAACGTCCGCGTCGACGACGTCGGCCACGGTACTGAGGACCGCGCCGCTGTCCCAGTGCGCGGTGTCGGGGGTCGCGCCCTCGATCAGGAGCGCGACCGCTTCCGCGAACTCCGGCGGCCCCAGTGGTGAGGTCGCCGGGACCGCGTCGAGGAGGGGCGGCGAGCAGGGGGCGGGGAGCTGGGCGGCGAGTTCCTCGCGCTCGCCGTCCGCCAGGTGGCCGCCCAGGGTGGCCAGCACCGCCCGGGTGGAGCGCTCGGCTTCACGTGCGGTCGGATATTGGCCGCGTTCTTGGACCTGGGCCAGGTACTCGTCCCATGCGATGGCCACGGTGGGCCTCCTCGTCTTCGTCCTGTTTCGTGCTCGCTTACAGGGCGAGCCTGCCCCGGACGGCCCGCCGCAGCCTCCGGGCAGCACGTGCATCTGGGCCGGGTCCGCGGGATCCCACCCGTTCGGTGGTGAACCGCCGGTCGATGACCGCTCAGCCGACGTGGGCCCTGACCTCCTCGTAGACCCTGGCGTCGGCGGGGAAGGCCGTGTGCTGCACGCATCCGGTCTCGGTGTTCACCGCGCCGTCGAGGGCGACGGAGCTGCTGTCGGGGCTGATGATGCTGTCGCACTTCGACCACCACGTGGCGTAGCGGGGTGAGCCAGGGGTCTCGTCACCGGCGTTGAGCTCGCCCAGGAAGCGCGACCCGGGGCGCATCTCGACGCAGGACGCGCCGCCGCACAGCATTGCGGCGCCCGTGCCGTGGTTGGGGCCGGCGAGGGAGACCCACGCGTCGACCTTGTGCTCGCCTCCGAGGTTCTTGAGGTAGTAGCGGGAGGAGAGGGAGCCCATGGAATGCGTGACCAGGTCGACCTTGGCGGCGCCGGTGGCTGCGAGGACGCGATCGATCTCGTCGGCGAGCTGGTGGGCGGTCGTGACGTTGGACTGGGAGGTGGGGTAGCTCCACTGGTCCAGGCGGCCGGCCGGCCAGCCGTCCGAGCGGAAGCGGTCGGCCATGGTGTTCCAGGTGGAACCGTCGCTGTTCCAGCCGTGTACGAAGACGATCGGATCGGGCCCGCCGGCAGCCGGTGCCGTCGCCACGGCGGCAGCCTGGGGGATGAACGCGGCGAAGGCGAGTGCAGCGGCGGGCAGGGCCCGCAGGAGGTTGGGGTTCACGCCGCCAGGTTGTAGCGGAGCCACCCGTCCCGGTCACCGGCTCCGGCCGACCCCCTCACCCGACTGGACGCCGTCTTTCACCCGAGGAACGTTTCGCCGCGGGCCGGTCCCCGGCTCGTCGCCCGGATCCTGCGCCACCTCACGGCGCGTACCGGCCCGTACCTGCCCGTACCGGCCTGCGCATGCCCGCGCCGGCGCTCAGCGGCGTCGGCGCCGCGGCCACCGCGGCGTGCTGCGGGCCTGACGCCGGCGGCGCGCCGCCCGTGCAGGCCGCGCCGCGTGCCACCTGCGGACCAGGAGGACCGCTGCCGAGGCGGCGAAGAGGGCTGCGGTGATCAGCAGCCAGCGTCCCAGGAAGCCGTCGGCCGGGAGCCCGGTGGCCGCGGTGTAGTGGCCGACCCGGCGCAGGATCAGCGGCCACCAGACCAGCAGCAGGAGCCCCGAGACGAAGGCCGGGACGCGTACGTGGTTCACGTCCGGCCACGGCGCACCCGGAAGCTGCGCGGCCCGGTCGAGCACGGAGTACAGGGGGAGCAGCACGAGGTCGTGCACGAGCGCCGCCCCGACGAACCACAGGGCCACGCCCACGGTGTCCCCCTCGAGCAGGCGCACGCCCGCGTAGGCGGTGAGGGCGAAGGAGGCCAGTACGAGCAGCAGGTGCAGCGGGGAGGCTCCGTAGCGCCGGCGGAACGCGGTCGCACCGCTCATGCCGGCTCTCCGAAGGTGAGGCGGGTGACCCATTTGGTGTTGTTGACGCCGGGGGCGCCGGGGACGATGACGCGGGCCGGGTAGCCGTGGTCGGGCGAGAGGACTGCCCCGTTGACGCGCAAGGCGAGGAGCGAGCGGTGGTCGCGCACCTGGTTGTCCCGCAGGGCCACCGAGCTGAACGACCCTCCCCGCTGCACCGATTCCACCAGTACCTGCGGGGCCTGCGTGCCCGGCCCGACCAGTGCCGCCAGAGCAGTGAGCCGTACCCCGCTCCACAACTGGTCGGAGGTGGACCACCCCTCCACGCAGGCGATGGGCAGGGCCGCCTCGTTCTGCTCCATGGCCAGCAGATCCTCCCGGGTCAGCACCACCTGGCGCCCCGGGCCGCGTACGGTCAGCCGCCAGGCGGGGCCGATGTCACTGGGCCGGATGCCGACGGAAGCCGCGGTCTTGTTGATCTGGAAGCCGTTCGGCCCGGAGCCGGGGTCCAGGCCGTGCGGGGCGAGCAGCGCGGTGCGGCGCCACCGGCCGCCCACGCTCTGCCCGGCCGTGACCGCGAACAGCGCCAGGGAACCGAGCCCGACCATGCCGACGGCCCCGCGGCGGGAGATGGTCGCCGCCGCCGGCCGGGGTGAGACCAGCCCGGCCGCCTCCGGGGTACCGGCCGCCGGCCGCGCGCCCGGGGCGCGTACGGCGCGGACCGCTCGCGGCAGCCGCGAGGCGACGTGCACGGCGAAGGCACCGATGAACACCCACGCTCCGTAGAAGTGCAGGGTGTAGAAGGAGCCCGGGAAGATGTAGTGCAGTTGCACGTTGAGGATGCCGGTGGCGAACTCGAAGCCCGCGCCGCCCACCAGCAGGAGCAGTGACAGGCGCTCGATGCCGTGGCTCACCGACCGCACGGGCGGCCATTCGAACAGTTTGGGGATGACCGACCAGAGCTTCGCCAACAGCACCGGAACGAGCACGATCCCGAGGACGACGTGCAGGCCCTGGGTCAGCCGGTAGAGCCAGTGCGGCGAGGTCGGCCAGGAGAACAGGTAGAAGCCGAGCCATCCCTTGTCCGGAGTCTGGTCGTTGACCGGCGCCAGATCCGGGTTGTACGCCGCGTACGACAGCAGGCCCGTCACGAACAGGAGGATGACTCCGACCAGCAGCACGAGCCCGAACACGGCTGTCAGCCACGGTCCCCGCAGCGGGCTGCGCCAGAATTCGGGACGCGCGGGTCCCGGCGGCGGGGCAGCGGGCAACCGGACCGCGGGTGCGCGCCGCGGCCTGGGGGCGGGCCCGGGGCGGCCCTGCCCGTCGTCGTTCGCCTCCACCGGGACCACCTCCGCGCACGCGCTCGCCGACCGTCGGGGAGACGATCCCTCACGGGAGGCCCCTCCGGGCCGGTGACACGCCCTCCGGGGCCGCACGGTGGCGCCGCGACCCCCGACCGGCCACCACTGCGGCGCGGCGCGGCCGCTCCCCCTCCGACCGCGCCGACCGCGCCGACCGGAGCCCGGCGCGGCCCCCTCCCCCGCGCCGGGCTCCGGTGCGCAGTGGCCCCGGTCCGCGACGGGCCACGGTCCGCGGTGGCCCCGCTCCCCGTCAGCGGCCGTCCGGTCCACCGCCCTCCCGGCGCCTGCGGCGACGTTGGCCGAGGGCCCCCGCCACAGCGATCAAGCCTCCTGTGAGCGCGCCGGACACCAGGATGCGCAGCAGGTTCTCCATCGAGTACTCCCCCTCAGAGCCGTGGGTGCGGGTGCCTGACCGGCTACGAACGGGGACACTACCGACGTGCGGGCGGCCTGGCTTGGACGAATGTGACCTCGCCCCTCACAGCGCGACGGCTCCCTCCGCCACCCGGGCGGCGGCCATCCGGGCGGGAGTGGTCCCGGCCAGGTCCCGGAACTCCCGGTTGAGGTGGGCCTGGTCGTAGAAACCACAGGTGGCGGTGACTTCCGCGAGGTTCACGCCCTCGCGGGCGAGCAGCCCCGCGGCCCGGTGGAAGCGCAGCACGCGGGCCGACGTCTTGGGCGTCAGGCCGATCTGTTCGGTGAACCGGCGTACCAGGTGGCCCCGGCTCCATCCCACTTCCGCCGCGATCCTGGCGACCGGTACCGCACCGCCGGCGCGGGAGAGCAGTCGCCAGGCGTGGCCCACCTCGGGAGCGGGGTCCGGGCCGCGTTCGATCCGGGCCGCCAGCGCGTCGTCCAGCAGGTCGAACCGGGCCTGCCAGCTGCCGGCGGCCGCCAACCGCCCCACCAGCACCCCGCCTTCGGGGCCGAGGACGTCGCCGAGGCCGGCCACCCTGTTGGTCAACTCGCTCATCGGCACGGCGAACAGCCGGTAGGCGCCCAGTGGGGTCAATTCGAGCCGGATCGCCTCCTGGCCACCAGGGTGGTCACACACCCGGGGCCCGTCCTCCAGCCCGGCGACCAGCGAGCCGGTCACCGCGCTGCCCCGACCCGCCTCCCCCAGCCGGCGGACCTGGGCGAACGGCTCCCCCAGACTGATCAGCACGACCGCCCGGCCCGTGGGAACCAGCCGCACCCGGTACGGCGCGGCCGCCGCCTCCCAGTAGCCCGCGTAGCTGTGCAGGAACGGGCGCAACCTGGCCGGCCACGGCCGGGTCACCCGCCACCGGTCACCCACCCGGGTCATCTCGACGCCCGGGCCGGCCGTGCCCGTCCTCGACGCCATCCGCACGTCCTCTCCCCTCCCCCTCCGGCGCCGACGGCGTCAGCGCCGGAGGGACTCCCGCACCACTGCATGGTCGAGGCATCAGCCTAGACATGTCACGTACCTGCGGGACCGGGTTGCGCCGGTGGGCCCGAGGCCCTGTCAAGGGGCGTATTCGTGGGACTTTCCGGCCTTCGCGCCGGTCACGGACAGTGGCCCCAGTCGTCGTTGATCGACCGATCCGACTGAGGAGACTGACCACCGCATGGCCACTCACGACCACGGGTTCCTGCCCCTGACCTCGCCGCAGAGCGGCGTCTGGTTCGCGCAACAGCTCGATCCCGCCCGCTGCGACTACACCATCGGCGAGTACCTGGAGATCCACGGGGCGCTGGACGCCGATCTCTTCGAGCAGGCGCTGAGCCGGACGCTGGCGGAGACCGAGGCGCTCGGCATGCGGTTCGCCGAAGTGGAGGGCGAGGTACGGCAGATGCGCGCCGACCGGCCGCCCTTCCGGCTGGCCACGGCCGATGTCGGCGCCTGCTCCGATCCGGCCGCCGAGGCCGACGCGCTGATGCGGGCCGAGCTGGCGCGGCCGACGGACCTCGCGACGGGCGACGTGTCGCGGCACCTGCTCGTACGGACGGGACCGGGGACCCACCGCTGGCTCCAGGCGTACCACCACATCGTGGCCGACGGGGTGAGCGGGTCCCTCCTCGCCCGCCGCGTGGCGGAGGTGTACTGCGCCCTGGCGACCGGCGCCCCGGTGCCCGCCTGCGACGCGGCGCCGTGGGAGCGGATCGTCGCGGAGGAGCGCGCCTACCGGCAGTCCGAGGAGCACTCCCGCGACCGGGAGTTCTGGCGGGCGAAGCTCTCCGGCGCCCCCGAACCCGTGAGCTTCACGGGACACTCCCCGGCCCGGCCGACCGGCACTGCCGTACGGGTGAGCCGCGAGCTCGACCCCGTCGACGCAGGGACCTTGCGGGACGCCGCCCGGCGGCTCGGCACCCGCTGGTCGGCTCTGGTCATGGCGGCAGCCGCCGGCTACCTGCACCGCGTCGGCGCCACCGAGGACGTGGTCCTGGGGCTGCCCGTCACCGGGCGCACCACACCCGCCGCGCGCCGTACGCCGGGGATGTTCTCCAAGGTGCTGCCGCTGCGCCTGAGGGTCACGGGGTCGATGTCCGTGGAGGAGCTGGTCCGCAGCACCTCGGCGGGGATCAAGGAGGCGCTGCGGCACCAGCGTTACCGTGTGGAGGAGCTGTACGGCGGCGCGGACGGATCGGGGGCCCGGCCCTGGGACGCCGTGGTCAACCTGATGTCCTTCGACTACGGGCTCTCCTTCGACGGCGCGCGTGCCACCGCGCACAACCTTGCGGTCGGCCCGGTGGACCACGTGTCGGTCAATGTCTACGACCGCGGTGGGGAGGGCCCGCTCACCGTCCAGGTCGAGGGCGACGCGGCAGAGGGCGGCACGGACGCGCTCGCCGCACAGCAGGACCGGTTCATCCGGTTCCTGGTGGCGCTGGCCACCGCCGACCCGTCGGCCCCGGTCGACTCGCTCGGGCTGCTGACGGACGCCGACGAGGAGCGGCTGGCCCTCCTCGGCGACGGCGGCAGCACCGCGACCACGCGAGGCGCATGCCTGCACCGGCTGTTCGAGGAGCAGGCGGCGCGCACCCCGGACGCGGTGGCCGTGGTCTGCGCCGACGAGCGGCTGAGCTACGCCGAACTGGACGCCTGGGCCGAGGACATCGCGGGCCGGCTGCGTCCGCTGACCGCCCCGGGCATGCCCGTCGGTGTCAGTGTGGAGCGCTCCCCGGCCATGGTCGCCGCGCTCCTCGGCATCCTCAAGGCGGGCGGCTGTTACGTGCCGCTCGACCCCGCGCTGCCGCGCCGCCGGATCGCGTACGTGGTCCGGGACGCGGCCATCCGTACGGCCGTTGCCGGTCCCGGCGCCGCCGACTGCCTGCCCGCGGAACTGGACGCCGTGGTGGCGACGGGCGACCGGCCCGCCGGACCGGTCGCCTCGGCCCACTCCCGCCCGGACCTGCCGCTGTCCCCGGACAGCCCCGCGTACCTCCTGTACACCTCGGGCAGTACGGGCGAGCCGAAGGGGGTCCTCGTCCCGCACGCGGCGGCGGCCGACTTCGTCCTCGGGCACCTGGCCCTGTGCGGTGCGGGAGCCCCCACGACGGCCCGGGGCTCCGGCGAGCGGTTCCTCGGCTTCGCGTCCCTGTCCTTCGACGTCTGCGTCCTCGACGTCTTCGGTGCGCTGCTCAGCGGCTCGGCCCTGGTCCTCGCCACCGACGAGGAGCGCACGGACGTCGACCGCCTCCAGGCGCTGCTGGCCCGGGAGCGGGTCACCGTCGCCGACCTGCCGCCCGCCCTGCTGCCCCTGCTCGACCCGGCCGCCCTGCCCGCCCTGCGCTTCCTGTCCACCGGCGGCGAGGCGCCCTCCGGGGACGCCGTCGACCGGTGGGCCGGCGACGGGCGCGAGGTGTGGAACGCCTACGGGCCGACCGAGGCCGCGGTGTCCGTCACCATGCACCGGTGCGCGTCCCCCTCCGGCGGGCGGGTCCCGCCCATCGGCCGCCCCATGGTCAACCACCGGGCGTACGTGGTGGATCCGCAGCTGCGCCTGCTGCCGCCCGGCGCGGCCGGCGAGTTGTGCGTCTCCGGCGCGGGACTGGCCCACGGCTACGCGGGGCGCCCCGGGATGACCGCCGAGCGGTTCGTGCCGGACCCGTTCGCCGAGGTGCCCGGCGAACGGATGTACCGGACCGGGGACCTCGTCCGCTGGTCGGCGCAGGGCGAGCTGGAGTTCCTCGGCCGCATCGACCAGCAGGTCAAGGTCAACGGCCACCGCATCGAGCTGGGCGAGATCGAGAGCGTACTGGGCCGCCACCCCTCGGTGGGCCAGGCCTCGGTCACCGTGCACGAGGCGGCGGGCGGCGGCCGGCGCCTGGTCGCCTTCGTGGCGCCGGCCCCCGGTGCGACGGCGGCCGGACCGGCGGAGCTCGCCGCCCACTTGGCCGAGGCGCTTCCCCGCTACATGGTTCCCCACACCTTCGTCGAACTGGACCGGCTGCCGCTGACCGCCGGCGGCAAGGTGGACCGCAAGGCGCTGGTCGTCCCGGCCGGCGCGGAGGCCCCGCCCGCGACGGCCGACGGGCCGCAGGGCCCGTACACCTCGGCCGAGCGGACCCTGAGCGCACTGATCGGTGAGGTCCTCGGCTGCCGGGCGGCCCCCGGTGACAACTTCTTCGCACTCGGCGGCGACAGCATCGCCGCCCTGAGCCTGGTCAGCCGGGCCCGGGCGCGGGGGTTCTCCTTCACCCTGCGCGAGGTCTTCGAGCACAAGACGGCCTCCGCGCTCGCCGCGGCTGCCGCAGGCCCCACGGGCGGCGCGGCCGGAACCGCCGGTGAGGAGGAATACGGCGAACTGCCCGCGACGCCCGTCATGCGGTGGCTGGTGGAGGGGCCCGGCCCGTACGGCCGTTTCAGCCAGTCCCTCGTGCTCGCCCTGCCCGAGGGTGCGGACGACACCCGCCTGCTCCGGGTCCTGCAGGCGGTCGTCGACCACCACGCGGCCCTTCGGCTGCGCACCGCCGACGGCCCCGAGGGCACGCTCTGCTCGGTCGGAGCGCCGGGAACGGTGGACGCGGCCGGCCTCTACCGCAGCGTGGACACCACCGGGCTGGACGACGCGGCACGCACCGCCCTGATGGAGCGGGCGGCGGCCGACGCCGCCGCTGAACTGGACCCCGCCGCCGCAGTGGTGTTGCGGGCGGTCCGCTTCGGGGGCGCAGGCGCCCCGGGACGGCTGCTGCTGTGCGTGCACCACCTCGCGGTGGACGGGGTGTCCTGGCGCATCCTGATGGAGGACCTCGCCGAGGCCTGGGCGGCGGTGTCGGAGGACCGGCCGGTACGGCTCACCCCGGGCGGCGCCTCCTTCCGCGACTGGGCGGAGCACCTCCAGCGGCAGGCCCACTCCCCCGAGGTCCTGGACGAACTCCCCTTCTGGCAGGCGGCCTTGGCCCCGGTCGCGGCCCCGTCCGCGGCTCCCGCGCCGTGGGACCGGGTGCCCGACCCGGTCCGCGACACCGCCGGCACCACCCTCACGCTCACCCTGGACCTCCCCGCGGAGGTCGCCGCCCCGCTGCTCTCGGCGGTTCCCGCGGCCCTTCGTACCGGACCCGCCGAGATCCTGCTCGCGGCGCTCGCCCTGGCGACCCGCGATCCCCTGGCCGGTGGCGACAGCGGGCCCGGGGCCCTGCTGCTCGACCTGGAGGGCCACGGCCGGGCCGACCGCACGGGCCGGCACGACCTGTCCCGCACCGTGGGCTGGTTCACCACCCAGTACCCGGTCCGGCTCGACCTGAGCGGTCTCGACGCGGCCGGGGCGCGCACCGGCGGTGACGCGCTCGCGGAGCTGGTGGGCCGGGTCCACGACACCCTGGCGGCCGTGCCCGACCACGGCACCGGCTACGGCCTGCTGGCCCGGCTGAACCCGCGGACCGCGCGGGAGCTGGCCGGGGCGGAGCAGCCGCGGGTCCTGTTCAACTACCTGGGGCGGTTCGACGCCTCGGGGGACTCCCCGTGGGGGCCGGCCGCCGAGGCGGGCGGTCTGCGCGCGGCCTGCGATCCGCAGATGCCCGTCGACCACTGCCTCCAGATCGACGCCCTCGCCCTGGACGGACCGGCGGGCCCCGCCTTCCGCGCCGTCCTCACCTGGCCGCAGCACCTGGTCGACCGGTCCGAGGCGCAGGCCCTGGCCACCGGGTGGGAGGAGTCCCTGCGGCTGCTGGCCCGCTGGGCGCCCTCGTCCGCCGGGGCGGTGCGGCCCGCGCCCCGCGACTTCCCCCTGGTGCGCCTCACGCAGCCGGAGGTCGACCTGCTGGCGGACCGCTACCCCGCCATGAGCGACGTCACCACCCTGTCCCCGCTGCAGGAGGGCTTGTTCTTCCACGCCTCCTACGACGCCGCGGGCGTGGACGCCTACGCCGGGCAGCTCGTGCTGACGCTGGACGGCGCCCTGGACCCCGGGGCCCTCGCCTCGGCCTGCCGCGGACTCCTGGCCCGCCACAGTGCACTGCGGGCCGCATTCACCGACCGCGGCCTGGACCGGCCAGTACAGGTCGTCCTCGGTGCGGTGGACGCCCCGTGGGAGAGCGCCGACCTGTCCGGCCTGGACGAGGAGGCGCGGGAGCGTGCCTGGGAGGAGCTGCTGGCCGCGGACCGGGGACGCCGCTTCGACCCGGAGCGGCCGCCGCTGGTGCGCTTCACCCTGGTCCGGGTGGGCCCCGGCCGCCACCGCCTGGTGATGACGAACCACCACATCCTGTGGGACGGCTGGTCCTCGGCGGTCCTGCTGCGCGAACTGCTCGCCGGCTACGGAGCGGCCACCGGCCCGGAGCCGGCCGACGCCGTGCCGGGCATCCCCTACCGGGACCACCTCGACTGGCTGGCCCGCCAGGACCGGGACGCCGCCACCGCCGCCTGGGGCTCCGCCCTGGCCGGTCTCGACGAGCCCACCTTGCTGGGGGCCGCCGACCCGCACCGGCTCGACGCGCTGCCCGAACGGATCTCGCTGGAACTCCCGCCCGGCCTGACCGAGCGCCTCACCGAGCGGGCCCGGTCCGCGGGCATCACCCTCAACAGCGTGGTGCAGGGTGCCTGGGCGGTCCTGCTGTCCCGGCTGACCGGCCGCGACGACGTGGTCTTCGGCGGTACCGTCTCGGGCCGCACGGCCGACCTCGAAGGCATCGAGGAGATGGTCGGGCTGCTGATCAACACCCTGCCCGTCCGCATGCGGGTGGACCGGGCGGAGCCGCTGATCGCCGCTCTGGGCCGGTTCCAGGACGAGCAGGCCCGGCTGATGGACCACCAGCACCTCGGCCTGGCCGACATCCAGCGTGCCACCGGGCTGGGCACGCTCTTCGACACCACCGTGGTCGTCGAGAACTACCCGCTCGACCTGGAGTCGATGCGGGAGCCGGTCGGCGGAGTGCGGCTGACGGGGGTCGACGGCTGCGACGCCACCCACTACACCCTCAACCTGATCGTCCTGCCGGGTGAACGGCTGCGGCTGCACCTGGACCACCGGCCCGACGTGCTGGACGCGCGGGCCGCGCGCAGCGTGGCGGACGCGCTGGAGCGGCTGCTGGTCACCGCGGCCGACGCTCCGCGGACCCCGGTCGGGGAGATCGACCTGCTCTCCGCCGAGCAGCACCGGCTGATCGAGGAGTGGAACGGCACGGCCGTCCCCGTGCCCGACACCACGCTCGTGGAGCTGTTCGAACGGCAGGTGGCCGCCACCCCTCACGCCCCGGCGACCGTGTTCCGCGGGGAGCGGCTGTCGTACGGGGAACTGGACGCGCGCGCCGAGCGGCTGGCGGCGGCGCTGCGGGCCCGCGGTGCGGGTCCGGAGCGGATCGTGGCCGTCGCGCTGCACCGCTCGACGGAGATGGTGGTGGCGCTGCTGGCCGTGTTGAAGTCCGGGGCGGCGTACCTGCCGGTCGACCCCACCCTCCCCGCGGACCGGGTGGCGTACCTGCTGTCGGACGCGCGGCCGGTGCTGCTGATCACGACCGAGGACGTGGAGCCGCTGCTGCCCGGGACCGGGCCGGTACGGGTGCGCCCCGACGCGGCAGCCGGGGCTGACGGGCCGGCGGCGCGGGCGCCGCTGCCCTCGCACCCGGCGTACGTGATCTACACCTCCGGTTCGACGGGCCGGCCCAAGGCGGTCGTCGTGGAGCACGCGGCCATCGTCAACCGGCTGCTGTGGATGCAGGACCGCTACGGGCTGGGCCCCGACGACCGGGTGCTCCAGAAGACCCCGTTCGGCTTCGACGTGTCGGTGTGGGAGTTCTTCTGGCCGCTGCTGACGGGCGCCGTGCTGGTGGTCGCCGAGCCCGGCGGGCACAAGGACCCGGCCTACCTGGCCGGGCTGATCCGGCGCGAGTCGGTCACCACCGTGCACTTCGTGCCGTCGATGCTCGCGGTCTTCGCGCAGGAGCCGACGGCCGGCCGGTGCCGGTCCCTGCGCCGGGTGGTGTGCAGCGGCGAGGCGCTGCCCGAGGAGCTCAAGAACCGGTTCCTCGATGTGCTGGACGTGCCGCTGCACAACTTGTACGGGCCCACGGAGGCCGCGGTCGACGTGACCCACTGGGACTGCCGCCGCGAGGACCGGGGCCCGGTGCCGATCGGCAGGCCGATCTGGAACACCGCGCTGTACGTCCTCGACCCGGCCGGGCTCCCCGTACCCGTAGGTCTTCCCGGCGAGCTGTACCTCGCCGGTGCCGGGCTGGCCCGCGGCTACCTGCGGCGGCCGGAGCTGACCGCGGACCGCTTCCCGCCGGACCCCTTCGGGCCGCCGGGCTCGCGGATGTACCGCACGGGTGACATCGTCCGCCGGCGTGCCGACGGGGCGGTGGAGTACCTGGGCCGCACCGACGACCAGGTGAAGATCCACGGCTTCCGCATCGAGCTCGGCGAGATCGAGACCTCCCTCGCCCGCCTCCCCGGCGTCGGCCGCGCCGCGGTGGTGGTCCGCGAGGACGCGCCGGGCGAGCGCAGGCTCGCCGGATACGTGGTCCCCGCCACCGGGGCGGTGCTCGATCCGGCGGCGATGCGGGCCGAACTGGCGCGGGCGCTGCCGGAGTACATGGTGCCCCTGCTGGTCGTGCTCGACACCCTGCCGGTCACCCCCAACGGCAAGCTCGACCGCAAGGCGCTGCCGGCCCCCGCCTCCCAGGCCGCCCCCGCGGGGCACGAGCCGCCCGCCGGGGAGACCGAGGAGTTCGTCGCGCTCGTCTGGGAGACGGTCCTGGACCGCACCGGCATCGGTCGTCACGACGACTTCTTCGCGCTCGGCGGCCATTCGCTGAGCGCCACCCGGGTGGCGGCCCGGCTGCGCCAGGCACTCGGCCTGGAACTGCCCCTGCACACCCTCTTCGAACACCGGACCGTCGCGGGCCTCGCCATGGCGGTCGAAACGGCCCTCTTCGCCGACATCGCCGCCACGGCGGACGACGCAGCACTTCCACTCGTAACCCAGGGAGAGACCTCGTGACCACCCAGGAGAGCTCGCCGGCGGCTGTGCCGCCGGCCGTCGACAGCCGGCTCGCCGCGGCCCGTGAGCTGCTGCGCCGCCGGGTCCAGGCCGCGCTGGCCGATCCGTCGGCCGCCCACGGCCCTGCGGCGGGCGGCGCGGAAGGCACCACGGCCGGGGACGGCGCCCCCGCCCGTGAGCCCGTCGCCTCCTTCGCCCAGGAGCGGATGTGGCTCGCGGACCGGATGGCGGACGGCCGCTCCGGATACGCGGTCCCGCAGGTCGTCCGGATGCGTGGCACGCTGCGCCCGGAACTGCTGCGCCAGGCCCTGACCGCCGTGGTGGGCCGGCACGCCACGCTGCGCACCGTCTTCGAGGAGCGCGACGGGCTGCCGCACCCCGTCGTCCTGCCGGCGTCCCTGGCCGTACCGCTGCCGGTCCTCGACCTCGGTGCGGGACCTCTGGAGGACCTGGAGCTGCGGGCCGAAGGACTGGCCCGCGAGGAGGTCCGCCGGCCCTTCGACCTGGCCGACGGCCCCTTGTTGCGCGCCCTGCTGATCCGGCTGGGCGCGCAGGACCACCTGCTGGTGCTGGTGGTCCACCACATCGCCACCGACGGCTGGTCCATGGGACTGCTGTGGCAGGAACTGGCCGACGGCTACACCGCCCTGGCACAGGGCCGGCCGCTGCCCGCACCGGCCCTGCCGCTCGACTACCAGGCGTACGCCCGCTTCCAGCGCGAGCGCTTCGACCACGGCTTGATGGAGAACCAGTTGAGGTACTGGGAGCACTCGCTCGCCGGCCTCGAACCGCTGGAGCTGCCCACCGACCGGCCCCGGCCCACCCGCCGGAGCGGCGACGGACAGAGCCTGGCGTTCACCCTCGACCCGTCGCTCACCCAGCGGCTGCGCGGCCTCGCCGAGGCCCGCGGAGTCACCCTGTTCATGACGCTGCTCGCAGGGTTCCAGGCCGTGCTCGCCCGCTACGGCGGCAGCACCGACATCGCGGTGGGCACGCCGGTCGCCGGGCGCGACCGGGTCGAACTGGAGCCGCTGGTCGGCTTCTTCGTCAACACGCTGGTCCTGCGCACCGACCTGTCGGGGGAGATCGGCTTCGACGGGCTGCTGGACCGTGTCCGCCGCGTCACGCTCGACGCGTACGACCACCAGGAGGTGCCCTTCGACCGGGTGGTGGAGCGGCTGAGTCCCGAACGGGTCGGCGACCGCAACCCGCTGGTACAGGTGATGTTCGCGTCCGCCCAGGACGAGACGGCCGGGCTGCGCCTGCCGGGGGTCTCCGCGCAGGCGGTCACCGCCGACTTCGGCGGCTCCCTCTTCGACATCAGCGTGTTCGTGGCCGAGGGCGCCGACAGCTGCACGGGCTCCTTCGTCTACGACACCGACCTGTTCGACCGCGCCACGGCGGAACTGCTCCTCGCCCACTACCTGGAGCTGCTGGCCGCGGCCGCGGCCGAACCCGGCCGCCCCCTCGGGGAGCTGCTGCCCGCCGCCGCCACCGCCGAGCGCCTCGTCGGGGCGGGGCACGGCGCCGTGCGCACCGACCTCGCCCCCGCCGCGCTGCCCGCCCTGTTCGCCGAGCGGGTGCGCAGCTCCCCCGGCGCCGTGGCCGTCGTGTGCGGGGCGGAGCAGCTCACGTACGCCGAACTCGACTCCCGCTCCGACGCACTGGCCGCCCTGCTCACCGAGGCGGGAGTCGTCCGCGAATCGGCGGTGGCGCTGCTGCTGGAGCGCTCCCTCCAGGTGCCCGTGGCCATGCTGGCCGTCCTGAAGGCGGGCGGCGCGTACGTCCCCCTCAACGCCGGCTTCCCGGTCGAGCGGCTGCACTGGATGCTGGAGCGGACGGGCGCCCGGCTGCTGCTCACCGATCCGGTCACGGCCGGCCACCAGGCCGTCGCCACCGTACCGGCCGGCGTACGGGTGCTCGACGTGACGTCGGGGCGGGCGGGGGCGGTGACGGCCGCGGCGGACCTTCCGCCCTGTGTGCCGGACCAGCTGGCCTACGTGATGTACACCTCGGGGTCGACGGGCGAGCCCAAGGGCATCGCCGTCACCCACGCCAACGTGGCCGCACTCGCCCGGGACGCCTCCTTCGGCCCGGCGCACCGCCGGGTGCTCGCCCACTCCCCGCTGTCCTTCGACGCCTCGACGTACGAGCTGTGGGTGCCGCTGCTGGCCGGAGGCACCGTCGTGATGGCACCGCCCGGCCGGATCGACACGGCGGCGCTCGCGGACCTGGTCCGGGAGCACGCGGTCACCACCCTGTGGCTGACCGCCGCCCTGTTCGACCTGGTGGTCGACGAGTGCGTGGAACTCCTCACCGAGGTCCGGGAGGTGTGGACCGGCGGCGAGGCAGCATCACCGCAGGCCTTCCGCCGGGCCCTGGCCGCGGCCCCCGACACCCTGCTGACCAACGCCTACGGCCCCACCGAGACCACCACCTTCGCCACCCGGCACACCCTGGACGCCCGTGCGGGCCACGGCGTCGAGGGGCGCGTCCCCATCGGCACGCCGCTGGACGACACCCGGCTGTACGTACTGGACGAGCGCGGCCGCCCGGTGCCCGAGGGCGCTGTCGGGGAACTGTGCATCGGCGGCACGGGACTCGCCCGCGGCTACCTGGGCCGGCCCGGACTGACCGCCCGCCAGTTCGCCGTCGACCCGTACGGGCCGCCCGGTGCCCGCATGTACCGCACCGGCGACCTGGCCAGACGCCGCCCCGACGGCACCGTCGACTACCTGGGACGCGCCGACCAGCAGGTGAAGATCCGCGGCTTCCGCATCGAGCCCGGCGAGATCGAAGCCGAACTGCTGCGCCTGCCGCAGATCGGCCGGGCCGCCGTCGTCGTGCGTGCCGACTCCTGCGGCGAACAGCAGCTCGTCGCGTACGTGGTGCCCGCGCCCGGCGGGAGCGCCGACCCCGACGAGCTGCACCGCGCGCTCGCCGCCCGCCTCCCCGCCTACATGCTGCCGGCCGCGATCCTCCCGCTGGAAGAGCTGCCCGTGACCCCCAACGGGAAGCTGGACCGCCGCGCCCTGCCCGCTCCGCCCGAACAGGGCGTGCAGCGGTCCGGTTTCACCGCTCCCGCCTCCGCCACCGAGGAGCTCGTCGCCGAGGTGTGGGGCGAGGTGCTCGGCCAGGACCGGATCGGGCGGCAGGACGACTTCTTCGCCCTCGGCGGCCACTCGCTGCGCGCCACCCGGGTGGTGTCCCGGCTGGGCGCCCGGCTCGGCGGGGCCGTCCCGCTACGGCTGCTGTTCGAGAACCCGGTGCTCGAAGGGTTCGCCGCGGCCCTGGACCTGCTGCGCGGGGACATCCCGCCGGCCGACCCGGCGGACGCCGCCGACGACGTGATCGGCCCGCGCCCGGCCGACTCGCCGGCGCCGCTGTCCTTCGCCCAGCAACGCCTCTGGTTCCTGGACCAGTTGCAGCCGGGACGCCCCGACTACAACATCCCCGTCGTCGCCCGCCTGCACGGAGCGCTCGACGCGGCCGCCCTCCTCGACGCCCTGCGCACCGTCGTCACCCGGCACGAGGTGCTGCGCTCGCGGATCGGCGAGGGACCGCTCGGTCCCGTACAGGCCGTCGAGCCGGCGGAGGTGTTCGTCCCGCTGCTCGCCGACCTCTCCCCACTGCCGCTGGAGCAGGCCCGTTCGCGGGCGCTGGGCATGGCGTACGCGGACGCCGCGGCTCCCTTCGACCTGACGGCCGCGCCGCTGCTGCGGGCCCGGCTGGTGCGGACGGCCGCCGAAGAACACCTCCTCGTGCTGGTCCTCCACCACACCGTCGGCGACGGCTGGTCGATGCCGGTGCTGTGGCAGGAGCTCTCGCACTCCTACGCCGCGCTGCGCCGCGGCGAGCAGCCGGCCCTGCCCGCCCTGCGCGTCCAGTACGGGGACTTCGCGCACTGGCAGCAGCAGCGCCTCGCCGGCGGCGCGGCCGACCGCGGGATCGCCCACTGGCGCGCCCGGCTGGCCGGCCTCGCGCCGCTGGAACTGCCCACCGACCGGCCGCGCCCCGCCACCCGCTCGGGTGCCGGCGACACCGTCTCCTTCGAAGTGCCGGCCGCACTCGCGGCCCGCCTGGGCTCCGTGGCCCGGGAGCACGGCGCGACCCTGTTCATGGTGCTGCTGGCCGGCTTCCAGTCGCTCCTGGCCCGCTACACGGGGCAGCACGACATCGCGGTGGGTTCCCCCATCGCGGGCCGCGACCGCACCGAACTCGAGCCGCTGATCGGCTTCTTCGTCAACACCCTGGTCCTGCGCACCGACCTGTCGGGCGATCCCGCCTTCACCGCGCTGCTGGGCCGGGTCCGGGAGACCGCGCTCCAGGCGTACGAGCACCAGGACGTCCCCTTCGACCGGCTGGTGGAGGAGCTGCGGCCGGAGCGCGACCTCAGCCGCAACCCGCTGTTCGACGTGCTCTTCCAGCTCCACCCGGAGCAGCCGGACGCGCTGCCGCTGGAGGGGGTGCGGGTGGAGACCGTCGAGACCGCCAACGGGACCTCGAAGTTCGACCTCAGCCTGGCCATGACCGAGCACCCGGGCGGTCTGACGGGCACCCTGAGCTATGCCACCGACCTCTTCGACCGCGGCACGGCGGAGCGGTTCGGCGCCCACTACCTGCGCCTGCTGCGCTCGGCCGCCGAACGGCCGGACGCGCCCCTGTCCGCGCTGGAGGTCCTGTCGGTGGGCGAGCGGGCCGCCCTGCTCGGGGAGGACTCCCCCGCCGCCGCGCACCCCGCCGCGCCCGCGGCGACCCTGCACTCCCTGGTGGAGGAGCAGGCCCGGCTGCGGCCCACCGCGGTCGCGGTGACCTGCGGGGAACGCTCCACCGGTTACGGCGCGCTCAACGCGGCCGCCAACCGGCTGGCCCGCCGGCTGCGGGAGCGCGGCATCGGCCCGGAGACCACGGTCGCCGTCATGACCGGCCGTGACACCCGTACGGTCGTCGCCGTACTGGCCGTCCTCAAGGCGGGCGGCGCCTACGTCCCCCTCGACCCGGGACACCCGGCCGAGCGGATCCGTACGGTCCTCGCGGACAGCGGGGCCCGCCTGGTGCTGACCGGCGGACTGCCCGACGGGCTCCCGCCCCGGATGCCGGACTCCGTACCCGTGCTGGAGGTGGACGAGGTCACCCCGGTGGCGGGCGCCGCCGACGCGGACGACCCGGAGGCGGCCGACCTGCCCGCCCTGGCCGGACCGGGCAACCTGGCCTACCTGCTGTACACCTCCGGGTCCACCGGCAGGCCCAAGGGCGTCGCCGTCCCGCACGCCGCGATCACCGGCTATCTGGCCGCGCTGACCGCCACCTTCGGGATCGGCGCCGAGGACACGGTCCTGGCTCGCACCGCGCTCACCTTCGACCCCTCGGTCCGCGACCTGTTCGCCCCGCTGACCACCGGCGGGCGCGTCGTACTGGCCTCCCAGGACGAGGCCGCGGACCCGGACGCGCTGGCCCGGCTGCTGCGCACCGAGCGGGTCACGGCCCTGCTGTCGATCGTGCCGTCCATGCTGGCCCCGCTGGTCGAGGCCGTCCCGGAGCCCTGCCCGGACCTGCGGCTGGTGATGACCACGGGCGAGGCGCTCACCGCGGGGCTGGCCCGCGCGGCCCGCGCGCTGGGTCCGGCGGAGCGGCTGCGACTGGTCAACCAGTACGGACCGACCGAGTGCACCAACACCACCACCTACCACGTGGTGACGGACGCCGACATCGACAGCGGCCGCATCCCCATCGGCCGCCCGCTGCCCGGGGCCCGCGTCCTCGTCCTCGGTGAGCACCTCGAACCGCTCCCGCGCGGCGCTGTCGGCGAGCTCTTCATCGCCGGCCGCGGAGTCGCCCGCGGCTACCTGGGCGATCCCCGCCGCACCGCCGAGGCCTATCCGCCGGACCCCTACGGTCCGCCCGGCGCCCGGATGTACCGGACGGGCGACCTGGCGCGGCTGCGCGCCGACGGGGTCCTGGAGTTCCACGGCCGCCGCGACAACCAGGTCAAGGTCCGGGGCCACCGGATCGAGCTGGGCGAGGTGGAGGCGGCCGTACTGCGCCACCCGGACGTGGCGCGCGCCGTCGCGGCCGCCCACGGCGAGGGCGCCGACCAGGCACTGGTGGCGTACGTGGTGTTCGAGCCGGGGGCGGCCGCTGACGCGGCGGCCGTGCTCGACGCGGTGCGCGAGGTGCTCCCGGCCGCGCTCGTGCCCTCGGTGCTCGTCACGCTCGACGCCCTTCCGCTGACACCCAACGGCAAGGTCGACCGCCGGGCGCTGCCCGCGCCGGAGCCCGGCACGGGCGGGGCGGCCCGCGCGTACCTGGCGCCGCGCACCGCGCTGGAGCGCACGGTCGCCGAGGTGTGGGAGGAGGTGCTCGGCGACGGCCCGGTGGGCCTGCGCGACCACTTCTTCGAGCGCGGCGGCCACTCCTTGCGGGCCACGCGGGTCATCTCGCGACTGCGGACCCTGCTGGGTCTGGAGATCCCCGTGCAGTTGCTGTTCCGCCACCCCGTCGCCGGTGACCTGGCTCGAGCGCTGGCCACCTCGGCGGACAGCGGCGAACGGGCGATCCCGGCGCGGGCGGCCGGACCGGGACCGCTCTCGTTCGGTCAGCAGCGGCTGTGGCTGCTGGACCGGCTGCAGCCGGGACGGCCCGACTACAACATGCCGGGGGCGATGCGGCTCAGCGGGACGCTCGACACCGCCGCGGCCCTGGGCGCGCTGCGGGACGTCGTCACGCGTCAGGAGGTGCTGCGTTCGCGGATCGCGGCCGACGGGGGCGGTGTGGAGGAAGCCCGCCTCGTCGTGGAGCCGGTGGAGGTGTTCTCTCCCGCGTTCACCGATCTGGTCACCGGTGCGCCGGCCGGCACCGATGCGGCCGCCGCCGAGGAGCGCGCGCTCGAACTGGCCGCGGCGGATGCCGCCCGGCCCTTCGACCTGGCCGCCGCACCTCTGCTGCGGGCCCGGCTCATCCGGGTCGCCGAGCGGGAGCACCTGCTGGTGATCGTCGCGCACCACATCGCCTTCGACGGCTGGTCGGTCGCCGTGTTCTGGCGGGAGTTCTTCGCCGCCTACCGTGCGCGGACCGAGGCCGGCGCCGAGCCGCTGCCGGAACTGACCGTCTCCTACGGCGCGTTCGCGGCATGGCAGCGGGAGCGGCTGACCGGCGACCTGCTGGCGGAGCAGCTCGGCTACTGGCGCGGACAGCTGGCGGGGCTGGCCCCGCTGGACCTGCCCACCGACCGGCCGCGGCCGTCCGTGCCCTCCGGGCGCGGCGACCAACTGCCCTTCACCGTGCCCGCGCCGCTGCTGGAGCGGCTGCGCGAACTGGGCCGACAGCACGACGCCACCCTCTTCATGGTGCTGCTGGCCGGCTTCCAGGCGCTGCTCGCCCGCTGGTCGGGGGCCCAGGACGTGGCGGTGGGCTCGCCCATCGCGGGCCGCGACCGCAGTGAACTGGAGCCGCTCGTCGGCTTCTTCGTCAACAGCCTGGTGCTGCGGGGGGACCTGTCCGGAGATCCCGCGTTCACGACGCTGATCGGCCGGGCCCGGGAGACCTGCCTGGAGGCGTACGCCCGGCAGGACGTTCCCTTCGAGCGGCTGGTGGAAGAGGTGCATCCGCAGCGCGACCTCAGCCGCAACCCCCTCTTCCAGGTGATGCTGGTGCTGAACGAGGAGGCCGCGGCCGCGCCGGCGCTGCCGGGTCTGGCCGCGGAGCCGCTCGCCCTGGCGAGCGGCGCCTCGAAGTTCGACCTGTCCCTGTACTTCTCCGAGGAGGACGGGGAACTGCACGGGGAGGCGGTGTTCGCCACCGACCTCTACGACCGGCAGACCGTCGCCCGGATGACGGACGCCCTGCTGGAACTGCTCGCCCGCGCTGCGGACGCGCCCGACGCACCGGTCGGCTCGCTGGCCCTGCTCGGCGCGGCCGAGGAGCAGCGGGTCCTGCACGAGTGGAACGACACCGCCGAGGCGGGCGCGGACCGGCCGTTGCACGAACTCGTCGGGGAGCAGGCCGCGCGCACCCCCGGCGCGGTCGCGGTCGACGACGGTACGCGGAGCCTGGACTACGCCGGGCTGTGGGCGGCCGGCGGGCGCCTCGCCCGGGAACTGGCCCTGCACGGGGTCGGCCCGGACACCGCCGTCGCGGTGTGCGTGGAGCGCTCGGTCCTGCTGCCGGTGGCGCTGCTGGGCGTACTGCGCTCGGGCGGGCTGTACGTGCCGGTGGACCCGCAGTACCCGGCCGACCGGGTCGCGTACATGCTGTCCGACAGCGGGGCCCGGGTGCTGGTGGTCGCCGGTGGCGGCGCCCGGCTCTGGACGCCCGACGGCGTGCGGGTGGTCGACCTGGAGGCGCTCCTCGCGGCCGACGGCGCGGCCGGCCCCGCCGGGGCTCCCGCGCCCGTCGCGCTCGCCCCGGAGCACCTCGCCTACGCCATCTACACCTCCGGGTCGACCGGTCGGCCCAAGGGGGTCATGGTGCCCCACCGCGCCCTGGCGAACTTCGCCCGTGACATGACACGACGGCTGGCCCTCGCCCAGGGGGACACGGTGGCCGCGGTCACCACGGCGTCCTTCGACATCGCCGTGCTGGAGCTGCTGGTGCCACTCGCCGCGGGAGCCACCGTACGCGTCGTGGACCGCGAGACGGCTCGGGACGGAGTGCTGCTGGCCAGGGAACTGGACGCGGCCGCCGCCACCGTGGTGCAGGCCACCCCGGCCACCTGGCACCAGCTGATGGAGACGGGCTGGCGCGCCCCCGCGGTACGGGCGCTGTGCGGTGGCGAGGCACTGCCTGCGGTCCTCGCCGAGCGGATGCGTGCGGCCCTGGGCACCGTGTGGAACGTGTACGGGCCCACCGAGACGACCGTCTGGTCCACGGCCCACGAACTGTCCGGCCCCGCGGGCGGCGGTGCGGTGCCGATCGGCTCGGCACTCGCCAACACCCGGCTGTACGTGCTGGACGAGCGGATGCGTCCGGTCCCGGCCGGCGTGTTCGGCGAGCTGTTCATCGCGGGTGACGGGGTGGCCCGCGGCTACCACGGCCGGCCCGCAATGACCGCGGACCGCTTCGTCCCCGACCCGTACATGCCGGGAGGCCGGCTGTACCGCACGGGGGACCTGGTGCGCCGGCTCCCGGACGGCAGCCTGGAGTACCGGGGCCGGGCCGACGGCCAGGTCAAGGTGCGCGGCCACCGCATCGAGCTCGGCGAGATCGAGGCCGCGCTCGCCCGCCACCCGCAGGTGCTGGCGGCCGCCGTGGCCGTCCACGGCGAGGGCGTCGACGCGGTACTCGCCGGATACGTGACCTGGCGGGACACCGAGGGGGACCTGCGGGCCCTGGGTGACTTCCTGCGCGAGGACCTGCCCGAGTACATGGTCCCGCGGGTCCTGAGCGCGCTGGAGCGGCTTCCGCTCACGCCCAACGGCAAGCTCGACCGGCGGGCGCTGCCCGCCCCGTCGGCCGCGGCTGCCCTGGAGGGCCGGGCACCGCGGGTGGCGCCGCGCGACGCGGCGGAGCTGCGGATGGCCCGGCTGTGGGAAGAGGTCCTCGGGGTGGCGCCGATCGGCGTCCGCGACGACTTCTTCGACCTCGGCGGCCACTCGCTCAAGGCGTTCCGGCTGATGGGCGCCGTGCAGCGGGAGTTCGGGGTGGAGCTGCCGCTGAACATGGTGTTCCGCCGGCGCACCGTGGAGCTGCTCTGCGAGGCGCTCCCGGAGGCGGGCGCGGCGGCCGCCCGGCTGCTGGTCCCGCTCGCCGAGGGGGATCCGGCGCGGCCTCCGCTGATCCTGGTGCACCCGCGCGGCGGTGACGTCGTCTGCTACCGGGACCTGGTGCGCGGGCTGGCCGAGGCCCCGGCCGGCGACCGGCGGGTCCTGGGACTGGAGTCCGTCGGCTACAACACCGCGGACGTACCGCTGGAGCGGGTGGAGGAGATGGCCGAGCGCTACCTCGCCGCCGTCCGGGAGGAGGTGCCGAACGGCCCCTATCTGCTGGCGGGCTGGTCCTTCGGCGGTACGGTCGCCTTCGAGATGGCGGTACGTCTCGAAGCCGCCGGGGAGACGGTGGCCTTCCTCGGCCTCGTCGACACGGCCGCTCCCGGTCCGGTGCCGCGCGCGGACGCCACGGCGGGCGATCCGGATCTGCTCGAGTACGGCATCGCCGCCGGGCTCGACGCCGCCGAAGCGCGCGGACTCGACGAGGACGGCCTCCTCGACGCGCTGGTCCGGCGCGGCCGCGAGGACGGCAGCCTTCCCCGCGGTGCGGCCCCGCAGGCACTGCGGCGCCTGCTGCGGGTCGCCGAGGCCAACGGCGCCGCGTCGGCGGCGTACCGCACCGAAGCCGTCCTGAACGCGGCCGTCCACCTCTGGACGGTGGCCGAGGTGCACGGCGAACTCGCCACCCCGCTGGTGGATCCGGGGCCCTGGCGGCTGCGCACCGGCGGAGCCCTGCGGCACGCGGTGGTCCCCGGCAACCACCACACCGTGATGGACCCGCCGCACGCCGCGGCGTTGGCGCGGGCCCTCGGCGGCGCCCTGCCCGCCTGACCCGAAGTTTCCGTACCCCCGACACGCACCCGACACGCACCCGACACGACAAACAAGGAGAGACAGACATGAACGACTCGACGACCCGGCAGTTCCTCGTGGTGGCCAACGACGAGGAGCAGTACTCCCTCTGGGAGACCGACCGGCCCGTCCCGCCCGGCTGGTACGGACAGGGCTTCCAGGGCACCAAGGACGAGTGCCTGGCGCACATCGACCGCGTGTGGACCGACATGCGCCCGCGCAGCGTCCGCCTGGCCGCGGCCGGCTGACCGCCGCCCGACCGCCGTCCCACTGATCACCGCGGCGCCCGGCGTCCCTCCCCCAGGGGGCCGGGCGCCGCGGCGCACGAAGGAAGGACCGAAGAACCGTCATGAATCCGCCCGTGCCACCCGCGCCGCCGCCGCGGCGGCTGCTGCCCCTGTTCACCCTGGTGGCAGTCTCCGGCGTCTCCTCCCTCGGCATCGCCATGACCCTGATCGCCGTGCCCTGGTTCGTCCTCCACGGCACCGGCAGCGGCGCCCGCACCGGGTTGGTCGCCGCGGCGGAGATGCTGGGGCTGCTGTGCTCGGCCGTGCTCGCCGGCCCGGTCGTGGACCGGTTGCCCGCGCGGGCCGTCAGTACCGGTGCCGACGTGCTGAGCGCCGCGGCCCTGGCCCTGGTTCCGCTGCTGCACTCCCGGGACACGCTGCCGCTGCCGGTCCTGGTCTGCCTGGTGTTCGTGGTGGGCGCTGCGCGCGGCCCCGCCGACACCGCGAAGCAACTCCTGCTGACCGGGGCGATGGAGGGCGCCGGCGTCACGGCGGAGCGGGCGACCAGCGCCGTCGAGGGGGCCCGCCGGATCGGCATGATGACCGGCGCCCCGCTGGCGGGGCTGCTCATCGCCACCGCGGGGCCGGTACGGACCCTGTGCGCGGACGTGGCGGCGATGCTGTTCTGCGCCCTCCTCGTGGCCCTGATGGTCCCGGCCGCGGGCGCGACCCGCACGACGGGCCCGGGGGTGACCTCGTACGTACGGGACCTGCGCACGGGATGGACGCGGTTGCGCGACGACCGGCTGCTGCGGGCCATGACCACCGTCCTGCTGGTGACCAACGCGCTCGACGGGGCGCTGAACGGAGTGCTCTATCCGGCGTACGGCACGCGGGTGCTGCACAGCAGTTCCCTGTTCGGGGCGATGGTCACGGCCATCGGGGCGGGGGCGCTGCTGGGTGCGGCCCTGTTCGGCTGGACCGGTCACCGGGCTCCGCGCCGCGCCCTGTTCGTGGCGGCCTTCGTACTGGTGGGAGCGGTGCGTTGCGCCGCTCTGGCGGCCGAGCCGGCGCCGGTCGTGCTGCTGGCGCTGCTGGCCCTCTCCGGGATCGGGTCGGGGGTGGTCGGGCCGCTGATGATGTCGGTGGCGTACCAGCGGGTGCCGCAGGAGGTGCGCGGGCGGGTCTTCGGGCTGCTCGTCGCCTGCGCGCTGGCGGCCACACCGCTCGGCATGCTCGGTGCGGGGGTCCTGCTGGACCGCTGGGGGCTGACCTGGTCCCTGGTGGCGACGGGGGCCGTCTACCTGGGTGTCACGCTCGCGCCACTGGTGCTGCGGGTATGGCGCCAACTGGACATACCGGATCCGGCCATGCCCCAATGGGATCAGGCCGGGGGCCGCGCCGAGGGTGCGGTTCAGGTACCGGTTCCGGCGTCGAGCCACTGAGCGGTTCGTATGGTTTGAGGGTGATTTGCCGCCCCTCACCTTAACGCCAGGCAGCTTGATGAACGCTCGGGTGGCACTCCACGGGTGCTCGCGGACGGCAGAGTTGGTTTCGCAGGACAACGACCGGCGCGGTTCCCCCACGAGGCGGACCGCGTCACCACCAGACCATCTTCCTGGGGGGAACCCATGCTGAAGCGCTACCTTCTCACCGTGTCCGTCACGGTTGCCGCCCTGCTGGTGCCGGCCGGCGCGGCCTCGGCCGACACCGGCCCGGACGCCCCGGCGGCCACGGCGGAGGTCCACGCCCCCGCCCCGCGCCCCGTGATCGTGCGGAGCACCACCAACTCGGGTACGGAGCGGGGCAAGACCCCCACCGACAGCTCCTGGGGCGGCTGACGCCCGCACCCGCCCGACCAGCGGGTGCAGGACGTACGGGAAGGGGCCGCCTCGTCGAGGCGGCCCCTTCCCGTACGTCGCTCAGCCCGTCGGGGCCCGCAGACGCGTCACGGCGTAGCGGGCACCCGCGGTGAACTCGGCCCGGCGCGACCAGTGCGCCGGGACGTACAGCACCTCACCGGGGCGCAGGCGGCACGCGAACGACGTGGGGCCCGGTTCGGTGGCCGCCGCGGTCCGCGTACGGGAGAGCCGCCAGGTCCCGGCGCCCGCGATCTGGTGGACCAGCAGGTGGTCGCCGCCGCCGTCTCCGGGCCGGACCGCTCGGGCGGCGCCCTCGCCGCCGTCGGCGGTGTCCACGGCGAGGGTGCGGGCCGAAAGCCCGGTCAGGCAACCCAGTTGGGCCGTCAGGAGACCGAGCTGGCTGTCGGCCAGTTCCGGCTCGCAGGCCCCCGGTCCTTCGACGAGGGCGGGGTGGTCGTACTCGGGCCACAGGATGCCGGGGGCGCGTCCGAGGTGGACCGACAGGAAGAGGCCCAGCTCCCGCAGGTGCAGCGCCGCCGGCTCCTCCACGGGACGAAGCCCCGTCCCGCACACCGCGGATCCGTCGTCCGGCATGTCCATGTGCCCCGCCCCCTTGACTTGCGCCGATCGGCCGCGGCTTCGGCGTCGGCGTTCCCGGCACGGGCGCGCGGGCGACGGACCGTCAGCTCACGGCTCTCATCGGGGAAGCATCCGGCACGGGGCCGCGCCGGCACCAGACACGTGTACCCGTTCCCGGATTCGCGCGACAGGAACGGGGGGCCGGCGGCGGCAGTTCACTCCTCGGGCACGTCGGCGGCGGCGAGGCCAGGGTCGGCTTCGGCGGCGGCGAGGCCGGGGTCGGCGCCGAGCAGTCCGCGCATGGCTGCGGCGACCCCCGCCTGGAAGCGGCTGCCGGCGCCCAGCTCCTCCATGATGTCGGCGATGTGACGGCGCGCCGTACGCAGGGACATCCCCAGCCTCCTGGCGATGGCCTCGTCCTTGAGCCCCGCACCGAGGAGTTTGATGATCGTCTCGTGGATCTCTCGAGCCACTTCCTCCAGCCCCTGGCCGGCCGCGTTGGAGAACGGCGTGGCCAGGTCCCAGGTCTGCTCGAAGATGGAGCAGAGGTAGGCCACGGTGGAGGGTTCACGGATGACCACTGCCCCCCAACTGCCGTCCTGGGCCGGAATGAAGGCCAGTTCGCGGTCGAAGACGATCAGGCGGCCGAACAGCTCGTGGGCGGTGCGGTACTCCGCACCCAGGGCCGAGGCCGCCGCGACATAGGCCTGGCTGGGGCCGTTGAAGCGCGCGGTGTGGTGGTAGAGGCTACGGATGGATATGCCGCGTTTCAGCATGGCCTCGTCACGGCGCAGGGCCTCCTGCATGGCCTCCGGCACCCGGCTGCCGCCGCCCGGCTGCGAGGTCAGCATCTCCCTGACACAGGCGTCCGAGGCGCGGTTGAGGGCGCCGCGTACGTCCTGCAGGTTCTCCAGGACCTCCAGGGACTCGCCCGCGGTGCGGCGCTGGAGGTAGTGCGGTTCGAAGCGGCCGAGTTCCGCGCGGATGCCGCTGATCATCCGCTCGCGCTCGCGGATCTGCACCTCCAGCGGGGCGACGAGCTGGGAGGCGGCGGTGTCGGGCGCGACCGCGAAGGCCACCGAGGTGTCGTCGGGGCCGATGTGGAGCAGGTGCGCCCGGCGCAGCCGTTGGGTGCTGCGGCGGACCTCCTCCGGATCGCGGCCGGTCGCGGAGGCGACGGCGTCCACTTCGAGGCTCCGGTGTTCGAGCACCCATCCGTAGACGTCCAGGTCGGCGTCCTCCAGATCAGGCACCAGGTCGGAATCCACGTTTGCCCCATTTTGCACTTTTTACCCCGGGTCGCTTTGCTGCCAGGCATGTTGGTGAGGTGCCCGTCCCCTGGCCCCAGGATAAACAAGACGAAAGTCTGTTCCTACGGAACACGGCCGCACCTGCGCCCCGTCACCACGCACCCGGACAACCCGAGGAGTACCCCGTGCACGACACCGCTGTGAACAGCGTCGCCCTCACCCCGCGCGAGCGGGAGGTCCTCGCCCACCTCGCGCAGGGCGACACGTACCGGATCATCGCCCGCCGGATGGGGCTCAGCCCGCACACCGTCGACACCTACCTGCGCCGGCTGCGCAGCAAGACCGGGGCCGTCAACCGCACCCAGCTCACCCACCTGGCGTTCCAGCTCGGCTACGGCTACTGAGCGGCGGCCTCGGCCGGGACGGCGGGCTGCTCCTCGAACTCCCGCATCCGGCGCAGCGGCGAGCACACCAGGACCAGGGGAGCCGCGGACAGCGCCGCGGTGAAGAGCCACAGCGCGGCCCGCACGCCGAACACCTCGCCGAGGACGCCGGCGAGCACACCGCTGACCGGCAGGACGCCCCACACCAGGAAACGCATGGTGGCCGTCATGCGCCCGAGCAGGTGCGGCGGGCACACGGTCTGCCGGTAGGCCACCTGGCAGATGTTGTACACGGTCACCCCGGCCGACTGGACGAGCGATCCCAGCACGAACAGCGCGAGGCGCCAGCCGTTCCCGGCCAACGGCAGGAGGAGCCCGAACGGCATCGTGACCAGCAGCGACAGCCAGGTCAGCCGGGCCGCTCCCACGGCGCGCGTCAGGCGTTCCGTGGCGACCGCGGCGAGCAGCGAGCCGACCGTGGCCGTGGTCAGCACCCAGCCGACCGCCGCGGGCGCCAGCCCCACCGTCCGGGTCAGGAAGAGGACCTCGACCGCCATGACCCCGCTCAGGAACAGGTTCACCGAGGCCGTGTTCAGGGCGATGAGCCGCAGGACCCGGTGTCCCAGTACGTAGCCGAGGCCCTCGCGGATGTCACGGAGCAGGTGGCGGCGCCCGGCGGGGGCGGGCCGCTCCTCCCGGGCGCGGATCCGTCCCAGGAGGACGACGGAAGCCAGTGAGGTGGCGGCTTGTCCGGCGAGGGTGCCGGCCGGGCCGAACAGCTGGACGAGGAAGCCCGCGACGCCGGGCCCGCTGAACTCGGCGGCCGAACGCACCGTTTCCAGCTTGGAGTTGCCGCCGATCAGGGTGGACTCCCCCACCAGGGTCGGCAGGTAGCTCTGGTCGGCCACGTCGCCGAACAGCCGGGCGCACCCCAGCAGCAGGGCCACCGCGTACAGCAGCGGCATGGAGTGCAGGCCGGACAGGTACGCGAGCGGCAGGCCGGTCAGCAGGACGGTGCGGGCCAGGTCGGCCGCGATCATCACGCTGCGGCGGCGCATCCGGTCGACCCACGCGCCCGCGGGCAGCCCGAGCAGCAGGAAGGCCGCCTGTTCGGCCGCTGCCAGCAGGCCGACCTCCATCGCCGAGGCGTGCAGGGTGAGGACCGCCATCAGCGGCAGGGCGACGTAAGTGATGCTGTTGCCCAGCTCGTTGCATATGTGGGAGGACATGAAGAGGCGGAAGTCGCGCCGTCGTGTGCGGACGAGGGCGGCCGGCTCGGCTGCGGGGCTCGGCGGGGACACGGGCGCGGACGCCGGTTCCGCTGCGGGGACGGACATCTGGAGGTTCCCTTTCCGGGGAGGGGTGCGGGGGAGCCGCGTCAGCGGGACACGGTGGCGGCGGCCGGGGAGGGCAGGGCGGGCAGGGCGCGCGGATCGAGCTTGCCGCCCGGAGTACGGGGCAGTTCCGCCAGGATCACGATATGGGCCGGAACCAGATGACCGGGCACCCGGCGGGCGAGGTGGCCGCGCAGTCCCCGCCCGTCCAGCGTGCTGCCGGGCACCGTCACCACGTAGGCCGCGACCTGGGGTTCGCCGCGGTCGCGCACCGCGCGGGCGACCACGTCCAGGACGTCGGGGTGGGCGGCGACGGCGGCCTCGACCTCCTTGAGCTCCACCCGGAAGCCGCGGATCTTGACCTGGTCGTCCGCGCGCCCCAGGAACTCCAGCGTGCCGTCCGCGGTGCGCCGGACCCGGTCGCCGGTGCGGTACATCCGCTCGCCCGGCCGCCTACCGAAGGGGTCCGCGACGAAGCGTTCCGAGGTCGGCGCCGGCCTGCCGTGGTAGCCGCGGGCCAGGCAGTCGCCGGCGAGGTACAGCTCGCCCGCCGCCCCGGCCGGCGCCTCGGTCAGCGCCTCGTCGAGGACGTACGCCCGCACGCCCGGGAGCGGGGTGCCCAGCGGGATGACCTCGTCGCCGGTGAGGGCGAGCAGTTCCGCCGGGCCCGCCTCGTAGGAGGTGGCGGTGATCGTGGACTCGGTCAGGCCGTAGCAGCTGACCACGGGCGGGCCGCCCGCGGCGGCCCAGCGCTTGAGGTCGGCGGTGCGTCCGGCGTCGCTGCCGATGACCACCCGGCGCAGGTCTGCGGGCAGTTGCCGGGGCCGGCGCTCCACGTCCTTCGCCCACTGCGCCCAGTACGGTGTGGGCAGGTTCACCACGCTCACCCCCCGCTCGGCCAGGAAGGGTTCGAGCTCGGCCGGCGACAGGACGTTGTCCTCCACGAAGACGGCCGCGCCCCCCGTGCACCAGGTGGGCAGGGCTTCCTCCAGGGCCACGTCGAAGGCGGGCGCCGCGAACTGCAGCACCCGGTCCGCCCGGGTCAGCGCGTAGCGCTCCGCCAGGACGGCGCTCTGGGCGGCGAGTGACCGGTGGGCGACGGCCACGGGTTTGGGCCGGCCGGTCGAACCCGACGTGAAGAGCACGTAGGCGAGCGAGTCGGGGTCGCAGGCCGCCGGCTCGGGCAGCGCCTCCCGGCCGGCCTCCTCCTGCGGCCGTCCGTCCGTGCCGGCCCAGAACAGCTCGCGTCCGCAGCGCCGTTGCAGGTCGGCCGCCGCCAGGTGGCCGGGGGCGACCGCGTACCGGGTGCCGGCGGCGTCCGTCAGCGTACGGAGCCTCTCGTCGGGGGTGTCCAGGTCCACCGGCAGCAGCGCCGCGCCGGCATACCAGATCCCGAGGACGCCGACCGCCCAGTGCAGGCCCCGGCGCACCCCGAGCAGCACCGTGTCCTCCGGGCCCGCGCCGGCGGCCCGGAGCTCCCGGGCCAGGGCACGGGCGCGGCGGTCGAGCAGGCGGTACGTCAGCTCGCCTTCCGGCCCGCGTGCCGCGATCGCGTCGGGGGTGAGGTCCGCCTGCCGCGCGATCCGCAGCGGTACGGGGGTCTCGGTCCGGGTCATGGTGTCTCCAGGTCGGTACGGGGCTCGCGGCCGGGGCCGCAGGGGCCCCGGCGTGGGCGGGCGGTCGGGCGGCGCGCGGTGGGGCGCGGTGGTGTCGGGCGGGCGGGGCGCGGTGGGGACGGCCGGTCAGGCGTGGTCCCGGGCGCGCGGGCGCAGCACCGGACGGGCGGGCCGGCCCGGGCCGTCCGCGGCGACCGCCCCTGCGGCGGCGAGGCGGGCTGCCAGCCCGGCGGGGGTCGGGGTTTCGAAGAGGTCCCGGATGGTCAGCCGGGCGCCGCACTCGCTGCGGACGCGGCCCATGAGCCGGGTGGCGAGCAGGGAGTGCCCCCCGTGCGCGAAGAAGTCGTCGTCCGGGCCGGCGCCGGGCAGGCCCAGCACCTCGGCGAAGATCGTGCAGAGCGTCTGCTCGGCCGGGGTCTCCGGGGCGCGGCCGGCGGGACGCGCCACGGTGGCGGGGTCCGGCAGGGCCTTGCGGTCGAGCTTGCCGTTGGTGGTGAGCGGGAACGCGGGCAGGGCCAGGAACATGGCGGGGACCATGTAGTTCGGCAGGGCCAGACCGAGGGCGGAGCGCACCTCCTCGGGAGCGGGCGAGCCGGTGTAGTAGGCGATCAGCCGCTGCTGCCCGGCCTGGTCGCGGTCGACGGCGACCACGGCCTCGCTGACGCCCGGCACGGCGCGCAGGGCCGTCTCCACCTCGCCGAGCTCGATGCGGTTGCCGCGGATCTTGACCTGGTGGTCCTGGCGGCCGAGGAAGTCGAGCTGGCCGTCCGCGCGGAGCCGGGCCAGGTCGCCGGTGCGGTACATCCGGCTGCCCGGCTCGGCGGCGAACGGGTCGGGGACGTAGCGCTCGCTGGTGCGGCGGGGGTCGCGCAGGTAACCGGGGCCCACGCCCGTTCCCGCGATGAACAGTTCACCGGGCACCCCCGGCGGTACCGGGGCGAGGCCCTGGTCGAGGACGTACAGGCGGTTGTTGCGCAGCGGGCGGCCGACGGGCAGCCGCCCTTGTTCGAGCAGGGCGCCCACGTCGTGGCCGATGAAGGCGTGGGTGTTGTCGTCGGAGCACTCGGTGAGGCCGTAGGCGTTGATGATCGCCGCGTCCGGGTAGCGGGCGTACCAGCGCTCGCACAGTTCCGGGGGCAGGACTTCACCGTTGACGATGAACCAGCGCAGCTCGGGGAGCGCGGGCGGGACGGCGCCGGTGTCCCACAGGTCCACGGCGGCGCGGACGAAGGAGGGCACCGTCTCCAGCACGGTGATGCCGCGGCGCGCAGCGTCGGCGAAGAGCACGGCCGGGTCGCGGGCCGTGTCCCGGCTGACGAGGTGCACCCGGCCGCCGGTGATCAGCGGCGCGAGCATCTGCCAGACGGAGATGTCGAAGGTGAGCGGGGCGTTCATCACCACCCGGTCACCGGTGGTCAGTTCGAGGTCGTCCAGCTTGCTCAGCAGGTGGTTGTTCATGCCCCGCCGGTGCACCATGGCGCCCTTGGGCTTGCCGGTGGAGCCGGAGGTGAAGCAGACGTACGCCAGTGCGTCGGGTCCGCCGGCGAGGGGGGCGCGCGACGCCGGGGCCGTGTCGCCCGTGTCCGCGAGGGCCAGGACGCGGACGGCTCCCCCGCACGCGTCGGCGATCTCCCGGGCCCGCTCCTGCTGGGCGGGGGCGGCCAGCAGCCAGCCGATCCCGCCCGCGCCGAGCAGGTCGGCGGTACGGGCGACGGGCCCTTCGGGGTCGAGCGGCACGTAGGCGGCGCCCGCCCCCAGGATGCCGAGCAGGGCGACCGGGACGGCGGCGGTGGGTTCGCTGAGCACCGCGACGAGGTCTCCGGCGCCCACGCCGGCTTCGAGCAGCCGCAGGCTGAGCGTGTCGGTGCGGGCGATCAGCCCCGCGTAGCCGATCTCCCGGCCGCGGTCGTCGGTGACGGCCGTCGCGGCCGGGGTCAGCGCCGCCTGCTCCCGTACCCGCTCGACCACCTCGGCGTAGTCCTCGTCGCAGGCGGTGTCGTTCCACTCCACCAGCACCCGGTGCCGTTCGGCGGCGGAGAGCAGGTCCAGCGCGCCGACGGGCAGCCGGGGGTCCTCCACCACCGCTTCCAGGAGGCGGACCAGCCGGTCGAGCACGGCCCGGGCCTGGTCCGCGCCGAAGACGTCGGGGCGGTAGTCGATCTGGAGGCGCAGCCGGGTGCCGGGGACGGCGGTCAGGGTGAGCGGGTAGTGGGCGGCGTCGTGCGGGTCCACGCCGGTGACGCGGAGGTCACCGCCGGAGAGTGCGGCGAGCCCGTCGGCGTCGACGGGGTAGTTCTGGAACGCGACGCAGGAGTCGAAGAGTTCCCCGGCGCCGGCGAGGCGCTGGACCTCCACGAGGCTGAGGTGGTGGTGCTCGATCAGCGCGGCCTGCTCCTCCTGGAGCCGGCCGAAGAGCTCCACGAGGGGCTCGGCGCGATCGATCCGCACCCGCACCGGAACGGTGTTGATGCACAGCCCCACGATGTCGGCGACACCGGGCAGCTCCGGGGAGCGGCCGCTGACGATGGCGCCGAACACCACGTCCTCGGAGCGCAGTTGCTGGCCGAGCAGCAGGGCCCACGCGCCTTGCAGCACGGTACCGGGCGTCAGCCGGTGGGCACGGGCCAGCTCGGTGAGCCGGTCGGTGGTGGCCCGGGCGAGCTCGGTCTCGACCCGGTCCGGGAGCACCGCGCCCGGGGGTACGGACACCGGCGCCGTCCTGCTGCCGCCGGCGAGGCCGGCCAGCGACCGGCTCCAGGCGTCCCGGGCGGCCGCCGTGTCGCGGGTGCCGAGCCAGCGCAGGAAGGAGGAGTACGGGGTGACGGGCGCGGGCCCGCTGCCGTCGGGGCGGGCGTCGTGGGCGGCGAGGAGTTCCCGGACCAGGACGGGCCAGGACCAGCCGTCCATCAGGATGTGGTGGTAGGTGAGCAGCAGCCGGTGGCTGTGCGGCCCGGTGCGGATGAGGGTGAAGCGCAGCAGCGGCGGCCGGGCGAGGTCGAAGCGGCGGGCCCGGTCCTCGGCGAGCAGCGTGTCGAGGGCACGCCGCAGGGCGGGACCGTCGAGGGCGGAGAGGTCCTCCTCCCGCCAGGGGGCGCGTACGTCGCGCTGCACGACCTGTGCGGGGTCGCCGGAGGCGCGGCGCAGGAAGCCGGCGCGGAGGTTGGCGTGCCGGGCGAGGACGCCGTCGGCGGCGTCCCGCAGCCGGCGGGCGTCGAGGGGGCCGCTGAGGTCCAGCAGCAACTGGGCCACGTAGACGTCGCGTTCGCTCTCGTCGAAGAGGGAGTGGAAGAGGATGCCGTCCTGGAGCGGTGACAGGGGCAGCACGTCCTCGACGCGGGACCGGACGGAGTCGGGTGACGGCTCGGTCGGCGGGTGGTTCACGGCGGTTACCTCCGGTGGTGCGGGGTGGGTCGGGGGGCGGTTCGGGCCCGGCGGGTGCGGCGGACCGGCGGGTCAGGCCGGCAGGCGGGCAGGCCGGCAGGCGGGCAGGCGGGCGGGCCGGCAGGCGGGTCAGGCCGGCCGGGGGCGGCGGGGGCGGCGGACCACCGCCGGTTCGTCGGCGGGCACGTCCTGCTCCGGGCTCTCGGTCAGCGCCACGGCGAGCTGCTCCACCGTCGGCGCGGCGAAGAAGGCACGGATGCCCACGGTCGAGCCGAGAGCCGAGCGCACCTCGGCGAGGAGACGGGTGGCGAGCAGCGAATGGCCGCCGAGGTCGAAGAAGTTGTCACGGACGCCGACCCGCTCATGGCCGAGGACAGCCTCCCAGACGGCGCACAGGGCGCGCTCGGTGCCGTTCCGCGGGGCCACGTGGGCCCGGTCGGCGGCGGCCGGGGCGGGGGCGGGCAGGGCCGCCGTGTCGATCTTGCCGTTGGGTGTCACGGGGAAGCGGTCCAGCAGCGTGAGCGAATGCGGAACCATGTAGTCGGGCAGGGCCGCGGCGAGGTGGTCGCGCAGGGCGGCCGCGCTCGGGGCCTCGGCGCCGTCGGCCGGCACGGCGTATCCGGCGAGCGCGGGGCCGGCGGGGCCGGTCACCACGGTGACGGCGGCCTGTCCCACCGCGGGGTGCGCGGCGAGCACGTTCTCGATCTCGCCGGGTTCGATGCGCAGGCCGCGGATCTTGACCTGGCGGTCGGCCCGGCCGAGGTACTCCACCTGACCGCCCGCGTTCCACCGGGCCCGGTCGCCGGTGCGGTACATCCGCTCCCCCGCGGGCCCGTACGGGCAGGCCACGAAGCGTTCCGCGGTGAGGCCGGGGCGGTTCAGGTAACCCTGCGCCAGACCGCTGCCGGCGATGTACAGCTCGCCGGGAACCCCCGGGGGGACCGGGGCGAGCCGGTCGTCGAGGACGTACAGCCGGGTGCCGTCCAGGGGCCGGCCGATGGGGATCCGGCCGTCGGGGACGGGACGGCCGGGCGCGAGGGGGAAGACCGCCGAGAAGGTGGTGGTCTCCGTCGGCCCGTACGCATTGGTGACGGTGGTGTCCGGACAGGCCTCGCGGACCCGGCGGACCATGGGCGGCGAGGCGGCCTCGCCTCCCGTCATCACCTCGCGCAGGGAGGCCAGTTCCGGCAGGTGCGCGTCGGCCAGTACGTTGAAGAGGGTGGCCGTCAGGAAGGTGCCGGTGACCTTCCGGTCGGCGATCAGGCGGGCGAGTTCCGCGACGTCCAGGTCCCCGGGCGGGGCCACCACCACGACGCCGCCGTTCAGCAGCGGCACCCACAACTCGTAGGTGGAGGCGTCGAAGGCGTGCGGGGAGCGGAACAGCACCCGCTCGTGGGCCCCGCCGCGCCAGCGGCTGTCCCGGGCGAGGGCGACGACCTCACGGTGCGGGACGGTGACCCCCTTGGGGGTGCCGGTGGAACCGGAGGTGTACATCACGTAGGCCAGGGCGTCGGCGTGCCCGGGGCCGCGGACCGTGGTGCGCGCGGCCCCCGTACCCGGTCCGGGCCGCAGCACACGTCCGGCACCGAGGGTTTCGCGGAGTGCGCCGTCGGACTGCGGGGAGTCCGTGACCAGTACGGCGGCGCCGGCGCCGGCCACGACGGCGGCGGACCGCGCCCGCGGGGCCCGCGCGTCCAGCGGCAGGTAGGCGGCGCCGGCCTTGAGCACGCCGAGGCAGGCGGCGATCAGCTCGACGGAGCGCTCCATCAGCACGGCGACGGTATCGCCGGAGCGCACTCCGAGGTCCTCCAGGCCGTCGGCGACCGCGTCGGAGAGCAGGTCGAGTTCCCCGTACGTGCCCTCGCGGTCGGCGCAGACCACGGCGGTGCGGCCGGGGTGCTCCGCGGCCCGCTCCGCGAACAGCGCGTGCACGGTCGCGCGGGAGTCCTGCGGGCGCGCGGGGCGGCCCGCGCGGCCCTCCAGCAGCTCGGCGCGCTCCCCGGGGGCGAGGACGTCCAGGGCGGCGAGGGGGGCGGCGGGGTCGCGGACGGCCTCGGCGGTCAGCCGTACCAGCCGGTCGAGCAGTGCCTGCGCGGTGGCCCCGTCGAACAGGTCGTCCGCGTATTCCAGGGACAGGCCGATCCCGGCCGGGGCGCCGGTGACGGGGTCGCGGCGCTCGTCCACCTCCAGGGTCAGGTCGAACTTGGCGGTACCGGTGCGGACCGCCTCCACCTCCGTGACGAGGCCGGGCAGTTCGGGGGCGGGGCCTTCGCCGCGCTGTCCGGCGACGGCGACCTGGAACAGCGGGTGCCGGGACGGGGAGCGGGCCGGGTTGAGCCGTTCGACCAGGGATTCGAAGGGGACGTCCTGGTGGACGTGGGCGTCCAGGACCGCGTCGCGCACCCGGTCGAGAAGTTCTTCGAAGGCCGGGTCGCCGGAGGTGTCGGCGCGGACGACGAGGGTGTGCACGAAGAGGCCGATGACATCGTGCAGGGCCTCGTCGTCCCGCCCGTCGACGGGGCAGCCCAGCGGGAGGTCGGTGCCCGCCCCGAGCCGGGTGAGCAGGGCGGCGAAGGCGGACTGCACCGCCATGAACGGCGTCGCCCGCCGGGCCTGGGCGAGGTCCGCGAGCGCGGTGTGCAGGGCGGGGTCGAGGCGCGCCGTCACCAGTGCTCCGCGGTGGGAGGCGACGGGCGGCCGCGGCCGGTCGGCCGGCAGCTCCAGCTCCTCGGGCAGCCCGGCCAGGGCGCGGGTCCAGTGGGCGAGCTGCCGGGCGTGGAGGGACGCCGGATCAGCGGGGTCCCCCAGCAGCTCGCGCTGCCAGATCGCGAAGTCGGGGTAGTGGAGCGTCAGTTCGGGCCAGTTCGGGTCCTCGTGGCGGACCCGGGCGGTGTAGGCGGCGGCGAGGTCCCGGACCAGGAGGTCCATGGACCGGCCGTCCCCGGCGATGTGGTGCAGGACGAGCAGCAGGTAGTGGTCCTCGCTCCCGTGCGCGAACAGGTGCGCGCGCAGGGGGATTTCCGCGGCGAGGTCGAACGGCCGCCGGGCGGCGGCGGCGACGAGCCGCTCGCGCTCCTCGTGGGCGCACAGGACGACGGCCAGGTCCGGTGCGGCGGCGCCGGTGGCGAGGACCTCCTGCCGGGGGCGGCCCCCTTCGTCCGGGAAGAGGGTGCGCAGGGCCTCGTGCCGGTCGGTGACGTCGGCCAGGGCGCCGCGCAGCGCCGAGCGGTCGAGCGTGCCGCGCAGCCTCAGCCCGACGGGGATGCTGTACTGCGCGCCGTCATCGCCGTCGCGGCCGAGGAACCACAGCCGCTGCTGGGCGTGGGACAGAGGGATCACAGCAGTTCTCCGAGCTGGGATTCGAAGGAGTCGAGGTCCGCCTGGCTGATGTCGGCCAGCGACACGTCGGACGGGGTCAGTGCGGCCGCCCCGGGCCGGCCCGTGTACCGGGCGAGCGCGCGCAGCACGGCGAACCACTCCTCGGCGAGGGCGCGGACCCGGGTTCCCGGATAGGCGTTGCCGGCCCAGGTCCACGTGGCGCTGAGGGTCAGTCCCCCGGGCCCTTCGTGGGCGGCCGCGTTGACCTCCACGGCATGGGCCATCGGCAGACCCTCGTCCGCGTCGTCCAGGGCGAAGGCGTGCCCGGGGGCGGCGGACCAGTCCCCGTCGTCCCCCATCGGGAACCGGCCGAGGTAGTTGAAGCCGATCTCGGGGATCCCGCGCCGGGCGAGGCCCGGGCCGGTCCGGGAGTTGAGGTGGCGCAGCAGCCCGAAGCCGATTCCCTTGTCCGGGACGGCGCGCAGGTCTTCCTTGACCAGGCGCAGGGCGGCGCCGAGTGCCGGCCCGCCGGCGCGGGCGTCGGCCGGGTCGGTCGGTCCCAGGTCGAGGCGGACCGGGTAGACGGTGGTGAACCAGCCGACGGTACGGGACAGGTCCAGGCCGTCGACCACGTCCTCCCGGCCGTGCCCCTCGACGTCGACCAGGACCCGGCCGCCGGCGGGGTCCTCGCCGGACGGGCCGTCGCCGCCGCCCTCGCCGTCGCCGTCGCGGCGCCAGTTCAGCACCGCCAGGGCCAGGCCGGTGAGCAGGACGTCGTTGACGGTGCCGTTGACCAGGCCGGGGACGGCCGTCAGCAGGGGGCCGGTGAACTCCGGCGGCAGGGTGAGCACATGGGTGTTCCGTGCGGTCTCCGGGTCGAGGGGGCCGGGTGGGCGCACGCCGGCGAGCGGGGCGGGGGCCGGGCCCAGGACGTCGTACCAGCGGGTGGCCTCGCCCATCCGGCGGCCCGAGGTCGCGTCGGCGCGCAGCAGCTCCGCCCAGTGCGCGAACGGGGTGTGAACCGGGTCGGGTTCGGGGGCGGCGCCCGAGGCCAGGGCGGCCCAGCAGGTGCGCAGGTCGTCCTGGAGGATGCGCCAGGACACCCCGTCGACGGCCAGGTGGTGGACGATGAGGGCGAGGCGTCCCTGCCGGTCGGCACCGCGGTCGAGCAGTACGGCCCGCAGCATGGTCCCGTCCCGGGGCGAGAGCAGCGCCCGCGCGGCCTCCATGCGCCGGCCCATGAGGGCGGGCAGTTCCTCGTCGGTGGCGGTGCGGGCGTCCACCCGCTCCACGAGCCCCGCGGCGGCCACCGTCCCGGGTTCGGGGATCTCGGCCGCCGGGACGGGCGCCGCGAGCCCCCCGGGCAGCCGCAGCCGCAGGACGTCGTGGGTGTCGAGCAGGGCCTGTACGAGACGTTCGGCCGCCGCGGCGTCGAAGCCCGCAGGCGTACGGACCACGAGCGACTGGTTGTAGCTGTCGACGGGGCCGTCCACCTCGCCGAGCCACTCCATGATCGGTGTGGCGGCGAGGGGGCCGAAGCGGCGCGGCGGCGCCGTCGGCCCGGACCGGCCGTGGGCCCGGTCGTCCGTACGGGCCGCGGCGGCGAGGGCGCTGACGCTCTCGCTGCGCAGCACCTCGCGGGTGGTGACCACCAGCCCCGCGAGGCGCGCCCGGCTGACGACCTGGATGGCCTGGATGCTGTCGCCCCCGAGGCCGGTGAAGCTCTGCCCGGGGTGGACCTCGGGCAGGCCCAGGACCTCGGCGAACAGGGTGCACAGAGTCGTTTCGTGGGCGGTCACCGGGGGGCGTTCCCGGCCAGGGCGGCCACCAGCGAGGCCGGTCGCATGTCGGTCCAGTTCCGCTCGACGTAGTCCAGGCAGTTCTGGCGCCCGTCGGGCCCGTGCACCAGGGTCCAGCCCGCGGGCACGGGCTGGGCGGCCGGCCACAGGGAGTGCTGGAGCTGCTCGTTGCGAAGGACGGTGTAGGAGGCCTGGTCGTTCTCGAAGGGGTTGCTCATGGGAGGTCACCTCGGTGTGTGGAAGGGAACGGAAAGGAAGGAAGGGGTTCGTCAACTACGGGGCGCGGGGCCCACGGAGAGCCGCAGCAGGCTCCGGGCGGCATCGAGGGCTTCGGTGACCCGCTGCGGCTCGCGGTGGCTCGCGATGAGGTACCCGAGCCGGTCGGCGGCGCTCCGTGCGCGCCGTACGGGAGTTCCGGGGGCGGCGGTGACCGTGACGGCCTCGATGCCCTCGGTCCGGGCCGCCGCCCCGGCACCCTCGACGGCCTCGAGGACCCCGTCGGTGTCGGCGAGCAGGAACTGGATGCCTGCGTGCCCCTCGTGGGCGGCTTTCAGCTCGGGCGGAAGTCCGACGGCCACCCGCAGCTGCTGCTCCAGCAGCCGTGTCCCGGTGGCGAGCCGTACCAGTTCCGGGATCATCCCGCCGGCCAGGCGCGGGTTGATCTCGATGACGGCGGGCCCTTCGGGGGTCAGTTTCACCTCGGTGTGGGTGGCGCCGAGGCGGACACCGGCCGCTTCGAGGGCCGCGGTCACCGTCTCGGTGATCTGCTGCGCCACCCCGGCCGGGAGCGGGGCGGGGAACAGGTGGCGGTGCTCCACGAAGTGCGGGCTGCCGGTGACGGACTTGGCCGTGATGCCCACGCACTCGGTGCGCCCGTCCCAGGTGAACATCTCCACGCTGTACTCCGGCCCGTCGAGGTACTCCTCGACGAGTACGGTGCCCGCGGTCGGCATGCCCCGGACGTTGGTGGTGACGGCGAGGATGCGGGCGGCCTGGGCGGCGGCGGCGGCTTCGTCGGTACAGAGCAGGACGTCGTTGGAGCCGGAGTCGTCGGCGGGCTTGACCACGCAGGGCAGTCCGGTGCGGGCCACGGCGTCGGCGATCCGCGCCGGGTCCCGGACGATCGCGTACCGCGGCTGGCGCACACCGGCGGTGCCCAGCGTGGCGCGCAGGGCCGACTTGTCGCGGCAGACGGCCATCGCCTCCTGCGGGTTGCCGGGCAGGCCGAGCCAGCGGGCCAGGCCCGCCACGGCGGGCACGTAGAAGTCGCTGGTGGTGGTGATGCCGGCGATCTCCTCGCGCCGGAAGCGCTCCTGGATCGCGGCGCGCAGCGCGGGCGCGGAGTTGGTGTCGCAGCGCACCACCTCGGCGCCGGTGGCCTCCAGCCCCCGGTAGCGGTCCGGGTCGCCGGTCAGCAGGACGGGTGCGCAGCCCAGGTCCCGGGCGAGGTCCAGGGCCAGCATGCCGGTGCCGGTGGTGTTGGACTCCACGAACAGCAGGTGGCGCCGGATGTCCGCGGGCGCATCGTAGTCGCTGCGCGACCAGGTGCGGGCGACCTGCCCGGCGGGGACGGCGGCCGGCCGGGTGGCGCGCGGCACCTGCGCGAGGGCGTGGGCGGCCCAGTGCGCCTCGTCGTACACGGTGTCGGCGTAGCGGTCGCCCCGGTCGGGCAGGATGCCGACGATGCGGGTGCCCGGTTCGGCGCGCTCCGCGAGGTCGCCCAGCACCCGGTAGACGGAACCGGAGGTGTTGCCGCCGAAGATCTGCTGCTCGCGGGCGAGGTCCCATGCGGCGGCGAAGGCCTCGTGGTCGTTGAGCCAGTGCACCTCGTCGACGAGCGGGCGGTCGAGGTTCGCGGGCAGCAGGCTGTTGCCCAGTCCGCTCTGCAGGCGCTGCGGTACGTCGGGCTGGCCGAAGAGGGCGCTGCCGACGCAGTCGACGCCGACCACCCGCAGCCCCGGCAGGGTCTCCTTGACGGCGCGGGCGGTGCCGCACAGCGAGCCGCCGCTGCCGACCGCTGCTACCAGGGTGTGGAACTCGCCCAGGTCTGCGACGAGTTCGTCGGCCAGGCCGCGGTAGGCACCGGGGTTGTCGGGGTTGGTGTACTGCTGCGGCCAGAACGCGCCGGGCAGTTCGCGCATCAGCTCCGCCAGCCGTTCCAGGCGGGCGCTTTGCCAGCCGTGGCTGGTCATCGCCTCGACCACGTGCACCCGGCAGCCCAGGGCGCGCAGTTTGGCGAGGGTGACGGGGTCGATGCGGGGGTCGGTGACGATGTGGACGTCGTGGCCGAGCGCCCGTCCGACGAGGGCCACGCCCAGGGCCATGGTGCCGGACGAGCTCTCGATGACGGGGGCTCCGGGGGCGAGGACGCCGAGCCGGCGGGCTTCGAAGAGGATGTTGCGGGCGACGCGGTCCTTCATGGCGAACAGGTTCTGCAGTTCCAGCTTGGCGTAGACCTCCACCCCGCGTGCCTCGCCCAGGCGGAGCCGGACCAGGGGGGTCCGGCCGATCGCGTCGGTGACGGTGTCGAACAGCATGGTCAGGTCTCCAGCTCGTGAAGGCGGTCGGCGGCGGTGCTCGCCGCGGGAGTGGCGTCGGGGTCCGGTACGGGCTCGTCGTGGGCCGGGTTCCAGCGGTCGCCGGCTCCGAGCGAGCGGTGTACGGAGACCTCCCCGCCGAGGGGGGCGCAGGCGGTCCGGATCCGGTCGGTCTTGGCGGCCAGCTCCGGGTCGGCCGCGTCCAGGAGGACGCCGAGCATGGTGCCGCTGTGGGCGAGCACCAGCCCGAGGCCGTCGACCTCGCGGCACAGGGCGCGCAGGTCGCGGAATCCGGAGCGGACCCTGCGCGCCGCGTTCATCTCGGCGCTGCGGGTGGCGACGGCGCCGACCTCGGCCAGGTCCGCGCCGGCGATCGCGGCGGCCAGCCGGTCCAGCAGCCGGGCGTACTCCCGTCGTTCGTCCGGGCCGATGCCCCCCGCCCGCAGGTTGTGGGCGACCGTGTCGACCTGCCCGCCCTCGTCGTGGGCGACGACGGCGAGCGGGGGCAGGACCCCGAGCCGGCGGCGCAGGCGCACCTCGCGGTGGTGGAAGGCGACGATCTCGTCGTACATCACTCCGTCGGCCGGTTCGATGCCGCGCAGGAAGGCCTCGGTGCGGTCCGGGTCGAAGGACCGGCCGAAGGCGGCCCCCACGGCCCGTACGGTGGCCACCAGGTCGGCGGAGGAACTGGCCAGCCCCTTGCCCTCGGGCAGGCCGCCGCCGATCTCCAGCAGGCCGCCGCCCTCGACGCCGAGCGAGGCGAGGACCACCTCGGCGACCCGCCGGGACTTGCCCTTGTGCGGGGGGTGGACGCGTACGCCGTGCTGTCCGGGCCGGTGGTGGAAGGTGGCCGTGGCCCAGTGGGCCAGCGGGAAGGTGACCAGGAAGTCCCCGTCCGGCTCCGGCAGCGCGCCCTGGAGCAGTTCCCCGAACGTGCCGAAGGCGTGGCCGACGGCGGGTGCGGGCGCGCCGGGCTCAGTCCCCGGAGCGTACGTCGTCACCGACGGCATCGCTGGTTCCCTCCGTTCCCGTGGTGCGGTGCTGCGGCCGGGCCGCTCCGTACAGCGCCCGGTCCCTCTCCTCGGCTCCGGCGCGCACGGCCCGGGCCCGCCGCACCCAGTCGGCGCGAAGCAGTGCCAGCTCTTCCCGCTGGGTTCGCAGCAGTTCGCGTACGGACGCGGGGCGGGCCGAACCGGCGGAGACCATGCGCTGCAGTCCGAGGTCCACGTCGAAGGCGGCGGCGAGCAGGGCCTCGGGGGTGCTCAGGGCCACTGCGTGTGCGGCGGCGGCCTCGGTCAGCAGGCCGGGTTCGCCCGGTGCGGGAGCGGCGCCGGCCGCGGCGGCGAGCACGACGTACCTGCCGGCGATCACCTGTGCGGTGCGCCAGGGGACTTGCTCGGTGAGGGTGAGGGCGTTGGCCAGGCTGAACCCGCCGAGGAACTCGCGTGCGCACACGGCGCGCATGGCGTCGGGCCGGAAGGTGAGCCGGCGCAGCACCTCGGTGAGGAGGCGGACGGTACCGTGCGCCGAGTCGAAGGCGTCCAGCAGGTGGGTGCCGGCTTCCTTGGAGACCTCGACCAGGTTGCAGAAGGGGGTGTTGCGCTGGCCGAGCAGCACGTCGAGGTGGAAGGCGGTGAGGTGCGCGGTACGTCCGCGGATGCGCTCCAGGACGGGGTAGTTCTTCTTCTGCGGCATCGCGGAGGAGATGCCGGACAGCTCGTCGGGCAGTTCGATGAAGCCGTATTCGCTGCTGCCCCAGGTCAGCAGGTCGGTGGTGAACCGGCTGAGGGCGGTGCCGAGGAGGCTGAGTTCCGCGGTGAGTTCGGCGCTCCAGCGGCGTGAGGCCACCGCCGTCAGGGCGTGCGGCTGCGGTCGGGAGAAGCCGAGCAGCCGGGCCATCCGGTCGCGGTCCCAGGGCAGTTCCTGACCGGCCATGGCGCCGGCGCCCAGCGGGCAGGCGTCGATGCCGTCGTAGGTCTGCACCAGCCGGCGCTGGGTGTGCAGGAGGTGCTCGGCGACCGCGGCGAGGTGGAAGCCGGGGGTGATGACCTGCGCGGCCTGGAAGTGCGTGTAGCCGGGCATCGGCATGTCACAGGTCGCCCCGGCCAGCTCGACCGTCACCTCGCACAGTTCCAGCAGGGCGTCGGCGAAGCGGGTGAGCTGGTCGCGTCCGTACATGACCTGGGCGCAGGCCTGGAGGTCGTTGCGGCTGCGGTCCACGTGCCAGCGGACGACGGGACGGGGCAGCCCGGCCTCGACGTGGCGTTCGAGGGCGAAGGCGATGTCCGACATGTTGGCACCGGGCTCGGCGGTGAGGGTGCCGGCCCCCACGGTGTCCAGTCGGGCCGCGATGTCGCGGGCCTCGTCGGTGGTGACGAGGTCCATGCGGGCGTACTCGGCGGTGAGGGTCTTCTCGATGGCGACGTAGTGGTGCAGCAGGTGGCGGGATTCGAACCCGAACTGCGGGGCGAGAACCTCGTCGTGCAGCAGTCCGCTCGGGCCGCTGCGGATGCGGCCGCTGAGCGCGGCGGTGGGTCCCGGGGCTTCGCTCGTCACGTGGTGGTGTTCCGTTCTGGTCTGGTCCGGTGCGGTGGTGGCAGGGAGGGAGGGCCGCCCGCGGGTGCACCGCGGGCGGCGTTCGGGGGTGGCGGGTCAGCCGGCGTCGGCGGCGTCGAGCGCGTCGCGGACGGCTGCCGCGACGCCGGCGGCGTGCGGGAGCCGCACCAGCCCGTAGTGGTCGGTCGGGACCTCGTACCGGGTGAAGCCGTCGGGAACCCGGGCGGCCCACCGGTCGGCGGCGCGCGCGGCGGCGCCGGTGGCGCTCTGGTGGAAGTGGACGGGGAAGTGGCTGACGGGAGGCCGGTAGCGGGCGGCGGCGATCTGGCCGGTACGGAACACCGCGTAGTGGCGGGCCAGGTCGGCCGCGTCCACGCCGGGCGCGGTGCCCGCCCGCGCCACGTGCTCGGCGAGCGCCGCGATCCGGCCGGCGGCGGTCTCCTGCGCGCTCAGTGCGGCGCGCAGGGCCGCCCGGTCGCCTTCCTCCGGGTCGGTTCCGGCGGAGCGGGCCAGGTCCTCGTGGAACCACTCCAGGAAGGCGTGTTCGTCATAGGGCGCCCGGTCGGGCTCGGGGTAGGCGGTGTCCAGCAGGGTGAGCGTGGCCACCTCCTCGCCCGCCGCGTGCAGTTGGGCGGCCATCTCGTAGGCGAGCAGTCCGCCGAAGGACCAGCCGGCCAGGTGGTAGGGCCCGGCGGGGCGGATCCGGCGCAGGGCCGCGACGTGGGCTGCGGCGAGCTCCTCGACGGAGGCGGCTTCCTCGGTGGCTTCTTCGGCGGCTTCCTCGGCGGCTTCCTCGGCCACGGGGGCCGCGGGGGCCGCGGGCGCGAGTCCCGGCGCCGTCATCCCGTAGACGGGCCGTTCCCGGCCCAGAGCGCCGGCGAGCGCGCGGTAGCAGAAGACGTGCCCGCCGATCGGGTGGACGAGGAAGAGCGGGTCGCGGTCCCCGTCCGGCTGGATGCGCACCACCGGGTCGGTGGCCGCGCCCCGGTGACGGCCCCGCAGCAGGCCGGCCTGCCGGGCCACCGTCGGGTGCTCCATGACGGCCTGCACGCCGAGGCGTTCGCCGAACTCCCGGTTGATCCGCCCGATGAGGCGCAGGGCGAGGATGGAGTGCCCGCCGGCCGAGAAGAAGTCGTCGTGGATGCCGACCGGGCCGACGGCCAGCAGCTCCTCCCAGATGCCGACGAGGCGGGATTCGATCTCGTCGCGGGGCGGCACCGGCAGCCTCCCTCCGCGGGCGTCGGCCGGGTCCGGGTCGGGAAGGGCGGCCCGGTCGAGCTTGCCGTTGGCGGTCAGCGGCAGCGCATCGAGCCGGACCCAGGCGCCGGGGACCATGTACGGGGGCAGCCGCTCGGCGGTGTGCCGGGCCAGTTGCTCCGTGTCGGCGGCGTCCGGGGCGACGACGTAGGCCACGAGCCGGTCGCCCCGCGGCAGGACGGCGCATGCGTGCACCGCCGGGTGTTCGGCCAGGACGGTTTCGATCTCGCCCGGCTCCACCCTCAGACCGCGGATCTTCACCTGGTGGTCGGTGCGGCCCGCGTACTCGATCGCGCCGTCCGCCCGGTGGCGGGCCAAGTCGCCGGTGCGGTAGAGGCGGCGGACCGTCCCGTCGGGCGCGGTGTGCTCGATGAAGCGTTCCGCCGTGAGGTCGGGCCGGCCGTGGTAGCCCTCGGCCAGGCCGACTCCCTCCAGGAAGAGCTCGCCGGTCACCCCCAGGGGCACCTCGGCGAGGCGGGAGTCCAGGATGTGGGTGCGCATGTTCGCGATCGGCCGGCCGATGGGGACCGTGTCACCGCCGTCGGGACGGCAATGCCAGTGGGTGACGTCCACGGCCGCCTCGGTCGGACCGTACAGGTTGTACAGCTCCACTCCGGGAAGCAGTCGGAAGAATCGGTTCTGCACATCGAGCGGCAGGGCTTCCCCGCTGCACACCACCCGGGTGAGCCCGGCGGCTCCCGCCACGGCCTGCGGGTCGTCGAGGAACACGCTCAGCATCGAGGGCACGAAGTGCGCGGTGGTGACGGACTCGGAGCGCACGAGCTCGGCGAGGTAGGCCGGTTCGCGGTGGCCCCCGGGGCGGGCCAGGACGATCGTGGCACCGGTCAGCAACGGCCAGAACAGCTCCCACACCGACACGTCGAAGGTGTACGGAGTCTTGTGCACCACCCGCTCCCCCGGCTCCAGGCCGTACTCCTCCTGCATCCACAACAGCCGGTTGGCGATCGCCCGGTGCGAGACCACGACGCCCTTGGGCTTGCCGGTGGAGCCCGAGGTGAAGATCATGTACGCCGGGTCCCCGGGCGCGGCGTGCCGTACGGCGCCGGCCGCGCCGACGGTGCCGGCTCCCCCGTCGGCACCGGCAACCCCGTGGGTGCCGTGCACGCCGTCGGTGCTGCCCGTGCCGTCCGTGCCGCCGTCCGCGTCGCCCGGGCCGCCCGGGCCGTCCGGCCGGACCACCGTGGCTCCGGCGGCGCGCAGCGCGGCCTCCCAGCGGTCGTCGGCGACCACGGGGCCGATCCGCGCCTCGGCGACCAGCGACAGGACCCGCGCCCGCGGGTGCTCCGGGTCCAGCGGTACGTACGCCGCCCCGGATTTCAACACCGCCAGCAGGGCGACCGGCAGGCTCAGGGAACGGTCGAGCAGCAGCCCGACGAAGGAGCCGGGCCCCGCCCCCGCAGCCCGCAGCCGGGCGGCGAGCCGCTCGGCTGCCTCGTCCAGGGCGCGGTAGCTCAGCTCCGCGCCCTCGAAGCGGACGGCCGGCGCGTCGGGGGTCGCGCGGGTCTGCGCCTCGATCAGCCGGGTCAGGACGTGCGGGCGGTCGTAGGTGCGGCCGGTGGCGTTCCACCGCGCGTAACGGTCCCGTTCGGCCGCGGACAGCAGGGTTCCCGCGCGGGCGTCGCCGTCCGGGGCGTCCGCCAGGTCCTGGAGGGCGGCCGTGTAGTAGCCGTGGACGTCGGCGATCTGCTCCGCGGAGAACTGCGCCGCATCGAAGCGCAGGCCGAGTTCCAGGAGCTCGCCGTCGGGGGTGCGGGAGAACTCGGCCCCGAAGGCGAAGTCCGTACTGGCCTCACCGGTCTCGTCCAGGACGGCGAACGCCGCCGCGCCGGGCCCGTCGCGCTCGATGTGGAAGTGCGTGAAGTTGAAGAAGGTTTCGAAGAGCGGGGTGCCGCCGGTCGTGCGCAGGATCTCGGCGAACGGGAACCGCCGGTGCTCGTGCACGGCCACCTCCAGCTCCGCGACGTGCCGGACGAGTCCCCGCCAGGTCCCCCCGGCCGCGTCGAGGTCGAGCCGCAGCGGCAGGGTGTTCAGGAAGGCCCCGACCACCTTGTCGGCGTCGGCCTCCTCGGGGCGGCCGTTGTGCACGACGCCGGTGGTGACGTCGTCGGTGCCGCCCAGCAGCGCCATGACGCGCACGTGCGTGGCGAGCAGGACGGTGCGCAGCGGTACGCCCAGTCCGGCCGCCACGGCGCTCAGCCGCTCCTGGAGCCCGGCCGGCAGCGGCCGCAGGCACCAGTCCATCCGGGCGGGGCCGCCGGGGGCCCCGTGGCGGGGCAGGCGGGCGACGGTGGCGCCGGCCGTCTGCGCGGTCCAGAAGGCCCGCTGCGCCGGGTCGGCCAGGGCTGCGCGCTCCAGCGCGACGAAGGAGGCGAAGCGCGACCGGAGTCCGGCGGAGCCATCGGCCCTGTCGGCCCCGTCGGCCCCATCGGTCCCGTCCGTCCCGTCGGTCTTCTGGTCCGCCTCCGCCGCGCACAGCTGCGCGTAGCAGGAGGCGAGTTCGGTGAACAGCGACCGTTCGCTCCAGCCGTCCATGACGGCGTGGTGCTCCGCGATGAAGAGCTGGAAGTCGTCGTCCGAGAGCCGCTGGACGTGGAAGCGCATCAGCGGGGCGCTGTCCCAGGCGAAGGGGCGGGCGCGTTCGGTCGCGTAGCGGGCCGCGATCGCCGACTCCCGGGCCTGCGGGTCCAGGCCGCCGAGGTCCTCGAAGGTGATCTCGGGCCGTGCCCCGAGGTGGACGAGCTGCAGGGGCTCGCCGAAGCCGTCCAGGTCGAACGACGTACGGAGCATCTCGTGGCGGGCGGCGACCGTGGCCACCGCGCGTCGCCAGGCGCCCTCCGAGTAGGGCGCCTTGACGTGGTAGGCCGCGACGTTGTGGTACATCCGCCCCTCGGCGGCCGGCAGATCGCTGTGGAAGAGCATCCCGGCCTGGAGCCGGGTCATCGGGTAGGCGTCCTCCAGCCCCTCCGGGAGCGCCGCCCGGTCGCGCTCGGAGAGCAGCGAGAACGGCTCGTACGGGGCCTGCCCCGCCGGGTGCGCGGCCGCGTCCGGGTCCTGCGGGACCACCGTGGGCGCGAGGGCCCGTACCGTCTGGTGGCGCATCAGGTCGACCACCGCGAAGCGCAGGCCCCGCTCGCGTGCGCGGGCCAGCACCTGGAGGGAGCGGATGGAGTCGCCGCCGAGCGAGAAGTAGTTGTCCTCGGCGCCGACCCGCTCGTGGCCCAGCACCTGCCCGAGGATCTCGGCGAGCGCCGTTTCGACGGGGCCGCGCGGCGGCTGGTACGACCGGGCCGGTGCGAGGCCCCCGGTGCCGGGTGCGGGCAGCTTGCGGCGGTCCACCTTGCCGTTGGCGGTGAGGGGGAAGGCGGGCAGGGTGACGAACGCGCCGGGGATCATGTACCCGGGCAGGCGGTCGGCGAGGTGGGCCCGCAGGGCCTCCACGGTGGGCGCGCCCGCGCCGGTGGTGCCGTCCGCGGCGTCCGGTACGGCCAGGTAGCCGACGAGGGTGTCGGTGCCGCGGGCGTCCCGGGTCACGAGCGCGACCGCGGCGTCGACGAGCGGGTGGGCGGCCAGGGCCGCCTCGACCTCGCCGAGCTCTATGCGGAAGCCGCGCAGTTTGACCTGGTCGTCGATCCGGCCGAGGTATTCGAGGTCGCCGTCGGGCAGCACCCGGGCGAGGTCGCCGGTGCGGTACAGACGCGCGCCCGGGCCGGCGCCGGTCGCGGTCGCGTCGGCCGGGAAGCGTTCGGCGGTGAGCGCCGGGCGGTGCAGGTAGCCCCGCGCCAGACCGGCTCCCGCGACGAACAGCTCCCCCACCGCGCCGCGCGGAACCGCGCGGCCCCGGCGGTCCAGGAGGTGCAGCCGCAGGTCGGGGATGGGTACGCCGATGACGCTGCCCTTGCCCTCGGCCGCATCCCGGGCGGTGAGCGGCCGGTAGGTGACGTGCACCGTCGTCTCGGTGATCCCGTACATGTTGACCAGGCGCGGGGCGCTGTCCCCGTGACGCCCGAACCAGCCGGCGAGCGCGCTGACGTCCAGTGCCTCGCCGCCGAACACCACGTGGCGCAGTGCGAGCCCCCGGTCACCGGCGGTCCGCCGGTCCTCGTACTCCTCGTCGGCGCGGGCCAGCTGGTAGAAGGCCGAGGGGGTCTGGTTGAGGACGGTGACCCGCTCGTCGCGCAGCAGCCGGTGGAACTCCTCGGGCGAGCGGCTGGTGTCGTACGGCACGACGACGAGCCGGCCGCCGTGCAGGAGGGCGCCCCACAGCTCCCAGACGGAGAAGTCGAAGGCGATGGAGTGGAACAGCGTCCAGACGTCGTCGGGGCCGAAGCCGAACCAGTGGTCGGTCGCGGAGAACAGCCGGGTGATGTTGCGGTGGGGTACGAGGGTGCCCTTGGGCCGGCCGGTCGAGCCGGAGGTGTAGATGGCGTACGCGAGGTGGTCGGGGGTGAGCGTGACGGCGGGGGCGGTCTCCGGTTCGGCGGCGAGCGCGGCGGCGTCGGCCACCAGGTCGACGGTGTGCAGGGAGGGCGCGTCGACGGTGTGCAGGGAGGGCGCGTCCCACAGCGGCCGGGTGTCGGCGGCGCCGACGACGTGGCGCAGCCCGGCGTCGCCGATGATGTAACGCAGCCGCTCGGGCGGGTTGTCGGGGTCGAGCGGCAGGTAGGCGCCGCCCGCCTTGAGGATGCCGAGCAGGCCGGTCACGAGGTCGGCGGAGCGGCAGACGCAGAGCCCGACCAGGGTGTCGGGGCCGACGCCCTGCCGGCGCAGCCGGTGCGCGACCTGGTTGGCGCGGCGGTCGAGTTCGCCGTACGTGAGGCGGGTGGTGCCGTGGACGAGGGCCACGGCGTCCGGGGTGCGGGCGGCGTGTTCGGCGAAGCGTTCGTGCGCGCAGCCGGGGTGGTCCGTGCCGGTGCGGGCGGGCTGGGGGGAGGTGAGGCCCTCCTGTTCGCGGGCGGAGAGCATGGGGAGCCGGCTGACGGGTTCGCCGGGCCGGGCCGTGGCCGCGTCCAGTACCCGGGTGTAGTGGCGGGCGAAGCGCTCGATGGTGGCGGCCTCGTACAGGTCGGCGCGGTACTCCAGCCGGCAGCGCAGTGCGGCGCCGGTCCGTACGACGTCGAATGTCAGGTCGAACTTGGCCGTGCCGGGGGGCCCTTCGAGGAGCCGGGCGCGCGGTCCGGGCAGGCCCTCGGTCATCCCGCCCTCGTCGTGGAAGCCGAACATGACGTCGAACAGGGGCGGGCCGTCGGTGGTGCGCTCGGGGTTGAGGTGTTCGACGATCCGCTCGAAGGGGAGGTCCTGGTGGTCCTGCGCGTCCAGCACGGTGTCCCGTACGCGCTCCAGGTGCTCGCGGAACCCGGGGTCGTCGCACAGGTCCGCGCGCAGGACGAGGGTGTTGACGAACAGCCCGACGGTGTCCTGGAACTCCTCGCGGTTGCGGTTGGCCACCGGGGTCCCGACCAGGACGTCCTCGGTGCCGGTGTAGCGGCTCAGGACCACCTGGAAGGCGGCGAGCATGGCCATGTACGGGGTGCTCGCGGTGTCGCGGCAGAGCGTCGCCATCCGGGCGAGGACGGGGGCGGGAACCTCGAACTCATGCGTCGCGGCGGCTCCGCGCGCCGGGTCGTCGCCCGCCGCGGGCCGCCTGTCACGGGGCAGCGGCGCGACGGGGAGTTCGCCGTCCAGCCGCCGGGCCCAGCCTTCGAGCTGCTCGCGCGCGGCCGTGGTGCACAGCCATTCCTCCTGCCATTCGGAGAAGTCGGCGTACTGGAAGGCGGGTTCCGGCTGGGGGTCCCCGCCCGCGGTGGTGAGGGCCGCGTAGTCGGTGAGGAGTTCCCTGATCAGGATGGCGGTCGACCAGCCGTCGCCGACGATGTGGTGCATGCCCAGGGCGAGTACGACGCCGGTGCCGTCGCGTCCGGCGTCCTGCCGGGTGCGCAGCGCGGCGGCCCGGAAGAGGGGGCCGGTGCGCAGGTCGAAGGGCCGGTGGTGCTCGGCGGAGATCCACCGCTCGACCTCCTCGGGCGTACGGGCCGTGTCCGTCGACCAGTCCAGCCGCGCCGAGGCGTCGATGCACTGGAGCAGTTGCCCGTCGCGCAGCTCGAAGCGGGTGCGCAGGGCTTCGTGCCGGTCCAGCAGCTGCTGGGCGCACCGGCGCAGGACGTCGGTGTCCACCTCTCCTTCGAGGGCGTAGAACACCGGCATGTGGTAGGTCGGCCTGCCCTCCTCCATCTCGTGGAGGAAATACATCCGCTGCTGGGCGCGTGATGCGCGGAACGCGCTGACCGGGGGCTCGGTGGGCCGGTCGGTCGGATCCTGAGTGGCCAAGACAACTCCCTCGGCCGCCACGCCGCTTCGGACGCGCGGCGCTGACTCCGCTTGCTTGCCCCTCCACCGTAGGGACGGCCCGGCGCCGCGATAAGTCCCGTTTCCCAGGTACCCGGTTCACGGGACACGCCCCGTCGGCCCCGTCCCCGCAGACGACATGACAGCTGTCACTTCACACGGGTGACCGGCGGCCTCTGCCCTTGGAGCCCGGTCCGGTACAGGATGTGATCAACACGTTGACCACGGGGGAGAACATGAACATCCTGAAGAAGAAGCCGGCGCCGGCCGAAGCTGTCGACACCGGCGTCCTGACACCTGCCGACTACCGGCTGCCGGTGTGGTTCTTCGGCTTCGAGGGCGTCCTCGCGGCCGCCTTCGACATCCTCCAGGCCTTCCCGTCGGCGTGGCCGGTACTGCTGGTGCTGCTGGCCGTGAACATCACCGTGTCGCTGACGGTGATGCGCCCGCGCCTCAAGCTCGCCAAGGCCCTGTGGCGCAGCAAGGAGACCCGCAAGGTCGCCATCGCCCTGGTCGTCCTGCGGATCGGCAGCCACTTCGCCATGAACGCGCTGGGCATGACCATCACATCCAGCCTCGGCCACATACTCTTCGCCGTGGTCATGGCGGCGACCACGGTCGGTCTGCTCGCCTATTCCCAGCACACCGCCATCCGCACCCTGACCACGGCCTCCACCGCCACCTCCGCGCGCTGAACGGGGTGCCCGCCGCCCCGGCGGCGGGCAGCAGTCGGGGCCGCGGGCAGCAGTCGGGGCCGCGGGCAGCAGTCGGGGCCGCGGGCAGCAGTCGGGGCGGCGGGCAGCAGTCGGGGCCGTGGACCGCTTCGAAGCGACCCCCCGGCCGGCCCGCGGGTCAGGCCGCGGTGTTCCAGGCGGTCGTCAGTCCGTCCAGCCACGCGGGCGGCAGCTCCGCCGCGTCCCATTCCTCGCGCAGCGCCTGCGGTGCGGCGAGGAGCCGCTCCAGCACGGCGATGCTCGTGGACGAGTGCAGGAGCGAATAGCGGCCGTGCACCGCGATGGCGCTGCCCGGACCGAATGCCGCGAACAGCCGCTCCAACCGGTCCCGGTGGACCGTGGCGAACTCCGTCAGCCGTCCCGGGTACCCGGCCCGCTGCCGGGGGCTCATCGTGGCCAGGACGGCGGCGAGCACCTCTTCGGTCACCTCCGGATCCAGCTCCGAGACCACGGTGTACGACAGGTGCAGAGGTGTCAGCGCCACCCGCGCCCGCTCCACCTCCATCCGGCCGGCCCTCGGGTGCTCCCCGGCCGTGCCCGGCTCTTCGTCCGCCCCCACCACCTGCAGCAGGGTCCGCTCGGCCACGGCGCCGAGCTCTTCCAGGAGGTGTCCGGCACCGTCGAGCCAGCCCGTCGCGTACTCCTGGCCCTTGTCCCCGGGCGCGCTGCGTCCTTGGCCCCGCAGCTCCTCGTGGGCGAGAGCCAGCGCACCCGCCTCGACCAGCCCGATCAGTTCGCTCGCGTCGTCCGAAGGGACCCCGGCCCGGGCGAGGAGCTGCAGCAGCGTCGTCCTCGCGTTCTCGACGCTGACCTCGTCCAGCCACTGCCGTCCCTCGTCGGCCGCGCTCATCGGTTCCTCCTCATCGCTCGGGTGGTGCGGTGTGTGCAACGAGACCGCTCCCCTCATCCAACGGTCCAACGTCCGACGGCCGGGCCGTGCTCCCCACCCCTACCAGACCCACGGCCCTCGCGCCCCGTCCGCCTGGCCGGCCGGCGGACGAGGCGGCGCACGTACGGGGAAGGGCGATGACGCCACAACCGGAACCGATCACCGTCGACGGCGGCAAAGACTACCCAGCCGATCGGGCCGCCCGGTCCACGGGCAATTCGTCAGCGCCGGGCCGACGGCGCGCACGAGACGCCGAGCCGGACGAACCCGGACAGCCGCCTGCTGGTCAGCGGCTCCGGTTGGACCTTCCGCCGACGGGACAGCGCGTCCATGGTCAGGAAAGCACATTGCGTGACGGCGGGTTGAACCATTGGATTGCCTTCCGCGCCCTTGGTCCGATCGGAACCCCCACCGGCCCCGGTGCCGGTGGGATCCGGCTCCGGAAGGAAACGAATGGCATCGATGCCCGCCGGCCGGCCGCCCCGGCCCGAGGGGTTCGCCGACCACCGCGCGTCGGCCGGGCGCCGGCATGGGGACACGCTGGACGACCGACTGCGCACCTGGTCCCTGCAGTACGGACCGCGGACAGCGCTCGTGCACGGCGACACCCGCACCACCTACGCGAATCTGAACCGGCGGGTCGACCGCGTGGCCGCCGGCTTCCGGCTGCGCGGCCTGCGACCCGGGCAACGGGTCCTCGTCCAGCTGCCGAACGTTCCCGAGTTCGTCGTCACCGTGTTCGCCCTGATGCGCGCCGGCGCGGTCCCCGTGCTCTGCCCGCTCCCGTACCCCGCGTCCGAGGTCCGCCACCTCGTGCGGGTCACCGAGGCCGTCGGCTACGTCGGCCCCTCGACGTACCAGGGCTTCGACCACACGGCGATGGCCGCGGACATAGCGGCCCGAACCCCCTTCCTGCGGAGGGTGTTCACCTTCGAGGCACCGGGCGAGGCGTCCCCGTACGGCGGCTTCTCGACCGACCCGGCGGGATGCCACTACTTCCCGCTGGCCTCACTTGACTCCCCGCCCGGGCCGGCGCTCGCGCAGAGTGCCGGCCACGTGGCGTTCCTGCTGCTCTCCGGCGGCTCCGCCGGGACGCCCGGGCCCGTTCCGCGCACCCACAGCCACTACGCCGGCCAGGTACGGGCGGCCGCGGAGCTGGTGTCGCTCACCGAGAACGACGTGTACCTCGCCGCGCTTCCTGCCGGGTCCGACGTCGCCTTCGGCTGCCCCGGCATCGTCGGCACCCTCTCCGTCGGCGGCACGGTCGTCCTGGCCGAGAACCCCGGGCCCGCTGCATGCCTCGCACTCATCGCACAGGAGGGCGTCACCTTCACGTCGCTGGCACCCGCCGACGCGCAGCACTGGCTGGAGGTACAACCCACGGTCGGTGCCGACGTGAGCAGTCTGCGCCTCGTGCAACTCATGGGCGGCGCGGCGCCTCCGCCCCCGGTCGTGGTCGAGCGGTGGGGCTCGGCGTGGGACTGTCGCGTCCAGCGGGTCTTCGAGGCCGCCGAGGGGCTGGTCACGCTCACCCCGCTCGCCGCCCCGGACGCGAGCGTGCCCAGCAGGGAGCCCGGCTGACTTCTCGCCCGAGGAATCGTCAAGGCCTGTGCATCACATCAGCCTGGGCGTTGGCTCGGTCGTTGGGTTCGGCGGCTCGCCGCGTTGCGGACGCGGCGGGTGCGTCCGTGCTCGGCCAGCAGGCTGAGGGCGGCAGGCGAGGTGACGAGCTGGGCGGCGGCGGCCGTGCGCTGGAACCAATCCGAAGCGGTCAGCAGTTCCTCGTCGGTCCACGGCTCGTCCAGCGCGAGGGACCTCAGCAGAGTCCACTCGTGCAGGCGACGGGCGAGGAAGGCGCGATCGCCGATGACCGTGGCCATCATCGAGGCCCAGGCGGGAAACCGGGGGCTGGTCAGCTGCTGGGCCGCCCGGCGTTCGAGGTGACGGTTCACGGCGCTCTCGGCCATGGCTGCGTCGTCGTCGCGAAGGATGGTGGCCAGCAGGTCGGCCTCCTCCACCTCCGCGACGCTCTCCAAGGCGCGCAGGTATCGGGCATGGCGCCGGTGCTCGGGGGGTTCGTCGAATTCGTGAGAGCCGGTCATGCGGCAATCACATCATCCCGCTCGACCATCTGACCACGTTCGAAGCAGGCTCCGGCGGGGGGACAAGGTGGGCGCCTGCCGGCGGGCATTCTGGTCGGGGTGGGTCAGGACGACATGATGAAGCGCAGGGCGAGGCCGGAGGCCGGGATCCAGTAGGTGACGCGGGCACCGTCGTCGAACGACACCTGGCCGGGCAGGCTGACGTTCACCGGCTCGCTCGGCTTGCTGCCGGGGTTGGGGCCCCGGAGGCCAAGGGGAATGGTGTTCGTGTCGTACGTGTCCATGTGGCCGCCGCTGGCCAGGAGGGCCGCGTACGCCTTCTCACCCGGAGCGAGGGTGGCGGGCGCCTCCTTGCTGTCCTCGATCACGGCGATCGGGGCCCTGGCGTAGGGGAACTTGAGGTACGGGTATGCGTAGAGGTTGCACTTCTTGTTCCCGGTGTTGGTGACGGTGAGGAGGAGGTGCCTGACGGGCTTGCCCTTCTCGTCCTCGTTCGTGGCGGACAACGCGAGATCGGTCACCGCACACGCGACGATCGCGGCAGGCGCAGTGGCGGACGCCCCACCGGCGGTGGGAGCGGGGGGTGTTGGGCCGGCGAGGGTAGGCGCTGTCGGGGAGGGCTCGTTGGACGGGGGCACGCTTGCGGCAGGCGCAGCGGGGGAGGCCGCATCGGCCGTGGGCGCGGTGAGGGAGGCGGCGGGTGGTAGTGCGGGGTGCCGGTGGGGCTCCGGGCCGCCCAGGGCCGTGGTCAGGCCGAAGGCGAGGGTCGCGACCGCTGCAACGGTGCCTCCCGCGAGGGCGGAGTACCGACGGCGTCGCCGGGAAGCGGCCCGGCGTCGGACCTCCGCACCCGTCATGGGCGCGGGGCTGGCGGCGCTGTCGGCCAGCTCGCGCAGTGCGGAGGACAAGTCATCGGCCACGGTCTTCCTCCTGTTCCTCGCCACTTGCGCCCACCACACCGACCTCACTCGTCGGCAGCAACGTGGCGAGGGCTGCCCGGCCGCGTGACAGGCGGGCCTTGACCGTACCTGTCGGTGCGCCGGTCTCGGAGGCTACCTGCTCCACACTGAGGTCACACAGGTGGTGCAGCACTATCGCCAGACGCTGGGGCTCTGGGAGCTGCCGCAGCGCCGCGACGAGGGCGACGTGCTCGGGACCGGGTCCAGGGACGTGATCGGGTAGCGGGGTGCGGCGTACCAGCTCCAGCCACCGCCGCGCCCGCCGCCAGTGGCTGACCGCGAGTCGCATCGCGACGGTGCGGATCCAGGCTTCGGGGGCCGCGGTGGCAAGGAAGTCACTCCGCCGGTCCCAGGCACGTACGAAGGCTTCCTGAACAACGTCCTGGGCTTGGCCGTGGTCACCGGTGAAGGAGTACACCTGGCCGACGATCCGTGGGAACGCCGACGCGTAGAACGCGTCGAACTCGTCCTCCGTCATACCACCCCCCGGTCCCAAAACTCTTCCGATCCTCATGCAACCCGCTGACTCCTGGCGTGCGTACAGGTCGTGTACAGCGAAGAACACCACACAGGGGGCTCTGTTGACCAGGGGAAACAAGGCAATCAGGAAGGCGGCGGCCGCGGCCGTCCTCGGCGCGCTGCTGCTCGCGTCCACGGCGTGCGAGCCGAGCGGGGCCGACGTATCGGGCGACTCCAAGAGCTCGGAACAGCCGAGCGCGGGGAACGCGCCGAAGACGGGGGAAACCGCTTCGGCGAAGCCGGGCGAGGCTCAGGCGAAGCCCGGCGAGAGTCAGGCGAAGCCCGGCGGTGGTTCGGGCAGCGCCGGCGGCGAAACCAGTAAGCCCTCTGCGCCTGCCGCGATCGTCGCGTGTGCGGTGACCGATCTCGCGTTCTCCGCCACGAACGAGGACGAGAAGGGCAAGCCCGTCAGGCACCTCCTCCTCACCGTCACCAACACCGGGAACAAGAAGTGCAACCTCTACGCATACCCGTACCTCAAGTTCCCCTACGCCAGGGCCCCGATCGCCGTGATCGAGGACAGCAAGGACGCGCCCGCCACCCTCGCCCCGGGTGAGAAGGCGTACGCGGCCCTCCTGGCCAGCGGCGGCCACATGGACACGTACGACACGAACACCATTCCCCTTGGCCTCCGGGGCCCCAACCCCGGCAGCAAGCCGAGCGAGCCGGTGAACGTCAGCCTGCCCGGCCAGGTGTCGTTCGACGACGGTGCCCGCGTCACCTACTGGATCCCGGCCTCCGGCCTCGCCCTGCGCTTCATCATGTCGTCCTGACCCACCCCGGCACAGCACGAAAGGGGAGGGTCGCCGCGTTGGTGCGGCTGTCCTCCCCTTTCCTATCCTGTATCGGCGTTGTCCGGCACCGCACTCGCGGGGGCAGAACTCAGGGGGCCCGCCAGACGTTGGAGAAGGCCGCGTTCTCGATGGACCGCCGCTGGCGCACCGCCTCCAGTTCCATCACGGCACCGTTGACGGCGGCCAGCACGGTGGTCACCGCGTCGCCGTCCGGGCCGGGAGCGTCCTCGGAGGGTCCGCGGCGGATGCCGACGGCCACGGCGAGGGCGCGGAGGACGGGTTCGTCCTCCTCCCAGCGCCTCCGCGCCCGCTGCCGGGCCGGTGAGTCGACGAGTTCCAGGTGCTCGGCCCCGAGCGACAGGCGTCCGCGCCGAGCCGGAGACAGCAGGCCGTCCTCTTCGAACGCCTCCTGGTAGGCGGCGGACAGGTCGCGGCCCCTGCGCCACAGCCAATCGTCGACGCGCTCGTACGGCTCCTGTCGCACGAGCGCCGACGCTGCCGCCCCGAGCAGCTGATCGTCCAGCGCCGGCTGCAGGCCGGGCAGGATGAGGTCGTCGTCGTCGAGAGTGACGGCCTCCGCCGCGATGAGATCGATCAGTTCGGCACCGGCCAGGGACAGGGACAGGTCACCCTGTCCCACAGGGCGCTCGGGCGGAGCCTCCAGGGCGACGATGAACAGGTCTTGCGCCGTGGTCATGAAGAGCTCCTTCGTGGTCGGCCGAACCAGCCTCCCGTCGCTGCCGGCGACGGTGCGGGTGCGATGCGGGTGCGGGTTCGGGTTCGGGTTCGGGTTCGGGTTCGGGTTCGGGTTCGGGTTCGGGTTCGGGTTCGGGGCAAGTATCGTCCCTGGGCTGATCGGCCGTCCGGCAGGAGGCTCGGCCGGCCGAGGTCCCGAGGGTGACCGTACGGCAGCTCCCGACCTCAGGGGACGGTGATGACGACCTTGCCCCGGATGTGCTCGTCGGCGAAGTCGGCCACCGCCTGCACCGCGTCGCCGAACGCGTAGCGGGCACCGATCTCGACGCGCAGACTGCCGTCCGCGGCCCGGCTCGCGAGATCCTCCAGATCGCCCGGTTCCGGGACGAACGAGCCGATGTAGACCGGGGTCACGCCGCGGCCCAGGTCGTCCGGGCCGAACAGCGGGGACACCAGTCTGCCACCGGACCTGGCCGCCCGTGCACAGGCGGCCAGCCCCTCACCGCGGTTGACCAGGTCGACGACCACGTCGACTCCGTCCGGCACCAGCTTCAGCGTCTCTTCGACCACGTCGGACTGCCGGTAGTCGACGGTGTCCGCGGCACCGAGCTCGCGGACGTAGTCCGCGTCCTGGGCGGTGGCCGTGGCGATCACGCGGGCTCCGAGGGCGTGCGCGAGCTGTACGGCGTACAGACCGATTCCGCCGGTGGCCCCGATCACCAGCACGCTCTCACCCTCGGTCAGCCCCACCGCCCGCAGCAGGCACACCGCGGTCATGCCGGACTCGGGAATGGCGGCCGCACGGACGGCGTCCAGGTTCTGCGGCCGATGGGCCAGCCGCGGACCCGGCGTGGCCACGGTGTACTCCGCCACGGAACCCGCCTGTCCGACGAACCCGAGCACCCGGTCGCCGGGCGCGTACCCGCTGACGCCGGCCCCGGCCTCCACCACGGTTCCGGCGACGTCCATCCCGACGATCAGCGGGTGCTCGGTCGGAAAGAGGTCCTTCGCCGCCCCTGTGACCAGCATGAGATCGAGCGGATTGAGTGCAGCCGCTTCGACCTTGACCACGACCTCGTCCGGTCCCGCGGCCGGCTTCGGCAGCTCGGCGATGGTCAGGCGGTCGAGCGATTGGTAGCCGGTGGCGACGAGGGCTTTCACGGGCGATTCCCTGAACTGAGGCCGCACCGGAGCCGTACCGACGACGCACGGCACGGGCGGAGGCGGTCACTGTCTGCCGACGCCTCAGGACCGTGGGCCTGGAGACGGCACGCTGTCCGTTTCTACGGCACCGGACCCGCTCGCGGGTCGAGGCTGTCCGGACCGCCGCCGCGCGCGACACGTTCGGCGCAGTCCTCAGGAGGACGGTGTCCACCTCACCCGGGCCGGTCAACGCCGCGTCGCGGCGGCGGTGCTGGACCAGCTCGCGACGGAACCGGGCCCGCCGTGACCGCGCCGGTGGGCTACCTCGGGCCGATCGTGACCCGGTACGTGGTTCCGCTCCTCCCGTGGGTGCTCACGGTGACGGTCTGGCCGTGGCCGTCCCACTTGGCGTTGCGGCCCTGGACCGTGACGCGGTAGCCGTTCGGGTAGGTGTCCTTCGGCACGGTGATCTCGGTGGGTCCGGCGGCGTTGTCGCGGGTGCGGAAGGTGAGGGTGTAGGTGCGTGTGGCGGGGTCGTACGCGAAGCCGAGCGGGTCACCCGCGACGGCCCGCGCGTAGGGCTGGACGAGCAGCCGGGCGTTGGGCTTCACCGCGCCCGTCTGGTCGAGGAAGCAGTAGCCGCCGCCCCGGCACCACTGCCACCACGTCCAGCCGCTGGAGAAGCGGTCCAGGGAGGCCGTCATGTCGGTGACGAACCGGCTCGCGTGCGGAACGTACGGGTTGCCGCCCCACTCACCGACGATCACCGGCATGCGGTGACGGGCCGGGTAGTCGCCGATCGCGGCCTCGTAGGCCGCGATGAAGGTGCCGTCGGGGTCGTAGTCACCGCCGGTCTCCATCGCGGTCTCGTAGAAGTGCGGCGCGTACCCGGCGTGCGGGTCGTCGATGGTCCCCATCCGGGTGGGGACGCCGAGACCGACGATGACGGTGGGTTCGACGAACACCCACGACTTCCGGTCGACGAGACGGATCGCCCGCGCGAGGCGGTTCCACATCTCGGTGAGCTCGCCGGCCTCGAAGCGGGCCGCGGCGGCAGGGAGGTCTTCGCCCTCGAGGAACCGCGCGAACGGCTCGTTCATCAGGTCGTAGCCGAGCAGCGCGGGGTGCCCGCCCAGGGCGGAGGCGACCGTCGTCCACATGCGGGCGTGTGCGGTGCGGAGGTCGGCGTCCTTGTACAGGTGGTCGAAGGCGGCCTGTACGGACGGCTCGAAGTACTCGGAGAACCAGTCCTCGGGTATCGGCCGGAACGGCAGGCCCTCGTCGCGCGTGGCCCAGGCGGGCACGCCGCGGGAGCCGAAGTGCGGTCCGTACACGTCCTGGTGGGCATCGAGGACCACCTTGACGTGGTAGTGGTCGGCCCAGTCGAGGATGCGGCGCATCTTGGCGAGGTAGCCGCGGTCGTAGTGCCCGGGCGTCGGTTCGAGGTCGTCCCAGAAGAACGCCAGGCGCGCGAGGTTGAACCCCCGGGCGGCCATGTCCTTGAGGTCGCCCTCGTGGATGTCGGCGAACGCGTCGGCGCCCCGGCTGCTCTTGTCGGCGAGGTTGAAGCCGCGCCACTGCAGCGCGCGGCCCTGGCCGTCGGTGGTGAAGGTGCGGTCGCCGACGGTGACGCGGTCGGGGCCGCGCTCGGGGTGGGCCTGGGCCTGCGCGGGCAGGACGCCGAGCAGGAGGGCCGCCACGCCGAGGGCGACGGGGGCGAAGCGGGAGGTCCGGCGCATGCAGGAGACCCTTTCCAGCGCAGTCGTCTCTGACGATGTGTCACGTGCCGGACGGATGTTACTGACCGGTGAGGCAAGTTCCCATCGTTTCGCCGTAGTTGTTGAGGGGACTTGCTGCTTCGCGGACCTCCCTGCCACGAGGCCGGCCGGCGGGGTGCTCACGTCAGCAGGCGCAGCGCCGTCGCCGCGATGCCCAGTCGTACGCTCTGACCCCAGGTCAGCTGCAGGGCATCCGCCTCCATGCCGTCGCCGAAGACCACGATCCGGTCCGACTCCACCGTCAGCCGCAGCCCCTCGCGCTGGTCCAGATGGCCGCCGACCCTCGAGGTTCCGGTCGCGGGCGACGGCCAGGCTTCGCGGACGAACCACAGGAGCCGGCGGTCCGACGGTGCGGGCAGCTGCGCCGTCCTGCCGCGCTCCAGCCACAGGGAGCGCAGCCAGCCGGTGGCGCCGGTGCCGGTGCCGACGAGTACGCCGGAGGACGCCTGGGCCTCGCCCGGACCTTCTTCGCCATCGGGGCCCAGGCGGTAGCGGGCCGTCTGGTGGCCGGGCGAGCCCAGGTAGATCTCGTTCAGCGCGAGGAGGCGCTGGGTGTCGTCGGCGACCGCCTCGACCATGGTCAGGTCTTCCGTCGGTCCCCCGCCGACTGCGGCGCGCAGGAGGGCGGCCGTGTCGGTGCAGCGGTGACGGACCAGCACTCCGGGGTTGCGTCCCGGGTCAGTGTCGATGCCGATCACAGGCTGTCCGGCGAGGTACTTCGCGGTGTTGGCGACCAGGCCGTCCTGTCCGACCACGACCACCACGTCCTGCGGCGCGAACAGGAAGCGGTCCAGGTCCGCCCGTTCCACCTGGGAGCTGCGCCAGGTGAGCGGTACCGCCGCCGCCACCTCGCACAGCGCCTGCCGGGTCCGGTGGTGGCGGCCGACCACGTCGTCGATCGAGCGCCCCCGGCTGGAGAGGAAGAACGCCGCCTGCCCGTGCGTCCCGTGCCGATCGATCAGCTCCTCGTACTCGGTCCTGCGGTGCACGAGCACCGCCCGGGGTGCCAGGCTCACGCGTCCGCCCCGGTGTCCGGGCGCCCGAGCCTGGTGAGGAGGCCGGTGAGGACGTCCGGAGTGAGCGTGATGCTCTCGACGCGCGGCAGGTTCTCCGCCAGCCGGGTCGCCGCCAGGGCGTACAGCGTGCCCGCGCCGGCCTCGTCGTGCACCTGCAGCCAGGAAGCCTGGGCCTCGGCCCGTGCCGACCCGGTCTCGCGCGCCGCTGCGGCGTCCGCCTGGGCCAGACGGACCTTGCGCGCCGCCTCGGCCTCGGTCCGTACGCTGTCGGCCGCCGCCTTCTCCCGCGCCTCGCGACGGGAGTTGACGCCCCGCTGCTCGATCAGCTGCTCCTCGCGCCGGGCCAGTTCGATCTGACTGGCCAGCTCGTTCTCGGCGATCGCACGCTCCCGCTCGACGGCGACGGCCCGCCGTTCGTAGGTGGCCCGGTCCGCCTCCTGCTGGATCTGCTCGCGGGCCGGTGTGCGCAGGGCGCGCTCCACCTCGGCCTCGGGCCGGATCGCGACGACGCGTACGGCCACCACGTCGATGCCGGTGTCCGGGAGCCGGGGCTCGGCGGCGAGACCGGCGGCGACGCTCTGCCGTACGGAGGCGACGCCGTCCACCAGGGCCACGGCCAGCGGGGTCCGGGCCAGCACGTCCAGCGTGTGCTGCTGCGCGGTCTCGGTGAGGAGGGTGGAGATCTGCTCCAGGGGCGCGCCGCGCCAGCTGCCGCTGTCCGGATCCACGGAGAAATCGAGCCGGTCCGCCGCCGCGGCCGGGTCGCTGATCCGGTAGGTGACGGTGGCCTGCACGGTGACGTCCTGGAAGTCGGCCGTACGGGCGTGGAACGCCATGGCCAGCTCCCGGTCGTCGACGGGCACTTCGGACAGTGCCGCCGACAGCGACCGGTACCAGAAGCTGAGCCCCCGGCCGTCGTGAACGAGGCGGCCGCGCTTGTGGTGGCGGATGTGGGCGGTGGGCGAGGAGCGCAGGTGCCGCCAGCCGAAGCGACGGGTGATGTCGGCCATGGTGAGAACCTCCTTGATTTCGTCATCATGACGATAAGCGGCTGGCTTGCATATCGTCAAGAGGACGAAAAGGCCCCTTCCCGGACGGGATCCGTGGCGAGGAGGCGGCCGACGGCTGACGTCGGAGTTCAACGCTGTGTAGTCGGCACCGAACCAGCACGGGAGTCGGCACCGGCCCTCTCAAACGGGCGGAATTCTGCAAATCTGCCGCTATGCGCAGGGATTTCCACGGAGGGGGGAAATGAGCCGGCCGTGGGCGTGTGGTGATCCGGCACACAGAATGGCTCGCGATTGTGAGTGTCTGCCACATATGCCGCTGACCTGGGGACTTCTACGTTGTGGCCACACCCGACGTCCCCGCAGACACCCTGGAAGTGGTGCACATGGCCTCCCCCGCAGCGAGCAGAACCAGCCCGTCCGGCCTACGCAGGATCGTCGCCGCGAGCCTCATCGGGACCACCATCGAGTGGTACGACTTCTTCCTGTACGGCAGCGCCGCCGCCCTGGTGTTCAACAAGCTGTTCTTCCCGACCGCCGACCCCCTCACCGGGACGCTGATCGCCTTCATCACCTACGCCATCGGCTTCCTGGCCCGCCCCCTCGGCGGGGTCGTCTTCGGGCACTTCGGGGACAAGGTCGGGCGCAAGAAGCTGCTCGTGCTCAGCCTGCTGCTGATGGGCGGCGCCACCTTCGCGATGGGGCTGCTGCCGACCTACGCGGGCATCGGCGTCGGGGCACCGGTGCTGCTGACGGTGCTCCGGCTGGTGCAGGGGTTCGCGCTGGGCGGCGAGTGGGGCGGCGCCGTGCTGATCGTCTCCGAGCACGGCGGCGACGAACACCGGGGGTTCTGGGCCTCGTGGCCGCAGTCCGGCGCGCCCGGCGGCAACCTGCTCGCCACCGGGGTGCTGGCGCTGCTGGCGTCGGTGCAGTCGGAGGAGGCCTTCCTCGCGTGGGGGTGGCGCATCCCGTTCCTGTTGTCGGGCGTGCTGGTGGTGGCGGGTCTGTGGATCCGGATGTCCGTCGCGGAGTCGCCGGTCTTCCTCGCCGCTCAGGCCCGGGCCCGGCAGGAGGAGGGCGCGGGCAAGGAGAAGGCGCCCGTGGTCGAGGTGTTCCGCAGGAGCTGGCGCGAGGTGCTGACGGCCATCGGTACCCGGTTCGGGGAGAACATCTCGTACTACGTCCTCACCTCGTTCCTGCTCGTCTACGTCACCACCCACCTCGGCCTGCCCAAGAGCAGCGCGCTGAACGCCGTACTGATCGGTTCGGCCGTCCACTTCGTCGCCATCCCCGCCTGGGGCGCGCTGTCGGACCGGATCGGCCGCCGGCCGGTGACACTGATCGGCTCGGTGGGCATGGCCGTCTGGGCGTTCGCCTTCTTCGCCCTGGTCGACTCGCGGTCGTTCACGGTGACCACGGTGGCGGTCACTGCGGGTCTGCTGCTGCACGGGGCGATGTACGGGCCGCAAGCCGCCTTCATCTCGGAGATGTTCGACACCGGCGTCCGCTACTCCGGCGCCTCCATGGGCTCCCAGCTCGCCTCGATCGTGGCGGGGGCGCTGGCCCCGGTCATCGCCGTCGAGCTGCTCAAGGACTACGGCTCGTCCCTCCCGGTCTCCGTCTACCTCTGCGGCGCCGCCGTGGTCACCACCGTCACGGTGGCGTTCGCGAAGGAGACCCGCGGCCGGAACCTGGCGGCGATCGGCCACGGCGCATCCGCACCCGCCCCTGCCGCGGGGCCGCGGGCCGCCGCCCGGGCGGCCCGGCCGTCCGACGCGGCCTGACCGCGGAGCCGGGGAATCCGGCCTCCCCCTCGGAGGCCTTCCGGAAGGGCTGTCAGCATGGGCCGCGTGAATGACGCCTCCAGCCCCCGCCCCCTCCCCGACAACCCGGTGGCGGCCGCGCTCCGCACGCTGCTCGGCCTGCTGGCCGAGGGGGCGCCGGCCGAGCGGTTCGCGGCGGCCGCCGGGGAGGTCCGTACCGGGGGCGCCGACCCGGCGGAGCTCGCCTTCGTCGAGGACGCCACGCGCGTCGCGCTGGACATCAGACGGACCCTCGGTCAGCACCGGCGCAGGGAGGCGGAGTTGACCGCCTTGTTCGACACGGCCGGGGATCTCGCCGCCCTGCGCGACCTGGACGCCGTACTGCGGGCGATCGTCCGCAGGGCGAGGACCCTGCTGGGCACCGACGTCGCCTACCTGACCCTCAACGACCCCGCGGCGGGCGACACGTTCATGCGCGTCACGGACGGCTCGGTCTCCGCCGCGTTCCAGCAGCTGCGCCTCGGCATGGGCGAGGGGCTCGGCGGTCTCGTGGCGCAGACGGCCCGGCCCTACGCCTCCAGCGACTACGGCTCGGACGGCCGGTTCAAGCACACCGCGGCCATCGACCGGGGCGTCGGCGAGGAGGGGCTGCGGGGCATCCTCGGCGTCCCGCTCCGCGTGGGGACGCGGGTGATCGGCGTGCTGTACGCGGCCGACCGCGCCGTCCGGGCCTTCGCCCCCGACGCGGTCGCACTGCTGTCCTCGCTCGCCGACCACGCCGCCGTGGCCATCGACGGCGCCCGGCTGCTGGAGGAGACCCGGGCGGCGCTCGTCGAGCTGGGCGGGGCCAACGAGACGATCCGTGCCCACAGCGAAGCGATGCGCCTGGCCACCGAAACCCACGACCGGCTCACCGACCTCGTCCTGCGCGGCGGTGACGTGGGCGATCTCGCGCGGGACGTCGCGGGGCTGCTCGGCGGCGGCATCGTGGTCCACGACGCCGACGGCACCGAACTGGCCCGGGTCCGCGCCGATCCCCTCGCCGCACCCCTGCGGGGGGTGGCGGACTCCCGCAGCGGCGGGCGCGCGGTCGCCGTGGACGGCGTCTGGGTGTGGGCGGTCATGGCGGGCGCCGAACTCCTCGGAAGCGTCGCCCTGACCGGCCGGCCCGGTCTCACCGACTCCGAACGGCGCCTGTTCGAGCGGGCCGGCCTGGTCACCGCCCTGCTGCTGCTGTTGCGGCGTTCCATAGCGGAGGCCGAGGACCGGGTGCGCGGCGAACTGCTCAGCGACCTGCTGACACCGGAGGGGGCGGGCCGGGTCCACGACGGGGCGAGCCGGCGGATACGGGCCCGTCGGCTGGGCCTGGACCTGTCCCGGCCGCATGCCGTGCTGGTGCTCCAGTGCGATCCGCGGCTACGGGGCCGCCTGGCGTCGGAGACGGCCCGCCGGGCCCGCGCCGCCCAGGGGTTGTCGGGCGTGCACCAGGGGCTCGTCGTCATGGTGGTCCCGGCGCCGCGCCCGGGGGACCTGGCCCGCTCGCTCGCCGCCGAGCTGGGGCTCGCGGCCGGCGCCCCGGTGACGGTGGGCGCCGCCGGGCCCGCGGAGCGGCCGGGCGCGTTGCCCGCCGTGTACGCGGAGGCGCTGCGGTGCGTGGAGGCCCTGCACGCGCTCGGGCAGTCCGGCCAGGGCGCCGGCCTCGCCGACCTGGGGTTCCTCGGCGTGCTGCTCGGCGACCGCGCCGATGTGAGCGGCTACGTCGAGCGGGTGCTGGGCCCCGTCATCGCGTACGACGCCCAGCGCGGGACCGATCTCGTCCGTACGCTGGACGCCTACTTCGCCCATGGCGCGAGCCTGTCCAAGGCGAAGGAGGCCCTGCACGTCCACGTCAATACGGTGGTGCAGCGGCTGGACCGGATCCGCCGCCTCCTGGGTGACGACTGGAACGCCCCGGCTGCGGCGCTGGAGCTCCAGCTGGCCCTGCGTCTGTACCGTCTGACCTCGTGACTCCCCGGTGAGCTATGTTTGATCACGAGTGGCATGAGAAGGAGGCCCGTCGGTGTCATCGGGGCAGCAGGAACGCGCTCAGGCGGCCGCCATCACGCCTGGCGGACAGGCCGCGGAGCACGAGCGTGCCCCCGCCGACCGGGTCCGGGCGCTGTTCGACGGGCACCCCCTGTCCCCCGGTCAGCGGCGGATCGCCCAGTATCTGATCGACCACCTCACCGAGGCCGCGTTCCTGTCGATCACCGAACTCGCGGAACGGGTCGGGGTGAGCCAGCCCTCCGTGACCCGCTTCGCGGCGTCGCTGGGTTTCAGCGGCTATCCCGCCCTGCGCGAGGTGTTGCAGCCGATCGCGCTGAACGCGGTGGCCGGCCATCAGGAGAGCCGGGAGCAGATCCGTCACAACGAGCTCCAGGCGGCGGTGGACGCGGAGATCGAGAACCTGGAGAACGTGCGCAGGCTGCTGGCCGACACCGACCGGATCCTGGACATCGGCCGTGACCTGGCCCAGTCGGTCCCCCTCACCGTGCTCGGTCTGCGCATCTCCGTCTCCCTCGCGGAGTACTTCGCCTACGCGGCCCGGCGCATCCACCCCGACGTGCGCCTGGTGACGAGCGGTGGCAGCGTCGCCTACGACGCGCTGCTCCAGGCCCGTGCGGCGGGCGGCACCTGGGTGCTGGCCTTCGCCATGCCCCGGCACGCGAAGGAGACCCTCGCCGCGGTGCGGACGGCCCGCAGCGCCGGTCTGCGCGTCGTGCTGATCACCGATCCGACGCTGGGTCCCCTGGTGGAGGAGGCGGACGTGGTACTCACCGCGGGCACCGGATCGCGGCTGGTGTTCGACTCCTACGCGGCGCCCGGGGTGTTGTCGGCGGCCCTGCTGCAGGCCATGGCGGATGCGGACCCGGAGCGGACGCAGGTGCGCCTCGAAGGGTACGAGCAGGCCGCTGACCTGCACGGATTCTTCCTCTAGCGCGGAAGCGGGCGCTCCTTTTCCGGATAGGAACGTTCACGCGAGAGCCGCATGAATTTTTTCATACGCTTGCTTACTCGACGGTATATATGTTTACTGAGGCGCGGCCGGAATCCACCAGATGCCGGGGAGAGCGACCCCACGCCCTCCCGAGCGAGCACCCAGCAGCGAGCGACTCCTCCTCACGCCCGCTTCCGGGTACCCGATCCGGGCTTTCGGATCCCGTAGACCGCCGTGGCGGCCTCGATCAACCCCTGGGTCGAGGCCGCCCACCCCCTCTCGATCAGAGTTCGACACCACTCGGAAGCGACGAGAATGCCCCAGACGGCCTCTGTCACCCTCAGCCCGGACTGGCCCTGTCAGGTCAAGGCCCCCGGAAGTCACGACTGGGAACGCACCGCCATCCGCTGGCTGCGCGACTTGCTGCCGGCCCGGTACGCGGCGTACTCGACGTTCAACCGCCATCCCGTCCTCCTCACCCGGCACGCGCGCATCCAGCTCCAGCACGAGATACGCGCCGTGCGGGTGGCCCTGGAAACCTGCCGGGCCGAGCTGCCCTCCCTGGGCGTCGCCGAGTCCGTCATCGAGAACACCATCCGGATGTACGCCGTCGAACTCGACCAACTCGCCCGTCTGGCCCGGGGCGTCCGCCTGATCACCGACGCGCTCCTCGTCAACGGCGCACCCCGCCGGCGCTAGGCGGTCTCTTTCGGATCTTGCGGGTCAGGCAAGATCCGAAAGAGACCGCCTAGGCGTCCGCGGCAGCGTCGCCACCAGGCGGGCGCCGCCCCCGGGGGCGTCGTGGACCCAGAGGGAGCCGCCCAGCCCGGAGGCGATGTCGCGGGCTATCGCCAGGCCCAGGCCCGACCCTCCCTCGTCCCGGCTGCGGGCGTCATCGAGCCGGGTGAAGCGTTCGAAGACCCGTTCCCGGTCCGCCTCCGCGATGCCGGGCCCGTCGTCGGACACCTCCAGCACCGCGACGCCGCGCTGCTCGTCCACCCGTAGGGACAGCGACACCCGCCCCGCGGCGTGACGTTGCGCGTTGTCCAGCAGGTTCCTGACGAGCCGGGACAGCCACAGGGTGCTGCCGCGCACGGTCACCCCCGGCGCGAGCTCCGCCTCCACCGGGACCCGGTCGCCCCCGCGCGGGCGCGCCGCCTCCCGGGCGACCGCGGTGAAGTCGACCGGGGCGGCCGGAGCCGGCTCGGCGGTGTCCAGGCGCGCCAGCAGGAGCAGGTCCGCCGCCAGGTCCTGCAGCCGGACCGTGTCCTCCAGCGCGCCGCCGACCAACTCGCCCCACGAGACGGGGTCGGGGTGCGCCTGCGCGACCTCCAGTTGGGTACGGAGCACCGTGATGGGGCTGCGCAGTTCGTGCGAGGCGTCCGCGATGAACTGCCGCTGCCGGATCCCTGCGGCTTCGAGCCGGTCCAGGGCCGCGTTCACCGTCACCGCCAGCCGGGCCACCTCGTCCTGGCTCGGCGGCACGGGCACCCGGCGGTGCAGGTCGCGCTCGCCGATCTCCGCCATCTCCGCGCGGATCGCCTCGACGGGCCGCAGTGCCCAGCCGGTCACGCGCCAGGTGACGAGGGCCACGGTCAGGACGAGCAGCGGCACCATGACCGCCAGCGCGGCGGTGATCATGTCCCCGGCGGCGTCGGCCTGCCGCAGCGAGGTGCCCGCGTAGACGGTGACCAGCCCCGACGCGGTGGCGGTGGTGACCTGTACGACGCGCTGGCGGTGCTCCTCGCGCACCGGACGGCCGTTCCACGTGTCGCGGACCGTTCCGGGCCGTGCGGGGCGGACCCCGGACAGGGCGGGACGCCCCACCAGGTTGGGGCTCGCCGCCAGCACCCGGCCCCCGGCGTCCACCACCTGGAGGAAGTCCGTTCCCCGCCCGGCGGCCAGCACGGGGTCCAGCCGGCCTCCCGCCGCCATCCCCGCGGTGGCCACCGCCTGCCGCTCCGCGTCGGCCTGGGCACTGCGCACCAGGTTGCCGTGGAGCAGTCCGAGCAGCGCGAAGGAGGCCGCCCCGAGGGCGACGGCGACCACGGCGGACGCCCCGAGCGTCGCCCGGGCGCGTACGGAACGGGGCCGCGGGCCGCCCGCCAGGAGCCGGCGCAGCGCAAGGGCCCGCGCGCGCAGCCCGGCGCCGGGGCGGGACGTCCGCTCAGCCACCGTCGGCCGCCAGCCGGTAACCGGCGCCGCGCACCGTCTCCACCGCGGCCCGCCCGAAGGGTGCGTCGATCTTCCGTCGCAGGGCGCTGACGTGCACCTCCACGACGTTCAGGTCACCGTCGTAGGCGGCGTCCCACACGTTCTCCAGGATCTCGCGCTTGGGCACCACCTCCCCGGCCCGCCGGGCCAGGTACTCCAGGACGGCGAACTCCCGCGAGGTCAGGCGCACTTCGGCCCGGCCTCGCGTACACCGCTGCGCGGCCGGGTCGACCACCAGGTCACCGAAGGTCATCGTGTGCGGGCGGCGGCGGCCGGTGCGCCGGACCAGCGCGCGCAGCCGGGCCACGAGGACGACGTAGGAGAACGGCTTGGACAGGAAGTCGTCCGCGCCGGTGTCCAGGGCTTCGGCCTCGTCGTACTCGCCGTCCTTCGCGGTGAGCATCAAGATCCCCGACTCGCAGCCCGCCGCGCGCAGCCGGGCACAGACCCGGTAGCCGTTCAGGCCCGGAAGCATGATGTCGAGCACGATGGCGTCGTAGTCGTGCTCGGCGGCCAGCCACAGCCCTCGGGTGCCGTCGTGGGCGACGTCCACCGTGAACCCTTCGGCTCCGAGCCCCCGCTGCAGGGCGGCGGCCAGCCGCCGCTCGTCCTCGACCACCAGTACGCGCATGGGGTCAAGGTTCGCAGGTCGCCCCGCGCGGTTGCTGAAGAGGTCTTCAGCTCGCTTCAGCGCAGCTTCAGGATGCGCGGCGCACGATCTGCCCTGCCGGGCGGAGCGCCCGGAGTACGCGAGGAGCACTCACATGACCCAGTCCACTCCCCAGCCTTCCGACGACCGGCCCGCGGACGCCGGTGAGGCGAAAGCGGTGCCGGCGGACGCCTCGCCGGCCGGCCGTCGCGGCAGGCTCGTCCGGCTGACCCGGCAGGGGCGTACGCGTGGGGTGGCCCTCGGGCTGGTGGTGCTGGTCGGCGGCGCGGCGGCGGCCGTGGCGGTCGCGGAGCACCGGCACGAGGAGCGGGAGGGGCACGCGTCCTTCGCCCGGGAGCACGGCCGGGGTGACGGTCCGAAGGCCGGCCGGGCGCAGGCGGGGCCCCACGCCGACGGCCCGAGGGGAGGCCGCGGCACGGAAGACGGCGCACCCGGGTGGCGGCGGCCGGGCCGGGAAGGCGGCGGCGCGAAGCCGGCCGCTCCCGCGCCGCTGCCCTCGCTGCCCGCCACCCAGGCCGTGGACAAGGCGGCGGGAGCCGTGTCGGGCGGCAAGGTGGAGTCGCTGCGCGTGGTCGTGGAACAGGGCGGGGCGAGCGCGTGGGACGCCGTGGTCCTCGGCCCGGACGGGGTCAGGCACGACGTCACCCTCTCCGGGAGCGACGGCACGGTGACGGGCAACTCGGTGCGGGAAAAGGGCCCGAAGGCCCCTCGCTGACGCTGCCCGCTCAGTCGGTCGCGAGGAGGCGGGTGGCCGCCTCGCGCATCTCGACCTTGCGGATCTTTCCGGTGACGGTCATCGGGAACTCGTCCACGACGTGGACGTAGCGCGGGATCTTGAAGTGTGCGAGGCGGCCCCCGCAGTACGCGCGGACGGCTTCGGCGGTCAGCGGCTCTGCGCCTTCGCGCATCCGGACCCACGCCATCAGCTCCTCACCGTACTTCGCGTCGGGGACGCCGATGACCTGGACGTCCAGGACGTCCGGGTGTCCGTGGAGGAACTCCTCGATCTCGCGCGGGTAGATGTTCTCGCCGCCGCGGATCACCATGTCCTTGATCCGGCCGGTGATGCTCAGGTAGCCGTCCTCGTCCATGACGGCCAGGTCGCCGGTGTGCATCCAGCGTGCCGCGTCGACGGCTTCGGCGGTCCGCTCGGGCTCGCCCCAGTAGCCGAGCATGACGGAGTAGCCCCGGGTGCACAGTTCGCCCGGCTCCCCGCGCGGGACGGTCCGCCCGGAGGACGGATCGACCACCTTGACCTCCAGGTGGGGGCCGACACGGCCCACGGTCGACACCCGGCGTCCGACGGAGTCGTCCGCGCGGGTCTGCGTCGACACCGGTGAGGTCTCCGTCATGCCGTAGCAGATGGAGACCTCCGTCATGCCCATCTTGTCGATGACCTCCTTCATCACCTCGACGGGGCACGGGGAGCCGGCCATGATGCCGGTCCGGAGGCTGGAGAGGTCGTACGCGGCGAAGCCGGGGTCGGCGAGTTCGGCGATGAACATCGTCGGCACGCCGTACAGCGAGGTGCACGACTCGGCCTCCACGGCCGCCAGGGTGGCCGCGGGGTCGAACGAGGGCGCCGGGATGACGAGCGCCGCGCCGTGGCTCGTACAGGCCAGAGCGCCCATCACCATCCCGAAGCAATGGTAGAAGGGAACGGGGACGCAGACCCGGTCCTGCTCGGTGTAGTGGCACAACTCCCCGACGAAGAACCCGTTGTTGAGGATGTTGTGGTGGGACAGCGTCGCCCCCTTGGGGAAGCCGGTGGTCCCGGAGGTGTACTGGATGTTGATGGGGTCGTCGGGGCTCAGCGCCGCCCGCGCCCGCTCCAGTCGGGCCGCATCGCCCTGCCGGCCGCGCTCCAGCAGGGAGGCCCACAGGTCGCCTTCCAGCAGGACGACGTGCTCCAGCTCCGGGCAGCGCGGGCGCACCTCCTCGATCATGGCCGCGTAGTCGGAGGTCTTGAACCGGTCGGCGGCGGCGAGCAGCCGGATCCCCGACTGCCGCAGCACGTACTCCAACTCGTGCGAGCGGTAGGCGGGGTTCACCGTGACCAGGATCGCCCCGATCTTGGCGGTCGCGTACTGGACCAGCGTCCATTCGGGGCGGTTGGGCGCCCAGATGCCGACCCGGTCGCCCTTGGTGATGCCGAGGTCCAGCAGGCCGAGGGCGAGCGCGTCGACGTCCGCCGCCAGTTCGGCGTAGGTCCAGCGGCGTCCGGTGGCCATGTCGACGAGGGCGTCGCGCTCGGGGAACCTGCGCGCGGTGCGGTCCAGGTTCTCGCCGATCGTGTCGCCGAGCAGCGGCACTTCGTGGACCCCGTACGCGTAGCTGGACTCTGCGGACACACGGCCTCCTGTAACCAGTGGTGCGGGCGGGCCCGGTGGGCCGGCGCCCTCCTATGATCACCGCGCGGGGCCGTCGGGGCCAGGGCCCGGACTCCCCCGGGGGCGTCCGCCTCACATCGGCAGCAGCTGCTCCCCCAGTTCCTCGGGGAGGGGCCCGGTGTGGAGGACACCGAGGGACTGCGTCGCGCGGGTCAGCGCCACGTACAGGTCGCTCGGCGCGATGTCCGCCGGCTCCACGACGAGCACCGTGTCGAACTCCAGCCCCTTGGCCTGGCGCGGGTCGAGGAGCACGACCTCGTGGGTGAGGTCCGGTTCCGCACCGGCCCGTACGCCGGGCAGCGCCGCGGCCAGGGCCTCGTGCAGCGGGCGCGGGGCGATGACCGCGAGGCGGCCCTCCGCCGGGGTGCCGGCGCGCACCGCCCCGGCGACCGCGGCGGGGAGGTCGTCCGCCGCCCGCGACCACGGACGCACGCCCGTGGACCGCACCGAGCGGGGCGGCTCGAAGCCGGGGTGGCGGGCGCGGAGCACGGCGGAGGCGACGTCCATGACTTCTGCGGGCGTACGGTAGTTCACGCCGAGCCGCACCAGCTCCCAGCGGTTGCCGACGTACGGGGCGAGGATGCGCTTCCAGGAGCCGCAGCCCGCCTCGTCACCCGTCTGCGCGGGATCCCCGACCAGGGTCATGGAGCGGGTCGGGCAGCGCCGCATCAGCAGCCGCCACGCCATCGCGGACAGCTCCTGGGCCTCGTCGACGATGACGTGGCCGAAGGCCCAGGTACGGTCGGCGGCCGCGCGCTCGGCGGCGCTGCGGTGGTCGGCCTCCTCGTGCCGCTCGGCCATGCGCTCCGCGTCGATGATGTCGTGCGCGGCCAGGTACTCGTTCTCGGTGTCCTCGAACTCGTAGGACTCCGAGCCCTGCGAGAGGTCCAGGACGCCCTGCGCGTACGCGATGCGCTCCAGCCGTTCCCGCTCCTCGGCGGCGCGCCGCGCGCTGTCGTCCTCGCCGAGCAGTTCGGCGGCCTCGTCGAGCAGCGGGATGTCCGCGGGTGTCCAGCCGGTCTCCGTCGCGGGCCGCCGGATCAACTCGGCGTCGGCGGCGTCCAGGTACGTGGGGTCCGCCAGGAAGTCGGTGACCAGTTGTTCGGGGGTGAGGGGCGGCCAGAGGGTGTCGATGGCCGCGTGCACCTCGGGGCTGGTGGCGATCTCCTTGCCGAGCTGGGCGATGTCGTCGGGTCCCAGCAGGTTGGGTCCGCCGTACGGGTCCGCGCCGAGCCGGTCGGCGAGCTGCTCGGTGAGCGCGTCGATGACGCGGAACGCGAAGTAGGGCCGCGCCAGGTTGTGCGGGAGCCCGGTGCCGCGGGCCCGGTCGCGGGCCTCGTGGGCCATCGTCCGGTCCAGGAGCAGAGTCCCGTAGTCGTCGTGGTCGATCTCCAGGGCCGGTTCGGGGACCACGGAGGTGTCCTCGCCGCTGCCCGCCGGGACGGTCTCCGGCAGCGCCTGCCGGTCGCCGACTACCCGGGCGAGTACCCCGGCCATCGCCGCGCGGCCCTTCACGGCCGCGGCGCCGGGGCGGTCGGTGCGGGTGGCGTGCACGCCGGGGAAGAGCTCGCCGACCGTGGCGAGGAGCACGCCCGTCTCGCCGAGGGAGGGCAGGACCTCGCCGATGTAGCCGAGGAACGCCGGGTTGGGGCCGACGATCAGCACACCGCGCTTGGCGAGGAGCTCGCGGTACGCGTACAGGAGGTAGGCGGCGCGGTGCAGGGCGACCGCGGTCTTGCCGGTGCCGGGGCCCCCTTCCACCACGAGGACGCCGGCGTGCGGGGAGCGGATGATCCGGTCCTGCTCGGCCTGGATGGTCTCGACGATGTCGTGCATCCGCCCGGTCCGGGCGGCGTCGAGGGCGGCGAGCAGGACGGCGTCCGCGTCGGCCCCTTCGTGGCCGGTGCGTTCGGTGTCGGTGAGGTCCAGGATCTCGTCGTGCAGTGCGGTGACCTCACGGCCCCGGGTGGTGAGGTGGCGGCGCCGGCGCAGTCCCATGGGGGTGTGGCCGGTGGCGAGGTAGAAGGGGCGGGCGACCTCGGCCCGCCAGTCGAGGACGAGGGGGGTGCGGTCCTGGTCGTCCTGCCTGATTCCGATGCGGCCGATGTGGTGGTCCCGGCCGTCGGAGAACTCCAGCCGGCCGAAACACAGGCCGTTCTCCCCGGAGTTCAGAGCGGAAAGCAGCCCCGACTGCTCGGCGACCAGCACATCGCGCTCCAGGCGCGCCTGCAACCCGCTTCCCGGTTCCGCGAGCGCGCTCCGGACGGCGCGTTCGGCCTGGTCACGCAGGTCGTCGAGGCGTGCGTAGAGCCCGGTGATGAATTGCTGCTCATTCCGGAATTCCTCGGTTGACAATTCCACTCCTGACGCGATACAGTGTCCACGTAAAGCTGCTTCACGTTTCCCCTTGCAGTGCCATATGGGTCTACGTGAAACAACCAATATACGCAGAGAATCACCCCGGCCGCCATTGAGGTCCGGGGTTTTTTGTTGTGGGCTCCCCGCTCCCGTCCGCCCCGGCCGCCCCACTAGGGTGGGACGGCCGAAGTACCGAGAGATGCCGGGCCGCGGTGTGGCCGCGTGGCAGGAGATGGAGCCCCCATGGACGTTCAGCACTTCACGCGGATCACCGCGTTCATCGAGGCGCGCCTCACCCCGCTGTTCGCCGCCGAAACCGGCAGCGAGAACGGCTTCGCGATGGACGACACCTCCCGGGCCCTGCGCGCCCTGCGCAACGCGGTGCTGGAGGCGTCCGCGGTCAAGGGCCTCATCGAGAAGCGGGCCGGGGCCGAGCCCGCCGTCCGCCGCGTCATCGACCAGTCGGTGGAACACCACTGGGACGTTCTGCGCGGCATCGCCCGTCAGTGGGAGGACCACCCCGACTTCGCCCGGGAGTTCAAGCGTCACGCCTGGGAACTCGACGGGGTGCCCGCCGCGGGCTGACCTCGCGCCCGACACAGTCCGTCCTGACGCCCTGCGGGCACGCGGTGCGCCATCGTGGTCGTATGACGGAGCAGAGGTTCGACGTCTGGGCCGCGGGAGAAGCCTACGAAAGGTACATGGGGCGCTGGAGCCGCCTCGTGGCCGACCGGTTCGTGGACTGGCTGGGCGTCGCGGAGGGCGCGGTGTGGCTGGACGCCGGCTGCGGCACGGGCGCCCTGACCTCCTCGGTGGCCCGGCGGGCCCGCCCGCGCCTGGTCGTGGGCGCCGACCGTTCCGCCGGCTTCCTCACGGCGGCGCGCGCCGCCGTGGCGCCGCCGGCCCGGTTCGTGCTCGCCGACGCGCTCTCGCTGCCCGTGCGCGACGCAGCCTTCGACGCCGTGGTGAGCGCCCTCGTCCTCAACTTCCTCCCCGCACCGGGCGCCGCGGTCGCCGAGGCGGCGCGTGCGGCGCGCCCGGGCGGGCTCGTCGCCTGTTACGTGTGGGACTACGCCGAGGGCATGGAACTCCTGTACCGCTTCTGGGAAGCGGCCGCGCCAATGGATCCGGCAGCGGCCGCCGTCGACGAGCGCCGCCGCTTCCCGCTGTGCCGCCCGGAGGAACTGCGCGCGCTGTGGACGGCGGCGGGGCTGGACGGCGTGCACGTCGCCCCGATCGGGGTGAGGGCCGAGTTCGCCTCGTTCGCCGACCTGTGGGAGCCGTTCCTGGCCGGCCAGGGACCCGCCCCCGGCTACGTGGCGGCCCTCGCCCCGCCCGAGCGGGAGCGGCTGCGCACGGCCCTGCGCGCTGCGTTGCCGTCCCGGCCGGACGGCTCCCTCACGCTGGGTGTGCGCGCCTGGGCCGTCCTGGGCCGCAAGGCGTCCTCCGGCGCGGCCTGAACGGCCGCGCCGGGTCACCGCGCCGAGCGACCGTGCCGAGCGGCAGCGACCGCGTCCGGGTCAGGAGATGCGCATGTTCGCCATCATGCCCATCGCCCCGTGGTCGAACAGGTGGCAGTGGTAGACGTACGTGCCCCGGTACCCGGTGAAGGTCGCCTGGATCTTCACCGTCTCGCCCGGCTTCAGCGGCACGGTGTCCTTGAGCCCGGTCTCCGGGCCTTCGGTCACCGCCTGGCCGTTGCGTTCCAGCACCCGGAACTGCACCAGGTGCATGTGGAAGTTGTGCGGCGCGTACTGGTTGGCGTTGCGGACGGTCCAGATCTCGGTCGCACCGTAGGCGATCTCGGTGTCGATCCGGTTCATGTCGTACGTCTTGCCGTTGATGTACGCCATGCTGCTCGGGGCGCCGGTCTCGTCCATCCGCATCTCGAAGCTGCGGTCGACGGTGGCGGTGGGCAGCGGCGGGAGCGTCCTGAGCTGCGCCGGGACCACGCTGTCGTCGCGCGCGGAACGGGTGACGCGGAACTGGAGGACCGCCCCGATCTCGTTGGCCGGCTCGTCACGGTCGATGTGCTTGTTGCGGAGCTCGATGGTGGTGCCGACGGGGTAGCGGGAGAAGTCGATGACGACGTCGGCCCGCTCGCCCGGGGAGATGGACACCGTGTCGGTGCGGTACGGGGCGGTCAGCAGGCCGCCGTCGGTGCCGATCAGCACGAGCTCCGAGTCGTCCGCGAGGCTCAGGCCGAAGAACCGCTGGTTGGCGGTGTTGGTGAAGCGCAGCCGGTACTTGCGCGCCGCGACCTCGAAGTAGGGCCAGGCCTTTCCGTTGGCGAGGATGACGTTGCGGTGCCGGAAGTCGCCCATTTCGTAGACCAGTTCACCGGTGTCGGTGAAGCGGGCGTCGCGCAGCGAGACGGGGATGTCGTAGCTGCCGGACGGCAGGCCCAGCCGGCGTTCCGTGTCGTCGGTGAGGATGTAGGTGCCCGTCATGCCGCGGAAGACGTTCTCCGACTCCATGTGGTGGGCGTGGTCGTGGAACCAGAGGTTCGCGTGCGGCTGGGTGTTGGGGTACGTGTAGGTCTTGGTGCCGCCCTTGGCCGCGATGAGGTCCATCGGGGAACCGTCGCTGTCCTGCGGGACGTGGGCGCCGTGGAGGTGGATCGAGGTGGGCACGTCCAGCGAGTTGGTCTGCTTGACCACGACCCGGCGGCCCGACTCGGCCTTGATGACGGGGCCGGGGAAGGAGCCGTTGAAGGTGCGCAGCTTGGTGGTCAGTCCCGGCACGACCTCCTTGGAGGCTTCCTTCAAGGACATCCGGTAGTAGCTGGTGGTGCTCGTGGTGAGGTACGGCTGGAGCACCGGCGCCAGCGGCATCCGCTGCGTGAACTTCGCGATGCCGGCCGGGTCGAGCTCGGCTCCGGCGGCGCGCGGCTCGTCCGCGGCGGCGTTCACGACCGGCAGCAGCATGCCACCGGTTCCGATGATGCTGGTGGCGGCCACGCCTGCCCGGACGACGGTCCTACGACTGATCACTGTTCCCCCGAGGGTGCTGCCCCGGCGACTGACGCGCCGGCGGGTTGACATGTAGGCGGTAGCGGATGGGGCAAGTGTGCGAGTGGCCGGTCGTGACTCGCTCGTGTGCCGCACAAGCCCCGTCCGACCCGGGGCGAACTCCCGCCAAGTGGCGCCATCCGGCCAAATCCTTGGCATGGGCCTGACATTTCAAGACCCCTGTGCGACCTTCCGTGAACGTGCACGTGACCGTGTGCGCGAACGCGTGCGTGACCGACCGCACCGGTCCTCCGGGCGGTCTCCGGTCCAGGCGCGAAAGCTCTCTCCCCCGGCCGTCCCCGGGTACCCCCCACCCGCGGCGGCCGGACGCACTGTGGCGCGGCCCTCCGGGCCCCGCCCGTACACCCCCACAGGTACGTGGCAAGGAGGAGCGACATGAGGAAGTTCCCGACCTGGCCGGGCGTCACCGCGCTGGTCGCCGCGGTGGTCCTCGGCGGATCCACGACGGCTCTGGCCCTCGGCCCCACCGCCGACCAGAAGGTGGACGGCGTCATCGTCGTCTCGGGCAACACCTGCAGCTGGACGAACGCCCCCACCAGCGCCGTCCCGCCCGGCGCCCTGACCGTCGACCGGAGCGGCATCAACGCCCCCGGCGGCAATCTGTCCTGCGGGGGCGGCATCACCGCCTCCCTCAACAACAACCCGGCGTTCACCTTCGACGACGCGAGCGGTGTCGCGAGGACGGACGCCATCGACATCAACGGCAAGATGAGCTTCATCTCCTGCCGGTTCAAGGCGACCAACATCGTGTGGAACCGTGACGGCTCCACACGCCGGTACGTGAACCAGGCCTTCACGGCGACCAAGGTCTCGGGCAGTTTCCTGTGTCCGGGCTCGGTGACCACGGCCGCCGGCGACGCCTCCATGCTGTTCCACTGAAACGTGCGGCCTTGCTGACCGGATGCGCGCTCCGGGCCCCAGTGGCCCGAGGCGCGCATCACCTCACTGCGGGCGCAGGGAGCGCCAGATGCTGTCGGGCAGCAGCTTGGCGGCCTCGTCCAGGTCGATCTCGTACGTGCTGGACAGCCAGCGCCGGGCGGTCTCCGCGACCGGCCCCATGACCAGCACCTCGATCACCGGACCGGGCATCGTGGCGATCTCGCCCTTCGCCACGCGGGCACCGAACCACTGCGCCATCGGCTGGAGCATGACGGACTTCGCGGCGGAGATCTCCTCGGCGTGGACGGCGAGGTAGCCGGAGTAGGCCGAGGCGTGCAGGAAGAGCGCGGCGTCCCGGTGTTCCTCGGTGAAGCGCAGGTACGACCGGACCAGCGCGCGGACGCCGGTGCGTGCCGTCCGCGTGCGGAGCAGGGCGGCGATCATCTGCTCGAACAGCTCGCCCATGCAGCGGGTGTAGAGGGCGGCCGCGAGGCCGTCGAAGCTGCCGAAGTGGTGGTACAGGCTGCCGAGGCTCACCCCGCTGGCCTTGGTGACGGCGTTGACGGTGAAACCCTGCTGTCCGGCCTCCGCGTACACCCGCAGCGCGGAGTTCAGGACCAGGTCGACAGTGGCCTGGCCACGCTGTTGCTTCACCATGCGGGTCAGCGTAGAACAGAAACCGGCCCGCACCGTCCCCGCAAATCCGCCCCGTTCCGGCATGCGGTCATCAGGGGTGCGGGGTCAGCCGGACCACGGCCGTGTGGCCGTCGGCGCGGAGCGCGCGGTTGCCCGGACCGGTGACCAAGGCGGCGTCGTAGGGGCCCAGCCGGTGGGAGCCGCCGAGCAACGCCGGAGCGTCCAGTGCCACGACCAGCAGGGTCGCGCGGGGCGGTACGGCGAGCACCACATCGCCGCGTACGACGGCGACTTCGGCCTCCACGGCCTCCCTGCGGTACATCACGTTGAAGTTCACGACGGGCCCCCCGAGGAGCCGGCACTGCGTGGGCCGGTCGCCGGGGAAGCGCTGCGGGGCGAAGCGTTCGTCCACGAGGCGTCGTACGCCACCGATCGTCAGGTCCATGCCCGCGCCTTCGGCGAGGGTGAGCGTGCGGTCCACTCCGGGAAACGCGGAGAACGGCCCGTCGGCGCTCACGTCGGCGAGGCTGGCCCGCCAGAGGAACTCCTCCATGCCGGCGCCCTCGGGCCGGACGGCGATCTCCCTGGTGACTCCGCCGCCGTTCTTCCAAGGAGCCGCCGGCCGGCCGGCCGCGCGCAGCACGCGCACCCCGTCGTCCGTGCCGTTGGTGGTGCCGTCCGTCATGTCGCCGCCCTTCCGGGCCCGGGTACGCACCCGGGCCCGGCCGAGACTAGCCGTCAGGGCTGCGGGCCCACCACGAGGTCGTCCGCGTGGACCGCGCCCTGTCCGTACCAGCCGTGCAGGTAGACGGTGACCGCACCGGAGGCGCCGGTGGTGAACGGCACGTCCAGCTCGGTCCAGCCGGCCGAGCTGGTCCACGTGCTGCCGTTGGCCCCGCCGCGCACGCCGAGGTAGGCGTAGCTGCCCTGGACCCAGCCGCTGAGGGTGTAGGCGGTGTGGGGCGCGAGGGTCAGGGTCTGCGTGCACTCGCCGCTCTGCGCGGAGGTCGGCGAGGCCTTGAGGGCGTACGCACCCCCGTGCACGGGGGTGGTGACGACGGCGCCCCCGCTCTCGCAGGTCCACGGCGCGAGAGAGCCGCTCTCCAGGCCGCCGTTGACCAGTGCCCCACTGTCGCCGCCCGGTCCGGGGACGGTCAGGGTGAAGCCGGTCGAGTGGACGAGCCGGCCCCCGGTGGCGGTCACGGTCAGCGGGTAGCGGCCGGGCGCGGCCGAGGCGCCGACGGCGACCGTCAACCGGGCGGAGCCGCCCGCCGTGACGGTGGCGGGGCTGAGGGTGGCGGTCACCCCGCGGCGGGGGCTCCGGTGACGGTCAGGGTGAGGGGCTGTGCGGCGCCGGAGACGACGGCCGTGGCGACCGTCGCGGTGGCCGTGGCGCCGGGGGCGACGGAAGCCGACCCCGGGGTGACCGACAGGGAGAAGTCGTCCACGACGGGTCCGCCGCCGCCCGTGAAGGGGGCGAACGTGTGGGTGAAGTACCACGGGTCCTGGGCGATGCCCGAGCAGGTGTCGGATCCCCCGGTCCCGGGGCAGCCGCCGTTGTCGCGCTGGAGGGCCCAGAAGGAGAGGGTGTTGATGCCCTTGGCCGTGGCCCAGTCGTAGACGGCCGTCGCGTCGGCGGTGGTGAACGTCTCGGCCGGGCCGTAGTCGTCGATGCCGGGCATCTCGGTGACGCCGATCATCCCCCAGAGCTGGGCGGGGGTCTTGCCCGGGTAGAGGGTGGCGAGCTGGTCGTGAAGGCCTTCGGCGGCAGTGCGGGTGTCGTCGGCCATGTGGTGCGTGGCGCCGTCGTAGTAGTCGAAGGTCATGAGGTTGACGACGTCGACCTGCGCGCCCGCCGTCTTTGCGCTCTTGAGCACGGCCAGGCCACTGCTCGCCAGGCCGCTCGTGGTCGTGGGAAGGGTGTAGGAGACCTGGAGGGGGCGTCCGCCCGCGGCGGCCCAGTCCTGCACCTTCTTGATCGCCTGGTTGCGGCGGTCGATGCCCGCCTTGTTGGTCAGCGAGTTGTCCTCGATGTCCATGTCCAGGCGGGTGATGTCGTAGGTGGTGATGACCTTCTCGTACGCGGCCGCGATGGAGTCCACGTTGGTGCAGCTGTCGGCGATCTCGGTCCCGCCGTTGTCGGCCGCGTAGCCGCCGAACGAGGGGATGACGTCCCCGCCGCGCGAACGGATCGTGGCGAAGTCGGCGCCGAAGACGGACGCGGAGACGGGCTGTGCGGTACTCCCGTTCCAGTACGGGGTGCAGGAACCCTTGGCCTCGGTCTGCACGAACCCCATGGTCAGGTACTTCGCGCCGGACTTCTGCGCGAGGTCGGCGGGGCTGTCCGAGGAGTACGCCTCGAAGTACGGGGCGAACACGTGGGCCGGCAGTGGCGTCGCCGCGTGCGCGGCGCCACTGCCCGCTCCGAGCACCAGGCCGGCCGAAGCGGCGAGGGTGGCGAAGGCGGCGAGTAAGGAGTGAACGGGGCGTGGACGTCGTCTCATCGAAGCTCCCGGTGGGGCGCGAGCGAACGGGCGGACGCCCCATGATTGGTCTGGACCAGCCGGACGGTCAAGGGTCCAGACCAATCGGAACGCTCACGCGGCGACGGCAACTCCACTGCGTGGGCCAGGGGGTTGACGGCAAGTGGCCCGGTCAGCGCAGGATGCCCGCCTCTCGGGCGGCGCGGATCCAGGACGGGAACTCCGACAACAGGCGGTCGTAGAGTTCCGGGTCGGAGATCCGGTCGATGTCGTCCACGGCGAAGAAGCCGACGTTGTCGACACGGCGTCCGGGCATGGTGTCGAACCGTTCCAGCACGCCGAACCCGGCCCTGCCGAGGCCGACGAACTGCCAGAACACGGGCTCCTCGACGGCCGCGCGGAGCTCCCGCTCGATCTCGTCGTTGCGGTAGACACCGCCGTCGGAGAAGAACAGGACGAGGGTGGGGGCGGGGACCGGATGGTCGCGTACGTAGGCGCGCACCTCGGCGATGACCCGCTGCTCCTCGTTCTGGAAGCCGACCGCACGCATGTCGACCTGACCCGGGAGCAGTCCCTTGGCCGGCTTGTTCCGGCCGAAGAGGCTCATCTGGCCGACCCGCACGTGCAGGCGCAGCCATTCGGGGAGCCCGGCGATCGTGAGGTCGGGCAGCCGGGCGGGATGGGTGGCGAAGGTCCAGGCCTGCATCTCGCCGTCGTCGTCGAGCTGCGCCGCGACGGCGGCCATCCGTTCCACCACCCCGGCCACCGTGCCGCGCGAGTACAGGGTGGACATCGAGCCCGACGCGTCGAGCACGAGGATGACCCGGGCGCTGACTCCGGCGGCGCCGCTCTTGGTCAGGCTGACGGCCACCTGCTGCTTGCGCAGGGAGAGGCGCTCGCGCATCTCGGTGGGCAGCTGCTCCTCGCCCTTGACCATCCGGACGGCGGCCGCGCGCACGGGCTCGCGCGCGGGGGCCGGCATCGGGGCCGGCGCCGGTGTCGGTGCGGGAGCGGAAGCGGGAGCCGGTGCCGGTGCGGGAGCCGGTGCGGGAGCCGGTGCGGGAGCCGGTGCGGGCGGTTGATCGTCCACGGTGATGCCGAAGTCGGTCGCCAGTCCGGCCAGACCGCTCGCGTACCCCTGCCCGACCGCCCGGAACTTCCAGGCGCCCGCGCGCCGGTAGAGCTCGCCGCTGATGTACGCCGTCTCGGTGTCGGCGGTCATGTCGAAGCGGGCGAGCTCGGCCCCGGACGCCGCGTCGAGCAGCCGCAGGTGCAGCCCCGGGACCCGGCCGAAGCTGCCGCCGTCGGCGGAGGCACACAGGACGACCCGCTCGATCTCCGGCTCCAGGGCGGCCAGATCGACGTCGAGCGCGTCCGCGCCGGGCTGTTTACCGAGGTGGCGTACGGAGCCCGAGGCGTGCCGCGGCTGGTTGCAGAAGACGAAGTCGCCGTCGGAGCGGACCCGCCCACCGCCCGTCAGCAGGAGTGCCGACGCGTCCACGTCCGGTACCCCGGGCCCGGCCGACCAGCCGAGCACGGCTCTGACGGAGGATGACCCGACGGGCAGGTTGGCGCCTTTGCTCAATATCGTCACGGCGCACAGTCTGCCCCTCCGCCCCGGCGGGGCGGAACGTCCGCGCGGGGCGGAACGCATCCCGCATCAAGGCCCCGGCAACGCGTGGGGGCCCGCACCTCACGGTGCGGGCCCCCACGTCGGTCACACGCCAAGGTTGCGTCAGGCGGGAACGATGTTCTCGGCCTGGGGGCCCTTCTGGCCCTGCGTGACGTCGAAGTTCACCTTCTGGCCTTCCTGAAGCTCACGGAAGCCCTGGGTGGCGATGTTCGAGTAGTGGGCGAACACGTCAGCGCCGCCACCGTCCTGCTCGATGAAGCCGAAGCCCTTTTCCGCGTTGAACCACTTCACGGTGCCAGATGCCATATGAGTTTCTCCTTCGGGGCTGTACCCGGACCCACACTGTGCGGGAACCGGTGTTGAAGTAATGATTGCCCCGTCCGAAAAGCATCGGAATAAAGTTTTTGGGAACCACAACTGCAACTGCGCTGACCGTAGCACAGTGCAGACCCTCAGGCACGGAAGGTTTCCGCGTTTTCATTCCCAACGCCGTGAACCTTCACCGGCATTCGCCGGATTTCTGTACCGGCGGCAACAGATATTCAGCCGCGGAAGGCCGCCGGCCTCTCCGGCGAGGCCTCCGCGAGCGCCTTGGTGACGGCGTCGACGCCCGCGCGCAGGCCGTACACCGGGGTGTCGGGCTGCTGACGCCAGGAATCGTCGATGCCGCCCGCGTCGACGGTGTCGAAGCCGAGCTCGTCGATGAGCGCCCGTACGGTCTTCTTCGCCGCCTCGTCGTCGCCGGCGACCGGCAGCGCCATCCGGTCGGGGGCGCCGGCCGGCCGGTGCCGTTCCAGGATGTCGACGGCGTAGGTGCCGTTGAAGGCCTTGACGACCGGGTGGCCCAGGTGGCTTTCGGTCCAGCGGCTCTCGGTCAGCCCCTCGTCCTCGATGCCGGGGATGCGGCCGTCCCGCTCCCGGGGGTAGTAGTTGCCCGTGTCGATGACGGCGAAGCCCTCCGCCGCGCCGTCGAAGAGCCCGGCGGGCAGGTCGGGCACGTTCTTGAGCGGGACGGTGACCACGACGACCTCCGCGCCGCGGGCCGCCTGCGCGACCGTGACGGGCGTGGCGCCGGTCTCCTCGGCGAGCGCCGCCAGCGTTTCGGGTCCGCGGGAGTTCGCCACCGAGACCTCGTGTCCGAGGGCGGTGAGCCGACGGGTGAGGTTGCCGCCGATGTTGCCGGCGCCGATGATGCCGATCTTCATGAGCTCTCCAGTGCAGTGCGGGTTTCGGGTATCGCCTTTGTCCGAACCCCACTGGACCCGACGGCATTCCGGATCCTTCGACACGGCCCGGTGGATTTTCAGCCATTCTCCGCAGCGCGAGAACCGAAGTGGCCCGAGAGAGGTCTTTCGGGGCAGCGCCGGGGACCGTACCGGCGCGTTTCGCACCACGGGGAAAGGTACGAAAATATGCCCAAGCTTCTGACCAAGCGCACGGCCATTGCCCTCACCACCGCGGCGACCGCCGCCGCGGCCGCGCTCTCCCTGGCCTTCGTCACCCATGCGTCCGCCTCCGCGCCCGCCCCGGGCACCATTCGGGCGGCAGCCGCACTCCCCTCCGTGTCGGGCAGCCCCGAGGGCGCGTTCACCCGTATCGCCGACTTCTACGGCTCCTACATCGACGCGGTGTACGACGGTGACGGCAAGACGGCCGACCAGCTCCGCGCCTCCTACCTCTCCAAGCCCCTCCAGCAGGAGCTCAGGCAGTGGGAGGAGGCGAACCACGCGAACGGCGTGCTGCGCGCCCAGAACGTGCCCCTCCAGTGGAAGGTCGACTCGACCGGCAGCGGGACCGGCAAGACGAACGCCACGGTCACCCTGACCTGGGGCGGCGGCGACACCACGGAGATCCACGTCCAGGCCGACCTCAAGACGCGCAAGATCACCTCGATCAAGGACTGATCCGCGCACCGGCACGGCGAGGGGGCCCCGCCGGCGGCGGGCCCCCCTCGCCGTGCCGTCCCTCGGCTCTTACGCTCCGCTCGCGCCGAGCATGTCCTCGCGCTCGACCAGCTTCACGCGCTCACGGCCCTGCGGTTCACCGAGCGCCTTCTCCGCGGCGTCCAGCTTGTACCAGCCCTCCCAGGTGGTGAACCGGACCTGCCGCTCCGCCAGGAACGCCTCGACGGCCTCCGGCGCCGGCGAGGCCGGGGTGAGCAGCCGCCCCTCGGCGTGGTCGGCGAGCAGGTTCGCCACCGTCTCGTTCGCGTCGCCCTTGGTGTGGCCGATCAGGCCGATGGGTCCGCGCCGGATCCAGCCGGTGACGTACGTCGAGGGCAGGTGCGCCCCGGCCTCCATCACCCGGCCGCCCTCGTCGGGGACGGTGCCGGACTCGACGTCCCAGGGCAGCTTGGGCAGTTCGTCGGAGAGGTAGCCCACGGCCCGGTAGACCGACTGCACGTCCCAGTCGGTGAAGCGGCCCGTGCCCTTGACGTTGCCGGTGCCGTCGAGTTCCGTGCGCTCGGTGCGCAGGCCCACGACCTTGCCGTCCTCGCCGAGCACCTCGACGGGCGATTCGAAGAAGTGCAGGAACAGCTTGTGCGGGCGGTCGCCGGTGTCGCGGATCGCCCAGTTCTCCAGGGTCTTGGCGACCATGTCGGCCTGCTTGTTGGCGCGGCGGGCGGCGATCGAGCCCTCGTCGTAGTCGATGTCCTCGGGGTTGACGATGACCTCGATGTTCGGCGAGTGGTCCAGTTCCCGGAGCTCCATCGGGCTGAACTTCGCCTGCGCCGGGCCGCGACGGCCGAAGACGTGCACTTCGAGGGCCTTGTTTGCCTTGAGGCCTTCGTAGACGTTCGGCGGGATCTCCGTCGGCAGCAGTTCGTCCGCCGTCTTCGCGAGGATGCGGGCGACGTCGAGCGCGACGTTGCCGACGCCCAGGACCGCGACCTTCTCGGCCTCCAGCGGCCACGTGCGCGGGACGTCCGGGTGGCCGTCGTACCAGGAGACGAAGTCGGCGGCGCCGTAGGAGCCGTCCAGTTCGACGCCGGGGATCCGCAGCTCGCGGTCGGCGGTGGCGCCCGTCGAGAAGATCACCGCGTCGTAGAACGCGCGCAGCTCGTCGAGGGAGATGTCGTTCGGGTAGTCGACGTTGCCGAAGAGGCGCACCTGCGGCTTGTCGAGCACCTGGTGCAGGGCGGTGATGATGCCCTTGATGCGCGGGTGGTCGGGGGCGACGCCGTAGCGGATCAGCCCGAAGGGGGCCGGCATCCGTTCGAAGAGGTCGATGGAGACGCCCGGTTCGGCGGCCGCCTCGGACTTGAGCAGCGCGTCGGCCGCGTAGATACCGGCGGGGCCGGCGCCGACTATCGCTACCCGCAGAGGGCGAGGCATGTGTGGGTTCCCTTCGACCGACAAACTGGCTGATCAAGGTGAACCCTAAGCTAAGGCCACCCTAACCAGGCACCCGCCCCCTTCTTATGACCCCATAAACAGCTCTTATGACATCCCAAAGGGATGCTTGGGGGATCGGGCGGCGTCCTCAGGCCTCGTACTCGGTCAGGTCGATGAAGTGGACGTCGAGCAGGGCTCCGGTGCCGGGGGCCTCGACCCGCCGCTCCGACTCCATCCCCAGCTTGCGGATGACGTTCTCGGACTCCTCGTTGCCGGCCCGGTTGACCGCGATCACCCGGTCCAGCCCCCGGTCCTGGAGGGCGAACTCCAAGGTGGCCTGCGCGGCTTCCGAGGCGTACCCCTGTCCCCAGAACGGCCGGCCCAGACGCCAGGTGATCTCCACGGCCGGCATGACCTCGGGCAGCCACTCCGGCACCGTCAGACCGACGGCGCCGATCAGCTCACCGGAGGCCAGCAGCTCGACGGCGAACTGGCCGAAACCCTCCTCGTCCCACTCGTCCTCCCAGCGCTCGATGGCGTCGGCCGTCTCGTCCAGATCGAGCGTGGAACCGTCACCGATCCAGCGCATCACCTCGGGGTCGGCGTTGATCTCCGACAGCGGGACGAGGTCGTCGTCGGTCCAGCGGCGGAGCAGGAGGCGGGGGGTACGGATCTCGGTCATGCCCTCATCCTGCCGAACACGGCCCCACCAGGGTTAATCGGGCCGGTCGGGCGGGCCACCCGGCCGGGCTTTCAGGGGCGACGCAGCAGGTAGTGAACGGCGCCGTCCGCGGAGCCGTCCCGTGCGAAACCGGCCCGCCGGACCACGGCGTGCGAAGGCCCGTTGGCGACGTCGACCACGGCGCGCAGCGCGGTCGGCCCGGGCTGCGCGAAGGCCCATCCGGCCAGGGCGCGCAGGGCTTCGGTGGCGTGCCCGCGGCCCCGGGCCGAGGGGAGGAGGTCGTAGCCGATCTCCGCCTGGCCCTCGGGGTCGGGAGCGCCGTGGAAACCGATCCCGCCGATCGCCCTGCGGTCGGCCTCGCGGACGATGGCGTACGGGCCCCAGCCGGGGTGGTACTCCCCGACCTCGCGTGCCAGGCCCAGCATCCCGGCGGCGATCCTGGTCCCCTCGGGCGGGCCGTCCTCGGCCCAGACGAAGCCGCCGTTACCGCCGGTGTGCAGGTCGGCGGCGGCCGAGGGGCTGATCTCGCACAGCACGACGCCCTTCCCGCGGACGGGGTCGGCGTACCAGCGCCAGTGCCGCCGGCGGGGCAGGCCGGGGAGGTCGGCCCGGCCGGTGGCCGCCAGGAGCGTGTCCCACGCGTCCGCCCCGGCCGGGCGCGGTGCGTGCGGGAAGAGCCGGTCGAGGACCAGGGCGCTGGTGTGCGGGGAGCCGGTCCAGCCGGTGGCGCCGAGGCCGTGCAGGATGTCGTGGGTGTGCAGCAGCACCTCGGTGGCGCCCATGGCGGCGAACCCGTCGGCGCCGGCCGCCCCGGCGGGGTGCCAGGCGCGGTCGTCCGGGCGAGCCGCCAGGACGGTGGCCGCCAGCACGCGTCCGCTCGCCTCGACGAGGTCCGTCAGGCGGCCGGGGGTGGTGCCGGGGGCGACGCCGACTCTGATCGGCAGCCAGGACGCGGGCGCGCGGGACGCCAGCTGCCCGGCGAAGGCCGTCAGGTCTCCGGCCAGGTGGACGGCGGTGTCGTGGCAGCTCCACTCCAGCCCTGCCGCCGGCCGGGACCAGTCGCGGTCCGCGACCTCGCGCAGGGCGGCGACGGCTTCCCCGACGGTACGGGTGAGGTCGAGGGCGGTGAAGGCGGTCATGACGTGGACCTTAGGCCGTACGGGGGCCGGGGAGGACGGCCGGGGCGCCCGGGAGACGGGACCCGGTGCGGCGTGTTCAGTCGGGAAGGCCCGAGCCGCAGCGGGAGCAGAAGCGGGCGTCCCGTTCCGGGGCGAGCCGGCCGCAGTCCGCGCACACGCGGTGCAGGAGGCAGGCCGTCTCACCGCCCTCGGGGGCGGGCGGCGTACCGATGCCGAGGCCGGGGCGACGGGGGTGGACCGTGAGGTAGGCGATGCCGTCGGGGCCCGCGGTGAGGGCGCGCCGGGTGTTCTTGGACAGCAGGGCGGCGGTGTGGGGCCGCAGGTCGTGGGGACCGTCCTCGGTGTCGAGCCGGCCGCTGCCCTCGACCACGACCAGCAGGACGTCGAGCGCCGGTTCGCGGTGTTCGGCGATCGCCCCGCCGGACGGCAGCCGGATGAGGTTCGCGTCCAGTACGCGCCCCGCCTCCGTCAGCCGCCAGAGCGCGCCGGTGGCGTCGGCGGGAGCGTCGGCGATGACCGCGTCCAGGTCGGTGGGGGCACCGGCGAGGTGCGAGCGCGTGGTCATGTTCGTCCTTCCTGGTCCCTGAACGGGAGTCCCCGGCTCCTCGGCGGGAGTCCCCCCGTCCCTCGACGGGAGTGCCCGGTGACCCCCGCAGTCATACACGATCGGTTCCGGTCATTCGTGGCTGATGCGGCCTTTGCCCGCCCCCGGCGACCAGTGTCGTACGCCTGACCGATAAGATCGGGCCACCGCTCCCCCGCCCCGCCCTTGCGCCGTGAACCCCGGCCCGGCCGCCCGCACCGGAAAAACGCCTGCCCCACATGAGTTCCGACACCGCCCTGTACCCGACCCCGCCCGTCACCGACGGCTTCGCTCCGCCAGGGCCCGTCGTCCCCGAGCGGTCCCGCCAGGTCCGGGTGCCGACGGGCCGGGCTCCGGCGCGGCCGACCCCGGCCGCGGCCTTCCACAGCGTCAGCGCCGTCACCACCGTACTCCTGGCCCTCGTGGCGATCGGCACGATGATCCACGAACCGGTGCTGATACCGCCGCTCGCGGCCAGCGCCGCCCTCGTGCACAGCGCGCCCACGCTGCCGCTCGCGCAGCCGCGCGGTGTGGTGCTGGGGCACCTGCTCGGTGCGACCGTCGGCTACGGCGCCCTCGCCCTGGCCGGCAGCAGCGCATGGGCGGCCGCCGTCGCCGCGGGCATCACCCTCGCCCTGCTCATCGTCGCGCGGACCCCGCACTCCGCGGCCTGTGCGACCGCCGTCATCGTCGTGCTCCAGAGCCCGGCGCCGGCCAGGTTCGTGCCGCTGCTGTTCGGTTCGACGGTCCTGCTGGTCCTCACCGGTTACGCCGGCTCCCGTATCCGCCGAAAGGCCCCGAAGTACCCTGCCTATTGGTGGTGACTCCGCAGTGGCGCGCCTCCGCGCCACCGAGGGTGCTCGGGCGCTACTTCTTGTGACCGGACGGCGCGGTCACGGTGGCGGTGAAGGGCGGAACAAGCGGTGGAGATTTCGACGAAGGACGTTTTCGGAGCACCCTGCTGGGTGAGCCTGATGGCCCGTGACCTGGAGGCCTCCCAACGTTTCTACGCGGCCGTGGTGGGCTGGAGCTTCCGCCGGACGCGCCTGGGCGAGGGCTTCTCCGTGGCCCGGGTCGACGGGGTTCCGGTGGCCGGCATCGGCGCCCTCGCCGGGGACCTGGCGGTGCCCGTCGCCTGGACCCCTTACTTCGCGGTGGACGACGCGGACGTGGCGGTGGGCCGCATCAGGGAGCGCAGCGGCACGGTGGCCGTCGGCCCGGTCTCCTTCCCGATCGGCGGCCGCGGCGCCATGGCGGCCGACGTGGACGGTGCGGTGTTCGGGATCTGGGAGGGCCCGGTGTCCCCCGACTGGCGGGTGGGCCGCGGCCCCGCCCCGGCCTGGCTGGAACTGCGGACCCGCAACGCGTTCGACGCGGCGCTGTTCTACGGGGAAGTGCTGGAGTGGGCCACCGGCCGCCCGGGCTGCTGCGAGGTGTCCTACGAGGAGGACCAGGTGGTGCTGCGCCACGAGGGGGAGCCCGTGGCCCGGCTGAACAGCGGACCGGTGGAGGCGGCTTCCTACAGCCCGCACAGCCGGCCCCGCTGGCACGTCCACTTCCGGGTGCCGCGCCTGGAGCCGGCCATCGAGGCGGCCGTCGCGATGGGCGGCCGCAGCGTCTCGGACATCACCTCCAACGCCCGGGAGCGGTGGGTGGCGCTGCGCGACCCCGACGGGGCCCTGTTCACCCTCACCACCTCCCTGACGACGCCGCTGGCACTCTGATCTCCGACGTGCCCGCTCCGGCGTCCCTTGCCACACTGGGCGCAGGAGGTGCGCGATGGACCCGGTGGCGGCGCTGAACCGCATCGCCTTCCTGCTGGAACGCGGCCGGGCCCCGACGTACCGGGTGCAGGCCTTCCGCACGGCTGCGGGTGTCGTCGAGCGGCTCGGCCCGCAGGAGGTGGCCGAGCGGGCGGCGGCCGGTTCGCTGGAAGCCGTGAAGGGGCTGGGGCCGAAGACCGGCCAGGTGGTGCGGGAGGCGCTCGCCGGGGAGATCCCCGGTTACCTGCGCAAGCTGGAGGACGAGGTCGCGGCGCACCCCGAGGGGCCGCCCGCCACCGAGGCCGCCCGTGCGCTGCGGGCGGCACTGCGCGGGGACTGCCACCTGCACTCCGAGTGGTCCGACGGCGGCAGTCCCATCGAGGCCATGGGCCGTACCGCCATGGAGCTGGGGCACGAGTGGGCGGTACTGACGGATCATTCGCCGAGTCTGAAGGTGGCCCGGGGGCTCTCGCCGGAGCGGTTGCGCGAGCAGCTGGACGTGGTGGCGGAACTGAACGCGGGGTGGGCGCCGTTCCGGCTGCTCACCGGCATCGAGTGCGACATCCTCGCCGACGGGTCGCTCGACCAGGAGCCCGAGCTGCTGGACCGGCTCGACGTGGTGGTGGGCTCCGTGCACTCCAAGCTGCGCATGGACGCTCCGGCCATGACCCGGCGGATGCTGGCGGCGGTGCGCAACCCGCTGATGGACGTGCTGGGGCACTGCACCGGACGCCTGCTGACGGGGAGGACCCGGCCGGAGTCGGAGTTCGACGCGGCCGCCGTCTTCGCGGCGTGCGCGGAGTCCGGTACGGCGGTGGAGATCAACAGCAGGCCGGAGCGGCTGGACCCGCCGCGGCGGCTGCTGCGGCTGGCCGTGGAGGCCGGGACCCTGTTCGCCGTCGACACGGACGCGCACGCCCCCGGGCAGCTGGACTGGCAGCTGCTGGGCTGCGAACGGGCCGTGGAGTGCGGGGTGACGGCGGACCGGGTGGTCAACACCTGGCCGGCGCCGGAGCTGCTCGCCTGGACCCGCACCCGCCGCCCGCCGGTTCGGCGCTCCCAAGCCGTCTCCTAACCCCGGCTCGCGCCCTACCGGGCCCTGCACGGGCCCTGTCCGGGCGTGAAACGGGCAGGAAGGGTTCACGGGCCGCGGGCGCGGGGCAGACGTACCGGACACAGCAACCGACCTTTTGCGAAGGGACCTGCACCGTGTCGCGATCGAGGATTCTCGTAGTGGGCGCCGGCTTCGCCGGGGTGGAGTGCGTACGGCGCCTGGAGCGCCGGCTGTCCCCCGCCGAGGCCGAGATCTCACTGGTCACACCGTTCTCGTACCAGCTCTACCTGCCGCTGTTGCCCCAGGTCGCGGCCGGGGTGCTCACCCCGCAGTCCGTCGCCGTCTCGCTGCGCCGCAGCAGCAAGCACCGGACCCGGATCATCCCGGGCGGGGCGATCGGCGTCGACCCGAAGGCCAAGGTCTGCGTCATCCGCAAGATCACCGGGGAGACCGTCGACCAGTCCTACGACCTGCTGGTCCTCGCCCCCGGCAGCGTCACCCGGTCGTTCGACATCCCCGGGCTGGGCGAGCACGCCCGCGGGATGAAGACCCTCGCCGAGGCCGTGTACCTGCGCGACCACGTGATCGCCCAGCTCGACCTCGCCGACGCCAGCCAGGACGAGGCCGAGCGCACGGCACGGCTGCAGTTCGTGGTGGTCGGCGGCGGTTACGCCGGTACGGAGACGGCCGCCTGCCTCCAGCGCCTGACCCGCCACGCGGCGACCCGATACCCGCGGCTGGACCCGGAGCGGATCAAGTGGCACCTGGTGGACCTGGCGCCGAAGCTGATGCCGGAGCTCGGCGACAAGCTCGGCAAGGCCGCCCTCGACATCCTGCAGAGGCGCGGCATCGAGGTCTCGCTCGGCGTGTCGGTGGGTGAGGTCGACGCCGAGAAGGTGACGCTCACCGACGGCCGGGTGCTGCCGAGCCGCACCCTGATCTGGACGGCGGGGGTGGCCGCCAGCCCCCTGGTGGGCACGCTGGACACGGAGACCCTCAAGGGCCGCCTGGTGGTGCGCCCCGACCTGACGGTGCCGGGCGCCGACGGGACCTTCGCCCTCGGGGACGCGGCGGCCGTACCGGACCTGGCGACGGGCGGCGACGCCCTCTGCCCGCCGACGGCGCAGCACGCCATGCGGCAGGGCCGGGCCGTCGCCGAGAGCGTCATCGCGACGCTGCGGGGCCGGACTCCGCGCCCGTACGTGCACAAGGACCTCGGCCTGGTGGTGGACCTCGGCGGGAAGGACGCGGTCTCCAAGCCGCTCGGCATCGAACTGCGGGGCCTGCCGGCGCAGGCGGTGGCGCGCGGCTACCACTGGTCGGCGCTGCGTACCAACGTCGCCAAGACCCGGGTACTGACGAACTGGCTGCTCAACGCGGTCGCCGGGGACGACTTCGTCCGTACCGGCTTCCTCGCCCAGCGGCCCGCGACGCTGCGGGAGTTCGAGCACACCGACGCCTACCTGACTCCGGCGCAGGTCCGGGAGCACACGGCGGCGCTGCACGCGCGCGGCTGAGCCGCGCCCGGGTCCGGTCCCGGCGGTCTTCGAGGACCCTGAGGGCTGTCCCGCGCCGCCCGGCGGGCGACGCGGGCTATGCGACAGCCCTCAGGCGGTGCCCGCGCCGCGGGCCAGGAGCAGGGTGACGTCGGCGGCCGCGACCGCGAGCGTGCCGAGGAACGGGGCGCGGCCGCGGCCCCGGCCGGTGGCGAGCAGCACGGCCGCCGTGAGGGCCAGCAGCCCCCACCCATAGGGCGTCACCGGACCGGGCGGGCCGAGGACCAGCGCGGCGGCCGAGCCGAGCACGAGGAGGGCGGCCATCGCGGCCGAGCCGCGGGCGCCGAGCCGCTGCGGGAGTCCGGTCACGCCCGTGGCCAGGTCGTCCGCGATGTCGGGCAGGACGTTGGCGAAGTGGGCGCCCGCACCGAGCAGGGCGGCCGCCGCTCCGAGCCAGAGCGGCGGCCACGGCTGCCCCGGGAGGCCGAGCGTGACGAAGGCCGGCAGCAGACCGAAGGCGAGGGCGTACGGGAGCCAGGACGCGAGGGTGCGCTTGAGCCACAGGTTGTACGCCCAGGCGGCCGCGACCGCGCAGAGGTGCACGGCGCCGGCGAGCCATCCCGAGGCCAGGGAGAGCGGTACGCACAGCGCCAGCGCCACGACTGCGGCGGCGCTCACGGTCCCCGGCGCCACGGCGCCCGCCGCGAGCGGCTTGTCCGGCCGGCCCGTGAGCCGGTCGCGCCGCATGTCGGCCCGGTCGTTGGACCAGCCCACCGAGAGCTGGCCGAGCGCGACGGCTCCGGCCGAGGCCGCGCAGCCGGCGGTTCCCCGGCCGGTGGCTGCGGCCAGCACGGCGGTGAAGAGGGTGACGGCGGCCGCCGGCAGCGGGTGGCAGGCGGCCAGCAAGGCGGTGGCGACCGTCCCGGAGCCGGGTTGTGCGGCGGTTTCGCCGGGCGGTGCGGTGGCGCGGGTTGCGGGCACCGCCCCACGTTAAGGGCCGGGCGTCCCGTCGTCCGGGACCGGCGTGCGGCGGCACGCCCGGTTCGTACGGTTCGGTGAAAAAGACCGTTTCTTCCCTATGTTGGGGCGATGACACGTGTCCTGGCAGTGAGCAGCGTGTTCCCGCCCCACGCGTACCGGCAGCCGCAGATCACGGAAGCCCTCGCCCGCTGTCTGCCGCCGGGCTCCGACACCGGCCTGCTGCGCCGGGTGCACTCCTCGGTACGGGTCGAGCGCCGCCACTTGGCGCTCCCGCTGGAGCGGTACGGGCCCGGCAACGACTTCGGGGCCACCAATGCCCTGTTCCTCGAAGCGGCGCTCGACCTCGGCTCCCGCGCCATCGGACTCGCCCTCGCCGAGAGCGGCCTCGCCGCCCGGGACGTGGACCTGGTCATGTCGACCACGGTGACCGGGCTCGCCACGCCTTCGCTGGAGGCTCGGCTCGCCGCCCGCACCGGCCTGCGGCCGGACGTACGGCGCCTGCCGCTGTTCGGGCTCGGCTGTGCGGCGGGCGCCGCCGGCCTCGGCCACCTGCACGACCACCTCACGGGCCGGCCGGGCCACGCCGCCCTGCTGCTCTCCACGGAACTGTGCTCGCTCACCCTCCAGCCCACCGACACCTCGATGGCGGCCCTGGTGGCCGGAGGGCTCTTCGGGGACGGGGCAGGCGCGCTGCTGGCGGTGGGGGCCGGCCATCCGCTGTACGGGAGCGCCGATGGCCCCACGGTGGTGGACGCGCGCAGCCGCCTCTACCCGGGAACCGAGGCCCTGCTCGGCTGGGACATCGGCCACTGGGGTTTCCGCATGGTGATGGGCCGTGAACTGCCCACCCTGGTCAGGCTGCACGTCGCCGAGGAGGTGGAGGCCTTCCTCGCCGGGCACGACCTCAAGCCCGCCGACGTGGCCGCCTGGATCTGCCATCCGGGCGGTCCGAAGATCCTCGACGTCCTCGGGGAGGCCCTGGGGCTCCCGGACACGGCCCTCGCGGCGAGCCGCCGTTCGCTCGCGACTGCGGGCAACCTCTCCTCCGCCTCCGTGCTGCACATCCTCGGCGAGGTCCAGAGCGCCGGTCCGCCTCCGCCGGGCTCGATCGGGCTGATGATCGCCTTCGGCCCGGGCTTCGCCTCCGAACTCGTCCTCCTGCGCTGGTGATGCCGATCATGCCCATGCCCCTGTACCTGCTGCTGCTCGCCCTCGTCGCGGGCGAGCGGCTGGCCGAACTCGCCGTGGCCCGCCGCAACGCCGCGTGGAGCCGGGCACGCGGCGCCCGGGAGTACGGCCGCGGCCACTACCCGGCCATGGTCGCGCTGCACACGGCCCTGCTCGCGGGGTGCGCCGTCGAACCCTGGGCGGCGGACCGCCCGTTCCTGCCCCTGCTCGGCTGGCCCGCACTCGCGGTGGCCGTGGCCGCGCAGGGGCTGCGCTGGTGGTGCATCGCCACCCTCGGCCCGTACTGGAACACCCGGGTGCTGGTGCTTCCCGGGCTGACGCCGGTGGCGGCCGGGCCCTACCGGCTGCTGCGCCACCCCAACTACCTGGCGGTGGTGGCCGAAGGGCTCGCGCTGCCGTTGGTCCACTGCGCCTGGGTGACGACGGCCGGTTTCTGCGTACTGAACGCGCTGTTGCTGCGGGTGCGGATCCGCTGCGAGGAGTCCGCGCTCACGTACGCCCGTACCGGGGGCAGCCTCGTGGTCGCCGCGCCGTGATCGACCTGCTGGTGGCCGGCGGCGGTCCGGCCGGGCTGGCGACGGCCATCCAGGGAGCCCTGGCCGGGCTGGAGGTGGTGGTGGCCGAGCCGCGCCCGACCCCGATCGACAAGGCCTGCGGGGAGGGGCTGATGCCGGGCGGCGTGCGCCGGCTGGCGGAACTGGGTGTCCCGGTGGCGGGCCGCGCCTTCCACGGGATCCGCTACGTCGACGGGCTGAGCGGACTGAGCGCGCAGGGGCTGTTCCGGGACGGCCCCGGGTGCGGGGTACGGCGCACGGACCTCCAGGCGGCGCTCGCGGCCCGGGCCGCGGACCTGGGCGTACGGGTGGTCGCGCGGCGCGTGGAAGAGGTCCGCCAGGACGATCACCGGGTCGGGGCGGCGGGTCTGACCGCCAGGTACCTGGTGGCGGCGGACGGCCTGCACTCGCCGGTCCGGCGCGCCCTGGGCCTGTCGGCGCCGCCCGCGCCGGGGCGGCCTGCCCGCTACGGCCTGCGCCGCCACTACGCGGTGGCGCCGTGGAGCGAGCTGGTGGAGGTGCACTGGGCCCCGCGGTGCGAGGCGTACGTCACTCCGCTCGGACCCGACCGGGTCGGGGTGGCGGTGCTGACCTGCGAACAGGCCCCTTTCGACGTACAACTGGCCCGTTTCCCGCTGCTGTCGGCCCGGCTGCCACCGCCCGGGCCGGGTGACGCGGTGCGCGGGGCGGGGCCGCTGCGGCAGCGCTCGCGCGCGAGGGTGGCGGGGCGGGTGCTGTTCGTGGGGGACGCGGCGGGTTACGTCGACGCGCTGACCGGGGAGGGCCTGACGCTGGCGCTGGCGGCCGCGGGCGAACTCGTACGGTGTGTCCGCGCGGGGCGGCCGCAGGAGTACGAGCGGGCCTGGCGGAAGGTGTCCCGGAGCTACCGGGCGCTGACCGGGGCCCTGTTGTGGGCACGCGGGCAGCCCTGGCTGGCGGGGCGGATCGTGCCGCTGGCCGCCCGGTTGCCGGGGGTGTTCACGCGGGCGGTGAACCTGCTCGCCTGAAGGCCCGCGGGGCCCGGGCGGCGCCTCTCGCGCGGCCCGGGCCCCGCGGCGGGACCGTCAAGGGGGCACGGCGTCAGGCGCCCTCGGCCTCCTCGGCCACCGGGGCCATCGGGACCGCCGGGACCGCCGGGACCGCCGGGACCGCCGGGACCGCCGGGACCGCCGGGACCGCCGGGACCGCCGGGACCGCCGGGACCGCCGGGACCGCGGGGGCCGCGGGGGCCGCGGGGGCCGCCGGGACCGCCGGGGGGCCGTACATCAGGGCCAGCCCGGCCAGTACGGAACCCGCGCCGGCGCACAGCACCGTCACGACGCCCGCCCAGGCGTGGGGGCCGCCCAGCGCCCCGGCCAAGGGGTCGAACACGGCAATGCCGCCGGCGAGATGGAGCGCGACCACCCCGAGCGCGGCGACCGCCGCCGCCCGCCACACCGCCGGGGTGTCCCGCACCGCCAGCAGCACGCCGAGCCCGAGGCAGAGCACCGCGACGACCGTCGCCAGATGGCCCACGGGGCCGGCGGCCGGCAGGGCGGCCGGGTCCCCGGGCAGGTGCACGACCCCGCACAGCAGCAGTGCGGCGGCCGCGGGCCAGCGCAGTACGTGGTGCAGGACGCCGGGCCGCGCCCGGGCGGGCTCTCGGCCGGGGGGCGGGGGCGGCTGCGGGGCCTGCTCCGAGCGGGGCGCGGTGTCCGGGTCCTCGGGGATTGCGGCACCGGGGCCGCCACCGCCCCCCTCCCCGCCGCTCTCGCCGTCCCCGCCGTCCCCGCCGCCCCCGGCCTTCTCGGCATGGGCGGTGGGGGCGGTGGGGGCGGTGGGGGGCTCGCCGGCGGCGGGTACGTCCGCGGGGGGTCCGTGCGGCGAGGCGGCGGGTTCCGTCGGCCGGCCGGAGCCGCCGCCGAGGGTCCGGGCCAAGATCGCCACGTCCTCGACGGACCGGCCGAGGGCTGCCGCACGCAGCGCGATCCCCGCCTCGACCTCCCCGTCCGCAGGCTCGCCCAGCAGGGCGACCATGAGCCGGACGTCGTCGACGGAACGCGACACGGCGGCCGCGGCCACCGCCTCCTGTCCGGACCGGGACAGCAGACCCGTCTCCTTCAAGAGGCCCACCAGGGCCGTGACCTCCTCGACGGGCCGGCAGGTGGCCGCCGTGTCCAGCAGGGTCCGTACCGTCTCCGGTGACACTCCGGCCGACGCGACGGCCGCAGGAGGTCCGGGGCTGGCGGATCCTTCGGTCGGCTCGGAGTGGGCGTGGGCCCCGTCCCGGACGCTTTCGGGGTCGCCGTCGGGGTCCTCGTACCGGGCCGCGCGGAAGTTGAGGTCGTTCATGAAAGGCTCCGTTCGCCGACGCACGGGTCCGCACAGCGCGCATGGTGCGTCATGGGAAGAGCACGTTTAGTTGCATTGAGGGGCACGTGCGTGCACTGCGCCATTCGGGGCGGGCAAACGGGGGGTGGGCCGGCCCCTGGTGATTCCCCGGGCCGCCTCGGGGCAAGCGGTGTTGCATGACTGTCTATCTCGTCACCATCCCCGGGACCCTGCTGACCGAGCTCACCCCCGAGGCGCGGACGCAGCTGGTGAGCGCGCTGCGGCCGGCGGATCCGCGGGGCACCGAGCTGGGGGTCGCGGAGGACCTGGACATCCTGTCGTTCTACTCCGGCTCCTCCGCGTTCAGCCTCCACGTCGAGGTCGAGGCCTCCGACACCTCGTCGGCGGTGGACAAGGCCCGGGACCTGGCGTCGTCGGCGCTGCACGGCGCGGGACTGGATTCCGGTACCGCCCCGCTCGGGGACCCCGTGATCACGGGGATCGCCGGCGAGTAGCCCACCTGCGGTGACGGGGCCGGGGAAGGCTTCGAGATGCGTGCGCGCCGCGCGGCTGATTCCCTGGTTCCGCCCGCTCTCCACCACTGAGCCAAGGAGCAGATCATGAGCGTTGCAGGCGGATCCGGTGGCCGGTCGCGGCAGTTGCGCGAGAAGGCCCAGGAGATGAGGACCGCGGCCGAGCGGTCCAGCGACCCCCAGGAACGCAAGCGGCTCGAGGACAAGGCCCGCCGGCTCCAGGAGCAGAGCGAGATGGAGAGCCGGATGATCGACGATCCGGGCATGGACCTGCGGTAGCGGGACCGGCTGCGCCGTGAAGGCCACGGAGGTCTTGGCCGACGCCTACGGGCGTGTCCGCGAGGTGGTGCACGAGGTGCTGGACGGGCTCTCGGCCGAGGAGCTCAACGCGCGCGTCGACCCGGCGGCGAACTCCGTCGCGTGGCTGGTCTGGCACCTGACCCGGGTGCAGGACGACCACGTGGCGGACGCCGCCGGGCTGGAGCAGGTGTGGCATGCCGGGGGCTGGTCGGAGCGGTTCGGCCTGCCCCTGCCGGCCGACGCCACCGGCTACGGGCACACGGCGCGGGAGGCCGGGAAGGTCCGCGTCGAGTCGGGCGAGCTGCTGCTCGGCTACTTCGACGCGGTGCACGAGCAGACCCTGCGGTTCGTGCGGGGTCTGGGCGCCGCCGACCTGGGCCGGGTGGTGGACGAGCGCTGGGATCCGCCGGTCACGCTGGGAGTGCGCCTGGTGAGCGTGCTGACGGACGACCTCCAGCACGCCGGCCAGGCCGCTTTCGCCCGCGGGGTGCTGGAGCGCCGGTAGCGCTGCCCGGAGCCGCCGTCCGGCCCTCGCGGCCGGGCGGCGCGCCGTGTTCGGGCGGCGGGCGGCGGGCGGCGCGCCGTGTTCGGGCGGGCGGCGTTCGGGCGGCGGGGGTGGCCGCCGCACGGCCTTCGCCGGGGCACCGTCGGATCCGGGGGCGCCGGAGCGATGAATCCGGGGCGCCCCGGGAGTCTTGACTGCCGAGGCCGGTACACCGCCGGCCGCACACCCGTTACGGCCATCGGGAGAGGTGGGGTCATGACCAGCCTGCGCGAGATCCTGGCATCGCACGTGGACAGCGGCTACCTGGCGGGGGCGGTGGGCCTGGTGGCCCGCGGTGACCGGGTCGAGGTGGCGGCGGTCGGCTCGGCCGGGATCGGCGGCCTTCCCCCCGTGGCCCGGGACACGATCTTCCGCGTGGCCTCGCTGACGAAGCCGGTCACGGCAGCTGCGGCGATGACACTGATCGAGGAGGGGCGGCTCGCCCTCGACGAACCGGTCCGCGACCTGCTCCCGGAACTCGCCTCGCCCGTGGTCGTCCGTACGCCGTCGAGCCCGCTGGACGACGTGGTGCCCGCCGAGCGGCCCATCACCGTGGAGCACCTGCTGACCTTCCGGGCCGGGTACGGCTTCCCCGCGGACTTCTCACTGCCCGCCGCACAGGCGCTGTTCACCGAGCTCAAGCAGGGCCCCCCGCAGCCCCAGCTGACCGCGGAACCGGACGCGTGGATGAAGACGCTGGCCCGGATCCCGCTGCTGTACCAGCCGGGCGAGGCGTGGCTCTACAACGCGTGCTCCGACATCCTGGGCGTCCTGATCGCCCGCGTCTCGGGGCAGCCGCTGCCCGAGTTCCTCGCGGAGCGGATCTTCGAGCCGCTCGGCATGCGGGACACGGGCTTCGCCGTTCCGGCGGCCGATCTGGGCCGCTTCACCGACTACTACCGGGCCGGCGGCGAGGGCGCCCTGGAACTGGTCGACGCCCCCGACGGGCAGTGGAGCCGGATGCCGGCCTTCCCGTCCGCGGCGGGCGGGCTGGTCTCGACGGCGGATGACCTGTACGCCTTCGGCCGGATGCTGCTCGCCGGCGGGACCGTCGACGGACGGCGGCTGCTCCGCGCCGAGTCGGTCCGGCAGATGACCACCGACCGGCTGACCCCGGCCCAGCGGGCCGGGGGCGCGCTCTTCCTGGAGGGGCAGGGCTGGGGGTTCGGCGGCAGTGTGGACGTCGCACGCCTGAACCCCTGGAACGAGCCGGGGCGTTACGGCTGGATCGGCGGTACCGGGACGGCGTCGCACATCGTCCCGGCCACCGGCACCGTCACCGTTCTGCTCACCCAGCGCGAACTGAGCGGCCCGGCCTCGCCCGCCCACATGCAGGAGTTCTGGCGGTACGCGGCCGGGTCCTGACCCGGGCCGCGGCCCACGATCCGGTGGCGCCCGGCCGGTGGTGAGCGGTCAGAGGTCAGCGCTCAGCAGTCAGCGGCGCACGCTCCAGCCCACGGTGGTGCGCATGCTCGCGGCGATCTTCGGGTCGCGTACCGAGGGGGTCCGGTCCTCGGCCGTGACCGTCAGCTTGTGGGTCCGCCCTCCGGAGAGGGACAGCTCCCCCACCCGTACGTCGCTGCGCCCTGCGAATCGTTTCAGCTCGTGCCCGTCCAGGTACCAGCGCACCACGAGCTGTCGGCCGTCGGCGCTCGCGAGACGGAGGACGGAGACCTTCGCCCGGTCCCGCGTGCGCAGGGTGCGGTCGGTCGGGGTCAGTGCGGTGACGGTGTGGGCGTGCCGGTGGAAGCCCGCGATCATCGCCTCGACGCCGGGGAGGCTGAACGGCTTGCCGAGCACCCGCATGATGGAGTTGTCGGTCGGCCGGTTGAGGCCGGTGACGAAGTAGCCGCCGCCTTCGTACGCGCCCACGGTGCCGCCGTCCGGGGACTGTTCGCCGAGCCAGCGGTACCACTTGGACCGGGTGTCGCGCATGCCGTCGGCGGTGAGGGTGGAGGTGTTGGACTCGGCGGGCTCGGGGCCGGTGTAGTGCTCGTAGCCGGGGGTGCCCGGATAGAAGTACTCGTCGGCGAGCTTGCCCAGCGAGTGGCCGGTCTCGTGGATGGCGACCTGGCCGGACTTGGCGTTCCCGGCGGAGGCGGTGGAGATCCCCTCGTAGCCGAGGGTGGGGCTGGGCTCGTTGTAACCGGCCCCGCCGTACTTGGTGCTGTTGGACAGGACGATCACCAGGTCGGCGGCGGGCGCCTTCGCCACGTACGCGTCCACCTTCGGCTGGTCCACGCACAGCAGCCGCTCGATGTCCTCGCACCAGAAGTAGGAGCCGAGCGCGGTGTCCCGGGTGGTGGCCCGGTCCGGGTCTCCGGAGATGCCGGACTCGCGGGAGACGGCGTCGACCGTCCAGACGTTGAACAGGTTGCGGTAGGTCGCGTACGGCTCCACGGCCGTGACCTCGGCCCACTTCTGCCGGGCGTCGTCGTGGAACTTCCCCAGTTCGGCCGCGGTGTAGCCGTCACCGATGACGACGACGTCGAGGCGGTCCGCGGTGGGCCCGTTGTCGACCGTCTTGGTGACCTCGCCGTCCGCCTCGCGCTCGGCGGGGGAGAGGCCGGTCGGCGCCTTGTCGCGGCCGGCGGCCGGCACGCGGACGTTTCCGGAACCGGCTTCGCCGCCCTGTTCGGGCCCGGGTATCTCGACCTGTACCCCGTGCGGTGCGGCCGGGCCGGGTGGCGGGGCGGCCGCCCCGGCAGGTACGGCGGCCAGGAGCACTGCGCCCGCGCCGAGGGCGGCGACGGCCAGACGGACGGTCGAGCGGATGGGTGACCCCATGAAGTCCCTCCCCGAGGAACATAAACAATAAGATAAGCAGGCTTAACTGGGTGCTTAAGTTAGGGGCGCGTACAGGACGCGCGCAATGGGCATCTCCCGCTGAATACTGGGGATTTCACGTGACCCGAGGGGACTTCATGGACGAACCGGCTGAAATCGGACGCCGGGTACAGCGCCTGCGTGCCGAACGCTCACTGACCCAGCGGCAGTTGGCGGAGCCGGTGTACACGCCGGCCTACATCTCCACCCTTGAGTCGGGCCGGGTCCGCCCCTCCGAAGCCGCCCTGCGCTTCCTCGCCGACCGCCTCGGCACCTCCTACGAGGAACTGGCCACGGGCCGCCCCGCCCATCTGGCCACCGAGCTGCGCCTCGCGCTGACCGACGCCCAGCGGGCGCTGGCCACGGGCGCCGCCGACGAGGCCGCCGTCCTCTTCCGCAGGCTCCTCACCGACGCCGAACAGCTCGGCCTGGACCCCGAACGGGCGGAGGCGCTGCTGGGGCTGGGCGACTGCTGCCTGGAGGGCGGGGAACTCGCCGACGCCATACGTCACTTCGAGGAGGCGGAACGGCTGCTGGCGCACGAGCCGCTCCCCCGTCGTGCCCGCGCCGTCCGCGGCCGGGCCGTGGCCCACCTGCTCGCCGGGGAACTGCGCTATGCGTGCTACCTCCTGGAATCGGCCATCGACGAGCTGAACGCGAGCGGGCTGGGCGACCCCGAGGCGCTGGTCCTGCTCTACGCCGCGGCGATCGGTCCGTACATGGACATGGGGGCCCACGCCCGTGCGGCCCACGCCGCCGAACTGGCCCTGGCGCTCGCCGGGCAGGTGCAGGACCCGGCGCTGGTCGCGGGCATGCACCGGCAGGTCGCGCGCACCTTCCTCGCGGAGGGGCGGATGGCCGACGCAGACGCCTCCCTCGCCAAGGCCCAGGCGGTCTACCGGCAGTTGAGGCTGCGCACCGACCTGGCGCACTGCCACTGGATGCGCGGCTACGTCCAGGCTCAGCGGGGCGAGCTGACCGCCGCCGAAGCGGAGTTGCGCACCGCCCGGGACATGCTCGCCGCCAAGCGGGCGGCGCTGTACACCGCCCAGGTGGAGGTCGAGCTGGCCGACGTACTGCGCCGGCTGGGCCGGTACGACGAGGCCACCGTGCTGCTGTCGGCGCTCCTGGAACTGGGTGAGCACCACGGCGCCGTGCACGCGGGCGGAGCCCACCGGCTGCTCGGTCTGATCGCCGAGGAGCGGGGTGACGCCGAGGCCGCGGAGGAGCACTACGTACGGGCGCTGTCGCTGCTGGAGCGCAGTGGGGCCAGCGGTGATCTCGCGGACCTGTGCCGGCTCCTGGGAGACCTGCTGCGCCGCTGCGGCCGCACGGAGGCCGCCTTGGACGCGTACCGCACGGGCCTCGGGCACCGGGCGGTCCCGGGCACCACGACGCTGGGCCCCGCACCGGCGGCTCCGGCGGGGACCCCTGCCGCTCCCCCGGAAGCGGGCTGAGGCGGCGGCCCCCGGGGCCCTCACGCACCGCGGGGGCCCTGCGTGTGCCGGGCCGCGCGGGCGGTGCAGGAGCGGGCGACCTCGTCGGCGAAGAGGCGGGCCGGCGGGGGCAGGGCGCTCCAGCGGCGGACGGCCCAGCCCACCGCGAGGGGTGGCAGGGCGGGGACGGGCAGCAGCCTGAGCGGTCCGTCGCATCCGGGGACCCGCCAGCCGGGCAGGGCCGGCACCAGGGCGTGGCCGAGCCCGAGTTCGGCCAGCAGCAGGGCGGTGTCCCAGTCGGCCACGCTGGTGTCGGAGCGGCTGATCCGGACACCGCGGGCGGCGAGGGCGGCGTCGAGGTGGGCGCGGGAGGCGGAGTTCTCGGGGAGCCTGATGTGCCGGATGCCGCTGAGCTCCGCGGGTTCGAGGCGGGCCCGGGTGGCGAGGGGGTCGTCGGCGCCGACGGCGAGGACCCAGGGCAGGTGCATGACGGGGCGCTGCTCGATGCCGCGGACTTGGTCGCCGATGGTGATCCAGGCGAGGTCGAGGTCGTCGGCGGCGAGGGCGGCGAAGCAGCTGCGGCTGGAGTTCTCGGTCTGGAACTCCAGGCTCACGTCGGGGTGGCGGCGGCGGAAGGTGACGACGGCCTCGGACATGAAGTGCCGCACGGTGGTGGCGCCGGTGGTGACGCGCACCGATCCGGCGTCCCCGTGGACGAGGTCCTCGAGGCGGCGCAGGGCGCCGTCGAGACCGGCCATGCCGTCGGCGGCGGCCGTGAGCAGGATGCGGCCGGCCTCGGTGGGGACCACTCCGCGGGCATGGCGTTCCAGGAGGGCGACGCCGGTCTCCTTCTCCAGGCGTCGGACGTGCTGGCTGACGGCCGGCTGGGTCCGGCCGAGGTCGCGGGCGACGGCGCTGAGGCTGCCGGTGCGGCACACGGCGACGAAGACGCGGAGGTCGTCGAGGGTCATGAGGGCCAAGCTACAGCTTGGGTCCGAGCACGAAATACCGGGATTGACTTGGGGTTTGGGCTCCGTGAGGATCGAGGCAGGGCCCGGGCGGCAACCCGGCCCCGCGCCCGCCACGGAGTCCGGACTCCAGGCGGGCGCGGGGCCGGGTGTCGACCCACAAGGCCCACAAGGCCCGTAAGGGCCTACGGGCTCAGGGTGTGAAGGTCCACCGCTGGGCCGGGGTGCCGGCACAGGCGGTGCGGGTGAGGCGGGTCCCGTCGGCGGTCGCCGACCCCTCCGGGGTCAGGCACTGTCCGGCGCTGCGCAGGCTGCCGTCGGGTCCCGGCTGCCAGATCTGGCCGGTGGCGGCGCCGCACGGCTGTACGGTGACGGCCGCCGCGTTCGTGGCGTCCAGGCAGACCCCGCCGAGCCCGGTGATGTGGCCGTCGTTCCGGAGCGTCCAGCGCTGGTTGGGGCCTCCGTGGCAGGCGTACAGGGTGGGTTCGGTGCCGGGGGCGGTGCTGCTGTGCGGGAGGTCCGCGCAGCTGCCCGACGCGGAGTCGACGAGGAGGGCGTCGGCCGGGAGGGGCGCCGCCCGGCCGGTGAGGGTGAGTTCCGCGGCGCTGGACCAGGGTCCTCTGCCACCCGCCTCGGTCAGGGCGCGCAGGCGCAGGTAGCGGCCCGTCTTCGCGGGCAGGGTGATCCGTTCCGGTGCTGCGGTGTCGGCGAAGGTCCCGGTGGCCGCCGGCGGCCCCCAGTCGGTGGTGGTGTCGGACACGTAGATCTCGTAGGAGCCGATGCGGCCGTTGACCCCGCCGTCCTGCCGGGGCAGGTAGCCCAGGCCGTCGACCGTGTAGCGGGCGCCGAGGTCGATGCTCACCTCGTGCGGCAGCGGCGCGGGGGTCGTGGAGGACCAGGCCGTGTGCCACGTCGTGGCCGGGTCGCCGTCGAAGGCGTTCGTGGCGGCCCCGTTCTCGGCGGCGGTTTCCTGGCTGTCGGTGGAGAGCAGGCGCCAGGCCGACTGCGGCAGCGGGTCGGAGCCGGTCGGGAGCGGGCCGGCCACGGGGAGGGTGACCCCGGCGGCCGTGACGCCGAAGGCGCCCTGCTTCGTGCCGGTCTTGACCCACAAGACACCGGAGCGGTCGGCCGGATCGAAGAACCACCCGGTGGCGGCGGCGTCGTACGCGCCCTTCGTGGTGAGCCGGGTGAGGGCTGCGCCGTCGACGGTGAGGGCGGTGGGTGCGGAGGCGACGTGGAGGGTGAACTCGTAGCCCCGCGCGGCCGGTTGTCCGGCGTAGCTGCCGGTGGGGGCGCCCACGGACACGGTGACGGCGCCCGTACCGGAGGTGGGGGCGCTGACGTTCACCTGCTGGCGGGCGAAGGCTCCGGACTGGTAGGCGCGGGTGCGGCCGTCGTCCTCGTAGAGGCTGAACGCCGAGTTGCCGCGCGGGTGGATGTCGTAGGTGAGGGTGGAGAGGGGTTTCTCCCCCGTGTAGTTCATCTGGGGCCACATCGGCACGATCGCACCGCCCTTGACGAAGAGCGGCAGCGTGTCGAGGGGCGCCCGGTAGCCGTTCAGCCAGCCCGGGCCCGAGTAGGTCGTGCCGGTCCAGTAGTCCGTCCAGGTGCCGGCGGGCAGGTAGATGCCGTCGCGGACGGAGGTGTCGGAGACGACGGGCGCGACCAGGAAGGAGTCGCCGGCCATGAACTGGCCGCTGGTGAGGTTGCCGCGGGCCACCGGGTCGTCCGGATACTCCAGGACCATCGCGCGGGTGCTGGGCACTCCGGTGTCGTGTGCGACGCGGCTCATCGTGTACAGGTAGGGCATCAGCCGCATCTTTAGCTGGAGGTACTTGCGGTTGATTGACAGGTAGGGCTCGGCGAACCGCCAGGGCTTCTTGTCCTGGTATCCGGCGGCGGGATTGGTCGCGCCCCAGCCGGACATGGTCATGAACGCCGGGGTGAAGGCCTTCCACTGGAGGTCGCGGGCGTACGTCTTGGGACTGCCGCCGAAGATGCCGTCGATGTCGCCGGAGGCGTAGTTGAGGCCGGACAGGCCGGCGCCGGTGATGGCGGGGACGTGCCAGCGCATGTCTTCCCAGGTGCCGTTGGTGTCGCCGGTCCAGACGACGGCGTTGCGCTGGGTGCCGGCCCAGCCGTCGACGGTCCAGACGTAGCGGCGGGCGTCGGAGTTCTTCTCGATGCCCTCGACGGCCTGCCGGACGCCGGTGAAGGCGCTCTTGTACCCGCCGCCGATCCAGGCGACGTCGGTCTTGACCCCCCGGGTGCCCGCGGCGGCGACTTCCGTCGCGATGTCGGTGAGGCCGGTGGAGGTCCACAGGCCGGTCTGGAACCCCTTGGCCTTGAGTGCGTCGACGGTGGACTTGAGGGGAGCGGTGTAGCCGCAGCCGTAGCCGTCGTTGGGCAGGAACCAGCCCGAGGGCATGTCGGCGGTGCGGGCGTCGGAGGCGTAGCCGACCACGTCGGGGGTCGTCTGGTGGCGAAGGCGGTCGTGGTCGCCCTGGTAGGCGGGGTTGGAGGCGTTGAAGCAGTCGGCGTTGCCCAGTTCGAAGCCCCACATCGGCGCCATGAAGGGTTTGCCGCTGACGTCGGTGTACGCGTCGAGGACCGATTTGAGGGTGTCGCCGGTGAAGTACCAGGCGTCGAAGCGCTTCTCGTCGTGGGCGAGGGTGGTGGGCGCGTTGAACCCGTACGAACCGGGGGCCCAGGTGTTGCGCATGACTCCGTAGCCGTTGGTGGACATGTAGAAGGGGGCGGGACTGGCGTTGTCGTTCTCGCGCCACTTGTTGTCCACGGCGATGGGGACGGTCTTGCCGCGCAGGGCCCATTCCCCGAGCCGCAGGCCGGTTCCGTAGAACTGCTCGTCCGCACCGCGGGCGAGGTACTGGGTGGTCCGGGTGCCCGTCCAGGAGGTGGGCTGGGTCTCCTGCCAGACGAGGGTGGCGTCGTCGGCGCGGTAGACCGAGAACCGCAGGGGCTTCTTGTCGACGTGGATGGACAGGGCGCCGGTGGTGATCCGGTAGTGGGCGCCCGCGTCGGTGTACGTCGTGTCCACCGGGCCGAAGTCGGTGGTGGGGGCGAGGTCGGAGCCGGCCGGGTCCTGGGTGAAGGCGCCGTCGGGCGAGAGCCACAGCCGGAAGATGTCGGCGCGGGCGACGACCACGCGGGCCTTGGCGCCGGAGGACGTGGTCACGGTGAAGGTGTTGCCGGACCGGGTGAGGCCGGTGGCGTTGCCGGCGGTCGCCGGGGCGGGGGCCGCGTCGGCCGGTGAGGCCATCGGGCCGGCGGCGGCCAGCCCTGACATGGCGAGGGCGCCGGCGAGCAGGGCGGCGCCGGGTATGCGGCGGCGCGCGCGGAGCCGGTGTCTGGCGGGGGCGGGGGCGGACAGGGGACGGATGCGCCTCAGGGTCAGTCTCATGGGGCAGCTCCTCGTGCGGTCCGGGATCACGGACACACCGCTTTGGCATGCGCCTGGCAAACAGCACGGCCAAGATAGCGGCTGCGAGGAGCGGGATGAAGGAAGTTGCTCGAAATCGGCCGTCAACAAGCAACTTCACGCATGAACTTCCTGCATGAGCACGCTCAAGCCCCGTGAAGACGTTCGATCGCCACGAGCGCCGCGTCGTCCCCCAGCCGGCCGTGCGGAGAGTGCCGGAGCAGATCCGCGCACAGGTGGCGCAGCAGGCCCTCCGGACCGTCGCCGGGCCAGCCGGCGGCACGCTCCCTCAGGGGGTAGAAGTCACCGGCCCCGTTCCGGGCCTCGATCACCCCGTCCGTGTACAGGAGCACCAGGTCGCCGGGCTGGAAGGCGAAGGACTGCACGGTGAAGCCGCCCGGCACGAGTTCCAAGAGCCCGAGCGGCGGTGCCGGATGGGCCACCTGGAGCGGGACGGCCCGGCCTCCGCGCAGCAGCAGGGGCGGCGGGTGACCGCAGCTGACGACGCGCAGGATCATCTCGGCGTCCGGGATGTCGACCACGGCGGCGGTGGTGAAGCCCTCCCCCGGCGGGCGGCCCGCGTCGTCGCGCGTCTCGTCGTCCATGTCCGCGGCGACCGCTCCGTCCAGGGAGGCGACCAGCTCGGACAGACCGGCCCTGCGGTGGGCGGCGGAGCGGAACGCGCCGAGGACGATGGCCGCCTCACCGACCGCCTCCAGGCCCTTGCCCCGGACGTCCCCGATGATCAGCCGGGTGCTGTCCTCGGTCCGGGAGGCGGCGTACAGGTCGCCGCCGATCTGCGCCTCGGCCTCGGCGGCCAGGTAGACGGAGGCCAGCCGCAGCGGGCCCATCCGCTCGCGCAGCGGCCTCAGCAGGACCTGCTGCGCGGTCTCCGCCACCGACCGGAGCTGGGTGAGCTGCGCCTCGTGCACCTCCCGCAAGTGCGCGAAGAAGGTGACGAACGCCGAGATCAGGACCAGCGCGATGATCTGGAAGGTGTGGTTCAGGTCGGTGACGTTGGTCCTGGCGACGGCGACCGCCACCTGCGCCGCGACCGCCACCGCGCCGATGAACGCGGTCGCCCGCGGCCCCGCGAACGAGGCGGTGACGGCGGGGGCGGCGGCGAGGAAGGGGCCCAGGTGGACGTCGGGCGGCGCCAGCACGTCGACCGCGGTGACGATCGCGATCAGGGCCAGGGGAACGGACAGCATCCCCATGCGCGGCTCACGGTACCGGCGGGTACCTCCGTGCTGCGGGCGTAGGTCCATGACTCCTGCATACACCCGCGCCGCTCCTTCCCGTACGGGGGCGCGCACGGGGGACGCGCCCGGCGCGGCGGCCGGCGCGCTCCGTCACACCTCGAGCGCCGGCCCATGGGTGACGGCCAGGAGCGGCGGGGCCGGGGTGGCGTGGCGGTGACCGCAGGGGGCGAGGACCAGGACCACGGACTCCCCCGGGCGCTCGCGCCAGCTGATCCGTTCGACGCGCCCGGCGCACACCGGACAGGGCGGCAGCGCGGGCCCCGCCCCGGGGCTGCCGGGCGGGGCCGCGAGCGTCGGCGGCGCGGTGTGCGGGTCACGCATGGCGGCTCCCTGGTCCGGAGGTCGTGCTGCTCGCACTGTGCCATGCGCGGCTCGTCGTACGCGCGGGCGGTCCGCCCCGGGTCCGGCCGGGTCCTGCCGCCGCTCACCGCCTCGCGCGGCCGTCCCGGCCCGTCAGGCGCCCCGGCGTTCGGCTTCGACCAGGCCCGACTCGTAGGCCGCGATGACCGCCTGGGCGCGGTCGCGCACACCCAGCTTGCCGAACACGCCGGTGAGGTGGTTCTTCACCGTGGAGACGCTGATGGCCAGCTCTCCGGCGATCTCGGCGTTGTCGAGGCCGACGGCGAGCAACCGCCAGATCTCCAGTTCGCGCGGTGTCAGACCGTCCCGGGCCGCCGGGACGGGCGCGGCCCGCGGGGAGGGCGCGGGGGTGCGGACGTAGGTGGAGATGAGCCGGGTCAGCAGCCGCGGCGCGACGACCGCGTCGCCCGTGTGCACGGTGCGCACTGCCGCGATCAGCTCCTCCGGGGAGACGTCCTTGGGGAGGAAGCCGTACGCGCCCGCGCGCAGGGCGGCGACCACGTACTCGTCCATGTCGAAGGTACTGAGGGCCAGTACCCGGGACCCGGGCAGGGTGCGGGCCAGCTCGGCGGTGGCCGCGACTCCGTCGAGCACCGGCATCCGGATGTCCATCACCACCACGTCGGGGCGCAGCAGGCCCGCCCGGGCCACCGCCTCGGCTCCGTCCCCGGCCTCGCCGACGACCTCGACGTCCGGCTCCGGCGCCAGGATCAGCGCCAGGCCGCGCCGCACCAGCGGCTGGTCGTCCGCGATGAGCACCCGGATCACGTGTGGTTCCCCTCTCCGGACTGTGGTTCCCCCCGGACGGGGCCGCCCCCGGCGGCGCCCGTCACGACGCCGGCAGGGTCGCCGCCACCCGGAATCCGCCGCCGTCGAGCGGCGCGGCTTCCAGCGTGCCGCCCTGGAGGGCGACCCGTTCCCGCATTCCCACCAGACCGTACCCGGAGCCCGGCCCCGGCCGGGAAGGCGCCGTGTGGGCGGGCGGACGTACGGCTGACGTGCCGCCGGACGAGCCGCCCGGGCCGTCGTCGCTCACCTCCACGAGGACGTGGTCGGCACGGTAGCTCAGCCGTACGTCGGCGCTGGCCCGGCCCGCGTGCTTGCGCGTGTTGGTCAATGCCTCCTGCACGATCCGGAACACGGTCAGGCCCACGCTCGGCGGCAGCGGACGGACGGGACCGTCCACGGTGAACGCGGTCCGCGTCCCCGCGAGCCGGGCTTCGGTCACGATGCGGTCCAGGTCCGCGGTTCCGGGCTGCGGGGCCGGCGGGGCGCCCTCCGGGTCCTCCCCCGCCCTCAGGACGCGCAGGAGTTGCCGCATCTCGCCCAGTGCCGTACGTCCCGAAGCCTCCATGATGACGAGGGCCTCGCGGGCCGCCTCGGTGTCGTGGGCCAGGTTGGCCCTCGCCCCACCGGCCATCAGCTGCATGGTGGTGATGTGGTGGGCCACGATGTCGTGGAGCTCCCGGGCGATCCGGCGGCGCTCCTCGGCGACCGCCCGCTCGGCCAGCACCACGCGTTTCGCCTCGCCCACGCGCTGCCGACGGCCGACCGCCAGACCCGCGCCGACGCTGAGGGCCGCGGCCATGGTGGCGTTGAGCGCGCCCCAACCGGCGTCGGTCCAGCTTTCGGTCCGGACGGCGAGCGGCATCGCCACGGTCAGCGCGACGGCTCCCGCGGCGGCTCCGGGGCCGCTCATCCTGCCGACCGAGTACAGGGCGACGGCGAGGCCGGCCGTGAAGTGCTGGGGCAGCGGGGCGGTGAGCTCCAGGGCGAGGTCGAGGGACAGGACCACGGCGAGCACGGGCCCCGGGTGGCGGCGGCGGGCGAGCAGGCAGAGCGCGGCGAGCACGAGGAGGGCGAGGCCGGGAAGGCGCAGGGCCTCCCCGTCGACCACGGCGGTGCCCGCGTAGCCGAACACGTCCACGGCGGCCGTGCCGATGGCCACCAGCGCGTCGTCCCGGGTCCAGACGAAGGACCCGGTGGCGGTGCCACCCCCGCGGCGTTCACCCGGACCCTCCCCACGGCGTGTCGGCATCCTGTCCGGCCCTCCCCCTCGTCGACGCGCGCCGCCCGGTCGGTACCGGCGCCGCTCTTGGGCTCCCGCCCCATTCTCGCGTGGGGATCGGCCGGTGGGGCCGTACCCGGGGTGGAGCCGCACCCGGGACTCGGGTCCCGGTCGGCGGCGGGTGCCCGGCTCCGGTCCCGGGTGCGGACTCCTCCCCTCTCCCGACGTGCTGCGGCGCGGCCGGTGATGGGCTGGTGGGCGGCCGGTGAACACCGGTCCCGTGACGTGATGGAGGACCCTTGATCCGCGCCCTGACCGGCTTCGCCACCCGAAGTCCATGGAAGGTCATCGTCGTCTGGGCGGTGTTGGGCATAGCCCTGGCCGTGGTGGGCCAGGCGTTCGTACCCCGTGCCACCGAGGCGAGCACCGGCGAGTTCCTGCCCGCCGGCTACGACTCCGCCGCGGCCCTGCGGGTCGCCGAGCGGCACTTCGGGACCAAGCCGCACGCCAATCCGCTGACGCTGCTCGTGGCCCGCACCGACGGCGGCCCGCTGACGGCCGAGGACGAACGGCGGATCGACGCCGCGGCCGCAGAAGTGGCGCGGCGGCGGGTCGCGATGCCACGGACCGAGGACTCGGCGCCGCTCGGCCGGGACTACTCCCAACGCCCTCGTCTCAGCCCGGCCATGACCGCACCGGACCACCGCTTCAGGCTGCTGGCGGTGGAGTTGACGGGCAACCCGACCGATCCGGGCATGCAGGACCTGTACCGTGCCTTCCGGGACACCACCCGGGCCGAGTTCGCCGGAGAGGGCCTTCGCACCGGGTTCACCGGGGCGCTCCCCGAGTCCGTGGACACCGCGGACGAGGGCAAGACGCGGTCGACGGTCGTGGGCGCACTCGTGCTCGGCGTGATCGTGCTGCTGCACCTCCTGGTGTTCCGCAGCGTCATGGCGGCCCTGATCCCGCTGTTGGCGGTGAGCATCGTCGGCGGCGCCGCGACGGGCGCGGTGGTCGGTGCCGCGCTGCTGACGGGGGTGCGGCTCGATCCGTCGACACCGCAGCTGATCGGCGTGGTGCTGCTGGGCATCGGCATCGACTACTTCCTCTTCCTGCTGTTCCGCTTCCGCGAGCAGTTGCGCACGCGCCCCGGGCAGAGCGGCCGGGAGGCGGCGGCCGAGGTGGCGGGCCGCGTGGGAACGGCCGTCACCTGCGCGGCGCTGACCATCGTCGTCGCGTTCTCGACCCTGGGGGTGGCCACCTTCGGGCAGTTCCGGGTGCTCGGCCCGGCGATCGCGGTGTCCGTCCTGGTGATGCTGCTCGGCAGCCTGACGCTGATGCCCGCCCTGCTCGCGGTCTCGGGGCGCAGGATGTTCTGGCCCTCGCGCTCGCTGGAGCGGGAACCGCGTCCGGGCGTGGCCGCCCGAACGGGCGAGCGGATCGCGCGGCGTCCGCTGACGGCGGTGGTCGCCTCGGTGGCCCTGCTGGGGGCGCTGGCCGCCGGGCTGGTGGGGATGCGGATGGACTACGGCCAGGGCGGCCCGGACGGACCGCGCACGGCCGCGGCGGACACGGCCGCCGAGATCGCCCGGGCGCTGCCGGCCGGGGTGGCCGACCCGGCCCCGGTGTTCGTCACCGCGTCCGACGGGGGCACGCTGACCGCCGGACGGCTCGACGGCCTGGCACGAGCGCTCGCCGAGGTCGCCGGGGTGGGGCAGGTGGCCCCGGTGGTGTGGAGCGGGGACCACCGCGCGGCGCGCATCGACCTGTTCCTCACCGTCGACCAGCGCCGCCAGGAGGCGCGTGACCTGGTCGCGGGGCCGTTGCGGAAGGCGGTGGCCGAGCACCGGCCGGAGGGCACCGAGGCACACGTGGGCGGCACGGCGGCGGTCTTCTCCGACATCTCGGTCGCGGTGGGCGAGGACCTGCGGGTGGTGTTCCCGGTGGCGGCGGTGCTGATCGCGCTGATCCTGCTCCTGCTCCTGCGGAGCCTGCTCGCGCCGGTGGTCCTGATGGTCACGGTGGGACTGGGTTTCGCCGCCACCCTCGGCGCCGCCGCCCTGGTGTTCCAGCACGCTCTGGACCGGCCGGGCGTGGACTTCACGCTGCCGCTGGTGCTGTTCCTGTTCGTCGTGGCGCTGGGCACCGACTACAACATCCTGATCACCGACCGGATCCGGGAGGAGATGGAGCGGCCCGGTCCGGTCCGCGCGGCGGTGGCGCGGGCGGTCCGGCACACGGCGCCCGCGATCGCGACGGCGGGCCTGGTACTGGCGGTCTCCTTCGGGAGCCTGGCCGCGGGCCCCGGTTCGTCGACCCGGCAGATCGGCTTCGCGACGGGCCTCGGCATCCTGCTCTCCGCCTTCCTGCTGTCGATCGTGCTCGTGCCGGCGCTAGCCGCGCTGCTGGGGCGCTCCCTGTGGTGGCCGCTGCGGCCGCGCGACGCCGCCCGGCGGCTGAAGGCGCCCGAGCCCGAGCGGGTCATGGCGGGCTGAGCCGAGCGGGCCGGGGCCGGGCCCGCTCGCGCGAAAGCGCCGGTGCGCGAAAGGACCGTAGGGTCCCCCGCGCACCGGCGCCGGTGTGCGTGCCCGCTCAGCCGAGCCGGGCAACCTCCGGGTGGGCGTCCAGCCAGGCCCGGACGGCCTGCTGTTCCTTGCCCTTTCCGGTTTCCTGGATCTTGGCCTCCAGGCCGGTGAGCTGCTGCTCGGTCAGCTTGAACGAGCGCATCCAGGCGGCGACTTCCGGCTCGTCGGCGGCGAAGCCCTTGCGCGTGACCGTGTGGATGCCGTCGCCCTCACCCCAGGCGCCCTGCGGGTCCTGGAGCTTCTTCATGTCGTACGAGGCGTAGGCCCAGTGCGGCGACCAGAGCACGACCGCGACCGGCTCCTTCTTGGCGTAGGCCCGCTTGAGTTCGGCGAGCATGCCGGGGGTGGAGCCGTCGACGACCTGGTACTCGCCGTCGAGGCCGTACTGGGGCAGCACCTTGTCCTTGAGCATCTTCATCTCGCCCGCGCTGGGCTCGATGCCGATGATCCGGCCCTTGAACCGGTCGCCCTTGCCCTTGAGGTCGGCGAGGGAGGTGACGTCCTTCATGTACGAGGGGACGCTCAGTTCGAGGGACGTCGGGCCGTACCAGGAACCCAGGTCTTCGAGCTTGTTCCCGTACTTCTTCCAGTACTCGGACTGGGTGACGGGCAGCCACGCGTCGGTCTGCACGTCGATCTGGCCGCCCGCGAGGCCGGTGAAGAGGGCGCCCAGCTCCAGCTGGCGGGCGTCGACCTTGTAGCCGCGCCGCTCCAGGAGCTCCTTCCACAGGTAGGTGGAGGCGATGCCCTCGTCCCAGGGGATGTAGCCGATGCTGACGGTGCGGCCCTTGCCGGTGTCGGGGACGCCGGAGGCGGTCGTGGCGGTCGTCCCGCCGCCGAACATGCCGATGCCGCCCGCGACGAGGGCCAGGGCCACGACGCCGCTCAGCGCGTGGACGGGCTGCGGCCGGTGCTGCCACACCCTGGCCGCGCCCTGCGTGGCGGCGCGGGCCTTGGCGAGGGCGCGCCGGCCGAGCGGGGAGACCTGGCGCCCGAGGGCGCCGGTCATCCGGTCCAGGTACATGGCGAGGATGACGATGGAGATGCCGGCCTCGAAGCCGAGGCCGATGTCGACGCTGCCGATGGCGCGGTAGACGGCGCCGCCGAGTCCGCCGCCGCCGACCATGCCGGCGATGACGACCATGGACAGGCCGAGCATGATGACCTGGTTGATGCCGGCCATGATCGTGGGCAGGGCCAGCGGCAGCTGCACCCGTACGAGCGTGTTGCGCGGGGTGGTGCCGAACGCGTTGGCGGCCTCGACCAGCTCGCCGTCGACCTGGCGGATGCCGAGCTCGGTCATCCGCACGCCCGGGGGCAGCGAGAAGATGATGGTGGCGATGATGCCGGGCACCACGCCGACCCCGAAGAAGATGATGCCGGGGATGAGGTAGACCATCGCGGGCATGGTCTGCATGAAGTCCAGGACGGGCCGCAGCACGGCGCTCACCCGGTCCGATCGGGACGCCCAGATGCCCAGCGGTACCGCGATCACGAGGGTGACCAGGGTGGCGACCAGGACCAGGGAGAGCGTGGACATCGCGTCGTCCCACAGGCCGACGGAGTCGACGAGCGCGAACCCGGCGAAGGCCAGCAGGCCCGCGAGCAGCCCGCGCAGCCACCAGGCGCCGACGGCGAGGATGCCGGCGAACAGCAGGGGGGCGGGGGCGGACAGGACGGCGTCGATGCCGTCGTAGAGGCCGCTGACCAGCGAGCTGATCGCGTCGAAGAGCCAGGACAGGTGGCGCTGGAGGAAGTCGACACCGCTGTCGACCCAGGCACCGAGATGGATGCGGGGCATCAGGCCGCCACCTCCGTGGTGCAGTGCATCGGGGGCCGCTGTTCGTCCCCTATGAAGGCGACGAGGCGGTCCTGGCCCACCGAGCCGACGACGGCGCCGTCCGCGCCGGTGACGGCGACGGGGTGCGGGACGCGGGCGCTGACCGCGCACAGGTCGGCGAGCGGGGTGTCCGCGCTGACGGTGGGGCAGTCGCAGGCGTCGGCGTGCGGCTCGGGCTCCTCCATGACGGCGTCGGCCGTCAGGACCCGGGAGCGGTCGACGTCCTGGATGAAGGAGGCCACGTAGTCGTCCGCGGGGCGGGTCAGGATGTCCTCGGCCGTGCCCTGCTGGACGATCCGGCCGTCGCGCATGACGGCGATCGAGTCGCCGAGCCGCATGGCCTCGTTGAGGTCGTGGGTGATGAAGACGATCGTCTTCTTCAGCGTGCGCTGGAGTTCGAGCAGCTGGTCCTGCATGTCGCGGCGGATCAGCGGGTCGAGGGCGCTGAACGACTCGTCCATGAGGAGCAGGTCGGCGTCCGTGGCGAGGGCGCGGGCGAGGCCCACGCGCTGCTGCATGCCGCCGGACAGCTCGTCGGTCCAGGAGTTCTCCCAGCCGCCGAGCCCGCACAGCGCCAGCGCCTCGGCGGCGCGCCGTTCGCGCTCGGCCCGGGGGACGCCCTGGACCTCCAGACCGTAACCGGCGTTCTCCAGCACGTTCCGGTGCGGGAACAGCGCGAAGTGCTGGAACACCATGCTGATCTTCGTGGAGCGGACCCGGCGCAGTTCGGCCGGGGCGAGCGCGGTGAGGTCCTCGCCGTCGAAGAGGATGCGTCCGGCCGTCGGCTCCAGCAGTCCGTTGAGCATGCGCAGGAGCGTGGACTTGCCGGAACCGGACAGGCCCATGACGACGAAGATCTCGCCGGGCTCGACGCGGAAGGAGGCGTCGATGACGGCGGCCGTGATGCCCTCGGCCCGCAGTTCCTCGCGGTCGGTGCCCTTTTCGAGCGTGCGGATGACCGCCGCGTCGCCTTCGTCGTCGCCGGGCCGTCTGCCGAACACCTTGTACACGTGCTCGGCCTGGAGCGTGGACACATACACCTCGCGGGTCGTGGGGGATACGGCTCGCGCGCCGGTGGGGCGACGCGCACCGTGGAGCGGCGCGGGATCCGCCCGCCCTTGCACCGACCCCGTGAGAGGGCGGCGGAAGGTTCCGTTCCAGACCCGCTCGTTCCCGGCCTTATTCAGTGCAAACGCAAAGGTGATCTACCTCACGGTGAGGAGGAGGGCCTGAGCGGGCATACGACGACGCACGTCGCCGGGGTTGGCGACGTGCGTCGTGGGTGTGGCGCGGGCTTTCGCCGCGCCCTTCGCAGGCGCGAGTCCGTCAGACCCGGCGGGCGGGCGCGGTGCGCCCGGCGGGGGTCTCGGACGGCTCGGGGTCGGCCAGCATGGACTCCCGCAGATGGGTGAGGAGCCGGGTCAGCAGACGCGAGACCTGCATCTGGGAGATGCCGAGGGCCGCGCCGATCTGGGCCTGGGTGAGTTCCTCGCCGAAGCGGAGCTGGAGCATCCGGCGCTCGCGGTCGGTGAGCCGTTCGAGCAGCGGGGCGAGGGTCTGGATGTCCTCGACCAGCTCCATCGCGGGCTCCTCCTCGCCCATGACCTCGGCGAGGCTCTGACCCTCGGTCTGATCACCGTGCTCGGACTGCGGGGCGTCGAGGGAGCCGCTGGTGTGACCGTTGGCGGCGACGAGCCCCTCGACGACCTCTTCCTCGGTGAGGCGCAGGTGCGCGGCGAGGTCGGCGACGGTCGGCGAGCGGTCGAGCCGTACGGTGAGCTCTTCCTTGGCCTTGGCGATGTCGATGCGCAGCTCCTGGAGCCGGCGCGGGACGTGCACGGCCCAGCTGGTGTCACGGAAGTGCCGCTTGATCTCGCCTGTGATGTACGGCATGGCCAGGGTGGAGAACTCGTTCTCCAGACTCGGGTCGAACCGGTCGATGGCCTTGATCAGGCCGATGGTCCCGACCTGGACGATGTCTTCCATGTCACCGCCCTCGCCGCGGCCGCGGAAGCGGCGGACGGCGTACTGGACGAGTGAGGCGTTCATCTCTATGAGCGTGTTGCGGACGTACTGGTACTCAGGGGTGCCTTCGGACAGCTCCCGAAGGCGCTTGAAGAAGACCTTGGAGAGTTCCCGCGCGTCCGACGGGGCCACCTCCCGCGGGTCCTCGATCAGCGGGAGACCCGCGGTGTGAGGACGGGGGCGGGGGGCGGGGACTCCCGTGTCGGCCGGACGAGCGGTGTCGGCGGTGCGGGAGAAGGGGGCGGGGACCGGCATGGGGGTTCGCTCCTTGGGCTGGTCGGCTTGCGGCGCGGGACCTTGACTGCGGTAGATGTTGTACTGCTTCCGCTCACACGTCAAGAATTACCGGAAAGACTTTTCGCGTATTGCGTCACCGGAATCAGATGACGCATCATGAGCGTATGGGCAGTCCGTCTCAGCGACATAATTGGACATTTTTGACGAATCATGCTCGCGTCCTCGTAGCCATCGCGCGCGATCCCGGCGTACGCCTGAGGGACGTGGCAGCGACGTGCGCACTGACGGAGCGCACGGTGCAGGCGATCGTCACCGACCTCGAGACGGACGGGTACCTGCGGCGGGTGCGGGACGGACGCCGCAACCGGTACGAGATCTCCGACAACGCGCTGTTCCGCCACCCCGCCGAGGCGGGCGTCCAGGTGGCGGGTCTGCTCGCCCTCCTCGCCGGAGCCCCGGGCTCGCGCCAGGCCGCAGCCGGCACGGCATCCGAGGCGGGCGTCGGCATCGGGGGCTGACCCCGCGCCGGGGCCGCAGGAGTGGCTCACCTCACCCGGAACGCCTCCGCCGCGCGGTCCCGGTGGAAGGTCAGCCGGTCCCAGGCGGGGAACGCCAGGTCCGTGAGGGCCAGGAGGCGCCCGGAGGGGTCGTAGAGCGCGCGGCGGACCGTCAGCCCGCAGGCGGCGGATGCCGTGGGGACCGGCGGATGGGTGGTCCGGGTCATGGTGAGGGTCTCGACGGTCCGGCCCTGCGCCCGGGCCAGCTCCAGCCAGCGCTCCAGGGGGGCGAGGTCCAGGTCCCGGACGGCCACCCGCTCGCGCAGGTCCGCCAGCTCCGGGTTCCGCGCCACGGCGCGCGGACTCAGGTACGTCACCGCCTGTCGGCGGGTCTCCCCCGCCGGGCCCAGTTCGCGGTGGTGGTGGACGAGCGTCCGCTCCCCGCCGCGCATCCCGAGCGGCGCGGCGAAGGACGGCGGCACGGTGACGAGCGTGAGCCGGCCCTGCGTGGCGGCGGCTGCCGGCGCGGGCGCCGCCGGGGTGGCGGGGTCGGTACCCTTCGCCGCCGGGGTGGCGGGGTTTATGCCCGTCGGCGCCGGGGTCGCGGGGTCGGCGGCCGCCGGTACCCGCCGGGTGCCGCGCTTCCCGGTGACGACCAGCCCGTCCGCGCGCAACTGCTGGAGAGCGGCCCGGATGGTCTGCCGGTTGACCCCGTAGCGGGCCGCGAGGCTGCGCTCGGAGGGCAGCTTCCCGCCCGGGCCGTGCTCCGCTCGGGCGAGTTCCTGCCGCAGCGCTGCGGCGATCCGCTGGTACTTGGGCATGGCGGCCGGGCCGGGCATGACGTCTCCTCTGACGGGGGGCCAAGGACTGCGGTCTGCCCGACCAACGTAGCAGTGGTCTATACCTTTGACACGGGTGTCGCGGGCAGCCGGAACCACCTTGGCCGAATCCGTACCCTCTAATTCCGCTCGCTGCGCAGGGGGTTCGGCAGGGGCAGGTAGCGCGCGTCGGCCCCGTCCGCCCCGGTCCACCGCAGCAGCAGGTTCGTCTTCGCCGGCAGTATCGGGGCGGCCAGCAGTGCGGCGATCTCGGGCAGGCCGTGGGCGGCGTCGAAGCGCAGCAGTTCCTCACGGACCGCGGGCCACAGCTGCCCTGCTGCCTGCGGGTGCCGCTCCGCCAGCGCTTCCGCGATCTCCGCCAGGTGGTTGACGACCAGGCAGTAGACGAGCCGCTGCCAGGCGGCCTCCCTCGGGAGGTCCCCGGGCAGCTTGACCCCCTCCGCGTCACGGAAGAGGGCCTGGACCGGCATGCCCCGGCCGTCCACCGCGACGAGGCAGTTCTGCAGGTGGGCCTCCAGGACGATCCCGCGGCGGGCGAACAGCCCCAGCACCGGCGGCACTACCTGGCGCAGGTAAGCCCGCCACCACGCGCCCGGGTCCGGGGCCGCCGCGAGCGGGCTCCCCCCGTAGCCTTCGGCGAGCGCGGCCGCCAGCAGCGGCCCGGCCCCCTGCGCGACCCGCCCCCTCAGGCCGTCCCGGACGACGACGGCGAGCTCCTCGAAGGCGAAGCCGGCCGTCCGGTAGCCCCGGTCGGCGAGCCAGACCGCGTTCGACCCCGCCCGGCGCAGCTCGGCGAACCCCGTCCCGACCTCGGCGTCCGTGCGCCGCAGCCGCAGCAGGTCGTGCCGCCACAGCCGTCGCACGTCGTTGGTGATCCGGACGTCGAGGCTGAACTTGACGAACGCGTCCCGCTCCGGGTCCGGCACGTAAAGGGTGCGGACGGAGGCGGTCGGCCAGACGCTCCGCCTGCCCGCACCGAGCCGCACGAGCCGCCCGTCGGAGAATGCCTCGCGCAGCGCCGGACGGGCGGCGACCAGGGCCAGCTGCCACGGGTGCGCCGGCAGCAGCCGGTACCCCGCGGGCGCCCGGGGGCCGTCGAGGATCCCGGCGAGCGCCTCGAGCGCCTCGGCGGCGGCCGGGCCGCCCTCCTCGACGGCCTGGTCCTCCCGCACCCCGAGGAACAGGAGCGGGAAGCGGGCGTGGGCCTCGGGCGCGTAGGGCAGCCAGCTCGCGGCGGGGGCCCCGCCGCGGGCCTTGGGGGCCGGGTGGTGCGGATGCCCCATGACGAGGGCCTGCTCCGACAGGACGTACGGGTCCGCCGGGGCCTCGGCGTCGGCGCGGGCCGCCAGCAGCGCCGCGATCGTGTCCCGGCTGTCGTTCATCTCGGCCGGCAGTTCGTCGTTGGGGACACCGGTGTACTGGCGCAGCTCGTCGGAGGTCAGCTTCACCAGCTCCGCATGGCTGAGCTGACGCCAGCCCTGGCCGGTGTCCAGTTCGGGGAGCACGGGCCGGCGGGCACCGCGTACCCGCAGCAGCCGGCCGCTGCCGCGCAGCCGGTGGACGCCGTCCTGCCCCGTGGGATCGGCCGTCTCCCGCAGCAGGCAGTTCAGCAGCGGGGTGGCGGCGTACGCGTCGGCGGCGGCGTTGAAGTCCACGGGTTCCATTCGATCCATTCGGTGATCATCACCGATCATCGGGTGAGGCAATTATGAGAGAGGAACGGAACCCTGGACCGCAGCACGCACACCCCCCGCCCCTCGGCCGAGGAATCGGTCGCCGCCGCGCTGGCCGGGACGCGCCCCGGGCTCGGCACCTCCTACGCCGCGGCGCTGGGCGGTGCGCGGGCGGCCGTGCTCACCCGGCTGTGGCGGGCGCTGGCCTTCGAACCGCTGCCGTGGGTGGAGCGGCGGGAGAGCGGGCCGGAGTCCCTGGTCGTGTTCACGTCCGGGGGCGGCCGGCTGGAAGGTCCGCTGCCCGACCCGTACGCCACCGGTGACCTCGTGAGCGAGCTGAGCCTCGACGGGCGCGTCCACCGGCAGGCCGCGCGGCTGATGGCGGCACTGGGTGTACCGCACGGCGCCGCGTTCGCCGCCGAGCTCGACGACAGTACGGCCTCGCTCGCGCTGTCCCGGGCGGGGCAGCCGCGCGAGGACCTCGACGACGCCCCCGAGGCCGGCTGGCAATGGGAACAGCGGGTGGTCGACGGGCATCCGTACCACCCCAACTGCCGCTCCCGTCCCGGCTTCTCGGTCGCCGAGCAGCTGGCGTACGCCCCGGAGCACCGGCCGCTGGTCGAGCTCGGGACGGTGGCCGTCCCGGCCGGGGAGTGCCTGGTGACGGGGACCTGGCCCGAGCCGCTCCGGGACGGTGGCCGCGTCCTGGTCCCGGTGCACCCCTGGCAGGCGGAGCACGTCCTGGGAACCCGGGCCCCCAGGGGCCCCTCCGGCCCCGGCATCCCGGCGCACCCGCTGATGGCGCTGCGGACCCTCGCCCCGGCCGGGGGCGGCCCGCACGTGAAGACGGCGCTCAGCACCCGGCTGACCTCCTCCGTCCGGGACATCTCCGGCCGGTCGGTGCAGACCGCGGCGCTCCTGTCCGACTTCGGGCAGGTGCTGGCGGAGCGGCTCGACGGGCGGCTGCACGTGACCCGCACGCTGGGCGCGGTCACCGCCCACAGCCCCGACCTGGCGGCGGTGCTCCGCGAGCCGCCGGAGGCGTACGCGGGCCCGGGGGAACGGGTGGTGCCGGTCGCGGCGCTGGCGGGCGCGGCGCCGGTACGGTCGGCGGCCTGGCGCGCACGGTTCGCGCGGCTCGTGCTCTCGGTGTGCCTGGAGGTGCTGGACCTCGGGGTCGCGCTGGAGGCCCACGGGCAGAACCTGCTGGTCGTCCTCTCCCCCGACGGCGCCCCGGTGCGGCTGGTGTACCGCGACCTCGGTGACATCCGGATCAGCCCGGCCCGGCTGGCCCGGCACGGCCTGCCCGTGCCCGCCGTGTCGGGCCGGCAGATCACGGACGACGTGGCGGCGCTGCGGCGCAAGGTGTTCGGCTCGGCGGTCGCCGGGGCGCTCGCGGCGACCGTGGGCTCCGCGGGCGCGCTCGGCGAAGCCCTGGCGCAGCTGTCCGCGCTGGCGCCGACCGCCGACAGCCGGGCCCTGGCACGTGAGCCGATCCCGGTGAAGGCCCTGACGCTGATGCGGCTGAGCCCCGGCGTGCCCGGCGACCAGTGGGCGGAGCTGCCCCACCCGCTCGTCGGCCGGCGGGAAAGGGGGTGAGCCGTTCGACCGCGCCGTCGCGGCGGCCGCCTGCGCCGAGTGCGCGCGGGGCGACGCGGTACACGGCCCGCCGGCCGCACCGACGCCGGTGAGTAACAGGGGTTTGGGCCGTTCGGGGGGCAACCCGGTCTTTGCTGGCCCGCCTTCGTCCCGAACGCCTCCGCCGATGGCAGGAAGGAGTGATGAGTCTCCACCGCCGTCTGGTCCTGATAAGCGCGGCCGCCGCCGCACTCTCCACCGTGGGGGCGGGTGCCCGGGCTTCCTCCCGCAAGCCTTCGGGCGGCCCCGACTTCGGTGCGCTGGCCCGGGCGATGGACGGCCGGGTGATCGTCCCCGGCGACCGGGAGTATCCGCAGGCCCGGCAGCTGTTCCAGCCGCGCTACGACACCGTCGTCCCGGGCGCCGTCGCCTACCCGGCCCACGCGGGTGACGTGGCCGTCTGCCTGGAATTCGCCCGGCGCTGCGCCGTACCCGTGGTGCCGCGCGGCGGCGGTCACAGCTACGCGGGCTGGTCCACCACCGCTGCCGGGCTCGTGGTCGACGTCGGGGCCATGGCCGCACTGGCCGTCGAGGGGGACCGGGTCCGGATCGGCGCCGGAGCCCGGCTCGGCGGCCTGAACACCGCCCTCGCCGCCCGGGGCCTCGGCATCCCGACCGGTCTGTGCCCTTCCGTCGGGATCGCCGGGCTGACGCTCGGCGGGGGCATGGGCCTGACCTCACGGGCCTACGGGACCACCTCCGACGCCCTGACCGGGGTCCGGGTGGTCACCCCGGACGGAGTGATCCGCGACGCCGACGCCGACCGGGACCCCGACCTGTTCTGGGCGCTGCGCGGCGGCGGGGGCGGCAACTTCGGCGTCGTGACCGAGTTCCGCTTCCGCACGCACCCGGTCGGTGACGTCGCCTCCGCGGAACTGCGCTGGCCCGGTGACGACTCCGCGGCGGTGCTCGAAGGCTGGCAACGCTGGCTGGGCGGGCTCCCGGACCCGTTCTGGAGCCACCTGGAGTTCCTCATCGAAGCGGGCGGCGACGACGCCCCGGCCGTCAGGGTGCTGTGCTTCGACGGACGCCACGAGCTGGAGCGGGAGTTGACCCGGCTGTCCGACCTGGTGGGACGCGAGCCGCGGGACGGCTCGGTCACCGTACGCGGCTACGGCGACACCGTGCGGGCCATGTCGGGGTGCGCCGACGCCGACGAGGCCCAGTGCCACGTGCAGGGCACGCTGCCCGGCCGGGAGCCGCGGGGCCGGGTCGGCCGGCACTCCTGCGCGGCCCGCTCCGACTTCTGGGCCGAGCCGGGGCTCGCGGAGGCGGCCGTCCGGGCGGTGCTGGCCGCCGTACGCCGCTACCGGGAGGCGGTCCCCGCGGGCGGCCGCGGGGTGGTGCAGTTCCTCGGCGAGTGCGGCGGCGCGATGAACCGGCCGGCCGCCACCGACACCGCCTTCGCCCACCGCGACCACGCCTTCCTCGCCCAGTACCTCGCCTATTGGCCCGACTCCGCGCGGGCCGCCGAGGTGGCCCGGCACCAGGAGTGGCTGGACGGGCTCTGGCGGGACCTGCGGCCCTGGGCGAGCGGCAGCGCGTACCAGAACTACGTCGATCCGAAGCTCACCGGCTGGCGCGAGGCCTACTACGGCGCGAACCTCGCCCGGCTGGAAGAAGTCCGGCGCACCTACGACCCCGCCAGGCTGTTCCGCTTTCCCCAAGCCATCTAGGGAGCCCTTGCATGCGACGTACGTTGACGATGGCGGCGGCCACGGCCGCGCTGGCGCTGGTGGGCGGCCCGCTGGCGGTCACCGAAGCGCGCAGCGCCCCCGTCCTCGGGCGCTGGTCGGCGGTGGAGGCGCAGGCCTTCTGGACGCCCGAGCGGATGGCGTCGGCCGTTCCCGCTCCGCCGCTTCCCGAGGCGTCCCCCGCCCCGGAGCCGTCCGTGGATCCCGCCGCGAGCCCCGCCGTCCCCGCCCCGTCCCCCTCCCCCTCGCCCACCGCGGTGCCCGCGCCCGCCCTCCCGCCGGCACCGGCTCTCCCTCCCACGCCGACGCCGCCCCCCACGCCGACGCCGACCGTCGCCGCCGTCTCGCCCGTCCGGGCCCCGGATCCCGCCTACGCCGCTGCGGCCGCCCACCCCGGCGCGGGACGCAACTTCGACGGCATGCCGGTCGTCGGGCGGATGTTCGTCATGACGGGCGGCGGCGCGTACTTCTGCACCGCGAGCGTGGTCTCCTCCCCGGGCCGCGACCTGGTGGTCAGCGCTGCGCACTGCCTGCTCGGCGCGGACGCCCGCCAGGTGGCGTTCGTACCGCACTACAGGGCCGACAAGCCCCAGCCGTACGGGCTGTTCCCGGTGCTGCGCGACTCCGCCGGGCGGGCGAAGGTGTGGATCCACCCGCGCTACCGGCGTGAGGGAGCCGACCGCGCGGCCACGCTCGACGTGGCCTTCGCCCAGGTCGGACCCAACTCCTCGGGCGCCCTGGTGGAGGACGTCGTCGGCGGGAACCGGCTGGTGACCGGAGCCTCCTACGCACAGCCCTCGGTCACGCTCGTCGGCTATCCGGCGTCCGCGGCCCGGCCGCGCCTGTGCGTGAACCGGACGACGAAGTTCACCAGCTCCGATCCGAAGATCCCGGGGTCGTTCCAGCGGATCGACTGCACCGGCTACCCCGGCGGGACCAGCGGCGGGCCCTTCCTGACGCACTTCGACACGCGGCGCCTGACCGGTGACGTGATCGGGGTGATCGGCGGCTGGAAGACCGGCGGCGACACCGACGACACCTCCTACAGCTCCTACTTCGGGGCGGAGATCAGGGCGTTGTACGAGACGGCAGTCGCCTCGGGGCGGATGACGCGGGCGACACGGGCGACCCGGTCCGGGTGAGCGGCCCGGGCTGCGCGTGCACCCGTACCCAACGGGTGCGGCGCGGGTTGCCGACGGTGGGCGGGGTCGCCGGGACCTCCTCGGCGCTCAGCGGGTCCGCCGGGGCCAGGGCGAGCTGACGGCGCAGCTCGGCCAGCGCCGTGTGCACGGGGGCGAGGATGATCTCGGCGCGCGGGTGGATGCGGGCCAGCGCGTGCGCGGTGGTCTCGATGGTCTCGGCGGCGTCCTCGGCGGCGGTCCGGCTCCATCCGCCGGGCCCGCCTGCGCCCCAGGGCGCGACGGCGTCGTAGAGGTGACAGGCGGCATCGGCCGCGGCGTCGGCCCGTTCACCGACACCCGGCGCCGCGTTCATCGGCAGCAGCTCCATGCCCGGTCAACGACCGGCCCCCGCCGGGGGAACGAACGGACGGCCACCGGATCCCCGGGCCGCGGCGTACGGGCCCCCGGACGTCAGGAGACGACGGCCTGCAACCAGAGGGGCAGCAGCAGGATGGACACGACGGAACTCTTGATCACGACGGAGGCCGAGAGGCCGACCCCCACGTCGTAGCGCTGCGCGAAGATGAACAGGTTCTGCGGGGTCGGCATCGCGGCGATCAGCACGAGGTAGGCGAGCCAGTCGCCGCGGACGCCGAACAGGGCCCCGCAGACCAGCCACGCCAGCAGCGGGAAACCGAGGCACTTGACGGCGACCAGCGCCATCTCCTCGCGCGTGGTGTCCCGCAGCGCGAGGCCGGTGCCGCCCAGGTGCAGGCCGAGCGCGAACAGGGCGACGGGGGACGCGCTGTCGCCGACGAAGGCCGCTCCGTCGAGCACCACCTTGGGCAGGTGCACCGACAGCAGGTTGAACGCGATGCCCGCGTTGCAGGCCAGCACGAGGGGGGTGATCAGGGAGGCCCGGACCGCCCGGGCGAGGCGGGTCCCGGGGCCCGCGGCGCCGGCGCCCGCGCGGCCGAGCTCCATGATGGCGATGACGACGAGGGACAGCACGCAGACCTGGAACAGCAGCACCGGGAAGATGGGCGCCGCGGTCCCGAAGACGGTGATGAAGACGGGGACGGCGAAGTAGGCGGTGTTCACCTGCACCCCGGCCATGACGCGCAGCGCGACGGCACGGGGCTCGCGTATGCCGTAGGCGACCGCGCCGAGTACCACGCAGAGCACCGCGACGGCCGCGGTCGCCGCGTAGCCGCCGATCGCGCGCCAGTCGAACAGGGCGGCGAGGTCGCTGGCGTAGATGTTGCCGAACAGGTAGCAGGGAACCGCGAAGAGGAACGCGTAGTCGGCGAACACCTTCGACGCCTCGGCCGGGACGATCTTGCGGCGTGCGAGCAGCACCCCTCCGCCGAAGGCCAGGAGTACCGGCACCAGCTTTTCGAGTGCGGCCGTCCCGCCCATGGACACGGTCCTCCTTGATCGCCCCGGCGCAGCCTACTCCGCAGCCCTGCGCGCCGTGCGGCCGCATAGGCTGGTGCGATCATGAGCGACGCACCCGGGCCGACGGCCCCTCCCCCCGCCCCCGTCCGGGGACCGCGCAAGGCCACCCGGTTCGCCGTGGTGCTGCGCACGCCGGCCCGGCCCGGGGAGCCACTCTTCTCGCGGGCGCCGAAGCGCTGGCAGCGGTGGATGCCGCTCGTCGTCACCGGCGTGTTCGTCGTGACGCTGCTGCCGGTGACCATCTCGGTGCTGAGCGGCGACTACGGGGCGGCCGGCGGCTGGGCGGGGGCGCTGGGCGTGGCGCAGACGGTGCCGCTGCTGCTCGCCGTCACCCGGCCGCTGCCGGCCTGGGGCATGGTGCTGCTCGCGGACACCCTCGGGGCGGCGCTGCTGATCCACGCCGACAAGGTGGCGGGGCACGCCTGGCCGTGGACGCCGATGGCCATCGTCGGCTACCTGCTGCTGATGGTCTGCCTGGGGCTGCGCGAGTCCGTGCGGACCCTGGTCGGGGTGTGGCTGGTGACCGGCGCCGTCGGCGTGGTGCTGGGCTTCTTCGCGCCCGACGGGGTGATGAACACCGTCGCGCTCCTCTTCGTACTCGCCGGCACCTTCCTCGCGCTGACGGGGGCACTGCGCCTGCTGGGCGACGCGCAGCAGCGGATCACGGAGCAGGAGGACATCAGCGAGGCGGAACGGTCACGGCGCACCCTGCTGGAGGAACGGGCCCGCATCGCCCGGGAGTTGCACGACGTGGTGGCGCACCACATGTCGATGATCACGGTGCAGGCCGATTCCGCGCCCTACCGGCTGCCCGGCATGGGGGAGCCGGTGCGGGAGGAGTTCGCGGCGATCGCGGCGGCCGCCCGCGAGTCGCTGGGCGAGATGCGGCGGCTGCTGACGGTGCTGCGCGGCGACGGCGGCGACGGACCGGCCGGTGAACGGGCGCCGCAGCCGGGGATCGACCGGCTCCAGCAGCTGGTGGAGGCCACCGTACGGGCGGGGCAGCCGGTGGAGTTGTCCCTGGCGGCGGGGGCGGCGCGGGGCGTGCCGCCGGCGGTGGACCTGTCGGCGTACCGGATCGTCCAGGAGGCGCTGGCCAATGTGGTGCGGCACGCGCCGGGGGCGACGACCCGGGTCTCGGTGAGCCGGTCCCCCGGCGAGCCGGACGAAGTGCTCGTGCTGGTCGTCAACGGCCCGGCGCGCGACGCCCTGGTGGCGGTGGAGACCTCGGGGACGGGCCACGGTCTGGTGGGGATGCGCGAGCGCGTACGGTTGACGGGCGGGACGCTCGACACCGGCCCGCTGCCGGAGGGCGGCTTCCGCGTCGCCGCCCGCCTGCCCGTGAACCCCCCGGCCGAGGAGCCCAGTTGACCATCCGTGTGATCATCGTCGACGACCAGGCGATGGTACGCGCCGGGTTCGCCGCCCTGCTCTGCGCCCAGGCCGACATCGATGTGGTGGGCGAGGCGCCGGACGGCCGGGAAGGGGTGCGGGTCGCGCGCACCGTGCACCCGGACGTGGTGCTGATGGACGTACGGATGCCGGAGATGGACGGCCTCGCGGCGGCGCGGGAGATCCTCACCCCGCCGGCGGGCGTGGTCCACCGGCCGAAGGTGCTGATGCTGACCACGTTCGACATCGACGACTACGTGTACGAGGCGCTGCGCGCGGGCGCGTCCGGCTTCCTCCTCAAGGACGCTCCGCCGGCCGATCTGATCGCCGCGGTGCGGATCGTCGCCTCGGGCGAGGCGCTGCTGGCGCCGTCGGTGACGCGCCGGCTGATCGCGGACTTCGTGGAGCGGCGGCCGGCGCCCCGCAAGGACCCGGCGCTACGGCTGAACGGCCTGACTCCCCGTGAGACCGAGGTACTGGAGCTCATCGCGCGCGGTCTGTCGAACCAGGAGATCGCCGGGCACCTGGTGGTGGCGGAGCAGACGGTCAAGACGCACATCGGGCGGGTGCTGGCCAAGCTGGACCTGCGGGACCGGGCCCAGGCGGTGATCTTCGCCTACGAGGCGGGTCTGGTCCGGCCCGGAGACGGCGCCTGAGAGGTCCTGTTCCCTCCTCCACCCCCTACCCGGGTATGAGGCGGAGCTTGGCTCCGCGGTCTGACGCAGCGGCCGGTACCTCCTTCCTACCTTCTGCCTCACCACGAGGAGAGGGGAGGAGCGGATGCGCCGCTTCGGAAGGACGCTGGCCGCCGCCGCACTGGTGGCGACGCTGGTCGCGGGCACCGCCGGATGGGCGGGCGCGGACAGCGTCACGCCGGTCACCGGTCCGCCGCCGGGCACCGCCGCCTGGCTGGGCGACCCGCTGCCGGGCCGGCCGCTGCCCGACCCGGCGACCGCGTCGGCGCCCGAGGTCGCACGGTTCTTCGCCGGGCTCGACGACACCGTGCGTGCAGAACTCCTGCGCCGCCACCCGCTGGTGGTGGGCAATCTCGACGGGGCACCGCTCACCCTGCGGTACGAGGCCAACCGGCTGGCGATCACCGCCACGGGCGAGGCCCGGTACTCCTCCCTGGCCCGTCCCGGCCGGCAGATCCTCGCCTTCGACCCGCGCGGGCGGGGCCAGGTCGCCGAGGTGTTCGGGGACCTGGAACACGCGGCCCACGTGGCGGTGGTCGTCCCCGGCTCCGACAGCGACGCCTCCGGCCACGACACCGCTCGGGGGCCCGCCGCCGGCCCCGCCGCAATGGCCCGGGCGCTGCGCACAGCGACCGACGGCTCCGCCACCGCCGTGGTGGCGTGGACGGGCTACACCACCCCGGTCGGCATCGGCCTGGACGCGGCCGGCGGGCGGCTGGCCGAGGCGGGCGCCGTGCGCCTGGCCCGGTTCACGGCCGGGCTCGACGCGGTCGGCGCCCCCGACCCGGCGCTGTTCTGCCACAGCTACGGCTCGGTGGTGTGCGGGCTCTCGGCCCCGTACACGGACGCCGCCGACATCGTCGTGTTCGGCTCGCCCGGCATGCGGGCCGCCAACGCCGCCGCTCTGCGCACCGGTGCCCGCGTCTGGGCGGCCCGGGGCCCCTCCGACTGGATCGCCGACATCCCGAACGTCGAACTGGCCGGCCTCGGTCACGGCGCCGACCCGACATCCGCCGCGTTCGGCGCCCGCCGGGTGCCCGCCGCCGATGTGGAGGGCCACACCGGGTACTTCGCACCCGGCACCCGCTCCCTGGCGGCGTTCGCCGCGATCGCGACGGGGGACGTCCGATGAGCGCCCTGACCGCGCTGCGGGCCACGGCCGCCCGGATCGAGCGGCAGACCCCCGCCCACCGGGACCGCGCCGTCGACGGGCTGCGCGCCCTCGCGCTGCTGGCCGTGCCGACCGGGCACTGGCTGCTCGGGGGCTTCACCCTCGACTCCGCGGGCGGCCTGCACAACGCGAGCCCGCTGTCGGCCTTCGGCGCCCTGGCGCCGGCGAGCTGGGTGCTCCAGATGCTGGGCATCTTCTTCCTGGTCGGCGGCTACGCCTGCGTGCTGTCCTTCCACCGCCGCACGGGTTCGACCGGCGCCTGGCTGCGGGGCCGGATCGCCCGCCTCGGACGGCCGGTGCTCGGGGTGACGGCGGTGTGGGCGCTGGCGGCGCCGGTGCTGTACGCGCTGGGCGTGCCCGAAGCGACGCTGCGGACCGGGGCGACGCTGGTGATCCAGCCGCTGTGGTTCGTCGGGGTGTACGTGGCGGTCACCGCGCTGACACCGTACTGCGTGCGCGCGTCGCACCGGCTCGGCGGGTGGGCGGCGGTCCCGCTGCTGGCCTCCGTCGCCGTCGTGGACGCCCTGCGCTACGGGCCGCTCGCCGGTTCCGTGCCGGGCTGGCTGTCGCTGCTGAACATCGTGCCGGGCTGGCTGTTCGCGTACCAGCTGGGCGTGGACTGGGGCGAGGGCCGGATCGGACGCCGAGGGGCGTGGGCGCTGCTGGTGGGCGGGGTCGCGCTGTTCGCGACGCTGCTGACGGTGTTCCACTACCCGGCGTCGATGGTCGGGGTGCCGGGGGCGGCGCGGACCAACTCGCACCCGCCGTCGCTGCTGGTGCCGGCGCTGGCCGCGGCCCAGTCGGGTGCGGCGATGCTGGTGCGCGACCGGCTGGCGAGGCTGCTGTCGCGGCCCGCGCTGTGGGCGCCCGTCGTGGTGGTCAACCTGTGCGCGATGACGATCCTGTGCTGGCACCAGAGCGCCATGCTGGCCGCCGCCGTCCCCGGCTCGTTCGTCGGGGAGCTGGCGGGTCTGACCACCTCCCCCGACAGCCCCGGGTGGATCGCGGCCCGGCTGGCCTGGATGCCGGTGTTCGCGGCGCTGCTGGTGGGCATCGCCCGCTACGCCCGCCGCTTCGAGGAGCCGTGGACCCGGGCGACGGCGGTCCGCAGGGCCCTGGCGGGCGTACTGGCGGCGGGGTTCGCGGTGTTCGCCCTGGGCCTGGCGTGAAGGCGGCGCCCGGACGGTCAGGCGATGGAGGCGGCGACGATCGCGGCGACGGCCAGGTTGCAGGAGGCCGTGACCCAGACCGCCGGGTGGGGCTCCGGGTCGACCACGATCGCGCCGAGCTTGCCGGGGGTCACCAGGTCCAGTACCAGGAAGGCCACCGCCATCAGCACCAGGCCGAGCACGCCGAACGCCGCGGTGGACGCCAGGCCCTTGCCGAAGTCCTCGTACGTCGTCCAGATCGAGGTGAAGACGATGCCTCCGACGCCGAGCAGCGCGGAGCTGAGCATCACCGCGGCGTTGCGGTTGCGCTCCTCCCAGATCTGCTGCGGGAGCTTCCCCGGCGTCAGTACGTCCACCAGGACGATGCCGAGGATCAGCAGCACCAGGCCGAGGGCGCCGAAGGCGCTGGTGCGGCCGAGTCCGTCGAGGATGTCGCTCATGGGAAGCCTGTCTGCGCGTGAGGAGGAAGGCGTGGGCAGGAAGGGGTTGCACCCCGCCGTGGGCCGGGCGAATCTATCGCACGTCCGGGCGGCGGACCATGGGGAGGCCGGTACGTGGAACAGCTCAGGGCCGCACGGCCCGATGAGGCGCGGACACTGACCGCGCTCGTCCTGCGGTCCAAGGCCCACTGGGGGTACGACGCGCGGTTCCTGGCGGCCTGCGCACCGCAGTTGGCACTCCGGCCGCACGAGGTGACGGCCCGGCGGGTGGTGGTCGCCGAGGACGGGCACGGCGCCGTCGTGGGCCTCGCCTCCCTTGAGCCCGAGGGCGACGGGGAACGGGCACGGCTGGGGCTGCTGTTCGTGGAACCGGCGGTCATCGGCCGCGGTGTGGGGCGGCTGTTGTACCGGGACGTGCTGCGCCGGGCGCTCGCGCTGGGCGTCCGCCGGCTGCTGATCGACGCCGATCCGCATGCGGCGGGGTTCTACCGGGCGATGGGCGCGGTTGCTTCGTCGGGCGCCCCGCAGGGCCTGGTGCGGTTCGAGGTGGCTCCGGTCCCCCTCGCCGGGTGGGCGCGGGCGTGGACGGGCGGGGGCCGCGCGGTGCACGTGGGCAACGTGGCCGAGTTCAACGCGCAGTTCGCCGACGCCTCCCTGGACCGGGAGCAGTCGGCCGCGCACCACTACGCCGCGCTGGCCGCGTTCTACAGTCCCGAACCGGCGGCCCTGGTGCTGCCGCGGCCGGTGCCGGCGCACTGGCCGGCGCTGGTGGGGCGGCAGTTGGGCTGGGGCGAGGTGGAGGTGTTCGACGGCCTGGCGGAGTCGGGCCCGGGCCTGTCGTGGGCGGTACGGGCCCGGCCGGCGCTCGTGGAACGGCTGACGGCGGCCGGGCTGCCCCTCGTACCGTGGGGGCTGACGGAGCCCTTCGGGCGGCTGTCGGGCCGGCCGTGGCGGCCGCGGGAGCTGCGCTACGAGTCGAAGGCGGCCTCGCACGCCCTGTTCGCCGAGATCCTGGCGGGCGGCGGGCATCCCGCGATCAGGCTGCCCGCGCAGTGGCGGGCCCCGACCCGGCGGGCGGCGGCGCGGACGGTGGCGCGGCGGGCCGCCGCCGGGGAGGCCTCGGTGGTCAAGTCGGAGCACGGCGTGGGTGGTTCCGGGGTCACGGTCGTCACACCGCAGCGGCTGCGGACGCCCGGCGGGGCGCGGGTGCTGCGGCGGCGGCTGCCGCGCGGCCCGCTGCTCGTGGAGGAGTACGTGCCCGGTCCCGCCGCGGGGGAACCGGGCGGCGGCCTGCGGGACCTCACCTACGACGGGTTCGTGGACGGCGCGGGCCACGTCCACGAGGCCGGGGCGGCGGTCATGGACGTGACCGACGGCGGCTACCGGGGGGCGACGGTCGGGCCCGGGGTGGTGCCCGCCGAGGCGGAGGGGCCACTGCTGGCCTTCGGCGCGGCCGTGGGCCGGGAGCTGGCGCAGGCGGGCTACCGGGGCTGGTTCGACGTGGACTTCGTCACGGACGGGGCGGGCCGCCTGGCGCCGACCGAGACGAACCTGCGCCTGACCGGCCCGGCGCTCGCCTTCATGGTGGCGGCCCGGCTGGACGCGCTGCGGGGCGCGGGGCACTTCGTACGGATCGCGGACCGGGTGGAACTGGGGGCGCGGCTGCCGGACGGGCAGCTCGAGGAGCTGTGCGGGGAGCTGGCGCGGGCCTGCTCGCGGCTCGGGGCGGTGTTCGTCCCGGCGATCCCGACCGCGGCGTTCGAGCCGGCGCCCTGGCTGGGCGTACTGGTGGCCGCGCACGGCAAGGAGGCGCTGGACGCGGCCGGGGCACTGGTGCGGGAGCGGGCGCTCGCGGTCGGACGGCCGTTCACCCGTGGGCGGTCGCCTCAGTCGTCTCCGAAGGGGGAGGCCGGTTTCCGCGTGAGGTAGAGGGCCACGACGGCGCCCGCGATCATCAGGGGGATGTTGAAGGTGTAGACGAGGGCGGCCTGGCGCGGCCAGTCGTGCTTGGCGGCGAGCCGGTAGAGGTTGTCCTGGGGCCACCAGGCGACGAGCAGGTAGACGACGGCAAGGTGGGCCGCCCTGGTCAGGGCGCGGCTCCGGCCCCGCATCCGGGAGCGCCCGCCGAACAGGAAGACGACGCCCGCGGCGAAGGCCAGCGCCTCGAAGACGTAGAGGACGAAGAAGAGGGCCGCCCAGGGACTCGGTACCCCGCTGAGGTCGGTCGAGCCGGGCCAGAACACACCGGTGAGGGCGAGCGCGAAGAGGGCCAGCACGAGCACCGCGCAGCCGGAGGCGAACGCCGGGGAGAGTTGTTCCCCGCCCCCGCCCGCGTACTTTCCGGCGCCGCGGGCGGTCCGCGCGGGGCCGTCCGGCAGGGGCGGCAGCGGGAGGCCGGCGCGGTCCTCGCGGCCCGTGCGGTCCCGGGGCAGGGCGCGCAGCGGCACCACGGTGTACGGGAGGTGCTCCGGGGGCACCTCGTCCGCGAGGTGGGCCCTGAGCGCGACGGCGTCGGGCAGGCCGGCGCCCGGAGGTGCACCGGCCGGTGGCGGGGCGAGGTAGGCGACGATCCCGCGGGAGCCGGCCCGGGGACGCTTGCCGGGGCCGCCGTCTGCGGAGCCGCCGTCCCGGACGTCGGCGACGAGCGCGGACCCCACGCCGTCGTGGGACCGGATCAGGGATTCCAGGTGGTGGGGGTCGAGGTGGGGGCCGTGTCCGGTGATCCGGTCACGGATCCGGCCGCGGAACTCCAGGAGCCCGTCGGGGCCCAGCAGACCGAGGTCGCCGGTGGGTATCGCTTCCCCGCCGTCGGGCGGGGTGAGCAGGATCTGCCCGTCGCGCAGGTCGGCACGGCAGCCGGGGAAGGGGACGCCGATCAGCGCGAGCCGTGCGGGGGCGGCGGGCGGGGCGGGCAGCCGGGACAGCTCGAACCAGGTGCCGGTCCCGGCGCTCTCGGCGGTTCCGTAGAGGGCGAGCACGCGCGCGCCGGGCCGCAGTCGGGCTTGCAGGGCGGCGTGCTGGTCGAGGTAGAGGCGGTCTCCGGTGACGGTGACCATGCGCAGCGACCGGGCGGCGGTGCCCGGTGCCGGGCGCACGACGGCCGCTTCCCGGTCCGGTTGCGGGCGGTCGCCGAGGAGCAGCCGCAGGGCCCCGGCCGGGTCGGTGTGCAGGACCGTGACGTCGTCGGCGTCGACCGCCGCGCGGATGCCGTCCGGCGACCAGGGCGTGCGCTCGGTGAGGACCAGGGCGCCGCCCGTGCACAGGGCGCGGGGCCACCCGGCGGCGAAGGCGGTCGCGTCGGGCCCGGCGGTGATCAGGTGCCGGTCGGCGGGGCCCGGGGCCGCGACCTCGGCCCAGCTGTCGCAGGCGGCGAGCAGCAGGGGGTGGCTGACGGGGACGGGGCGCGGGTCGGCGGCCCCGGTGAACAGCAGCGCGGCGGTGCCCCGGTCGCGCGTCGCGGGGGTGGGCCGGTCGGTGGGCCGCCCCGCGATGGCGGACGCCTCGGCGCCCAGGCGGATGAACCGCAGGCCCCGGCCGTCGTCGAGCCGGGGGTGGTGTGCGGCGTGGGTGAGGACGGCGTCGGGGCGGATCGCGGCGAGCTGCCGCTGTCCGGTGCGCGGGTCGGCGACGTCGATCAGTGCGTAGGCCGCGCCCGCTTTGAGGACGGCGAGGAGGGCGACGACGAGTTCCTGCTGCCGGGCGGTACCCACGGCCACGAGAGCCTGGTCGGGCAGTCCGGCGGCGAGGAGGTGGTGGGCCAGCTGGTTGGAGCGGGCGTCGAGCTGCCCGTAGGTGAGAGTGTCCGGCCCGGCGACGAGCGCGCGGGCCCCGGGGGCGTCGTGCGCCCACTGTTCGAAACGCCGGAGGACACTGCCGAGGGCCTGCCGTCCTGGACGGGTGGTCTCTGATCCCTGCGTCATGGACCGATGATGCCACCTGGCACCGACAACCCGGAGCTCCGAACATCCTTGCTGTGCAGTGCAGTTGGGGCTCTTCGGAGCAAATCATTGACCTCAAGTTTGGTTGAGGTCGTAGCGTTCGGCGTATGGATATGGAAGTCACCGCCTGGACATCGCTGCACAGCGCCATGAACGCCCAGCAGGACCGTCGCCCCCTCTCCCGGGCGAGCCTGCGCCGGATCGCCGCCTTCGCCCGCCCGCACCGCCGGGGCCTCACCGCCTTCCTGTTCCTCAGCGTGGTGACCGCACTGCTCGCCGTGGCGACCCCGCTGCTCGCCAGCCGGGTCGTGGACACGATCGTCGGGGGCGGGAGCAGCGGCACCGTCACCCGCCTCGCCCTGCTCATCGCGCTCATCGCGGTGGCGGAGGCCGGGCTCGGCCTGCTGACCCGCAAACTGTCGGCCACCCTCGGTGAGGGGCTGATCCTCGATCTGCGGACGGCGGTCTTCGACCACGTACAGCGGATGCCGGTCGCCTTCTTCACCCGCACCCGTACCGGCGCCCTGGTGAGCCGGCTCAACAACGACGTGATCGGCGCCCAGCGGGCCTTCAGCAACACCCTGTCCGGGGTGGCTTCCAACATCGTCACCCTGCTGCTGACGCTTGCCGTGATGCTGGGCATCTCCTGGCAGATCACCCTGCTGGCGCTGGTACTGCTGCCGGTGTTCGTGCTGCCGGCGCGGCGGATGGGGGCGCGGATGGCCTCCATGCAGCGCGAGGCCTCGGCGCTCAACGCCGCCATGGGCACCCAGATGACGGAACGGTTCTCCGCGCCCGGCGCCACCCTGGTCAAGCTGTTCGGACGCCCTGCGGAGGAGTCCGCCGAGTTCGCGGCGCGGGCGGCCCGGGTGCGGGACATCGGCATCCGCACCGCCATGGCACAGTCGGCCTTCATCACCGCCCTCACCCTGGTCTCGGCCCTCGCCCTGGCGCTGGTCTACGGCCTCGGCGGCTACTACGCCGTGCACGGGACCCTCGAAGCGGGTTCCGTCGTGGCCCTCGCCCTGCTGCTCACCCGGCTCTACTCCCCGCTGACCGCCCTCGCCGGGGCCCGCGTGGAGGTGATGAGCGCGATGGTGAGCTTCGAGCGGGTCTTCGAGATCCTCGACCTCGAGCCGCTCATCGCCGAGAAGCCCGACGCCCGCCGGGTTCCGGACGGGCCGGTGACCGTGGAGTTCGACCGGGTCTCCTTCGGTTACCCCTCTCCTGACAAGGTCTCGCTCGCCTCCCTGGAGGAGGTCGCCACCCTCGACGCCCGGGGCGGCACCCGGGTGCTGCACGACGTCTCGTTCCGCGCCGAACCCGGCCAGATGATCGCGCTCGTCGGCTCCTCCGGCGCGGGCAAGTCGACCATCGCGCAGCTGCTGCCGCGCCTGTACGACGCCGACGAGGGCGCGGTCCGTCTCGGTGGCATCGACGTACGGGACCTCACCGCCGACTCGGTCCGCGAGACCCTCGGCATGGTCACCCAGGACGGCCACCTGTTCCACGAGTCGGTGCGGGCCAACCTGCTGCTGGCCCGGCCCGGGGCGAGCGAGGAGGAGCTCTGGGAGGCGCTGCGCCGCTCGCGCCTGGACGGGCTCGTCGCCTCGCTGCCGGACGGCCTGGACACCGTCGTCGGCGAACGCGGCTACCGACTGTCGGGCGGGGAGCGCCAGCGGCTGACGATCGCACGGCTGCTGCTGGCCCGCCAGCGGGTGGTGATCCTCGACGAGGCCACCGCCCACCTCGACTCCACCTCGGAGGCGGCCGTCCAGGAGGCCCTCGCGGAGGCCCTGTCGGGCCGGACGGCAGTGGTGATCGCGCACCGCCTGTCGACGGTCCAGGCGGCCGATCTGATCCTGGTGGTGGAGGAGGGCCGGATCGTGGAACGGGGCACGCACACCGAGCTGCTGGCGGCGGGCGGCCGCTACGAAGAGCTGTACCGCACCCAGTTCGCCCCGGCGGAGACCGCCGACCCCACCCCGGACGCCACCTTGCCGGTCTCGGGCGGATGACCCGCCGTCCCCGGTAGCCCGGCACCGCGCTGACGCTGCTGCCGGGCAAAGCTCCCGGGCGGCCCCGTCCGAGGCCCGGCGGAGCCCCCGCAGCGGCGCCGGAGGGGCCGGCCCTGGGCCTCGGATTGGGCTCGGAAGCGCCGCAGGACGGACGCGGATCACGCCATGCACGGTTCCCGCACCGGCAGTTCGTCCGGCGGCCATGTACGTGGCGGCGCGGACGGGGTGTACTGGGGCGCTTGCCCGGACGACCACCGCCCCGCCAAGGAGCCGATGTGCGCAGCGCCCCGCCGCCGATGACGAACCCACAGCACGCGCCCCGTCACCGGCTCCGCCGGATCCTGACCGCCGCCGGCCTGGGAGCCGCGTCCCTCGTGATGACGCTGCCCACCGCCGCCGTCGCCGCCGTCATCCCGCAACTCCCGCAGAACGCGGACGGCTTGGAGCAGACCTTCTCCCCCGCCTACGACTACGACAGGGACGGCTGCTACGCCACCGCCGCCATCAGCCCCGACGGCACTGCCAACCCGGGACTGAAACCCGGCGGGGACGTCAACGGCCACTGCCGGGACCTCGCGCAGCTGCAGAACTCCAACACCTACTCGCGCGCGAAGTGCAACAACGGCTGGTGCGCGGTCATGTACGCGAGTTACTTCGAGAAGGACCAGGCCACCCTCGGTCCGGCGGCCATCGGCCACCGCCACGACTTCGAGCACGTGGTCGTCTGGATCAAGGACAACCAGGTCGAGTACGTGTCGACGTCCCAGCACAGCGGCTGGAAGTGGTACCCCCGCTCCCAGGTCCGGTTCGACGGCACGCACCCCAAGGCCGTCTACCACAAGGACGGCGCCTCGACGCACTTCTTCCGGCTGGCCAACGGCAACGACGAACCCGCCGAGAACCACACGGGAAACTGGTTCTTCCCCCGCCTCGTCGGCTGGAACGGATACCCGGCCGGCTTGCGCGACCGGCTCATGAACGCCGATTTCGGCGCCGCCACCATCAAGATCTCCGACCCCCGTTTCAACGACGCCCTCAACGCCGCGAAGCCTCCCGTCCCCTTCAACCCCTACGGCTGACGGCGCCGCCTCCCGGCACCAGCCACCACAGGAGCCAGCAACAGGTCCCGAGGAGCAGGCCGTTGGTGACCACCTCCACCACCCCCCAGATCGGCCAGATCGCGGCGACACCGAAGAACAGCCACACGTTCACCAGGACGAACAGCAGCCACCCGACGGCCGGGGACCACCGGGGCCGCAGGACGGCGTTGACCAGCGCGATCACCCCAGCCGTGACGGAAATGAGCATCTCCCGCTTGTAGCCGTGCCAGTTGTCCACCGCGTTCCACGGCAGCACGGTGCCGAGCCAGACCAGCACGAAGCAGCCCGCGGCGCGCAACAGCAGCGAGAGCGGGGTCTGCGCCGGCGCCGTGAGCCGGGTGGCGGCGACCCGGGCGGCCACCGCCTCGGCGTCCGTCACCTCGGCGTCCGTCGCCCCCACCGGCCCGACCGGCGGCAGGAGGCGGTGCGTGGGTGCGGCCCGTACGGGGATCTCCGTCGCCGCGGTGCCCCGCAGGACGGCCTCCAGCGCCGCCAGTGCCTGGTCGGCGCAGGCCCGCGCCTGCGGGTCCTTCGTCAGGAGGGCCGCAAGTACGGGCGCCAGGGGGCCGGCCCGCTCCGGTACCGGCGGCTCCTTCGTGACGATGGCCACGCACAGGGCGGAGAACGTGTCGGCGGAGAACGGCGGACGGCCCTCCAACGCGCTGTACAGGGTGGCTCCCAGCGACCAGAGGTCGGTGGCGGGCGTCGGCGGCTCGCCCTCCAGTTGCTCCGGAGCCATGTAGGCGGGCGTGCCGATGAGGGTCCCGGTATGGGTGAGCGTCATCGTGGCGTCCGCCACGTGGGCGATGCCGAAGTCCGTGATGACGACCCTGTCGTCCATCAGCAGGACGTTGTCGGGCTTGAGGTCGCGGTGGACGATGCCGGAGGCGTGCGCCCGGGAGAGGGCTTTGAGCATCGAGGCGCCGATCTCGGCGACCCTGCGCACCGGTAACCGGCCCGCCTCGCGCACCGCGGCGGCGAGGGAGGGTCCGGTCACGTACTCCATGACGATGACCGGAGCGCCTTCGTGCTCGACCACGTCGTGCACCGTGATGATCCCCGGGTGGTTGAGCCGGGCCGCGGCCCGCGCTTCGCGCAGGACGCGCTGGAGCAGCAGGGCGCGCTGTTCCTCGCCGACGCCCGGCGGCAGCATGACCTCCTTGACGGCGACCTCGCGGCCCAGTCTCTCGTCGCGGCCCCGCCAGACCCGGCCCATTCCGCCCCGGCCTACGAGATCCAGGAGTCGGTACCGCCCTCCGATCAGCGCCCCGCCCACCTCTGCCCCGCCCACCTCTGCCCCACCCACCTCTGCCACGCCGCCCACCCTAGCGCCGCGTGCCGCCCGCGTTCGTGGACTTCCATCCCTGCTTGTGGAGCTTCTCGAAGCCGTCCAGGAGCAGGTCCAGGGCGAACTCGAACTCGAACTGGTCGTCACAGCCCTGGCCCACCACCGACCCCTGGTCGTGGGCCACCGCCCGGGCCAGCTCCGTGACGTGGGGGTACCGCGCCGCGGCCGCGGCCGAAGCCTCGGCCGCGGGACCGGGGTCCGGCGGGGTGGGCTGCGGTGGCGGGGTGTCGTACAGCTCCTGGGTGAAGCCGAGGACCCGGCTCCCGAGAGCGTGCATCACATGGTGGGTGAGGTCGACGGACAGGCCGCCGGCACGGAACGTTCCGATCACCGAGTCCAGGTGGGCGAGTACGGCGGGAGTCGGCCGGCTCCGGGAGCGGAGCACCTGGGAGGCCCAGGCGTGCCCGCGCAGGGCGCTCCGGGCGGAGAGGATCCGGTTGCGGACCGCGTCCTTCCAGTCGGTTCCCGGGGGCGGGTCGTCGATCCCGCCGACGACGACGTCCACCATGCCGTCCAGCAGTTCTTCCTTGCCGGCGACGTGTTTGTAGAGCGCCATCGGTACGACGCCCAATTCCTGGGCCAGCTTGCGCATGCTCAGGCCTTCGATGCCCGTGTCGTCGGCGAGCGCCACGGCCACGCGCAGCACCCGGTCCCGGTTCAGGGGGGACCGGCGTGCGGTCCCGGTCCGTTCCGCCATCCCGGTCGGCTCCCTTCGCAGTCGGTGCCGGAGGCCCGGCTTGACGAGTGTACGCCGTACACCTACTGTGCTCCGCAGGTGTACGCCGTACACCTCCTAGGAGGTCCACATGAGCGCAACCAGGAGAACGGCCGTCCTCGCGGGCGTCTTGTTCCTCGTCACCGAGACAGCGGCGATCGGCGGGCTCACGCTCTACGGACCCGCGCTGCACGGCGCGGCCTACGTCACCGGCTCCGGCGCGGACGTCCGGGTCTTCCTCGGCGCCTTGTCGGAGTTCGTACTCGCCCTCGCCGTGATCGGTACCGGCGTCGTCCTGTTCCCGGTCGTCAAGCGGCACGGCGAAGGGGCCGCCCTGGGCTACGTGTGCGGGCGCCTGCTGGAGGCGGCCGTGATCGTCGTCGGCATCATCAGCGTGCTGTCGGTCGTGACGCTGCGCAGACGATCGGCGGGAGCGGGCACCGGTGACTCCGCCTCCCTCGCCACGGCCGGCGACGCCCTGATCGCGATCCACGACTGGACGTTCCTCTTCGGCCCCAACTTCGTCCTGGGGGCGAACACCCTGGTGCTGGCGTCCCTGATGTACCGCTCGCGGCTCGTGCCCCGCCCCCTCGCCGTGCTCGGCCTGGTCGGCGGGGCCATGATCTGCGCGTCGGCGACCGCCGTGCTGTTCGGCCTCTACCCGCAGGTCTCGGCGGCGGGCTCGCTGGCGGCGCTCCCGGTCTTCGCGTGGGAGGTGACGCTGGCCGTCCGGCTCATCGCCAGGGGCTTCGACCCGGCGCCGCAAGCACGTGCCGGGGCAACGGCGCGGGCCGGGTCCGTCGGATGACGGACCAGGCCCGTGGTCCGGGGCCGGTCACACCCGGTCGGCCGCGATCAGGACGTACTGGAACGAGCCGTCCTTGTAGGAGTTGATGAACGCCTCTTCGATCCCGGTGACCAGCGAGGACGTGGCCCGCAGCTCCCAGTAGGGCAGGGTCTGCGGGGTCAGGTCGATGACGGCCTGCGGTACGAGACGGTTGTCGGCCATGGCCCGCAGGTACTCACGGCGGGAGTGGATGTTGCACTCGAAGTGCGCGTTGATCTGGGAGACCCACTTCGAGGGCTGGCCGTAACGCGGGTTCCAGCAGCCGGTGATGGTCACGTAGCGGCCGCCGACCGCGAGGACGCGGGAGTGCTCGGCGAAGAGGTCCTGCACGTCGACGTACATGCTCGACTCGTTGTTCCAGGAGGCCGCGGCCCGCCCGGTCTCGAAGGGCGTACCGAGCATGTTGCAGACACGGGCCCGGACGTGGTCCTCGATGCCGAGTTCACGGGCGCGCCGGTTCGCGAACTCGGCCTGCTTGGCCGAGAGGGTGACTCCCTCGACCTTGCACCCGAAGCGCTGGTGGGCCATCACCATCGAGCCGCCGCGGCCGCAGCCGGCATCCACGAGCGTGTCGTCCCGACCGATCGGACCGAGGTGGTCCAGCAGGACCTCGGCCTGCGCCGACTCCAGGCGGTGCAGTTCGGCGATCAGCTTCTTCTCGTACGCGCTGTCGCCCGGGTCGCCGAGGGCGGCGTGGTCGACGTCACCGATGCCGTAGTGGTGGTGGTAAAGGCCGTCGACATCGCCGAGCCGCAGGTTCACCGGCCGTGCCTCGACGTCCCAGTAGCGGGCGATGTCGCCCTGGTAGGGCGTCGCCGGGCCGGGGATGAACACGGAGGCGGAGGTGGCCGCGGTGAGATCGGTGCTAGTCACAGATGGATCCAATCCTTACCAGAAGTCGGGGAGGCTGTAGCGATAGGTGTTGGTCTGGTGCCAGTAGTGGTTGCCGTCGACCCATACGGCGACTCCCCGCAGGAAGCGCTGCACGCTGGGAACGGGGCAGGCGGCGGCCAGGGCGGCGGCTTCGGCTTCGAAGTCGCGCATCAGGTCGTTGTGGACCTCGACCGCCTTCAAGTAGCCCTCGCGGTCGGAAACGCCCTCGCGTTCGGCGATCACCACCGGAAGGTTCAAGTGCTTGCCGGGACTGGCGAGTTCCTTGGTGTACGAGTACAGGTCGTTGACGATCGTGGTGGCGTTGCCCGCGAGTGCGATGACCCGCTGCATGGCGGGCTGCGCGTGCAGGTCGGCCGGCAGTTCGTAGCCGCCGACGGTGTCGGTGATGGTGGGGCAGGGGCGGAAGTTGTTGAACTGCCGCATCGCCAGGTACTCCCACACCTCGGGGACGTGGTCGGTCTGGGCCCAGGCGGCTTCGGCGAGATAGCCCAGGTGGAGCCGGGCCATGTCGTGCCGGAACCGGTCGGCCTGGGAGGCCGTGGACTGCTGGACGAAGTACTCCATGGCGGAGCGGTACGCGCGCCGTGGAGCGTCCGCGCCCAGTGACTCCACCCACTGCGGCTGGTACTCCCCCGTCGTGTGGAGGGGGTCGAGGGCGGTGTGCGCCAGCAGGAGGCGTCCGCCGAGACCGATGGGCGAGCCGCCGTGGTCCTCGCAGTAGCAGTCGTCGACCGCGTTCTCCGCGACCATCAGCCGGGTGGCGATCATCAGGTGGTCGACGCTCGCGGCGTCCGGATGGCAGGCGACCATGTAGCGACCGACGGAGAACCCGTCGAACTGGTCCTCCCAGTCCTCGGGGTACAGCTCGACCTCGTCCAGGGCCCAGGCCTTGATCCTCCGGCTGACCTCCTGCACCCGCGCCGCATCGGGCTCCGGCACGGGATGGTGGTACAGGCCCGGGATGGGGCGGCCCTGCGGGGGCTCCGGCGCCTCGGGAACCGCCGGCACGGGTACCCCCGGAGCCACCGGCTGCACGTGCCGGCCGGGGTAGAGGCTCGCCGTACCCAGACCGCTGGGGCCGCGCAGGATCCGTTCCAGGGCGGGGCTCCGCCGCACCACCGCGGCAGCGCCCTCCCGCACGGAGGCGGGCACGTCCGCGTCCACGTCAACGGGTGTTGCCACGGGTGCTGGTGCGGGCGCTCCTGCGGACACGGCCACCGGCGGGGGGAGGGGGACGGCGGGCGGGGAGGGGAGCGCGGGCCCGGAGCCGGCGGCGGCCGCGACACCCGTGGCCTTGGCGAGGACGTCGGCGAGGACATGGGCCCCGAAGCGGGCGGCGGCCCCGGGCAGGCTCGATTGCAGAGGGGAAAGCCCGGGCTCGGGCATCCGTGGCTCCTTGGGGGTGTGGGCGGGCTGTCCCGGACCATGGGCATGCTCGGGCGGCCCGGGACGGTCCGGGCCGTCGTGGGTCATGGGGCGGCCGGCGCGGTCGGGCAGGTCCCGCTACTCGGGCCTGCGGGCGATCCGTACGTTCTCCAGCACGCCCAGCGCGTCGGGCACCAGGACGGCAGCGGAGTAGTAGGTGGTCACCAGGTAGGAGATGATCGACCTTTCGTCGATGCCCATGAAGCGCACCGACAGGCCCGGCTCGTACTCCTCCGCCAGACCGGTCTGACGCAGACCGATGACGCCCTGGTTGTCCTCGCCGGTGCGCATCGCGAGGATGGAGCTGGTGTTCTCTTTGGTGATCGGGATCTTGTTGCAGGGCAGGATCGGGACCCCGCGCCAGGCCGGGACCTGCTGGCCGCCGACGTCGACGTGGTCCGGGTAGAGCCCGTGGGCGTTGAGCTCGCGCCCGATCGCGGCGATCGTCCGGGGGTGCGCGAGGAACAGCTTCGTGCCACGCCGGCGGCAGAGCAGGTCGTCGAGGTCGTCCGGGGTGGGCGGGCCGGAGTGCGTCTGGATCCGCTGCTTGAAGGCGGCGTTGTGGAGCAGACCGAACTCCCGGTTGTTGATCAGCTCGTGCTCCTGGCGCTCGCGCAGCGCCTCGATGGTGAGCCTGAGCTGCTCCTCGGTCTGGTTCATGGGTTCGTTGTAGAGGTCGGCGACCCTCGTGTGGATCCGCAGCACGGTCTGCGCGAGGGACAGTTCGTACTCGCGCGGCTTGAGCTCGTAGTCCACGAAGGTGCCGGGCAGCTCGGCCTCACCGGTGTGGCCGGACGACATCGCGATCTCGGCTTCGCCGTGCTTGTTCTGCCGCTGGCGGGGCAGCGAGCTGAACTGCCGGACGTGCTCCTGCAGATGGGGCGCCGTGGACAGTACGGCGGAGAAGTCGGCGCGGGACAGCGTGAGCAGGGTGCCGCCCGTCTCGGCGGTGGCGGTGCAGTCCCACCTGGCGCCGCCGTCCAGCAGGGCGCTCTCCCCGAAACGGTCGCCGTCGGCGAGTACGGCGACAGCCACCTCGTCGCCGTACTTGCCGACGGAGGTCTGCCGGATCCGGCCGTGGGCGATCAGGTGGATCTGCTCGGCGGGGTCACCGCGTTCGACCAGCACCTCGCCCGCGCGGAAGTCGCGCTGCACGCACCGGCCGGCGATCGCGGTCAGTACGTCCACGTCGTCGAAGCCGCGCAGCAGGGCCAGTTCGCCGAGCTCGCGGGGGATCACCCGGACGTGCGCGCCGTCCTGGAGGAACTCGATGCGCCCGTCCCCGACGGCGTAGCTCAGCCTGCGGTTCACCCGGTAGGCGCCGCCCTTGGTCTCCACCCAGGGAAGCATCCGCAGCAGCCAGCGGGAGGTGATCTCCTGCATCTGCGGAGCGGACTTGGTCGTGGTGGCAAGGTTGCGGGCGGCCGCCGTGCCCAGGCTGGACTGCCGGGGGGGCTCCAGGTGCGCTTCCGGGCTGGTGTCAACGGTCATCGGGCGAGCTCTCCTTAACAAGGGAGGTGATCGGCTTACGTGCACGTCAACCGGTGAAAGAGGAAATAAGAGGCTGAACCTCCGGAATCCGGCCAGATCCATGGGAACGGTAACTGCCGGTACCCCCACTCGGCCCTGTGAAGCCGTGGGTTTACCTCGAAGCGGTGATCTTGCCGCGTGGGGTGTTTGCCGGGGCCGTCGACGGTATTCGGCCTTTGGCCGAGAGCGCCCGGTGGCGGCACGGTCTCCTCTCGGACTCCGCTCTCCGCTTGAATACGTCCTGCCGACCGGCTCCAGCGGGGAGAGCGGCGGCGACGGAGGGGGAGGTGCGTGACATGGGGCAGGGGGCCGGAGCCGGGGGCGTCATCGTGGTGATGGGCGTGGCGGGATCGGGGAAGACGTCCGTGGGCCGGCTGCTCGCGGACGCGCTCGGCCTTCCGTTCGCGGAGGGCGACGCGTTCCACCCGGCGGCCAATGTCGCCAAGATGTCGGGCGGCACGCCCTTGGACGACACCGACCGTCGGCCGTGGCTGGACGCCATCGGCGAGTGGCTCGGCCGGGCGGCGGGGCACGGCGGCGGCGTGGTCTCCGCGTCCGCCCTCAAGCGGGGCTACCGCGACCGGTTGCGCGCGGCGGCGCCCGGGGTGGTCTTCGTCCACCTCACCGGCGAGCGGGCGCTGATCGAGAAGCGGTTGGAGGAGCGCACGGGCCACTTCATGCCGGTCGCGCTGCTGGACTCCCAGCTCGCCGCGCTGGAACCGCTGCAGGACGACGAGGCCGGTGTGGTCGTCGATGTGGCGGGGACGGCCGCGCAGACCGCGGAGCGGGCCGTGACCGCGCTGCGGGAGCGCCCTTAGGGATCCTTGCGGCGGAGCGCCGGTCCCGCCGGGCGCCGCGATCGCCGCGATCGCCGCGGGGCGTCGAGCTGGGCGGCGGCGAGGGTCAGGCCGCCGGCCGCGACGGCGCAGCGCTCGGCGAGCAGGGTGACCTCGGCGTGGAGGGGGTCGGCATACGAGCCCCGGCGCCCGAGGTCGGCGGCGACGGAGCGAAGCCGTTCGGCGTGTGAGCGCAGTGCGTCGGAGTGGGCGCGCAGGCCGTCGGCGGGGCCGGGCGGGCGGCGCCGGCCCCTGGGGGTCGGGGGAAGGTGGTTCATCCGTGTCCTCCGGGGTGGGTCTGGCGGATCACCTGCTGCCACCGGTGCGGCGGGGACCGCGTCCGAGGAAGGCGCGGAAGGCCGCGCCGAGCCCGACCAGCCGCGGGGCGGGCCTGCCCCGGCCGGTGGCGATCTGCCAGCCCGCGTGGTCGTTGAAGGGGTTGTCGTCGGTCAGCGCGTCCCAGGCGAGGATGTCGGCGAAGGACGGGGCCAGCAGGCCGAACGCCCGGCCGGCGCCCCGCTCCCGCAGGATCCCGCGGAACAGCCGGACGGCCTCGCCCTGCCGTCCCGCCTCCGCCGCCCGGAACACGGCGGCGGAGTCCGGATCCGCCATCAGCTCGGGGTGCGCCTCGCGCGCGGCCCGGAGCCTGGCCTTGAGGCCGCACACCGCGAGGCTGACGGCGAGGCTCTCGCGGCCGGCCAGGATCCCGGCGAGCCACCCGGCCCGGGCCGCGCCCCGGCCGCGCGCGGCCCAGCCGAGGCCGGCCGGGTCGGTGAGGGTGCGCAGCAGGGTGCGCCACGCGGGCCCGGGCCGCCCGCCGCGGCCGAGGGAGGCGGCGGGGAGGCGGGCTCCGAGGGCGAGGCCGGAGGCGTAGCGGGCGGCCTCGTCCACGGCGTCGGCCGCCTCGGCCAGCTCCAGGCACAAGGCGCGCAGCAGTTCGGCGTCCTCGGTGGCGGACGCGGAGGTCGGGGTGTCGGGCATGGGCACCTCGGTGGCTCGGATCCGGTCACGGGCTCCGGCGAACGCGTTCACCGGCGGGCTGGGCGGCGGCTCATCGGCGGGGTCGTGAGCCACCTCGTCGGCAGGCTCGACGGCCCGCGCATCGGCCGGCTCGACGGCGGGGTCCTGGGCCGGCTCAACGGCGCTCTCGTGGGCGGGGTCATCGGCGGGCCAGCCCCAGCCGGATCCCGCGCGGGTCGAGCGTCACGGGCAGCGGCCCCATCGGGTCCAGCGCGGGGCGCCCGTCCCGTACCCGGTGTCCGCGCAGCACCTCCGCGCAGAAGGCGGCCACGACGAGCAGGCCCAGCTGGTCCCCGGGGCAGCGGCCCGCTCCGTGGCTGAACGGGGCCATCCGGACGTCCTGGCGCGCCCCGTGGGACGACCACCGTCCGGGTACGAAGACGTGCGCGGCCGGCAGGTGTTCGGGGTCGCGCTGGTGGAACAGGACGGGCAGCAGCACGGCGGTCCCGGCGGGGTGGCGCACCCCTCTCCACTCGGTTTCGGCGCGGGTGACCCGGATCAGGTCCGGCACCACCGGGTAGAGCCGCAGCGATTCCTGGACGCAGGCCCGCAGCCTGGGCAGTTCGCCCGTGCCCGCGTCGGCCGCCCGGGCCTCGGCGGCGGCCACGTCCTGCTCGGCGGGGTGCGCGGCGAGGAGCAGCAGGGTGCGCAGCAGGGTCGCGGGGACGGAGTCCATGGCCTGGAGCCAGTGGCGGGCCCGGCCGGTGGAGTCGGCGTGCCGGCGGGCCCGCCCGATCAGGGTGTGCGGCTCGGCGTGGGCGGCGTACTGCCCGATGCGGGCGGCGGCCTTGTCGGAGAGTTCCCCGACGGCGCGGGTGCGGCCGCCGCGCAACCGGCGCAGCCATCCGGCGAGTTCCTCGTCGTCGGCGGCCTCGTCACCGAGCACCATCCGCCGGCCGGCCCGGGCGACGGCGTGCCGGGCGCGGGCGAGCCGGAGGGTCCCCTGGCCGGTGAGCTGCCGGGCCTCCTCGGCGATGACGGAGAGGAAGGGGGCGCAGGAGGGGTGGACGGCCGTGCCGGACGCGAGGACGGCGTCGTCGATCTCGCGCCGGTCCTCGCGGCTGCCGGGGGGCGCCGAGTAGAACTGGTGGAGGTCCTGCGGGTCGAGGATGACGAGCAGCGTTCCGGACAGACCGCGCACGAGGACGGGTGCTCCGCCGTGCCGGGCGCGCATGGCCCGCAGGGTGGCTGCGGACCAGTGCGGGCGGGCGAGGGCGGGCCAGGTCCGGGCCGTGTGCGGGCGGCGGGTCACGAAGCCGCGTACGAGATCGGGCAGGGCGTGGGTGGCGGCGAAGCGGACCGTCTCGGCCCGCCCGGCCCTGGCGGGCTGCCCGGCTCCGGCGGTCCCGGCTCCGGTCCCGGCCGGGCCGCGGCCGGCCGTCGTGGTCGACTGGGTCATTGCCGGGACCACCTTGCCTGTTCGGTCGGTGACATCGGGATCACCGTACGTCGGGGGTGGTGGGTGCGCGCTCCGGGTGCGCTACGGGAGTGGAGCGGCGAACGCCGCCTCGCGGAACGCGGTGGGCGGCGGGCCGTCCGGGGACGCGGGGACGAGCACCGCCCAGCGGCGCCGGGCGGGCGAGACCCACAGGGCGGGGCCGTCGCCGTGGACCCAGACCCCCGAGGGCGCCGGGCGCCAGAGGAGGCCGCGGGCCGGAGTCAGCTCGCCGGTCCGGATGCGCAGCGACTCGGCGGTCCAGGCGCGGGGGATCGGATGGTCGGCCGGGGAGAGCAGGTGGCGCAGGAACCGGGCGAGGTCGGCGCCGGTGGTGTGCAGGGTGGCGCCGGTGAGGCGGGTACGCGTCATGCCGAGGGGCCGCCAGATGCGTGCGCCGGCGTGCTCGGCGAGCGGCCCGCCGCAGAGGTGCTCCGCGAGCCGGGTCAGTCCGGGGACGCCACCGGGCCGTGTGAGGAGGTGATGGGCGGTGCTCCCGTCGGGCGCCTGGGCCCCGTAGGCGGCGACCGGGGTGTGCAGTGCCAGCTCCCCCTGGGCGACGAGGCTGCCGATGACGGGCCAGAGCGCCAGCACGGCGGCGAGCCCGCTGACATCGAGCCCGCCGTCCTGGTCCCCGCCCGCGGCCTCCACCCCGTCGACCCCGCCGACGGCCCACACGGCTCCGTCCCCGGCGGCCTCGGCCAGTTCCCCCGCGCGCGCCTGCCCACTCCGCAGCGTCATGGTCCCCCACGCTATCCCCCCGCTCCCCCGCCACCGCCCCGCCCCCGCCGCGCCCACCCCCGTCCACCCGTATGCCGGTACGCACGTCCCGCCGCCGGCCGCTGTCCGAAGAGCCGCGTCCAGGAGCGGGACACCATCGACGGACCACTTGTCGCCCGCCTGTGCGGCCGCGGCGATACCGTCCCCGGACGGATGGAGCTCCCGAGAAGTTCGACACCGCGATGACTGCCTGGCAGGAATGGCAGGACGCCCCCTGGGGCCGCCTGCGTTACGCGATCGCCGAGGCGAACCTGGTCCGGCACCTCGAAGGGCCGGGTGAGGGGTCGCTTCGCGTACTGGATCTCGCGGGCGGCGACGGCGGCGATGCGATGCGCCTCGCGGCCCGTGGGCACCACGTCACCGTTGTCGACTACTCCCCCGCCATGCTCGCCGCGGCAACCGCGCGCGCCTCGGCGGCCGGCCTCACGGAGCTGATCACCTGCGTGCAGGCCGACGTGGCTGCTCTGCCCGCGGAGCTTTGCGGGGCGGGCTTCGACGTGGTGTTGTGCCACAACCTCCTGCAGTACGTGGACGACGCGCCGGGTACCCTCGCCACCCCCCTTACTCCACTGAGACCCGGCGGCCTGCTCTCGGTGATGGCCGTCAACCGGCACTCGGCGACCTTGAGACTCGCCGTTCGCGAGGGGGATCCGGCCGCCGCGCGGGCCTCCCTCGGCACCGATCAATCGCGGACCCGGATGTTCGACTCGACGCTGGCGCTCCACGTAGCCGATGAGATCATTGCCGTCCTCCGCGGCCTCGGCTGCCAGGACGTGCAGCACTACGGCATCCGCAGCTTCTGCGACTACATCGCCGACGACGCGCGCAAGTACGACCCGGCGTTCTACGCCGAACTCGAACGCCTGGAGCTCGCCGCCACTGCACGGCCGCCGTACATGCACACCGCCCGGCTCTTCCAGCTGACGGCACGGAAAGGGGAACGGCCGTGACCGCACCCCACGCGTCGAAACCGTCGCTCCTCGGGGTCTTCGCCCACCCCGATGACGAGTCGCTCCTCGTCGGGGGCGTGTTCGCCCGGCACGCCGCCGCCGGCGCGCGCACCGCCGTCGTCACCACCACCTGGGCCCCGGACAGCCATCGGGCCGCCGAGCTCGCCGATGCCCTGGCCGCCCTCGGAGCCGGACGCCCCCGCATGCTCGGGTTCGCCGACGCACGCGTCCCCGAGTCGGCGCCCGGACGGCCGCGGCTGTGTGACGCGCCGTTCGACGAGGTGGTCGGGCTGCTCGTCGGGCACGTGCGCGCGTTCCGTCCGGACATCGTCGTCACCCATGACGCCCACGGCCAGTTGACGGGTCACCCGGACCACGTCCGCACCCATCGGCTGGCCGCCGCCGCGGTACACGCCGCCGGGCTCGAACACCTGTATCCCGGCGCGGGAGCGCCCTGGCGGCCGACCGCCCTCCACCTGGCCACCCATCCGCACTCCGGGGTCGGCGAGCTGGGCCCGCTCCTGGCCCGGGTGGGCAAGAAGCTGTGGAGCGTGCCGGACGAGCACATCACCGCGACGGTCGACGTGAGCGCCTGGCTGGGGCAGAAGTGGGCCGCCATCACCGCGCACCGCAGTGAAGCGGCGCGGGAGCGCTCCCTCCCCGGCATTCTCCTGCGCCTGCCGGCCGACACCCGGGAACGGATCCTCTCCACCGAGTACTACTCCCGCCTCGACACCGGGCCCTCGGCCCCCGGCACGGAGCCGTCCCCCGGCCGGGTGGTGTTTCCGGGGTGAGGGGGTGAGCCTGGTGGCATGACCGGAGCTGTCGAGCCGCCGCGTGAGCCGTCCGTCGGGCGGGTGGTTCCGCCGCCCGTCGAGGGTGGGGTGCCCGATGTGCCGTTGGCCTCGGCACGGGGGCGTTGGATCCTGCTCACCACCGTGCTCGGGTCGAGCATGGCGCTGCTGGACTCGACGGTGGTCAACGTCGCGCTGCCGAGCATCGGAAAGGACCTCGGCGCCGACCTCTCGGTGCTCCAGTGGACGGTGAACGCCTACCTGCTGACCCTGGCCGGGCTGATCCTGGTCGGCGGGGCGCTCGGGGACCGATTCGGGCGGCGGCGGGTCTTCGTGCTGGGCGTCGTGTGGTTCGCCGCCGGTTCCCTGCTGTGCGGGATCGCACCGAACGCCGGTGTGCTGATCGGAGCCCGCGCCCTCCAGGGCATCGGCGGGGCGCTGCTGACACCCGGCTCCCTCGCGTTGATCCAGGGTTCGATCCGGGGCGGCGACCGGGCTCGGGCGGTCGGTCTGTGGTCCGGGCTGGGCGGTGTCGGCGCGGCCGTGGGGCCGTTCCTCGGCGGGTGGCTGGTCGACGGGCCCGGCTGGCGCTGGGTGTTCCTGCTGAACGTGCCGCTGGCCGCGCTGTGCGTGCCGGTGGCGCTGAGACACGTACCGGAGTCACGGGATCCGCAGGCGCACGGGAGGTTCGACGTGGCGGGAGCCGTGATCGGGGCCGCCGCGCTCGGCCTGCTCACCTACGCGTTGATCGAGGCCCGGTCCGGTACCGCGCTGGTGGTCGCCACGGCGGTGGGCGGCCTGCTGCTGGGAGTCCTGTTCGTCTGCGTCGAGCGGCGGAGGCAGTACCCGATGGTGCCGCCGTCGATCTTCGCCTCCCGCCAGTTCACGGCCGTCAACCTCGTCACCCTGTGCGTGTACGCGGCCTTCGGCGGCTTCTTCTTCCTCGTGGTGCTCCAGCTCCAGGTCGTCTGCGGGTACTCGGCGATGGCCGCCGGGGCCGCGCTGCTGCCGACCACGGCGCTGATGCTGCTGCTCTCGGCCCGCGCGGGGGCCCTCGGGGAGCGGATCGGGCCGCGGCTCCCGCTGACCGTGGGCCCGCTGCTGTGCGCGGGCGGGATGCTGCTGATGCTGCGCGTCGGACCGGGCGCCTCGTACCCGTGGGACGTGCTGCCCGCGCTGGTCGTGATGGGGATGGGGATGGTGACGCTGGTGGCTCCGCTGACCGCGACGGTGCTGGCTTCGGTGGATCCCGGCCGGGCCGGCCTGGCCAGCGGCATCAACAACGCCGCCGCGCGGGCCGCCGGGCTGCTCGCGGTGGCCGCGCTGCCGCTGCTCGCGGGAATGGGCCCCGACTCCTACCTCTCCGCGACGCGTTTCGACGCGGCCTTCGGGCGGGCCATGGCCTGGTGCGCGGGGGTGCTCGTGGTGGGAGCGGTGCTGGCGTGGACGACCGTGCGCAACCCCGTTCCGACGGCGTGCCACCCGCTGTGCCGCACGTGCTGCGGGGTGGCCTCGCCACCGCTGGAACCGCCGCGGACGGCGGAGGCGCCCCGCGAACCTCCGCGCGCGGCCAAGGGGTGAGGCCCTCGCACCGCGATGTGCTGGAGCGCGACGGCCGACCTGACGGCGGGCACCGTCATCACCGCCGTGGGGGCGGCCTGCGTGCTGCGCGTGCGGCGGGCGCGCGATCTGCCCGTCGCCGCCCTGCCGCTGCTGCTCGGCGTCCACCAGCTGCTGGAGGCGGCCGTCTGGGACTCCGGCGGGGGCTGCGGCACGGCCGCCACCGCGTGGGCCGCGATCGCCCTGCCGGTGCTGCCGGCGTGGGTGTCGCTGGGGGTGCTGCTGGCGTCCGGGCCGGGGGCGCCGCGACGGCTGTGGTGGCCGGTGGCCGCCGGCCTCGCCACGGCCGGCGTCCTCGCGTACTGCCTCGCCACCGGCCCCGTGTCGGCGGGCATCCGCGGCCGCACCATCGGCTACGGCGTCGACGTGCCGTACCCGGCGCCGGTCCTCGCCGGCTATCTGTTCGCCACGCTGGGTGCCCTGCTGCTCGGCGGTGACCGCCGGCTGCGGCTGCTCGGGGCGGTCCTGGCCGCCGGCGCGGTGGTCTGTGCGGGGCTGTGGCGGCTGGAGTTCGCCTCCACCTGGTGCGCGTTCGCGGCGGTGGCGTCGGTGCTGGTGCTCGGCTGGGTGCGGCGCCGGCCACCGCGCCGTCACTGGTTGCGGGCCCCGAGGACGAAGAGCATGTAGACGAAGCCGGCGAAGAGGTGGCCCACGAAGAGGTAGGCGACGAGCCGGATGACCAGCCCGCGCGGGAACTTGGACTCGATGCGCTTGAGGACGCCCACGGGCTGCTCGGGCGACGGGGTGGGGGGCATGGGTGCGGCTCCTCGGTCAGCGGGGGTTGACGGGGTTCGTGGCCGCCCCGCCGAGGCACAGCCCGGCGAGGCTGCTCTGCAGCAGGGTGTGGACGAACAGGATGTCCGTCCCGGCAGCGCTCGCCGCACCGATCCGGTGCGGGGTGAGCGAGTCGAAGTGCGCGCTGTCGCCCGGCTCCAGCAGGTACTCGGCCTCCCCCAGGTGCAGCCGCAGCGTGCCGGTGAGCACGTACAGCCACTCCTCGCCGGGGTGGACGCGGACCAGCTCGCCCTGCCCGCGGCCGGCCGGGACGTGCACGCGCAGCGCCTGCATGCCGCGGCCGGAGCCGCCGGCCTGCCAGTACGTCCAGCCGTCCGACTCGCGGGCCCCGGGTCCGCCCGCCCTTACGATGGGATCGGCTACGGCCGGGGTCTCGCCGAGCAGCTCGGAGACGGTCGTGCCGTAGGTGCGGGCGAGGCCGAGGAGCAGGGGCAAGGACGGCTGGCGCCGCCCGGTCTCCAGGCGGGACAGGTGTGCGGGCGAGAGCCGGGCCCGGGCGGCGGCGGCTTCCAGCGTCAGTCCGGCGCGGCGGCGCAACTCGCGCAGCTGCGGCGCGACGGCGGGCAGCGCCTCGCCTTCGGCGGGTTCGTCGGCGTCGGCGTGGGTCTCGAAGCCGGGGGCGGGACCGGTGGTCATGTTCCGATTGAGCCAGAGATTTGCCTGTCTGACAATTCCTCTTGCCTCTGAGGCAAAGAGCCTCAGTCCGTGCGGTCGTCGGTCGTGCGGTCCTCGGTCGTGCGGTCCTCGGTCGTGCGGTCGCGGAGCACCGTCTCGACCGTGTCCGCCTCCTGCGCGTTCTTGTCCGGGCGGTACCGCAGCACCCGGGCGAAGCGCAGCGCGACCCCGGCCGGGTAGCGCGGGGAACGCTGCAAGCCGTCGTAGGCGATCTCCACCACGAGCTCCGGACGTACCCACACGGTGTAACCCTCTTCGCGCACCGCGAGTTCCCGCAGCCGTTCGGTCTGCCAGCGCAGCATCTCGTCGGTGAGGCCCTTGAAGGTCTTGCCGAGCATCGCGAAGCTTCCGTCCGCGGCCCGTGCGCCCAGGTGCAGGTTGGACAGCAGGCCGGTGCGCCGCCCGTGGCCCCACTCGGCGGCCAGCACGACGAGGTCCAGGGTGTGCACCGGTTTCACCTTGAGCCACTGCTTGCCGCGCCGGCCGGCGGCGTAGGGAGAGTCGAGGCCCTTGACCACCACGCCCTCGTGCCCCCGGCGCAGCGCTTCGGCCGCGAACGCCTCGGCGTCGGCCGACTGCTCCGCCGGGTCCTCGACGGCCAGTCGGCGCACCCGGGAGGTCTCGGGCACCAGCTCCGCGAGCACCGCGTACCGCTCGCGGACCGGCAGGTCGAGCAGGATGTCGTCCCCGGCGGCCAGGACGTCGAAGAAGTAGGCGCTGACGGGCAGGGTCTGGCGGGCGGCCGCCACGTCCAGCCGGGACCCGACCCGGCTCGCGATCTCCTGGAAGGGCACCGGGCGGCCGTCGGCGCCCTCCCCGATGACCTCGCCGTCGAGGATGAACCGGTCGCCGGGCAAGGTGAGGGCGAGGGCGGCCACCTCGGGGAGCCGGCCCGTGATCTCGTCGAGGGAGCGGGTGTAGACGCGTACGTCCTCTCCCGTGCGGTGGACTTGTACCCGGATGCCGTCCAGCTTCTCCTCCACGGCGCAGGGCCCGAGCGCGGCCACCGCGTCGGCCACTGAGGGGGCGGTGCCCGCGAGCATCGGCTGGACGGGCCGGCCGACGCGCAGCGTGACCGCCCGCAGGGCTTCGGCGCCTTCGGCGAGGACGGCGGCCCCGACCCGGGGCAGCGAGCCGTCCAGCATCACGGCCCGGCGCAGTGCGGCGGCGGGCACCCCCGCGGCGGCGGCCACCCCTTCCAGCGCGACGGCGTCCAGGGCGCCCTGGCGCACCTCTCCGGACAGCAGGCTCCGCAGGAACCGCTGTTCGGGGCCGGTGGCTGCGCCGAACAGGCCGTCCAGGAGGCGGCGCCGCTCGGCCTGCGAGCCGGCACCGGAGACGGCGGCGAGGCGGGTGACGGCAGCGTCGACGGCGCCCACGGTCAGGGTGGGCCGCTCGGCGGGCGCGACCTCCCGGCCGAGCGCGCTCCAGCCGATTCCGGGGCGGCCCTGCGGCAGCCGTCCGGCGAGGTACGCGATGACAAGCGCCGCCTCCTCGGGCGGCGTGGCGGCGAACAGCTCCGCGAGCAGGGCGGTCTTGCGGGAGCGGGCGGAGGTCTCGGCGACCTCCCGGGACACGCGAGCGACCTCGGCCAGCAGCATGCGGACCATAGTGCCGCCGTCGGGCGCCCCGCGCAGGTCGGGGCGCGGGTCGCGGCGAGGGGGCCCGGGCGACGCGTACCGCGAGTGCGGTATCCAGGGCCGCCGGTGTAGTCCTCGAGGACGTCCCGGGCTCAGCCTGAGGGCTCCTCGGCGCACGCGGCCGGACCCGTAGGGTTCCCGTATGAAGCTCCGACTCCCCCGGCGCCGCCGGGACCGTCTCCTCGCCGGCGCCGCCGCGGTCGCCGTCCTGGCGGCGACCGGCACCGTCACGGCCGTGGCCTCCGCCGACGGCCCGGCGGTGCACCGCATGGACCGGGTGGTGCAGATGCCCGGTGCCGGGATCGACCTCTCGTACTTCACCGCCGGCGAGGGGGAAGGGGGCACGGGGAAACGTCCCGCCGTCCTCCTCGGCCACGGCTTCGGCGGCAGCAAGGACGACGTCCGCGCGCAGGCGGAGCGGCTGGCCCGCGACGGGTACGCCGTCCTCACCTGGTCGGCGCGCGGTTTCGGCCACTCGGGCGGCCGGATCGGGCTGAACGACCCCGACCACGAGGTCAAGGACGTCTCCCGGCTCATCGACTGGCTCGCCCTGCGCCCCGAGGTGCGCCTCGACGCGGCCGGCGATCCGCGCGTGGGGGTCGCCGGGGCCTCCTACGGCGGTGCGGCGGCGCTCCTGGCCGCCGGGTACGACCGCCGTGTGGACGCGATCGCCCCGCAGATCACGTACTGGAACCTCGCCGACTCCCTCTTCCCGAACGGCGTGTTCAAGAAGCTGTGGGCCGGTGTCTTCTTCACCACCGGTTCGGCGCAGGGCCTGACGCCGGGTCAGCCGGCCGCCGGGCCCCGAGCCGCCTCCGCCACCGGATCCGCGGCCGCCTCCGCGGCCGGTTGTGGACGGTTCCAGCCGGAGCTCTGCGCGATGTACGAGCGGGTCGCGGTGTCCGGGAAGCCCGACGACGAGGCCCGTGCGCTGCTGGAGCGGCGCAGCCCGTCCGCCGTCGGCGGCGCGATCAAGGTGCCGGCCCTGATCGTGCAGGGCCAGGACGACTCCCTCTTCCCGCTGGACCAGGCCGATGCCATGGCCAGGGCCATCTCCGCGAACGGTGCTCCGGTGGCGGTGGACTGGGCGGCCGGCGGCCATGACGGGGGGATGCGCGAGGCGGTCCGGGTCGAGGCTCGGGTGACCGCCTGGTTCGACCGGTACCTCAAGGGCGACGAAGGCGCGGCCACCGGTCCCGTGTTCCGGGTCTCGCGCTCCGGCGGACTGGACTCGACCGACGGCGCCGTGCGGCTGCGGGGGGCGAGCGGCGACGAGTACCCCGGCCTGTCCTCCGGCCCGCGCGGGTTCGCCCTCGTCGGCCGGGAGCAGAGTTTCGTCAACCCGGCCGGTGCGAGCCCGCCGTCGCTGTCCTCGCTGCCCGGCATCGGCGGACAGCTCGCCGCCTTCGGAGCGGGGCTGTCGCTCGACTTCCCCGGGCAGAACGCCCGGTTCGAGTCGGAGCCGCTGGGCGAGGGCGTACGGATCACCGGCACCCCGACCGTCAAGGTGAGGGTGGGGTCGACGGCCGCGGACGGTTCGGCGGTGCTGTTCGGCAAGGTGTACGACGTCGGGCCCGACGGGCGGCAGGCGGTGCTGCCGGGTCAGTTGGCGGCGCCGGTACGGGTGACGGACGCGGGGCGGGGCCGGAGCGTGGAGCTGCGGCTTCCGGCCGTCGACCACGCCGTCGAGGCCGGGCACCGGCTGCGACTGGTGGTGGCGGCCACTGACTTGGGCTACGCCTCCCCCGCCGAGCCGGCCACGTACACCGTGGCCGTGGAGGGGCCGTTGACGGTGCCCGTCGCCGACGGGGTGCGGACGGCGCCCGGCGGACTGCCCGCCTGGACCTGGGGGCTGCCGCTCGCGGCGGTGGCACTGGCCGCGGGGATCTTGGGGATCCGGAGGACCGGTGGGGGTCGCGGCGGGACCCGGCCGGGCGCACCGCAGCCCGAACCCGCGCGGGCCGACGTACCCCTGGAGATCACCGGGCTGACGAAGCGCTACGCGAAGGCGCGCGACCGCTACGCCGTAAAGGACCTGTCGTTCCGGGTGGAGAAGGGCCAGGTGCTCGGTCTGCTCGGGCCCAACGGCGCCGGGAAGACCACCACCTTGCGGATGCTGATGGGGCTGATCACCCCGGACGCCGGGGAGATCCGGGTGTTCGGGCACGCGGTGCGGGCCGGGGCCCCGGTGCTGTCGCGGGTCGGGGCCTTCGTGGAGGGCGCCGGTTTCCTGCCGCACCTGACGGGCCGGGCCAACCTGGAGCTGTACTGGCAGGCCACCGGCCGGCCCGCCGAGGACGCGCACATGGCGGAGGCGCTGGAGATCGCCGGGCTCGGCGACGCCCTGGAGCGCGCGGTGCGCACGTACTCGCAGGGCATGCGGCAGCGGCTCGCGATCGCGCAGGCCATGCTCGGGATGCCGGACCTGCTGATCCTGGACGAGCCGACGAACGGCCTGGACCCTCCGCAGATCCGGGAGATGCGGGACGTGATGATCCGGTACGCGGCCGGCGGGCGGACCGTGATCGTCTCCAGCCACCTGCTGGCGGAGGTCGAGCAGTCGTGCACGCACCTGGTGGTCATGGACCGCGGGCGGCTCGTGCGGGCCGGTGAGGTCGCGGAGATCACCGGTGGCGGGGACACCCTGCTGGTGGCCCTGGCCGGGCCGGTGGACGAGGGCGTGGTCGAGAAGGTGGCGGCGCTGGAGGGAGTGGGTTCCGTGGTGGCCGCAGATGCGGGGCTGCTCGTACGGCTCGACGGTGCGAGCGCCGCCGGGCTGATCGCCGAACTCGTCCGGCTGGAGGTCCCGGTGTCCGCGGTGGGCCCGCACCGGAGGCTGGAAGACGCGTTCTTGACGCTGATCGGAGGTGCGGCGTGACGGCTGTGGTGGAGACGGCCCCGGGGTACCGGCCCGGGCGGACGCTCCCGCTGCGCGTGGAGGCGCTGCGGCAGTGGCGCAGGCGGCGGACGCTGGTGATGGGCGGGGTGCTGGCGGCGCTGCCCTTCATCATGATCATCGCGTTCGCGGTGGGCGGAGGTCAGGACGGCGGCGGCCGGGGCGGCGCGGAGGGGCGGGTCACGCTCATCGACACCGCCACCGCCTCGGGCGCCAACTTCGCGGCGACCTGCCTCTTCGTGTCGGCGGGGTTCCTGCTGGTGGTGCCGGTGGCCCTGTTCTGCGGGGACGCGGTGGCGTCGGAGGCGAGCTGGTCCTCGCTGCGCTACCTGCTGGCCTCGCCGGTGCCGAGGGCGCGGCTGCTGTGGAGCAAGCTCGTGGTCGCGCTGGGGTTCAGTCTGGCGGCGATGGTGCTGCTGCCGGTAGTGGCGCTGGCGGCGGGCACGGCCGCGTACGGGTGGGGCCCGCTCAGGCTGCCCACCGGCGGTGCGCTGGACGCCGGTGACGCCGTGCCGCGCCTGGCGCTGGTCGTCGTGTTCGTCTTCGTGTCGCAGCTGGTGACGGCGGGGCTGGCGTTCTGGCTGTCGACGCGGACCGACGCGCCGCTCGGCGCGGTGGGCGGTGCGGTCGGGCTGACGATCGTCGGGAACGTGCTGGACGCGGTGACCGCGCTCGGCTCCTGGCGGGAGTTCCTGCCCGCGCACTGGCAGTTCGCGTGGGCGGACGCGCTCCAGCCGCAGCTGGAGTGGGGCGGGATGATCAAGGGTGCCGCGGTGTCGGTGTCGTACGCGGTGGTGCTGTTCGCGCTCGCGTTCCGGGGGTTCGCCCGGAAGGACATCGTGTCCTGAGGGCGGCCGGGGCCGTACGCACGTGAAGGAAGCCGTCGAGGACCGCAGGGGGTCGTCGACGGCTTCCGTACGGGGCGGCCGGCCCGCTCAGGCGACGGCGTCGATCTCCGCGAGCAGCTCCGCTTCCAGCGGGCGGTCGGCGACTGCCGCGTTCGCGCGGACCTGTTCGGCGGAGGTGGCGCCGGCGATGACGGAGGAGCAGGCCGGCTGGGCGGACAGCCAGCCGATGGCGAGTTCGAGAACGGTGCGGTCGTACTTCTCGGCGATCGCGGCGAGGGCCTCGACGGTGTCGAGCCGCTCCTCGGTGAGGTACGCGTCGCGCCCTTCGAGGCGGGAGCCGGCCGGGACGGGCGCGCCCCGGCGGATCTTGCCGGTGAGCAGGCCGTTGGCGAGGGGGAAGTAGGGCAGGACGCCGACTCCGTAGTGCAGCGCGGCCGGGACGAGCTCCGCTTCGGCCGAGCGCTGGAGCAGCGACCATTCGTTCTGAGCTGATACGAAGGGGGTCGCGCCGGTCTCGCGGGCGGTGTGGGCCGCTTCGGCGAGCTGCCAACCGCTGAGGTTGGAGTGGCCGATGTAGCGGACCTTCCCCTCGGTGACGAGTTCGCCGAGGGCGCCGAGGGTCTCGGCGACGGGAACGGCCGGGTCGGGGCTGTGCAGCTGGTACAGGTCGATGTGGTCGGTCTCCAGGCGGCGCAGGGACTCCTCGACGGCGCGCCGGATGTACGCACGGCCGCCACGGGCCCCTGCGGCGGGCCCGTACCCCATGTCGACGCCGTCGTACCCGAACTTGGTGGCGAGGACGACCTGGTCGCGTCGTCCCTTGAGCGCCTGCCCGAGGTGGCGTTCGGAGCCGCCGGCCCCGCCGTAGATGTCGGCGGTGTCGAACAGGGTGACGCCCGCGTCGAGTGCGGCGTCCACGACGGCCCGGGTGGCCTGCGCGTCGAGGCGTCCACCGAAGTTGTTGCAGCCGAGGCCGACGGCGGAGACCAGGAGCCCTGAATTGCCCAGGGGGAGATAGCGCATACGGGTTCTTCCTCCACACTCGTCGGACAGGTTCTGGATCAAATCGGCAGTCTACGCAGCCCCCTTCGCCGCAAGGCCGGCAACGCAAGGGTGCGCCACACTGATGACATGTCGAACCTCTTCCACTGGGCGGAGGGCCGCTGCCTGGACCTGAACAACAACGCGACCGCCGTCTTCGTCGACGTACTGGTCCTGGCGGTGTCCACGCTCGCCCGGGAACCCTGCCACTTCCGCTTCGCCGCCCTGTTGACGCTGCAGGACCAGAACGTGATGGGGCGGGGCGTGGTCGGCTTCCGCCTCGGCGACCTCGACTGGGGCGGGACGCCCGCGGAGCGGGCGGCGGCCAAGGGGTTCGTGCTCGACGTCGTCGACCTCGCGCTCGGCCGCCACCGGTGGGAGGAGCTGTCCTACGAGCCCGCGCGGGCGGAAGGGTACCTGAGGGAGTTCCGTTCCATGGTCGGGGACTTCGACCCCGAGACCGCCGGATCCCGGGCACGCGAGGTGATGCCCGACGCACCCGGGGCGGCGTGTGCCTCCTGCGTCCGCCACCGGGTGCTGGACGCGCTGCCGTGGTGGGAGGGGTGCGTCTTCTGCACCGAGGGGCGTTGAGGCCGTCCCTACGCGACGCGGGCCGCGCCCGCCGAGGGGGTGGCCGCGGTGATGCGGGGCGGGGCGTGGCCGGCGCGGGCGAACGCGTCCGTCACGGCCCGGACCACCGCCGGTTCGGCTTCCGCGTCGATCAGGGCCAGGGCGGAGCCGCCGAAGCCCCCTCCCGTCATCCGGGCCCCGTACGCGCCCGCCGCGTTGGCGGTGGCCACGGCGAGGTCGAGCTCCGGGCAGGACACCTCGTAGTCGTCGCGCAGGGAGACGTGGCCCTCGGTGAGCAGGGGTCCCGTCTCGCGCAGCCGTCCGGCGTCGAGCAGCGCACCGACCCGCAGCACGCGTGCGTTCTCGGTGACGACGTGCCGGACCCGCCGGCGTGCGACCGGATCGTCGAGCCGGGTCAGTGCCGGGTCCAGGTCCTCGTACGCGAGGTCGCGCAGCGCCGGCAGGCCCAGGCGGGCGGCCGCCCCGTGGCAGGAGGCGAGGCGTTCGGCGTAGGCGCCGTCGGCCAGGTCGTGCTTGACGCGGGTGTCGATGACCAAGAGGCTCAGGCCCGCGGAGGCGCAGTCGAAGGGGATGGCGTGGTGTGCGGGGCCTCGGGTGTCCAGGCGCAGGACGTGGCCCTCGGTGGCGCAGGCGGAGGCCGTCTGGTCCATGATCCCGCAGGGCACGCCCACGTACGCGTTCTCGGCGCGGCGGGCCAGGGCGGCCAGTTCGGGGCGGGTGGGCGTGAGCCCGTACAGCTCGGTGAGGGCCAGGGCGGTCGCCACCTCCAGGGCGGCGGAGGAGGACAGTCCTGCTCCGGTCGGCACGTCGGAGCGTACGTGGAGGTCCGCGCCGCCGACCGGGAGCCCCGCCTCGCGCAGCGCCCAGGCCACCCCGGCCGGGTACGCGGCCCAGCCGTCGGCTCCCCGCGGCCGGTGTGCCGGGTCGAGGGCGACGAGGTCGAGGGTGACCACCCCGGAGCCGGTCGCGGCGGAGTGGAGCCTCAGCAGGCCGTCGGAGCGCGGGGCGGCGGCCACTTCGGTGCGTTGCGGGAGGGCGAAGGGCAGGGCGAAGCCGTCGTTGTAGTCGGTGTGTTCGCCGATCAGGTTGACCCGGCCGGGGGCCGCCCACACCCCGTGCGGCCGGTGTCCGTACAGGTCGCGGAACGCGCGCGCCGTCTCGTTCACGGGCTCGCCACCTCGCGCAGGCGCGCGGCCGCGTCCTCGGGCCGGATGTCGTTCATGAAGGCCTCCATGCCGGATTCGGTTCCGGCGAGGTACTTGAGCTTGTCGGCCGCGCGACGGACGGTGAACAGCTCCAGGTGCAGCGCGAAGTCGTCGTGGTCGCGGCCCTCGCCCGTGGGTGCCTGGTGCCAGGCGGAGATGTACGGGGTCGGCTCCGGGCGCTCGAAGAGACGGTCGAAGCGGCGCAGCAGTTCCAGGTACAGGCGGGGGAACTCGGCGCGCGCCTCCTGGCCCAGGGCGGGCAGGTCGGGGACGCGGCGGCGCGGGTAGAGGTGCACTTCGTAGGGCCAGCGGGCCGCGTAGGGGACGAAGGCGGTCCAGTGCTCGCCTTCGAGGACGACACGGCTGCCGTCGGCCCGCTCGTGGGCGAGTACCTCCTCGAAGAGGTTGCCCCCGGTGCGCTCGCGGTGGGCGGCGACGGTGGCGAGCATGCGGGTGGTGCGGGGGGTGACGTAGGAGAAGGCGTAGATCTGGCCGTGGGGGTGGGCGAGGGTCACGCCCGTCTCGGCGCCCCGGTTCTCGAAGCAGTAGACCTGCCGGACCCCTTCCCTGGCGGAGAGTTCGGCGGTGCGGTCGGTCCAGGCGGCCAGGACCAGTGCGGCGCGCTCCTCGTCCAGTTCGGCGAAGGAGGTCCCGTGGTCGGGGGTGAAGCAGATGACCTCGCAGCGTCCGGTGTCTCCGGCGAGGGAGGGGTAGCGGTTCTCGAAGACGGCCACCTCGTAGTCGGGTGCGGGGACCTCGCTCGTCCGTCCGGGTGTGGAGGGGCAGAGCGGGCAGGCGTCGGCGGGCGGCAGGTGGGTGCGGCCCTGGCGGTGGGAGGCGATGACGACGGCGTCGCCGAGGAGCGGGTCGCAGCGGACCTCGGAGGTGGTGACGAGGGCGGAGGGGTCGAGGGCGCGGGTGTCGGGGAAGGCGCGGGTGGCGCCGTCGGTTTCGGGGTCGGTCTGCGCGTCGTAGTAGAGGATCTCGCGGCCGTCCGCGAGCCGGGCGCCGGTGCGCTTCACGTACGGGCCTTCTCTTTCACTGGAGGGTGACGACCGTGGGGCGGCCGAGGTCGGGCTGGTCGCGCAGGGGCAGTTCGGCACCGGGGCGTTCCAGTTCGAGGACGACGAGTTCGTTCTCGCCGGTCCGCCACAGGGGCGCGGGGGCGTACAGGGTGCGCTGCGGGCCGCGCGGGGTGTCGTAGTGGCCGAGCAGGAAACCGTTCAGCCACAGCAGGCCGGTGCCCCAGCCGCCGACGTCGACGAAGCCGTCCGCGGGGGCGGTGGGGAGGGTGTGGGTGAAACGGTGGAACGCGGGGTGGCCCTGCTCGGGGTGTTCGGGTGACCACCGCAGGCCGGTGAGGTCGGTGAGCGGCAGGGGCCGTACCTCCCACTCGAACAGGTGCTGGTGGCCGTGGCGGACGCCGCGCCAGATGCCCTTGCGGTCGTCCAGGAGCGGGCCGTAGTTGACGCGGCCCTGGGCGCGGACGAGCACGTCGAGGACGACTCCGCCTTCGTCGACGGGGAGGTCGATGCCGTCGTCGGGGGCGTTGCGGTCGAGGACGCCGAGGAGGTGGCCGTCGGCGAAGAGGTAGGCGCGGTCGCCGAGGCCGTCGATCCGTACGGGCATGGCGGGGCGGGGGCCGGTGACGGTGGTGCGGTAGTGGATCAGGCCGTGGTCCTGGCCGAGTTTCTCCATGGGCTCGGGCGCGGGGCGCGCGACGGGGGCGCCGCCGAGGAGGGGGAGGTGGGCCAGGAGCGGCGCGGCGCCGGCGGGGGTGGCGAGGGCGGGGGTGATGCGGGGCGGGAGTCCGGGCAGGGGGCCGTCGGGCAGCGGTAGGTACTTGCCGATGACCTCGCGGAAGGCGTGGAACTTGGGGGTGAGTTCGCCCGCCTCACCGATCGGCGCGTCGTAGTCGTAGCTGGTGGTGGTGGGCTGGTAGCCGGGGTCGCCGGGGCGTGAGCCGGTGTGGTTGGCGCCGGCCCAGAAGCCGAAGTTGGTGCCGCCGTGGGCCATGTAGAGGTTGACGGAGGCGCCGGTGGCGAGCAGTTCGCCGAGGGACCGCGCGGCTTCGTCGGCGGAGCGGACGTGGTGCTGCTCGCCCCAGTGGTCGAACCAGCCGATCCAGAACTCCATGGCGGCGAGCGGGCCGGTGGGCTGGTAGCGGCGCAGGTGGGCGAGGCGCTGGGCCGGTTCGGCCCCGAAGGTGGCCGTGGCGAGCCGGCCGGGGAGCATGCCGCCTTGCAGCATGGCGTCTTCGGGGCCGTCGGCGGTGAACAGCAGGCAGTCGACGCCGCGTGCGGTGAGGGCCTGCTCGACGTGGGCGCGGTAGCGGGCGTCGTTGCCGTACGAGCCGTACTCGTTCTCGATCTGTACGGCGACGACCGGGCCGCCGCGGCCGGCGAGCAACGGCAGCAGCTCGGGGACGACGCAGTCGAACCAGCCGTCGACCTCGGCCTGGAAGCGGGGGTCGGAGCAGCGCAGGTGCAGGCCGTCGAGGGCGAGGAGGCGGGCGGGCAGGCCGCCGAAGTCCCATTCGGCGCAGATGTAGGGGCCGGGGCGGACGATGGCGTCGAGGCCGAGGCCGGCGGCGAGGGTCAGGAACCGGGCGAGGTCGCGGGGGCCGGTGAAGTCGGCTTTGCCGGGGGCGGTCTCGTGGAAGTTCCAGGGGACGTAGGTGTCCACGGTGTTGACGCCGAGGGCGCGGAGCCGGGTGAGCCGGTCCTCCCACAGGTCGGGGTGGACACGGAAGTAGTGCAGGGCCCCGGAGACGATGCGGTGGGGGCGGCCGCCACGCCGGAATCCGTCCGGGTCGTAGGTGAGGTCGCGCGCGGATCCGTCCTGGTCGTGGGTTCGTGTGCGCGGGGATCCGTCCTGGTCGTGCGTGAGCATGCGCGGGGCTCCCGGGAGGGGTTCGAGATGCTGGCGTGCGGGGCGGGTCTGTGCCGAATATATGAACGCGCCGCCCACGCCGTCAATGACCGGTTGAACGCCTTCGATCGAATCGATCGTTTCGGTTCTCTATGATGGGCGGGGACCGGCCGCGGGTGCACTGCGGACGACCGCGACCGCAGGGGGAAGCCTTGAGACCACATGTCGACCAGCGCCAGGCGCAGGTGCTCGCGCTCGTCCGGGAGCGGGGCAGCGTGCGCGTCGCGGACCTGGCCCGGGAGCTCGGCATCTCGCCGGTGACGCTGCGGCGGGACATCGAGGCGATGGCGGCCCGGGGCGAGATCCACCGGATGCACGGGGTGATCAGCCGGGTGGAGCGGCGGCCGCCCGAAGCGGCGAGCGCCAAGGCGTCCGAGCGGCCCGGCACGCGGGCCGGTCTGGTGATCGGGATGGTGGTGCCGACCACCGAGTACTACTACGCCGACGTGGTGCGGGGAGCCCGGGAGGTGGTCGAGGCGCGGGGTGCGCGGCTGACGGTCGGGCTGACCCGGTACCTGCCGGGCGAGGACCGTACGCAGGCGGACCGGCTCCTGTCGACCGGGGCCGACGGGCTGCTGCTGACGCCGAACTGGGAGGCGGGTGCGCCCGGCCCCGGGGAGGGCGCCTGGACGGCCGGGCTCCCGGTGCCGACGGTGCTGGTGGAGAGGTGGGCGCCGGCCGGGCACCCGGCGGCCGCGCTGGACCGGGTGGGGTCGGACCACGCGCACGGGGCGGCGCTCGCGGTGCAGCACCTGGTGGAGCGGGGGCACCGGCGGATCGCGCTGGCCAGCCAGGAGACGCCGACGACCGGGCGGCTGCGGTCGGGGTACGAGGCGGCGGTGGCGGCGCTCGGCCTGGAGCCGGCTCCGCCGTGGCCGGCCGGCGGTTCCGCGGAGCCGCTGACGGTGGCGCAACGGTTCGCCCGGACGCTGGACTACCTGTGCGAGGCGGTGACGGTGGGCGGGGTCAGCGCCGCCCTGATCCACAGCGACACGGACGCCATCATGCTGATCCCCCGGCTCCAGGCGCGCGGCGTGCGGGTGCCGGAGGACCTGGCGGTGATCACGTACGACGACGAGGTGGCCGGGCTGGCCGACGTACCGCTCACGGCGGTGGCGCCGGCGAAGCGGGAGGTCGGCGCGCGGGCGGCGGGGCTGTTGCTGGACCGGCTGGGGGGCGCGGGACAGGGCGGGGCGGGCCAGCACCTGGAACTGCTGCCGCGGCTGACGGTTCGTTCGTGAAACCGGCGCTGGCGCCGGCTCGCTCGCGGCCCTGGTTGAAGTGATTGTTTTGATCGAGTTGCGCATTCGCTCTTGACGGTGTGTGGGTTCGCGCAAAAGATGGGCGCGTTCTCGCATCCGCCGCGCCTTCCCCGCCGCAGCGGTCTCCCATCCGCCGTGTCCAGCGGTCGTCCGTAGGAGCCGAACCATGCCGCGCAGCTTCCGCCTCCGTTCCACGTCCCGCCCGTCGGGAACGCCGCGTTCGCCTTTCCCGGGCCGTGTCGCCCTCACCTCCTCGGCCGTCTCGGTGGTCCTGCTCGCCACGGCCTGCGGGGGCGGGCAGGCCTCGCCGGAGCCGGGTCCGGCGGGTGCGGCGCACGGGCCCGTGGAGATCACGTACTGGTCCTCCTCGGCGGGCGCACAGCAGACCGCGGCGCCGCCTCCTACGTCGTGACCAAGCTCGGCAACCGCTGGAGGTCCGCATGACCACCGCCGTGACCCCCGGCCGCCGCCCGCACTCCCGTCCTCGGCTCCACCCCCGCTCCCGCCCCCGCTCCCGCCCCCGCATCCTGTCCAGGACAGCCGTCAACGCCGCGCTCCTCCTCGTCGCCGCCTACACCCTGATGCCCCTCGCCTGGCTCGTGCTGGCCGCGACCAAGGACCGCCGGGACCTCTTCGCCACCGGCCCGTACTCCCCCGGCGGCTTCAACCTCCTCGCCAACCTCGGCGACGTCTTCACCTACGACAACGGCATCTTCGGGCGCTGGCTCGCCAACAGCCTCCTGTACACCGTGGCCGGCGCCGCCCTCTCCGCCCTGATCAGCGTTGCCTGCGGCTACGCCTTCCACGCCTACGAGTTCCGCCACAAGGAACGGCTCTTCGGCGTGGTCCTCGCGGGGGTGCTCGTACCGGCAACCGTCCTCCAGTTGCCCCTTTACCTCATGGCCTCGGCCGCCGGGGCCGTGAACACCTACTGGGCCTATCTCCTGCCCGCCCTCGTCAACCCCTTCGGCGTCTATCTGGCCCGCGTCTTCGCCGAGGGCTACGTCCCGCACGAAGTGCTGGCCGCCGCCCGCGTCGACGGGGCGGGTGAACTGCGGCTCTTCGCCCACGTGTCGCTGCCGATGCTGTGGCCGGGCTTTGTGACGATCTTCCTGTTCACCTTCACGGCCATCTGGAACAACTTCTACGGGGCCCTGACCATGCTGAACGACGAGCGGCTCTACCCCGTCAGTCTGGGCCTGTTCATGTGGAACCGCAGCGTCTACCAGCAGCCCGAGCTGTACCCGCTCGTCATCACCGGATCCCTCGTCTCCGTCCTCCCGCTCGTGCTCGCCTTCCTCGGACTCCAGCGTTTCTGGCGCTCGGGTCTCACCGCAGGAGCCGTCAAGTGACCCCTTCCTCCCCTTCCGGTACTCCGCGTCGACCGGCCACCGTCCTCGCCATGAGCCCCGGCACCCGGGCAGCCGTTCTCAGCGGCCGGGTGCTGCCCAAGCTGGTACGGGTCGCCGACTTGGACCCCGAACTCCTGTTGAGCGACTTCCGCGACGACGACCCGGGGTTGAGCCACCGCCTCGCCGAAGCGGAGGTGCTGTTCACCAGCTGGGGCTGCCCGTCCCTCGACGCCGACGCGCTGGAGCGGATGCCCCGGCTGCGTGCCGTCGTCCACGCCGCGGGCAGCGTCAAGCACCATGTGACCGACGCCTGCTGGGACCGCGGTCTGCTGGTTTCCAGTGCTGCCGCCGCCAACGCGGTGCCGGTCGCCGAGTACACGCTCGCCGCGATCCTGTTCTCCAACAAGCGGGTGCTGGAGTCCGCCCACGCCTACCGTTCGGCCCGTGGTCCCATGGATCTGCTGGACCGCTATCCGACCGTCGGGAACTACCGCCGTACCGTCGGTCTCATCGGTGCCTCGCTCATCGGACGGCGGGTGCTCGAGCTGCTGCGCCCGTTCGACCTGAGGGTGCTGGTGCACGACCCGTACGCCGACCAGGCCGAGATCGCGGCGCTCGGCGGCGAGTCCTGTGTGCTCGACCAACTGCTCAGCCGTAGTGACGTGGTGAGCCTGCACGCGCCCGAGCTGCCCGGGACCCGTCACCTCCTGGACGCCGCCCGGCTGGCCCTGATGCCCGACGGTGCCACGCTGATCAACACCGCCCGGGGGTCCCTCGTGGACACCGCGGCGCTGACGGAAGAACTGGTCACAGGGAGGCTGCACGCCGTGCTCGACCACACCGAGCCCGAGGTGCTGCCCGAGGGTTCGCCGCTCTTCAACCTGCCGAACGTGCTCCTCACCCCTCATGTGGCCGGCTCACTGGGCGGTGAACTGGACCGCCTGGCCGCGACGGCCGTCGGAGAGCTGGAGCGCTACGCCCGCGGCCTGGCCTTCCGCTACCCGGTCGACCCGGACCGGCTGGCCTACTCCGCCTGAGCGCCGTCGCACCGCGGACACACGGCTATCCGGCGGCGGAGCGAGGCAGCGTCAGCTTGAAGAAGTCGCCCAGGCTGGCGGAGAGCGGGCCGGGGGCTTCCTCGGCCACATGGTGGCCGGCGTCGATGCCGTGGCCCCGGACGTCGTCGGCCCAGTCGCGCCAGATGGTGCGCGGGTCGCCGTACAGGTCCTCCAGATCGTCGCGTAGCGACCACAGGACCAGGACGGGGCAGTCGATCCGCGCGCCTCGGGCGCGGTCCGCCTCCTCGTGTTGGCGGTCCACGGTGAGCCCGGCGCGGTAGTCCTCCAGCATGGCGCGGACGACGTCTGGATTGCGGGTGGCGGTCCGCCACTCGTCGTGATTTTCCTGCCCCATGGCTTCGGGGTCGCCGCGGTACCAGGCGTCGGGATCGGCGTTGATGACGCGTTCGGGGATCTCCGGCTGGGCGAAGAAGAACCAGTGCCACCACGCGGTGGCGAACCGGGCATCCGCACGGTCAGGTGCTCGCTCAGGGGCAGGCCGTCCAGGAACGCCACCCGGGTCACCGCGGAGGGATGGTCCAGCACCAGGCGGAGCGCCACGGCAACCCCCCGGTCGTGGCCGACGAGACCGAAGCGCTGGTGCCCGAGCGTCTGCATGACCTCGACCATGTCCTTGGCCACCGCGCGCTTGGAGTGCGGGACGTGATCCCTAGCGGGCGCCGGGCCGCGGGAGCGCCCGTACCCGCGCAGGTCGGGGCAGACGACGCTGAAACCGCGCCGCACCAGGACGGGCGCGACCCGGTGCCAAGTCGCCGACGTGCGCGGGTGGCCATGCAACAACAGGAGAGGCGGGCCCTCGCCCCCGTACCGAACGAAGACGGACGCCTCAGTGGTGCGCACCGTCCTGGTGGCGAATTCCTCGAACACGAAACGCCCCTTCCGCTCCGGGGGCCGGTCCGCGCTACCCCACCGTCCCACCTGCCCATGAGGAGCCCCGGCACTCCGCCAACTGTCGAGCTCAGTCGCCAACTGGCTTGCTCGAGCGGCAACTATCGCGCTCAACACACTATGGGGCCGCCGGAGCGGCATCGGCCCGCGCGGCGGCCGCCTCCTCCAGCAGGAGCCAGCCGTCGACCTCCACCGGCCGCCGCTCCCCCGGCTGCCACCCGCGGGCCCGCGCCGCGTCGAGCAGGGCCCGGACGGCGCCCGGCTCGTGCAGGTTCAGCCCGCCGCCCCGGACATATCCCACGTCCCCGGAGCCCATGGGCGCTCCACCCGGGACGTAGCGGTCCGGTCCAGCGGCAAAGACGATGCGCAGCGGGCTGCCGGTGCCGGTGCCGGTGGGCTGCGGGTACAGCGTGAGGGTTTCGCGGCAGTCCGCGGACCGGCCGCCGTCCAGCACGCGGTGGCGGTGACGGAGCGTCCACAGGTACTCGCGCCCGTCGGCGACCAGCCGGCGGGGTTTCCTCGGTTTACGGGGCACGGAGCCGAGCGTACGCGGCCTGCTCCATGCGGCGCCTCCGGGCGGCACGGCTTGCACCGGGCTCCCCGCGCGGGCCCGTGCCCCGGCCGCCGGACGGGGACGGGACCACGCTGCACCGAGCACCGGCCTCCCGGCCGACCGCGGGACGGCCGTCTGGTCATGGCGGCCCCCCGACCGGGTCCTGTGGCCCACGGACCGCCTCGGCGGCCGGCACGCCCTGCTCATCGTGCCCGCGCAGCAGCCGCACCAGATGCTCCCGGCCTTGCGTCAACCGGCCCGGGAGGTCCGCTGCTCCGGGGAACCAGCGTTTCTCGTACTCCCAGCACAGCCAGCCGTCCGACGGGATGCGGGCCGTCACTCCGGCGAGCGGCAGGACTCCCTCGCCGAGGCCGAGGGGCGTCAGGTCACGGGCCGAGGCCACGTCCTTGACCTGCACGTAGCCCAGGTGCGGCGCGAGGCCGGGCCACGACTCGGCGGGCTGCTCGCCGCCCAGCCAGGTGTGGAGCACGTCCCACAGCGCCCCGGCGCCCGGATGCCCGACCCGCTCCAGCACCCGGGCGGCGGCGGTCCCGGTGGTGTGCGAGTCGTGGGTCTCCAGCAGGATCCGCACACCGTGCAGTTCGGCATACGGCGCCGCGGCACGCAGTCTGCGGACGGCGTTGTCATCCGCGTCCGCCTCGGGCAGGCTCCCGCCGCCGGGGAAGACCCGGACGTAGGGGGCTTCGAGATCGACGGCGAGCCGGACCAGGGAGTGCAGTTCGGCCAGGACCGGCCCGTCTCGCCCGGCGGCGGCCACCTCGGCGTATCCCGCTACCCCGAGGGCGGTGACCCCGGCGGCGGTGAGGGTACGCCGGGCCACGGCACGGTCGCCGCTGGGGCTGCCGGGATGCAGGGGTTCCTCCGGGTGGGCCCGCAGTTCCAGGCCGTCGTACCCGTGCTCGGCGGCGAGGGCGGCGCTGCGCGCGAGCGGGGTCCCGGGCAGGCCGAGCGTGGAGAAGGCGTACTTCACGGTCGGCTCCCTTCGCTGGGCGGCGCCGTGGACGCCCGCACCATCAGCTCGGTGGGCAGGGTGGTGATGCGGCCCGGGGGCGCCGGTCTGCGGCCGGTGACGAGTTGGGCCGCGAGCACGCCCGCCTCCCGCAGCGGGACCCTGACGGTGGTCAGGGCGGGCGCGGTGTCCACGCTGAACGGCAGGTCGTCGAAGCCGGCGACCGAGACGTCCTCGGGAATGCGCTTGCCTGCTTCTCCCAGGGCCGCGGCCACACCGGCGGCGACGGTGTCGTTGGCCGCCGCGACGGCGGTGAAGGGCGCCCCGCGGCGGAGCAGTTCGCGGGTGGCGTCATACCCGGCGGAGCGTTCGAAGCCGGCGTGCACGGTGAGCGGGGCACAGGCCTCGGGCAGGGCGGGGTCGTGCCGTCGCAACGCGGCGGTGTGTCCGGCGAGCCGTTCCCGGGTGGTGCTCAGCCCCGGCGGACCGGCCACGTATGCGATGCGCCGATGGCCGAGTGTCAGCAGGTGCTCCGCGAGGCGGAAGGCTCCACCGTGGTCGTCGAACATGACGGTGGCGACCGGCAGTGCGGCGGGCACGGCCAGCGGCGGTCTCCCGCACAGCACCACCGTGGTGCCGGCGAGCGCCATGCGGCTGATGCGGGCGGTGAGCGCGGCGCTGTGGTGCGGTTCCTCCACCGCCCCGCCCGTCAGGACGACTCCGCCTGCCCGCTGGCCCTCCAGCAGGGCGAGGTAGTCGAGTTCGGCCGAGGGAACGCCCTCGGTGTTGCAGACGACGGCGAGCCTGCGTCCGTCCCCCTGGCCGGTCGGTGCCAGCGCCTTCTGGAAGGCTCCCGCAATGATGCCGAAGAAGCTGTCCGCGACGTCGTGGACGAGTACGCCCACGAGGTCGGAGGTGGCGGCCGCGAGGGCCCGGGCCGGGCCGTTGGCGATGTATCCCAGTTCTTCGATGGCTTGTTCCACCCGGGTCCGGGTGCCTCCGGCCACCGGGTGGCCCCCGTTCAGTACACGCGAGACCGTGGCGGGCGAAACGCCCGCGTGCGCCGCGACCTCGGCGAGAGTCACCGCCATGTCGCACCCCTCCTCCTGCCCCGCACTCGGTGGCCGGGCCGTCTTCGTCTTGTCCGTCGCAGTCTCAGTCTGCCCGATTAGGAAAGCGCTTTCCATCACTCGTACGGGTGTTGTGCAGGAAGCCAGCCCAGTTCTAGCCTGGGCGTGTGAAAGCGCTTTCCATCATCGCCACGTGACGCGAAGGAGGGGGACCCCATGGCAAAGGACAGGGCAGTCGAAAAGGCACGCCGCTCGGTGCGCACCATCAAGATCGCCATGAACGGCGTGACCGGACGGATGGGATACCGCCAGCACCTGGTGCGATCCGTCCTCGCCCTGCGGGAGCAGGGAGGCCTCGATCTCGGGGACGGGACCGTGCTGTGGCCCGAGCCGGTGCTGGTCGGGCGGCGGGAGGAGGCGTTGCGGGCCATCGCCGACCGACACGGGCTCGAACACGTCAGCACCGATCTGGCGGAGGTGCTGACCGATCCCGAAGTGGAGGTCTACTTCGACGCGCAGGTGACCGGCGCCCGGGAAGCCGCCGTCCGACAGGCCATCGCGGCGGGCAAGCACGTGTACTGCGAGAAGCCGACCGCCCTCTCCTTCTCCTCCTCGCTGGAGCTCGCGCGGCTGGCGGTGGCGGCCGGAGTCAGACACGGCGTGGTCCAGGACAAGCTGTTCCTGCCGGGTCTGCTGAAACTGAGGCGGCTGATCGAAGGCGGCTTCTTCGGTGAGGTCCTCTCCGTGCGCGGGGAGTTCGGCTACTGGGTGTTCGAGGGGGACTGGCAGCCGGCCCAGCGGCCCTCCTGGAACTACCGCGCGCAGGACGGCGGCGGCATCACCGCCGACATGTTCCCGCACTGGGAGTACCTGCTGCACGAACTGTTCGGCCGCGTGTGTTCGGTGCAGGCCCTCACCCGTACCCACATCGGCCGCCGTTGGGACGAGGAGGGCAAGCCGTACGAGGCCACCGCGGACGATGCCGTCTACGGGGTCTTCGAACTGGAGGGCGGCGTGGTCGCGCAGATCAATTCGTCCTGGACCGTGCGGGTCCACCGGGACGAGCTGCTGGAGCTCCAAGTGGACGGGACGCACGGTTCGGCGGTGGCCGGGCTGCGCGAGTGCCGGATCCAGCACCGGGCGGGGACCCCCAAACCGGTCTGGAATCCCGACCTTCCGCAGACCGGGTCGTTCCGCTCCCAATGGCAGGAGGTCCCCGACAACACCCCGGCGGAGAACGGCTTCAAGGCCCAGTGGGAGCTGTTCCTGCGCCACGTCGTCCGGGACGAGACCTGGAAGTGGGACCTGCTCGCCGGGGCACGCGGGGTGCAGCTTGCCGAACTCGGTCTGCGGTCCTCGGCGCAGGGCCGCCGGCTACAGGTGCCGGAGGTGGTCCTGTGAACACCATCCTCCTGCCGGACACGGAGGGCGGATACCGGGAGTACCGGCCGAACAGTGCTCCGCTGCCGCCGCTGACCTGCGGCCCGGCGCAGAGCCGGACGTTCTTCGCGGCGGCGCACGTCGTCGCCGAGCCCCTCCGCGTTTGCGCGGGAGCAGGGCCAGAGGTCGACTGGGACGCCACGCTGGCCTTCCGGCACCGGCTGTGGGCTCAGGGGCTCGGGGTCGCGGAGGCCATGGACACCGCGCAGCGCGGAATGGGCCTGGACTGGCCGACCGCAGCCGAGCTGATCCGCCGCTCGGCGGCCGAGGCCCGGGCGGTGGGGGGCCGGATCGTCTGCGGTGTCGGGACCGATCAGCTGACGGCGCCCGGGCCCCACTCGATCGCCCGGATCACCGCCGCGTACGCGGAGCAGCTCGCGCACAGCGAGGCGTGCGGGTCGGCGGCCGTGCTGATGGCCTCCCGGGCGCTCGCGAAGGCGGCCCGGGGCCCGGAGGACTACCTGGAGGTGTACGGGCAGTTGCTCCGTCAGAGCTCCACACCCGTGGTGTTGCACTGGCTGGGTGCGATGTTCGATCCGGAGCTCACCGGCTACTGGGGGCACGAGGACCCCGAGGAAGCCACCGAGGTCTTCTTGAAGATCATCACGGAGTATCCCGGGAAGGTGGCAGGGATCAAGGTGTCGTTGCTGGACGCGGACCGGGAAGTGGACATCCGGCGCCGGCTGCCGGCCGGCGTGCGCTGCTACACGGGCGACGACCACCACTATCCGGAACTGATCGGTGGTGACGGCGAGCTGGCGAGCGACGCCCTGCTGGGGATCTTCGACCCGATCGCCCCGATCGCGGCGCGGGCGGCGCAGGCGCTCGACCGGGGCGACGCGGTGGCCTTCCGGGCTCTGTTGGACCCTACGGTGGCGCTGGCGCGGCATCTGTTCGCCCCGCCGACCCGCTACTACAAGACGGGTGTGGTCCTGCTGGCCTGGCTGGCGGGGTACCAGGAGCACTTCACGATGCTGGGCGGGCTCCAGTCGGGACGTTCGCTCCCGCACCTGGCCACGACGTACGAACTGGCAGACCGACTGGGCCTCTTCCCCGATCCGGGGCTCGCCGAGGCCCGGATGCGGCAGCTGTTCGCGGTGTACGGGGTGGCGTCGTGAACCGGGCGCCGGCACCGGCCCGGTTCAGCCTCAACCAGGAGACGGTCCGGCAGTGGTCGCTCCCGGAGCTGGTGAGCGGCTGCACGGCAGCCGGGGTACGAGCCGTGGGCCTGTGGCGGGAGCCGGTACGGCGGTTCGGGGTGCGACAGACGGCGAAGCTGATCGCCGGGGCGGGGCTGCACGTCAGCTCGCTGTGCCGGGGCGGGTTCTTCACGGCCGCCGACCCGGCGGGACGGGCAGCGGCTCTCGAGGACAACAGGCGGGCGGTGGAGGAGGCCGCCGAACTCGGGGCGGACACCCTGGTCCTGGTCTCGGGCGGACTGCCCGACGGGGACCGCGACCTGGTCGGTGCGCGCGAGCGGATCGCGGACATCCTGGGCGAGTTGACGCCGTGGGCCGCAGCGCACGGGGTGCGGCTGGGCATCGAGGCCCTCCATCCGATGTACGCCGCGGACCGCTGTGTGGTCTCCACGCTCGGCCAGGCACTGGATCTGGCCGAGCGGTTCCCCGCGGAGCGTGTGGGGGTGGTGGTGGACGCCTACCACCTGTGGTGGGACGAGCGGCTCCCGGAGCACATGCGCCGGGCCGGAGCGGGCGGCCGGATCGTGTCCGTCCAGGTCGCCGACTGGGTGACCCCGCTCCCGGAAGGGGTGCTGCTCGGGCGGGGGCAGCTCGGTGACGGGTGCATCGATCTCCGGGGATTCCTGGAGCTGGCCGACGGGGCGGGCTACCGCGGGCCGGTCGAGGTGGAGATCTTCCATCCGGAACTGTGGGCCCGGGAGGGATCGGAGGTACTGCGGGAGGTGATCGAACGCTATCGCCGGCACGTCGCATGAGGTGGCGACAGCGAGACGGCGGGGCCGGCAGCGGTACGGGCCGGACGGTCGGGGCCGGCGGCGCGGCCCGGTACCGGGTAGGGGCAGTACCAGACGGTGAGGGTGGGAAAAGGAGAAAGCGATGACAGATCCATGGAGTCGGCGCGCCTTCCTCTCCACGGCGGGCGGAGGTGCGCTGTGGCTGGGCGCCCCCCTCACGCGCGCCGGGGGCGAACCGGCCACGGACACGTACACGGCCACGGACACGTACGAGACGATGCGCGCCGTCTGGCGCGGGCTCCTTCTCGGCGCTGGTTTTCCGGCGACGAGCGAGCCGTTCCGGTCGCGGCTCACCGAACTCGGCGAACAGGCCGAGGGCTGGCGGGCCGCCATGGCCCCCGCGCCGGCAGCGCTCTGGCCCGATCTGCGATTCGCCACCGATCCCGAGAAGATGATGCAGAGCTACTACCGGCTGCGCACGATGGCGGAGGCCTACGTCCGTCCCGGTACCGGGCACACGGGCGAGACCGCGCTGCGCACGGCGCTGCTGACCGGGCTCGATCATCTGCACACGGAGGCCTACCACGCGGGCCAGGTGGCGTACGGCAACTGGTACTGCTGGCAGATCGGCGCCCCGCAGGCGCTGCTCGACCTCTGCGTCCTGCTCCAACCGGACCTGACACCGGTGCGCCTCACCGATTACTGCGCGGCGGTCGACCACTTCGTGCCCGACTCCGTCGTCTCCTCCTACAGCGGGACCAGCACGGGGGCGAACCGGGTGGACCTGTGCCGGGTACTGGCCCTGCGCGGGGTGGTCGGCTCGGATGCGGGGAAGCTCGCTCTCGCTCGGGACGCGCTCGCGCCGGTCTTCCCGTACGTCTCCTCGGGTGACGGGCTCTACCGGGACGGTTCCTTCGTCCAGCACACCTGGGTGCCGTACACCGGGACGTACGGAGCGGTGCTCCTCGGCGGGCTCGGCATGCTGTTCGCCCTGTTGCGGCAGACCCCGTGGGAAGTGACCGATCCGGGTGCGCAGATCGTGTTCGACGCCGTCGAGCGGGCCTGGGCGCCGTTCCTGTTCAACGGGCTGGTCATGGACGCGGTGTCCGGCCGGGCGGTCAGCAGGGGCGTGGCGGCGCTGGACGCCCGGCAGGTCCAGCAGGACGACCACGCGCGGGGGCACGCGGTGCTGGCCGGGATCCTGCTGCTGGCGGAGGGTGCGAGCAGCGCCGAACGGGCCCGTTGGCGGGGGCTGGTCAAGGGGTGGATGGCCCGGGCCTACTACAGCCCGCCCATGGCCGATCAGACCCTGGGGCTGTCCGCTCTCGCCCGACTGGCGGAGGTGGCGGCGGATACGGAGGTGGCGGGACTTGCCGAGCCGGTCGGCCACCGGCTGTTCGCGTCGATGGACCGGGCCACGCATCGGCGCCCCGGCTGGGCCGCCTCGCTGTCGATGGCCTCGAAACGGATCGCGCACTACGAGACGGGCAACGGGGAGAACCTGCGCGGCTGGCACACGGGCAGCGGGATGCTCGCCTGGTGGGGAGCCACCTACGGGAACGGCCAGTACTCGGATGCCTTCTGGCCCACGGTGGATCCCCGCCGACTGCCCGGGACCACCGTGTCCCGGCTGGCGCTGGCCGACGGCGCGGGAGGTGACTGGGGCGCCCCGCGGCCAGACGCGGTGTGGGTGGGCGGAACGACCGACGGGGAGTTCGCGTCGGTCGGCCAGCACCTGCGGGGCCTGGGCAGCACGCTGGCGGCACGGAAATCGTGGTTCTTCCTCGCCGACACCATCGTGTGCATGGGCGCGGGGATCCGTTCGACGGACGGGGTGCCGGTCGAGTCGGTCATCGACAACCGCAATCTGGGCGCGGCCGGCACGCATGCGCTCACCGTCGGCGGCGCCGTACAGCCGGGCGCCTTGGGCTGGTCGGCGTCCTTCCCCTCCCCCGGCTGGGCCCATCTGGCGGGCTTCGGCGGGTACGTGATGTGCGGGGCGGGGGCGTTCAAGGCCCTCCGGGAGGCGCGCACCGGCCGGTGGAGCGACATCAACCGGGCCAGTGCGACGACGGCGTTGACCCGGCGCTACCTCACCCTCTGGTACGACCACGGTACGGATCCGGTCGCCGCCGGGTACGTCCACCAGATACTGCCGGGAGCCTCGGCCGGACAGACGGCCGCCCGGGCCGGCTCCACGGGCTGGCTGCGGGTGCTCGCCAACACCGAAGCGGCTCAAGGGGTGTCGGTGGGTTCGCTCGGCTTCACCGGCGTCAACTTCTGGCAGGCGGGGACGGCCGGCCTGCTGGAGGCGAGCGCCGCGTGCTCGGTCACGGTCCGGGAGAGACCCGACGGCACTGCCGTCCTGTCCGTCGCGGACCCGGCCAGGGCCCTGGCCGCGCTGACGGTGGTGTGGGACCGGCCCGTCACGGCAGTGGTGTCCCGGCCGCCGAGCGTGGTGACGGCCGAACCGGGCGCCCGCCTCCGGCTCGCCTTCGGCGACCTCACAGGGGCAGCGGGAGCCGGGCAGCAGGTGGTGGTGCGGCTGGGCTGACGCACCGTCCACCCACGCACCTCGGCGCGGTACCCCTTCGGCCCGACCGCCCCGCCCGCCACTCGGGGCGGCCACACCGCGGGAGGCTCCGTGGGGCGCCGGCCCCGGCGCGGGTGGAGGGGGTGCGGACGGAGGTGGCTGGGTGGCATAGCGTGCGCCCTATGGAACAGGAGAAGACGGCCGGGGTGGTCGAAGGCGCGGGGAGGCGGCGGTTTCTGGTCGTCGCCACGACCGGGGCGGCGGCCGCCGGGCTCGGGGCACTGGCCGGGTGCGGGAGCGGGAGCGCGAAGGGGACCGGGCAAGGGGACCGGCCCGCCGTGGGTGCGACGGCCGGCGGATCGGCGCCCGCGGCGCAGGGGTTCGACGTCAAGGCGGAGAACGCCCGCCCCGGCAACGCCGACTGGCACGTGACCAAAGCCGGTCCCGCCCGGGCCATCGAGGGCTTCGCCGACAAGGTGAGCGTCCTGCCCGGGGAGACGTTCGGCCTCCACGTCTCCACCACCGCGCCCCGCTTCACCGTCTCCGCGTACCGCATGGGCTGGTACGGCGGCGCACGTGCCCGGCTGGTGTGGCGTTCGCAGGCCCTGACCGGCATCCGCCAGCCCGAGCACACCGTCGACTCCGCGACCCGGATGGTCCGCACCCACTGGGCCCGCACCGCCACGGTCGACACGAAGGACTGGCCCGAGGGCTGCTACCTCCTGCGCCTCGACGCGCAGGGCGGCGAGGGCCAGCGCTTCGTACCGCTCACCGTCCGCTCGGCTGCCACGACCGGCCGCACCGTCGTCGTGAACGCGGTGGCGACCTGGCAGGCTTACAACCGCTGGGGCGGCTACGGCAGCTACGACGGCCCGAACGGCGGGTACGCCACCCGCTCGCTGGCCGTCACCTTCGACCGGCCGTACGAGTACGACGACGGCGCGGGCCTTTTCCTCGTGTACGAGGCACCGCTGGTAGCGCTGGCCGAGCGGCTCGGCATTCCCCTCGCCTACGCGACGACCACCGACGTAGCGCGGGACAAGCGACTGCTGGAAGGAGCCGCCGCCGTCCTGTCGCTCGGGCACGACGAGTACTGGTCGCCGGAACAGCGGGCGCACTTCACCGCCGCCCGCGACGCGGGAACGAACATGGCCTTCCTCGGCGCGAACTGCTGCTTCCGCCGGATCCGGCTCGAGGCCTCCGACCTGGGCCCCGACCGCACGGTGGTCTGCTACAAGTCCTCCTACGAGCAGGACCCGGGCTTCCGCCGCGGCCATCCGGCCACCGCGGACTTCCGTTCGCCCCCCGCCGCCGACCCCGAGAGCTCCCTGCTCGGCGTGATCTACGACGGCTACCCGGTGGACGCCCCCTACGTCGTGACCAACCCCGGCCACTGGCTGTTCGAGGGCACCGGGGTGAAGGCGGGCGACACCTTCGCGCACCTGGTCGGCGTCGAGTACGACAAGGTCGACACCGGTTTCCCGACGCCCCGGCCGATCGAGATACTCGCCCACTCCCCCGTCGTGTGCGAGGGCCGGCCCAGCCACCAGGACACGGCGTACTACACCGTTCCCAGCGGCGCCGCCGTGTTCGCGACGGGGACGATGCGCTGGGTGGAGGCGCTCGACGCGACCGGCGACGGACGCAGCGGGGCCAACCACGGCCTGGACGCCCGTGCGGGCGCTCTGACGACGCGGGTGACGGAAAACCTGCTGCGCGTCTTCGCGGCGGGACCGGCGGGTCGTACGCATCCCGCCCAGGACAACGTCAAGGCGGTCTACGGGCGTTGATGCGGTCTACGGGCGTGCCTGAACCGGCCCGCCCCGGCCGGACCCCGCAACGCCGGACGCCCGGCCGGGAGAAGGTCCCGGCCGGGCGTCCGGCGCATGCGTCCTGGCAGGGGCGGCAGGAGTCGAACCTGCGACCTACGGTTTTGGAGACCGTTGCTCTGGCCGGCTGAGCTACACCCCTTCGGCGAGACCAACGATGACACGGGCCGGCCCGAAGATCCAACGAAATCCGCAGGGTGCCCGCAGCCTGAGACGGCGAGTCGGTGGGCCACCGGAACGGCGGGCGGCCCACACCTGCGGAACCAGCCAGAAATTACCCCGCCGTATGTAGTGACTTACCACGCCACCAACAGTAGAACTTGTTCTCACTCCATCGAGAGTGAGGAGCGTCACATGAGTGACAAATCCCTGAACAACAAGGTATCCCAGGGCGTATTCCGCCGCGGTTTCATCGCAGGAACAGGTTCCATTCTTGGAGCCCTGGCCCTGGCAGTCAACCCCACCCCCGCACAGGCGAAATCCGCCAACACCCCCTCCGCACCGATCGATGCCGGGGCCCACGTCCCTGCCCTCGTCATCGGCACCGGCTACGGCGGCTCGGTCGCCGCACTGCGCCTCGCCCAGGCGGGTGTCGACGTCCACATGATCGAAATGGGCATGGCCTGGGACACGCCCGGCCCGGACGGCAAGATCTTCTGCAACACCCTCAGCCCCGACCAGCGTGCGTACTGGCTGCGCACCCGCACGAAGGCCCCGCTGAACTACTTCCTCGGCTTCCCCATCGACCGGGACATCCCGAAGTACACGGGCATCCTGGACGCCGAGGAGATGGGCGGCATCACCGTCTACCAGGGCCGCGGGGTCGGCGGCGGCTCGCTGGTCAACGGCGGTATGGCCGTGACCCCCAAGCGGGAGAACTTCGGCGCCGTGCTCCCGTCCGTGAACGCGGACGAGATGTACGACGTCTACTACCCGCGCGCGAACGCCGGCCTCGGCGTCGGCCTCATCGACCCGGACTGGTTCAACACGGTCGACTGCTACCAGTTCGCCCGCGTCGGCCGCAAGCACGCCCAGCGCTCCAACTTCCCCTTCGTGTTCGTCCCCGACGTCTACGACTGGGACTACATGAAGCAGGAGGCGGCCGGCACCGCCATCAAGTCGGCGCTGGACGGGGAGATCCTGTACGGCAACAACCACGGCAAGAAGTCGCTCCAGAAGACGTACCTCGCGGCGGCCAAGGCGACCGGCAAGGTCTCCATCTCGCCCCTGCACAAGGTCACCACGGTCACCCCCACGACCGGAGGCGGCTACAGCGTCGTCATCGAACAGCTCAACACCACCGGCGACACGATCGCCACCAAGACCGTCACCGCGGACCGGGTGTTCTTCGCCGCCGGCAGCGTCGGCACGAGCAAGCTGCTGGTCAAGCTGAAGGCCACCGGAGCGCTCCCCGGTCTCAACAGCGAGATCGGCAAGGGCTGGGGCGACAACGGCAACGTCATGTGCGGGCGCGCGAACCACCTCTGGGACCCGACGGGCAAGCTCCAGGCGACGATCCCGTGCGGCGGCATCGACAACTGGGCGGCGGGCGGGGCGTTCGCCGAGGTGGCGCCGCTGCCGACGGGCATCGAGACGTACGCCTCCTTCTACCTGTCGATCACCAAGAACCCCCACCGCGCCGAATTCAGCTGGAACGCGGCGACGGGCAAGGCCGAGCTGAACTGGCAGACGGCCTGGAAGCAGCCGGCCATCGACATGGCCAAGACCATCTTCGACAAGATCAACTCGAAGGAGGGGACGATCTACCGGAGCGACCTGTTCGGCACCAACAAGATCTGGGGCGACCACCTGACCTACCACCCGCTCGGCGGCGCAGTCCTGAACAAGGCCACCGACAACTACGGGCGGCTGCACGGCCACCCCGGCCTGTACGTGATCGACGGAGCGCTGATCCCCGGGAACACCAGCGTCAATCCGTTCGTCACCATCACCGCGCTCGCGGAGCGGAACATCGAGAAGATCATCGCCACTGACCTGTAAGGGCGCCGACCGGGAACCGGGGCCGGCCGCAGGCCCGCGCAGGGAGGCCGGCCGGCCCCGGGGGGCCGTTTCAGCTCCCCGGCAGTACGCAGACGCTGTCGAGGCCCAGCACATGGTTCAGGCGTCCGAAGGCGAGCCAGGAGCCGATGCTCATGCTCAGCTCCACGATCTCCACCTGGCTGTAGTGGGCCGTCATCCGCTGCCAGAACTCCTCGTCCAGGCCGTGGTGGTCCAGCGCGTAGCGCTCCGCGTATTCGGCGGACAGCCGCGTGCGGTCGTCGAAGGCCTTCGTGGTGCGCCACTCGGTCACCGCGTCGGCGAACTCCTCCTCGACCTTCTCGCCGTCCCGGTCGGTGCGCCAGTCGAGGCAGAAGACGCACCCGTTGATCTGCGCGATCCGCAGCCGGGCCGCCTCGAACTCGCGCAGGCCCAAGGTGGTGTGGGCGTAGACCGACAGGGAGAAGTTGGCCGCGGCCATGCCGATGCCGGGGACCAGGTCGCCCCAGACGTACTCGATGGGGTGCTGACCTTCCGGGACGTCGATCCTCATGGCTGTTTCCTTCCGAGTTTGCCGACTGCGGGCCGCAGCGGGACGTCGAGCGCGTCGTAGAGGCCCGGTGGCGCGTCCACGAGCCAGTCGATCGCCCCCACCAGCCGGCCGACGGCGGTGGCGTTGCCGCCGGCGGAACGGTTCTCGCCTTCATCGGTGGCCTCGATCGTCACCTCGATGCGCGGCCGGCCCTCGATGATCACCCGGTGTGCGCCGGATCCGTCGGGCGGCTGCGGCCAGTCGGGGGCGCAGGAGGGGTGGATGCGGGTGACGTGTTCGATGACGAGGCGGGCTTCGCCCTCGACGATCCCCTGCACCTCGAACCGGATCGCGCCCTGGGTGCCTGCCTCGAACTCGCCCATCGTGGGGGTGGTCACCGCCGTGTCGAGCGCGCGGCGGGCGGACGTCTCGCGGATCCCGTCCAGTTCGACGCCGAGGGCCCGGGCCATCATCCGTATCTGGCCGCCCCACACCATGGTCGGGACGGACGGCACGAGCATCATCGGCTCGAAGTCCATGGGCTGCCCCATGCCCACCAGGTAGCGGACGGAGTCCGGCTGGTCGTAGGTGGAGTAGTCGAAGATCTCCTGGCAGCGGATCACGTCCACGGTGGTGCCGAGTCCGCTGATGAGCAGCGGCAGGACGTCGTTGCCCCAGCCGGGGTCGACCCCGGAGGCGAACAGTGAGCCGCCGCCGGACGCGATGGCCGCCAGCACCGGATCGCGGAACTCCGGCGGTGCGCTGCGGTGGTCGTAGAGGGGGTACAGGGCGGGGCTGACGACGACGGCCCCGGCGGCGACGGCCCTGGTGATGTCGGCGAGGGCGTCGTCGGGGCGGGTGTCGCCGGAGGCCGCGTACACGACGGCGGCGGGCCGGGCGGCGAGCACCGCCTCGGTGTCGTCGCTCGCCGCGACGCCCAGCAGGTGTCCCAGACCGGCGAGTTCACCCGCGTCGCGGCCGGCCTTGGCGGGGTCGTGGACGATGACTGCCGTGAGTTCGAGCGCCGGGTGGGCGGCGACGGCGCGGATCGCCGCGCGGCCGACGTTGCCGGTGCCCCAGACCACCGTGGGAATCATGCGCGGAGGGTAGCGAGGGGCCGTGGAGGTGCCCAGTGCCGTGAAGCAGGTTTTTCGACGGGGTACCGGCCGGGCCGCGCGGGGCCGGCCCGGAGTTCCGCCAGGGCCGGCCCGGAGTTCCGCCGGCGTCGGCTCAGGATCTCGCCAGGACCGGCCCGGAGTACCGCCGGGACCGGCTCAAAGTCCCGCCAGGGCCGCCGTCTCGCTGAACGCGGGAACGCGTCCGGTGCCGCCGCGGCCGGACACTGAGAGCGAGGCGGCGGCCGTGCCGTACGCCACCGCCCGCGCGAGGGGGTCGCCCAGGGCCAGCCGCGCGGTGGTGGTACCGGTGAAGCAGTCGCCTGCGCCCGTCGCGTCGACCGGGTCGGGGTTGACGGGGACCGGCCGGTACGTCGCGCGTACCCCGTCGTCCAGCAGGAGCCGGCCGGGTCCCGCGGTGACGGCGACGGCGCGGGCCCCGAGTGCGCGGTAGCGGGCGGCCGCGAGCAGCGGGTCGCCGGTGTCCACGAGGGCCAGGGCGTCGGCGGGGCAGGACGTCTTGAGCAGCCCCGTCAGCGGGGCGACCCGCGCCAGCAGATCGCGGGCCGCCTCCGGGCCGGTGAGCCGGGGGCGGAAGTTGGGGTCGTACGTGAGGTGCCCCCCGGCCGCGTGGACGGTTTCGGCAGCGGCCAGTACGGCTTCGCGGGCTCCGGGTGAGAGGGCGCCGGTGATGCCGCTGGTGACCAGGGCCGTGGAGGTGGTGAGCAGCTCATGCCAGGAGTCGATGTGCAGCGGGGAGAGGGTGGAGCCGGCGCTTCCGGTGCGCCAGTAGACGAAGGCGCGGCCGCCGTCGGTGTCGGCGCAGAGCAGGTAGGCGCCGTTGGGACGCGGGGAGCGGCGCACGTGGGAGACGTCGATGCCGAGCCGGGTGGCCCGCTCCAGCAGGGGCACGCTCAGCTCGTCGTCACCCACGACGGCGAGGAGCGCGGTGCGGGCCCCGGCGGCGGCCGCCGCGGCCGCCGCGTTGAGGGCGTCGCCGGAGTAGGAGATCCGGGCGGCTGTGCCGTCGGCGGCGGCGTGCGGGGCGCTCTCGGCGTGGATCTCGACCAGGACCTCGCCGAGGACGAGGACGTCGTAGGCAGTGCCGGGCCGGCCTCGGAGGGCGGGCGCGGCCATGTCAGCGGCCACGTCAGCGGCCATGTCGGCGGGCCTGCCCGGCGGGGTCACAGCAGCACGGCCCCGCCAGTTCGGCGAAGACCGCGGCCAGTTCGCCGGGGTCTTCGGGCAGGCCGTTGCCGACCCCGACGGCGGTCGCCCCGGCGGCGAGCCAGTCCCGGGCCTCGGACGGCCGGATGCCGCCGGTCGGGATGAGGAGTGCCCCGGGGAGCACGGCCTTGAGGGAGCGGATGAAGCCGGGGCCGCCCACGTGGGCCGGGAAGACCTTCGCCGCGCCCCCCGACCGTACGGCGCAGGCGACCTCGCCGGGGGTGAAGGCGCCCTCGATGAACACCGCCCCGCGCTCCGCGGCGACCGCGCGGACCTCGGGGGCCGGGTACGGGGAGACGAGGAAGCCGGCACCGGCGTCGAGAGCCCGCTCGGCCTGAGCGGCGCCGGTGACGGTGCCCACGCCGATCAGGGCGGCCCTTGCGTGCGCGTCGGCGAGCGGGGCGGTACGGGCGACGGCCGCGGCCCAGCCAGGGGTGGAGGTGGTGAGTTCCACGGCGCGGCATCCGGCGGCGAGGAGGGCGGCCGTGCGGCGGACGGCGTGGTCGGCGTCGGGGTCCCGCAGGACCGGCAGCAGCCGTTGGGCGGCCAGGACCGCGAAGGGATGACAGGACAAAGGGACCCCCACCCGTTCTGCGGGCCCGAACCGGGCCCCGCGCAGCGGCACTTCATTGGTCCAGACCTTACCCGCGCGGGGAGCCGCGCTGTCAACGGGAGGCGGACGCCGGCGCCCCGATCGGGGCCGCTAAGGTCGCGGATGGTCCGACTTCCGGATAAGAGTTGCCGGATAAGTGTTATCGGGGCCCCTCTCGACGGTCTCCCAGTCGTTGGGCATCATCGACCGCCGGTACGGACAGGGAAACTTCACATGAGTACACAGCACACGGCAGCGCTGGTGGCAGCGGCCCGCGCGGGCGATCCCCGCGCGCAGGACGAGCTCGTCGGTGCCTGTCTGCCGCTCGTCTACAACATCGTCGGGCGGGCCCTGAACGGGTCCTGCGACGTCGACGACGTGGTGCAGGACACCATGCTGCGGGCGCTCGACGGGCTGGCCGGGCTGCGTGCCGACGACAACTTCCGGTCCTGGCTGGTGGCGATCACGATGAACCGGATACGGGCGCACTGGCAGGACCGCAGCACCGGTGCGACCGGCCTGGAGGCGGCCGCGGACGTGGCCGACCCGGGGGCCGACTTCGCGGACCTGACGGTCGTGCGCCTCAACCTGGCCGGTCAGCGCCGCGAGACGGCCCGCGCCACGCGCTGGCTGGAGCCCGACGACCGGGCGCTGCTGTCGCTGTGGTGGCTGGAGTGCGCCGGTGAGCTGACCCGCGCCGAGGTCGCTGCGGCCCTGGAACTCTCGCCGCAGCACACGGCGGTACGGGTGCAGCGGATGAAGGCCCAGCTGGAAGCCGCGCGGGTGGTGGAGCGGGCGCTGGAGGCGCAGCCGCCGTGCGAGGCGCTGCGGTCGGTGGCGGCGAACTGGGACGGACAGCCGTCGGCGCTGTGGCGCAAGCGGATGGCCCGGCACGCCCGCGAGTGCGTGCGGTGCTCGGGGTTGTGGAGCGGACTGGTCCCGGCGGAGGGGCTGCTGGCCGGGCTGGCGCTGGTGCCGGTCGGGGCGGCGCTGCTGGCGGGCGTGCGGTCGGTCGTCGCGGGCGCCGGTTTCGCCGCGGCGGCCGCGGCGTTCGCGGTACCGGGGGCCGGCGCGGTGCCCGGCGGCGCGATACCGGGGCCGGGCGTGATACCCGGCGGCGCGATACCGGGCGCCGGCGCGGGCAAGGGCTTTGCCACGAGCGCCGGAGCCGGTACCGGCGCCGGTCCCGACGGGGCCTTCGCGGACGCCGTCACGCAGCTCGCGCCCGTGGTGCCGGGTCCCGGCCGGGCGGCCCGGCGCCGGTCGGGCGACGCGGGCGACGCGGGCGACGCGGGCGACGCGGGCGCCGACCCGGCGGGCGGCCGCGGGGCGCAGCGCAGACGGCGCCGGCACCGCCGCCGGGTCGTCGCCGGAGCGGTGGTCGCCGCCTGCGTGGCGGGCGGCGGTCTGGCCTACCTCGGCACCCTGCCCGGTTCGGGCTCCGACCGGGCCGACGGCACAGCGCCCGCCTCCCCGCTGGCCGCGCTGTCGACGACCGGTGCGGGGGCCGCGTCCCCCTCGGCCGCCGGCTCCGCCTCGCCCTCGGGCTCCCCGTCCGCGTCGGTCTCCCCCTCGGCCTCCGCTTCGCCGTCCCCGTCGGCGAGTTCGAGCGCCGCCCCGACGCCGTCGCGGACCCGGAGCACCCCGCCCGCGACTCGTGAGGCCGCCCCCGCCCCGGCGCCCGCCGCGCCGAGCGGGACCGCCGCCCAGGTGGTCGCCCTGGTCAACAAGGAGCGGGCGGCGGCCGGATGCGGCCCCCTCAAGGAGGACGCACAGCTGCGCAACGCCGCCCAGGGGCACTCGGACGACATGGCGCGGCGGGCCTACTTCTCGCACACCGACCCCGATGGTGGCGACCCGGGCACGCGGACGACCGCAGCCGGGTACCGCTGGTCGACGTACGGGGAGAACATCGCGATGGGTCAGCAGACACCGGAGTCGGTGATGAACTCGTGGATGAACAGCCCGGGCCACCGGGCGAACATCCTCAACTGCTCCTTCAAGGACATCGGCGTGGGAGTCCACCAGGGCCCCGGCGGCCCCTGGTGGACGCAGAACTTCGGCGCCCGCATGTGACCGGCCGCGTGTGACCGGCCACGTGTGACCGCCCGCATGTGACACGGGGGCTTTGCCACCCACCTCCCCCTTCTGACTCAAAATCCGGGCAAGATAGGAGCTGGAGCCAAAGCAGCAGATCACAGTGGGCAGGGTGAGGTACGTGGCAAGGCAGGAACTCCGCCCGCACCAGCGCGAGGCCGTGGACGCCGTCGTGCGCGCCCTCGACCTGCCCCCGACCGGCCGGGTGCCCGAGAGGGGCCTGCGCACCCAGGTGATCATGGCCACGGGTTCCGGCAAGTCCCTCGTCGCCGTGCGCTCCGCCGAGGAACTGCGGGCGGGCCGGGTCCTGGTGCTGGTGCCCTCGCTCGACCTGCTCGCGCAGACGACGGCGGTCTGGCGGGAGGGCGGCCGGACCGGCCGGGCGCTGGCCGTGTGTTCGATGCGGCCCGAGGACGCGGGGGTGCCCACCACCACCGACGCGGGGGTGCTGGCGCGCTGGGGCGCGGCCCCCGCGCAGCGGCTGACGGTGTACGCCACGTACGCCTCCCTGGGCCTGGGCACCATCGAGGGCGCGCACCGGGCCGGGCTGCCGGGCTGGGACCTGATCGTGGTCGACGAGGCGCACCGCACGTCCGGGCGGATCGGCAAGCCGTGGGCGGTGGTGCACGACAACGCCCGGATCCCGTCCGTCCGGCGCCTGTACATGACGGCGACCCCTCGGGTGTGGCGCGACGGCGAGCCGCCCGAGGAGCTCCTGGCCGCGGAACGGGCCGGGATCCCGGCGGACCGGGAAGGGCGCGGACGGCGGGAACGCGGCCGCGAAGAGCGCGGACGGGGCGATCTCGTCGCCTCGATGGAGGACGACGCGGACGGCCCGTTCGGGGCGCGCTGCTACACCCTCACGCTGTCCGAGGCCGTCGACCGGGGGATCTGCGCGCCGTACCGGGTGGTGTGCGTGGACGTGTCCGACCCCGACTTCCAGTCGGCGGTCCTGATCGGCCCCGAAGGACGTTCGGACGCGGTGCGCGGGGCCCGGCTCGCGGCGCTCCAGGCGGCGCTGGTGAAGGCGGCCGCGGACCAGGGGTTCCGGCGGACGCTGGTCTTCCACCACCTGACCAAGGAGGCGGAGGCCTTCGCGGCGGGGCTCCCGGCGGTCGCGGCCAGGCTGCGGCAGGCGAGCCGTACCCCGCGGCCGGAGTATCCGCGTACCATCTGGGCGGACTGGCTGTGCGGGCAGCACACCGCTGCGCACCGGAGGCGGGTCCTGGAGGCGTTCGCCGGCGGCGTCGCCGACAAGGCGTTCCTCGGCAGCGTCCGGGTCCTGGGTGAGGGCGTCGACACCAAGGAGTGCGATTCCGTCTTCTGGGCCGACGTGCGGGGTTCCATGCCGGACCTGGTGCAGGCCGTGGGCCGGGCGCTACGGATCCGGCCGGGCGAGGGGAAGGTGGCCTCGCTGGTGGTGCCGGTGCTGCTGGGCCCGGGCGAGACACCGGAGACGATGCTGACGTCCCGGGCGTACGGGGACCTCGCGCGGCTCCTGGAGGCGCTGCGGGCGCACGACACCCGGCTCGTCGAGGCGCTGGCCCAGCCGCAGGCGCCGGGCGGCAAGACCGGCTCGCAGGCCCACCGGCCGGGCGCGGAAGCCCTGCTGAGCTTCTCCACCCCCCGGGACCCGGCCCTGCTGGCGGCGTTCATCCGGCTGCGGGTGCTGAACCCGGAGCACGAGCAGTGGCGGCGCGGGGTGGAGGCCGCGCGGACGTACGCGGCCGTGCACGGGGACTTGAGGGTGCCGTTCGCCTACAAGGTGCCGGCGGGCGACCCCGGGTGGCCCGCCGGGCTGGCCCGGTTCCCGCTCGGGCAGTGGATCGCGGACGTGCGGCGCACCTGCCGGCGCGGCGCCCTGAGCCGGGAGCGGACGGCGCAGCTGGACGGGCTCGGGATGGTGTGGAGCCATTTCGACGTGGCCTTCGAGGAGGGCCTGGCGGCGGCCCGCGCCTGGGCGGCGGAGCACGGGCACCTGCTGCCGCCCGTCGACGCCACCTGGCGGGGTTTCCCGGTGGGGGTGTGGGTCAAGAACAACCGGGCGGCGGCCCGCAGGGAGGGTCCGGGGGCGCTGTCCCAGGAGCGGCGGGAGGCGCTGGAGGAGATCGACGCGTCGTGGTGCCCGGCCTGGGACATCTCCTGGCAGCGCGCCTTCCACCTGACGCGGGTCCACCTCGACGCGGGCGGCGGGTTGCCGCTCGGCCGGGGCGAGGTGGTGGCGCAGGGTGAGGACCTGGGCCTGTGGGTGCGTGGTCAGCGGTTGTCGTGGGACCGGCTGTCCTGGGCCCAGCGCTGGCTGCTGGAACACACCCTGGGGGTGACTCCGGCGAGCGAGGCGGAGCGGCCCCGGCAGCGGCTGAGCCACGCCGCCGCCTGGGCGGCGCACCTGGCGGCCGCCCGGCAGTTCCGCACCCGCGAGCGGCACCTGCGGGTGCCGCGCACGCACGTGGAGCGGGTGGACGGGCGCGAGGTCCGCCTCGGCTCCTGGATCGCCAACCAGCGCGCCCGGGCCGCCTCCCTCAGCCCGGAGCGGGTGGCGGACCTGACGGCGCTGGACATGGTCTGGTCGGCGCCCGCGTCGTGAGCGGACGGTCCGGAGCCGCGGCTCAGTGGTGGAACCCGGACCGGGGCGGGCCCGCCGGGATCGCCTGCGGGGTTGCCCGCAGCTTCTCCACCGACCGTCCGATGTCGGCGACCAGCAGGGCGATCTGGTCGCGGGTCACCCCGTGGCGGATCAGGACCCGCTGGATGACCGTGTCACCGCGGTCGGCGGGCAGCGGGTACGAGGGCACCTGCCAGCCGCGGGCGCGCAGCCGCTCGGAGAGGTCGTAGAGGCTGAAACCGGCGCCCTCGGGGTCGGTCAGCTCGTAGGAGACGGCGGGCAGCGCGCCCTGGCCGTCGTAGAGCAGGGTGAAGGGCCCGAGTGCGTCGATCTCCCGGGCCAGGTACTGGGCGGTGTCGGCGCAGGCTTGGTGGACGCGGCGGTAGCCGCCGCGGCCCAGGCGCAGGAAGAGGTAGTACTGGGCGATGACCTCGCCGCCCGGGCGCGAGAAGTTGAGGGCGAAGGTGGGCATGTCACCGCCCAGGTAGTCCACGTCGAAGACGAGTTCGTCGGGGAGCAGGTCCGCGGTGCGCCACACGACCCAGCCGACGCCGAGGGGCGCGAGCCCGTACTTGTGCCCGGAGGCGTTGACGGATGCGACGCGCGGGAGCGTGAAGTCCCACACGACGTCGGGGTGGAGGAAGGGGGCGACGAAGCCGCCGCTGGCCGCGTCCACGTGGATCGGTACGTCCCAGCCGTGCTCGGCCTGGATGCGGTCGAGTGCGGCGGCGATCTCGGCGACGGGCTCGTAGACGCAGGTGTAGGTGACGCCGAGGATCGCGACGACGCCGATGGTGTTCTCGTCCACGTACGCGGCGACCTGGTGGGGGCGCAGGCCGGTCGCGCCGGGCTCCAGGGGAACCTGGCGCAGTTCCACGTCGAAGTAGCGGGCGAACTTCTCCCAGCAGACCTGTACCGGTCCGCAGACGAGGTTGGGCCGGTCGGCGGGCAGTCCCTCGGCCTGCCTGCGGGTGCGCCAGCGCCATTTGAGGGCGAGGCCGCCGAGCATCGCGGCCTCGCTGGAGCCGGTGGTGGAGCAGCCGGTGGCGGCGCCGCCGGTGGGCGCGTTCCACAGGTCGGCCAGGATGCTGACGCAGCGGGCCTCGATCTCCGCGGTCTGCGGGTACTCGTCCTTGTCGATCATGTTCTTGTCGAGGCACTGGTTCATCAGGCGGTGCACGCCGTCGTCGGACCAGGTGGTGCAGAACGTGGCCAGGTTCTGGGCGGCGTTGCCGTCGAGGAGGAGTTCGTTGCGCAGCAGTTCGTAGACCACCTCGGTGGGCGAGTGGTCTTCCGGCATCCGGTGTTTGGGGAGGACCTGGCCGCTGAGGGCGGACGCGAACACGTCCGTCTCGGCGTCGTCGGCGTGTGCGTCCTTCATCTCATGAAGAGCCATATCGGGACTATAGGTGATGAAAGAACGCAATCCGGTCTGAGCGGATGTCATATCTTCCGGCCGAGTCGCCGATGTGACCCCGTTCATGCGGGGGCAATACGGCCGCAATAATTACCGGCGAGTAGGCTTTCGGTAGCAGATCTTCCCGTGGAAGCCCCTCCCGTCCGCCGGAACGAAAAGATCGCGCGATTCGTTCTATGTACAACTTGTCGGCCGATGTCCGGATAGCGGTCAACTGCCCCGGCACTGCTGGTACTTCTTCGTCCATGAACAAGATCACCCGCCGGCAGGCCCTCGGCACCACAGCCGGCGCACTCACCTTCCTCGGTCTGGCCGGCGCCACCGCGTACGCCGCCGGCACCGACTCCCGCGCCGCGATATCGGCCGGCAACGCCGGAAGTACCGCAAACGTCGACGAGGTCTACCAGGGCCGCCGCATCCAGATCACCCCCGCGGCCGGGGGCGCCCACCACGGCGGTCACCACGCGGCCGGTCTGCCCACCGTACGGATAGACGGCCGCGAACTGCACGTGATGCAGAACGCCGACGGCACCTGGATCAGCGTCGTCAACCACTACGAGACGTTCTCCGACCCGCTCTCGCTCGCCCGCGCCGCGGTGCGCGAACTCCAGGGCGCCGCCCTCGTCCCGATGGGTGACATGTGATGACCGTCCGCAAGAACCAGGCCGCGCTCACCGCCGAGGAGAAGCGCGCCTTCACCAACGCGCTGCTCGAACTCAAGCGCACCGGCCGCTACGACCGCTTCGTCACCACCCACAACGGCTTCATCATGGGCGACACCGATGCGGGCGACCGCGTCGGCCACCGCTCCCCCTCCTTCCTCCCGTGGCACCGCCGCTTCCTGCTCGAATTCGAGGCGGCCCTGCAAGCGGTCGACAAAAGCGTTTCGCTCCCTTACTGGGACTGGACCACGGACCGCACGCCCCGCGCCTCCCTCTGGGCGGCCGACTTCCTCGGCGGCACCGGACGCGCCCGCGACGGGCAGGTCACGGACGGGCCGTTCGCCTACGCGGCGGGCAAGTGGGAGGTGAACGTACGGGTCGACGGACGCGCCTACCTGCGGCGGGCCCTCGGCGAGGGCGTCGCCCAGCTGCCGACCAAGGCCGAGGTGGAGGCCGTCCTCGCCATGCCGGTCTACGACGCGGCCCCCTGGAACAGCTCCTCGAACGGTTTCCGCAACAACCTGGAGGGCTGGCGCGGCGCCAACCTGCACAACCGGGTGCACGTGTGGGTCGGCGGCCAGATGGCCACCGGTGTGTCCCCCAACGACCCGGTGTTCTGGCTGCACCACGCCTACATCGACAAGCTGTGGGCCGAGTGGCAGGCCCGCCACCCGCAGTCCCCGTACCTGCCGGCCGCCGGCACGCCGAACGTCGTGGACCTGAACGACACCATGCGGCCCTGGAACAACGTCACGCCGGCCGACATGCTCGACCACCGCAAGTTCTACACCTTCGACGCCGAGCCGGCCGCCGCCAGCCAGCGGTAGTGCAGTTCGGGCCGGCCGACCTGACCGTACCGGGGGGTACGGTCCGCGCGGCCGGTGTCGACCAGGTGTTCCAGGTAGCGGCGGGCGGTGATCCGCGAGATCCCGGCCGCCCCGGCCGCCCCCGCTGCGGTCAGCCCGTCCGGGGCCGACCGCAGCAGCGCCGCGACCCGGTCCAGGGTCGGGGCGCTCAGGCCTTTGGGGAGTTCGGCGGGGGCCGGGGCGCGCAGCGCGGCGAGCGCCCGGTCGACGTCCCCCTGGCCGGCCGCCTCCCCCGCCGTGGCACGGAAGGCGGCGTAACGCAGCAGCCGCTCGCGCAGGGTGGGGAAGGCGAAGGGTTTCAGTACGTACTGGACCACGCCCAGCGAGACGCTCTCGCGGACGACGGCCAGGTCCCGCGCGGAGGTCACCGCGATCACGTCGACGGGATGCCCGGCGGCCCGCAGGCCGCGCGCTAAGCGCAGCCCGTTGCCGTCGGGCAGGGTGAGGTCGAGCAGCAGCAGGTCGACGGGGCCGCGTTCCAGGACGCGGGTGGCCTCGGCCAGCGAGTGGGCGACGCCGACGGCGGTGAAACCGGGCACCCGGCCGACGTACAGCGCGTGCGCGTCGGCCACCACCGGGTCGTCCTCGACGACCAGCACCCGCACTTCCCCGGCCGCGCTCACGGCCGGGCCCCGTCCACGCCGCGCGGCAGCGTCCCGGTTGCCCCCCGCGGCAGCGTCCCGGCGTCACCCCGCGGCGGCACAGCGGCGTCATCCCGCGGCAACGCGGCGGCGGCGCCCAGCGGCAGCGTCACGGTGAACACCGCTCCGCCCTGCGGCCCCTGTGCGGCCTCCGCTGCTCCTCCGTGGCGGTGCGCGACCTGGCGGACCAGGGCGAGGCCGAGCCCGCGCCCGTCGCCCTTGCCGGACCAGCCGCGCCGGAAGACGTCCACCGCCGGCCCCTCCGGCAGCCCGGGACCGTTGTCGGCGACGCGGATCAGCAGCGTCCGGCCGTCGGAGCGGACGGTGACCTGCACGCGCGCGCCCGGAACCCCGGTGAGGGCGTCGACGGCGTTGTCGAGGAGGTTGCCGAGCACCGTCACGAGGTCCCGCGCGGGCGGGCTCCCGGGGCCGCCGCCCGCGCCGCTGCTGTCGGGGGTGACGACCAGCTCGACGCCGCGCTCGTGCGCCTGCGCGGCCTTCCCGAGCAGCAGCGCCACCAGCACCGGCTCCCCGACCGCGGTGACCACCTCGTCGGTCAGGGCCTGCGCCAGTTCCAGTTCGGCCGTGGCGAATTCCACCGCCTCGTCCACCCGGCCGAGTCCGATCAGGGAGACCACCGTGTGCAGGCGGTTGGCCGCCTCGTGGGCCTGGGAGCGCAGCGCCTGGGTGAAACCCCGCTCGTTGTCCAACTCCCCCGCGAGGGCCTGGAGTTCGGTGTGGTCGCGCAGGGTGACCACCGTACCGCGGCGGCCGCCGCCCGCCACGGGGGAGCTGTTGACCACGAGTACCCGGTCGGCCGTCAGGTGGAGCTCGTCGACCCGGGGCCGGTCGGCGAGCAGGGCCCCGGTCAGCGGTGCGGGCAGCCCGAGCTCGGCCGCGCCGGTGCCCCGCACTTCCCCCGCGAGACCCAGCAGCTCCCGCCCGGCGTCGTTGATCAGGGTGATCCTGCGCCGGCCGTCCAGCATCAGCAGGCCCTCGCGGACGCCGTGCAGGGCCGCCTGGTGGTAGTCGTACATCCGGCTGAGCTCGGCGGCGTTCATGCCGTGGGTGTGCCGGCGCAGCCGGGCGTTGACCACGTACGTACCGGCGCCGCCGAGCGCGAGGGCGGCGGCCGCGACCCAGGCGAGCGCCGTGAGCTGCTGCGCGAGGCGGGCGCTGATCGCGCGGATGGTGATGCCCGCGCTGACCATGCCGACGACCCGGCCGCCGTCCAGCAGCGGGGTGACCACCCTTATGGACGGGCCGAGGGTGCCGGTGTAGGTCTCGCTGAAGGTCTCACCGCGCAGCGCGGGGGCGGTGTTGCCCAGGAAGGGTTCGCCGATGCGCCGCGGGTCGGGGTGGGTCCAGCGCCGCCCGTCCGGCGCCATGATCGTCACGAAGTCCACGCCCGAGTCGGCGCGGACCCGCTGGGCGTAGGGCTGGAGGGCGGCCGAGGGGTCGCTCCCGCGCCCCGCGCCCCGTACCGCCTCGCGGACGGAGGGCGAGTCCGCGACGGCCCTGGCCACGGCCCCGGCCTGGCGCCGGGCGGCGTCCTCGGCCTGCCCGCGCGCGCTCGCGTAGGCGAAGACCGCGCACCCCGCGACGACGACGGCGACCAGCAGCACCTGCATGGCGAAGAGCTGCCCGGCGAGGCTGCGGGGTGGTCGGGGGAGGCGGAACATGCCGTTCAGTGTGCACCGGGCCGTGAACTCAATGAACGCAAGGGTGACCGGGGTCACAGGGTGGGCGATGGTCTCCCGGAACGCATTCACCACCAGGAGGCATCGTGGCCGCCAGGCGCGACAGGACCCACTATCTCTACATCGCGGTGATCGCCGCGGTGCTGCTCGGCGTCGCCGTCGGCTTCGCCGCGCCCGGCGTGGCCGTCGAACTCAAGCCGCTGGGCACGGGCTTCGTGAACCTCATCAAGATGATGATCTCGCCCGTGATCTTCTGCACGATCGTGCTGGGCATCGGCTCGGTGCGCAAGGCCGCGAAGGTGGGCGCGGTCGGCGGACTGGCCCTCGGCTACTTCATGGTGATGTCCACGGTGGCGCTGGCCATCGGACTGCTGGTGGGCAACCTGCTGGAGCCCGGCAGCGGGCTGCACCTGACGGAGGCGGCACGGCACGCCGGTGAGGCGCAGGCCAAGGCGGGCGGCGCGCAGAGCACGCCGGAGTTCCTGCTGGGGATCATCCCGACGACGCTGGTCTCCGCCTTCACCGGCGGCCAGGTGCTCCAGACCCTGCTGGTGGCGCTGCTCTGCGGCTTCGCGCTCCAGGCGATGGGAACGGCGGGCGAACCGCTGCTGCGCGGGATCGGCCACCTGCAGAAGCTGGTGTTCCGGGTGCTCGCGATGATCATGTGGGCGGCTCCCGTGGGCGCCTTCGGCGCGATCGCGGCGGTGGTCGGCGCGACGGGTGTCGACGCGCTGAAATCGCTGGCAGTCATCATGATCGGCTTCTACGTCACCTGTGTGCTGTTCGTGTTCGTGGTGCTCGGGACACTGCTGCGGCTGTGTACGGGGATCAGCGTGTTCGCCCTGCTGCGCTACCTGGGGCGGGAGTTCCTGCTGATCCTGTCCACCTCCTCGTCGGAGTCGGCGCTGCCGCGGCTGATCGCGAAGATGGAACATGTCGGCGTCTCGCGTCCGGTGGTCGGCATCACCGTGCCGACGGGCTACTCCTTCAACCTGGACGGGACCGCGATCTACCTGACGATGTCCTCGCTGTACGTGGCCGAGGCGATGGACAAGCCCCTCGCGCTGGGTGAGCAGATCTCGCTGCTGCTCTTCATGATCGTGGCTTCGAAGGGCGCGGCCGGAGTGACCGGAGCGGGCCTCGCCACACTGGCCGGCGGCCTGCAGTCCCACCGGCCGGAACTGGTCGACGGAGTGGGCCTGATCGTGGGTATCGACCGCTTCATGAGCGAGGCGCGGGCGATGACGAACTTCGCGGGCAACGCGATCGCGACGGTCCTCATCGGGACGTGGACCAAGGAGTTCGACCGCGCCCGGGCCGGCGAAGTCCTGTCCGGGCGACTCCCGTTCGATGAGAACGCGCCGACCGGGGACGGGCACGCGCCCCTGCTGCCGGGCGAACCGCCCGCGCCCGTGCCCGCGCCCGTCCGGACGGGAGCCGGCAAGGACGGGGTACCGGCCGCCTGAGACCGGGACCGGCCGGGCGGGGTTCGCCCCCACGGTGCCCGGCCCGGCCGGCTTCCCTCACCCTCACCCTCACCCTCATCCGAACCTTCCCGACCGTCGATTTTCAGCCATGCCCCTCGGAACGTCCCTGAACTGAAAGGTACTTCCGTACAGGGCCACGTGTCTGACATCTTGCGTCCACCACTCGTTTCGCACGGCCCGACGGTGCCACCAGCACCGCCGGGCCGTCTTCGGAGGACGCATTGATACCCCACATATCCAGCCGACCTCGACGGACGCTGGTGCTCGCGGCCGCCCTCGGCGCCGCCCTCGCGTTCGGCGCACCCGGCGCCCTCGCGGGCACTCTCCCCGTCGCCCCCTCCACCGCGCCGGCCGCCAAGGCCCACGCTCCGGCCGCCGCGCCGGCTTCCCAGAGTGCGACCTGGGTTGCCGGCACGCGCGCCTACCTGGTCATCACCGCTCCCGGTGACAGCACGGCGGTCCGCTCGGCCATCACGGCCAACGGCGGCACCGTCTTCTCCAGCTTCGACGCCATCGGCGTGATCGTGGCCCACTCCGCGTCCAGCGGCTTCGCCGCGACCATGCGCGGCGTCGCCGGCGTCCAGCAGGTCGGCGCCACCCGCACCTCGGACGTCCCGGCAGACGCCTACAACCCGGCGCTGCCCGCCAACCCGGCCCAGGCGTCGACCCCGGCCGGCGAGCCGGTCCGGGCCGACATGAGCCAGATCAAGGCGGACCAGGCCTGGGCCGTCAACCCCGGCTCCGCGTCGGTCAAGGTCGGCATCCTGGACACCGGTATGGACGACCAGCACCAGGACCTCGCGCCCAACTTCAACGCGGCCGACTCCGTCTCCTGCGCCTACGGCAAGCCCGACACGCGTGCGGGTGCGTGGCGGGACGTGGACACCCACGGCACCCACGTGGCGGGCACCATCGCCGCGGCCAAGAACGGCAAGGGCGTCGTCGGCGTGGCCCCCGGTGTGAAGATCTCCGCGGTCCGCGTCGCCGAGCCGGGCAACGCGTTCTTCTTCGCCGAGAACACCATCTGCGGTTTCGTCTGGGCCGGTGACCACGGCTTCAAGGTCACCAACAACAGCTATTACACGGACCCGTGGCAGTTCAACTGCCCGGACAACGCCGATCAGGCCGCCATCATCGAGGGCGTCAAGCGCGCCCAGGAGTACGCCGAGGGCAAGGGCTCGCTCCAGATCGCCGCGGCGGGCAACGAGGACTACGACCTCGCCCACAAGACGACCGACTCCGCGAGCCCGAACGACTCGACGCCGGTCACCCGCACCATCACCAACGCCTGCCTCGACATCCCGACCGAACTGCCGGGCGTGGTCACGGTCGCGGCCAACGGCACGGGCGTCACCAAGGCCTCGTTCTCCAACTACGGCCAGGGCGTCATCGACGTGGCGGCTCCGGGCAGCAACGTCTACTCCACGGCCCCCGGCGGCGGCTACAGCACCAAGAGCGGCACCTCGATGGCCACCCCGCACGTGGTCGGCGTGGCGGCGCTCATCGCCAGTGCCAACCCGGGCATCACCCCGGCGCAGATCCGCGCCAAGCTGGCCGCCCAGGCCAACGACATCGCCTGCCCCTCGGACAACCGCTGCACGGGCACCACGGCCAACAACTCGTTCTTCGGCGAGGGCCAGGTCGACGCCCTCAAGGCGGTCGGGACCACCCCGCCGCCCGGCAAGTACTTCGAGAACCTCGCGGACTTCGCGATCGCCGACAACGCGACCGTGGAGAGCCCGATCACCGTCTCGGGAGTGACCGGCAACGCGCCGGCCACCCTCAAGGTGGGCGTGGACATCAAGCACACCTACATCGGTGACTTGAAGGTCGACCTGGTGGCTCCGGACGGCTCGGTCTACACCCTGCACAACCGGGCCGGCGGCAGCACCGACAACATCGCCCAGACCTACACCGTGAACGCCTCCTCCGAGGTGGCGAACGGCACCTGGAAGCTGCGCGTCAACGACAACGCCGCCTCCGACACCGGCAAGATCGACGCCTGGAACCTGACCTTCTAGGTCCCCGGCCCCGCGGGCTGTGGGGTGCGGTCCTGCCGCACCCCACAGCCCGCTCCGTCATCTCGTCCGCAGGACGCAGTCCCCGCAGAGGCCGCCGCCGGGCACCCGGTAGTAGAGGCAGCAGCTGCGGCGGACGAAGGCCACGCCGAGGCCCTCCTCGTGGAGGAAGGTGCCCGTCCCGCCGAGCGGGGCGCCGTCAGCGAGCAAGGCCTCGGCGAGTCGTACCGCCGCCCCTCCCGGTATCCGGTCCATCAGTACGCGCAACGCGCCGACCAGGGCCGAGGCGCTGTTCCCGCGCAGTACCAGGGGCGATACCCCGAACCGCTCGCGCAGCTGCGCGTCCAGCACACCGAGGTGGCCGGGCACGATCTCCCCGAGGGACTCGGCGCCCTGTGCGCGGCAACCCGGGTCGGGCAGCCACAGCTCCAGCGAACCCGACCCGGGCAGCCGCCACCACACGCGGTCGGGGCCGAGGTCCGGCACGCGCCCGGAGAGCGCCGCGCATCCCAGCCCGAGCGACCACAGCCGCGAGGCGATGCCGAACTGCGCGGTCGAGGCGGCCACCCGGCCCGCCCCGGTGCCGATCCGTCGCCCGATCTCGGCGACATAGGGCCCGAGCCCGTCCCCGTACAGCTCCGCGAGCGGCCGGAAGCCCGCCCCGGGCGGCGTGTCCCTGTACGGCACGCGGAAGAACGGCCCGACGGCGGCCAGGCGCCGCAGCACGTCCTCCATAGCGGTCTCTTCCATCCGGTGATGATCCCAGGCGGCCGCCTCCCGCAGGACTTCACCCTCCTACGACGGCACTCGAGGGCTCGCTCCGCCGGTGAACGGCCCCGGCCCGGCGCACCGCCGGACCCATGGCGTACGACGCGACCGCCAGCACGGCGCCCAGCAGCAGCCACCCCTGGATGCCCCACACCAGGAGCAGCGAGGTCAGCAGCAGCGGCCCCACGGTCCGGGCGACCGGCACACCCGTCCCGAAGAAGCCCTGGTACTGGCCCACCCGCCCGGCGGGGGCGAGCGCGAAGCCGATCTGCCAGGACCCGGCGGACTGGCGCATCTCGGCGTCGACCTGGAGCACGGCGCCCCCCACGAGCAGCAGGGCGGCGGCCCACCCGGCCCCCGGCAGCGCGGAGACGGCGAACACCGCGCAGGAGGCGGCCATCACGAGCCCGGAGCGGCGCACGGCCCGGCCCGCGCTCTCCAGGCCGGTCACCTGCCGGGCCACGCGCACCTGGAACAGCATCACGGCGCCGGTGTTGAGCACGAACAGCGCCGACGCCAGCCAGCCGGGGGCGTGGGTGCGCTCCACGATCCACAGCGGGACCGCCAGGCTCAGCAGCGGCATCCGCAGCAGCAGGACCGCGTTGAGCAGCGTGACCAGGGCGTACGGCCGGTCGCGGAGCACCGCCAACCGCGGCTCCCCGGTCCCCCTCCCCGGTACGGGTGCCACTGCGGGCAAGCGCAGCAGCAGCGCGGCACAGAGCAGGAAGCCGGCCGTGTCCAGCGCGAACACCGTGAGGTAGGCGCGCTCGGTGCCGGCGCTCAGGGCGAGCCCGCCGAGGGCCGCGCCCACCGCGAGCCCGGCGTTGAGGACGGCCTGGAGGTGGGCCAGTACCCCGGTCCGCTCCCCCGGCTCGACCACTGCGGCGAGCAGCGCCTGACGGGCGGCTGCGAACCCGCATTGGGCGGTGGCGTAGCAGACCACCGCGAGCAGGAACGCCCAGAACGAGCGGATGACGAGGAACGACGCCACCGAGGCGGCGGTGGCCACCGCCAGGAGTACCGAGGTGCCGCGGGGCCCGCGCCGGTCGGCGAGGGCCCCGAGCGGGACGCCGGCGACGGAGCCGAGGGCCCAGGCCACGGTCAGGCCGAGGCCGATCCGGCCGGGCGAGAGACCCACCACCTGGTTGAAGTAGAGCGCCGAACACACGTAGTAGGCGCCGTCGCCGACGGAATTGCCCAGCTGGGCGGCGGCCAGGCGGCGCGGCGCTCCGGGTGGGGGCAGGAAGCGTATGGTCACCCGGTCATTGGACCAGCCCACCGGCCCGCCGCCATGGGCCAGTGGGGCGGCATTTCAGCGGGCCACTTGCCGCCCGGACCGGCCGTCCGCGAGGAAGTCCAGCAGCGCCCGGTTGAAGGCCTCCGGCTGCTCCACGCCCGGCAGGTGCCCGGCCCGGTCGATCACGGCGAGCCGGGAGTGGGCGATGAGCGCGTGCAGGGCCCGGGCGTCCGCGACGGGGGTGTAGACGTCGTCCGCGCCGACCAGCACCAGGCAGGGCACGGACTCGGGCAGTGCGGCGAGGGCGGGACGGTAGTCGGGTCGCTCGGCCCGGCCGCGCAGGGCGGCGGCCGCCCCCTCGGGGTCGGTGGCGCACATCATGTTCATGACGGTGGCGGCGGCCTGCGGCATCGCGGCGACGTTGTAGGGCGCCAGCATCTTGTCGATGACCTCGTCGGCGTACGGCTTCATGCCCTCGGCGAGGAGCCGGTCCGCGAGCTCGCGACGGAACGTCTTGCCCTCCTCCGTCTCCGGAACCGGGGACGTGTCGGACAGGACCAGGCCCCTTATCCGACCCGGGTGGCGCAACCAGAGTTCCATCGCGATCTGACCACCCATGCTCACCCCGCCGACGACCGCCTGTTCGATGTCCAGGTGGTCGAGGAGGGCGACGAGGTCGTCGGCGAACGCGGCGAAGGGAGTGACGCCTGGGCGCGCCGGATTTTCCCCGTATCCCCGCAGGTCAGGGGCGATCACGCGGTAGCCGGCGGCGGTCAGCGCAGTGGTCTGGGGAGCCCACATCGTGCGGTTGAACGGGTGTCCGTGGACCAGGAGCACGGGCTCCGCGCCCCGGCGACCAAGGTCATCGAAAAACATCGTCGCGGCGTTGCCATTTTGGGGGTTCATGGGAGCACTTTAAGGAGCTACATTGAGCCACTCGCGTTCACCTGACAGCCCGTTGCCTTTCACCCGCGTTTTGCGCGGGGGGTGACGTCAGGAGCGCAGACTGTGCAACCACCCCACCGCCCAGAAGGACCGAAGGCTCCGTGCCCGTACCCGTACTCCTCGCCGGCCGCTCCGTGCGGCTGGAGCCCCTCGCCCCCCACCACACCGAGGCCCTGGCCGTGGCCGGTGCCGAGGATCGTACGACTTACGCCTTCACTCCCGTGCCGCACGGGCTGCAGGCGTCCCGCGAGTACATCGACCGCGCGCTGGCCGATCAGGCGGCCGGTCGATCCCTCCCGTTCGCGGTGGTCAGAGCCACCGACGGGCGGGTCGTCGGTTCGACCCGGTTCCTGGAACTCGATTACTGGCAGGGGCCGCTCGTGTGGCCGGCCGTGGTGGGGGTCCCGTTCGGCGATCCGGTGACGGCGGTCCCCGACGCCGCCGAGATCGGCAACACCTGGCTGTCCCCGCAGGCGCAGGGCACCGGCATCAACACCGAGGCCAAGCTGCTCATGCTCCACCACGCCTTCGAGACCTGGGGCGTGCGCCGCGTCTCGCTGCGCGCGGACGCCCGCAACGGCCGTTCGCGGGCCGCGATGGAACGTCTCGGCTTCACCTGCGAAGGCGTGCGCCGGGCCCATTCGCGGGGGCTGGACGGCGCTGTGCGCAGCACGGCCTTCTACTCGATCCTGGACGAGGAGTGGCCGACGGTCCGCTCGATCATCGAGCTCAGGCTGGCGCCCGCCGCGCCGCGCAGGCGGCGGCGCAAGACGCTGGTTCCGGCGTAACGGTCCTTCTCCGGCGGCCCTCGCCCCGGCCTCCCGGCTACCCGCCGAGGAAGGCAGGGGCGAGGGCCGACGTCATGAGCGGGGCCGGGGTGCCCGTGCCGTCGGCGGGCAGCGCGTACAGGTCGGCGCCGAAGTCGCCGGGCAGCGCGTAGACGACGGTCCGGTCGTCCTTCCACACCACTTGGTCGTCCACGCTGCGCTGCTCCGCGAGCGGGGTCTCCTCCATCGTGGCCAGGTCCAGGGCGTAGAGCCGCCACGGCGCGTCGGCGGACAGGCCCGGCACCCGCTTCTTGAACACCAGCCTGGTGCCGTCCGGTGAGAGGGAGGGACATTCCAGGTTCTCGCGGAGCGTGGTCACCGTACGGGCGGTGAGGTCCCCGCGGACCAGGTAGGTCCGGCCGCCGGTGGCGAGCGTCGCGTAGAAGGTCTTCTCGTCGGCGGCGAAGGTGACGCCCCAGAAATTGACGTCGGCGTTCTGGTACGTCCTGCCGTCCTTGACGATGGTGAAGTCCTCCAGCGAGGCGTCGTACCGGCCGGTGCGCAGGTCGAGCAGTGAGGTCCGGGTGGAGAAGTCCGTACCGGCGTACGAGTCCCCGCCGACGAACACCGTCCAGGCGGCGAGGTGCCCGCCGGGCGAGACGCGGGCCCGGGTGGGGATCCCGGCGAGCGGGTGCGAGGAGACCGCTTTGAGGTGGGCGTCCAGCACGACCGCCCGGTACTGCTCCTGGACTCCGCCCTTCTCGGCCTGGAGGCAGATCCCGGTGCCGGCCGCGGAGTGGAAGCGCAGGCAGCTCACGCCGGAGGCGGTGCGGGGTCCGCCGGGCGAGGCGGCCGGGACGGTGACGAGTTCGTCGCGGTGCGGGCCCCACGCCATGTTCCGCAACACGATCCGCGGGCCGCCGTCCGCCGGGGCCAAGGAGACGGCGCCCCGGGTGACTTCGGGGCCTCCCGCCCGGGTCCGGTTCTTCTCGTCTGCCCGCGACGAGGCCCGTACGACGGCGAGCACCCCCACGGCGGCGAGCAGCACGACGGCGGTGACGAGGATCAGGATCCGGCGTTGGAGGGTCATGGGGGCCTTTCGGTCACGCGGGGGATGGCGAGGGGAGGGTTCAGGCGGCGTCGGCGACCGCTTCGGCGTCCGTGTCCGCGGAGTACAGCCGCGCGCAGCCGGCGAGGGCGACGGCCAGCAGCCCGGCGGCCACCACCAGCGCGGGGCGGGCGCCCCAGACGGTCCAGGCCGCGCCGAAGCCCAGGGAGGCGGCGAACCGGGCGAGGGCCTGCCCGGTCTGGACGAGCGCGAGGCCGCCCCCGCGGTGCTCCCCGGGCACAACGGCGGCCGCGGCGGCCATGAGCACCCCGTCGGTGGCCGCGTAGAACCCGCCGTGCAGCAGGAGCACCGCGTACGGCAGCGCGGGGTGTGCACCGCCGGTCAACAGCAGTACGTAGGCGGCGAGCAGCGCGAGGTGGCCGCCGAGGAAGACCCGGCGGCGGCCCACGCGGTCGGCGAGCCGGCCGAGCGGCAGCGCGAGGAGGAAGAACGCGGCGGCGGTGCCGAGCGGCAGCAGGGCGAACCAGCGGTCGGGGATGTGGCCGGCCCGCTGGAGCAGCAGGAAGACGAAGGCGTCGCTGACGGTGCACAGGCCCAGCAGCAGCGCGCACAGGGCGATGCGGCGCAGGCCCGGACCGCGCAGCAGCCCTACGGAGGCTTTCAGCGAGACGGGGGCCGCGTCGGCGGCCGGCCGGGTGCGGCGGCCGGGCACGAAGAGCACCAGGACGAGCACGCCGAGGGCGGCCACGCAGGCGCTGACGGTGAAGACGGCGTCGTAGCCGTCGGCGGCGCCGCGCAGGATCAGGAAGGCGAGCATCGGGCCGATGAGCGCACCGGCCGTGTCCATGGCCCGGTGCACGCCGAAGGCCCGCCCGCGTTCGGCGGGGGCGGCGGCAAGCGAGATCAGGGCGTCGCGCGGTGCGGTGCGCAGGCCCTTGCCGGTGCGGTCGAGGGCGAGCACCGCCCCGATGGCGGGCAGGGTGTGCGCGAGCAGCAGCAGCGGTTTGCACACGGCGGAGAGCCCGTAGCCGATGCCCGCGAGGGCCTTGTGCCGGCCGAGGCGGTCGCCGAGGTGGCCTCCGGTGAGCCGGACCAGGGCGCTGACGCCGTTGTAGAGGCCGTCGAGGAGTCCGAAGCCGAGGGGGGTGAGGCCCAGTCCGGCGACGAGGTAGAGCGGGAGCACGGCCGTGACCATCTCGGAGGAGACGTCGGTGATCAGGCTGACCGTGCCGAGGGCGAGGACCGTGGGCGCGAGCGCGGCGCGCCGCCCCGGGCCGGAGCCCGGGACGACGGCCTGTGGCTCGGGGGTCACGGCGGGCGCGGGAGTACCGCGACTGTCCGCAACGTACATGGTCAGGAGGTCCAGATGCCCGTGATGTCCTTGGCGCCGGCGGCGTTCCCGGCGTGGGTGCTCAGGCCGGCCAGGCCCTCCAGGGTGCGCAGCACGTCGTAGTGGTTGTAGGTGGTGGAGGAGGTGCTGCCCGGGGTGACGGGCTGGCCGTAGAGCACGGTCGGGATCTTGTTGCCGGCGAGCCGGTTGTCCTCGTCGAAGGTGACGACGAGCAGGCTGTTGTGGGTCTTGGCCCAGTCCGCGTAGGCCTTGAGGTTGTTCTTGAGCCAGGTGTCGCCGGTGCCGACGGAGCAGTCGTGCATGTCGCTGCAGAGGTTGGGGACGACGAAGGACACCTTGGGCAGGGTGGTGAAGTCCGTCGGGAACTGCGTCATGGTCTTGGCCGTGCTGGTGGGCACGTTGGAGAAGGCGAACCAGGGGTTGTGCTTGCGGGCGTACTTGCCGCTGCTGCACGTGGTGGAGCCCTGGCTGGGGAGGGTCTCGTTGTAGCTGGTCCAGCTCTTGCCGGCGGCTATCAGCTCGGAGGCCAGGTTGGGCGCGGAGCTGAACGCGGGGGTGTAACAGCTGTCGTCGGTGACGCCCTGGTTGGAGCCGGAGAAGAGCTGGAGGTAGTTGGGCTGGCTGGGGTGGGTGACGCCGAAGGAGTTGGTGAGGTTGGCGCCCCCGCTCTTGAGGGAGTTGATGTAGGGGGCGCTGGAGCTGCCGATGACCTGGTCGTAGGCGTGGTTCTCGAAGACCGCGACGACGATGTGGTCGGGGGCCGGAAGGCCCGCGGCGTGGGCGGGCTGGGCGGCCGCTCCGACGCCGGCCCACAGGGCGGCGCCAGCGGCGGTGACGCCGAAGGCGGTGGCGAGGGCGGTCTTGCGGCGAGTACGTGAAAGGGGCATGCCAAACACGGGGTCTACCTCCGGGCGCGGGGGGTCTGGGCGGCGGCGCGGAGGCAACATACCCAGGGGCATGTGCATGGGCCAGGGATACTTGGCGAACAGAACGGTAACTCCGGCCTGCATCTTGGCCCCGGGCAATGCCACAGCCCGGGGAAGGTCAAGAGAAGGCAAAATGAGGAACCAACAGGTAGTTTCGTTCATCATTCGAACGGAAGCAGTCCACCCCGCCCCGACGGGGCAGTACCAAGCCGGAGAAGCCACCGCACATGTCGTACTCACCCGACGGGCAGCAGTACCAGCCGCCGTACCGGCCGGAAGGACAGCAACCGCAGCCACCACAACCGCCGTACGGGCAGCAGCAGGGCCGGCAGTACGGCGGCCGCCCCGCCGGGCAGCAGGGCCAGGGCGGTCAGCAGCGTCCCCCGCAGCAGTACGGCAACCCGCAGGGGTACGGCCGGCCGGACGGGCAGGGCCACGACCAGCAGGGGTACGACCAGCGCGGCTACGGGCAGCAGGGCTACGGACAGCAGCCGCCGCAGCAGCGCGGGCCGTCCCCGTACGAGCAGCAGCCCCAGTACCGCCGGCCCGGACAGCACGAGCAGCAGTACGACGAGCAGTACGACCAGACCCGGGCGTACGAAACGTACGGTGAACCGCCGTACGACGAGGAGCCCCCGCGCCGCAAGTCCCGGGTCAAGCGCTGGCTGATCGCCGGTACCACCGTCCTGGCCCTCGCGGGTGTCGCGGCCCTGGTGATGAGCCACTTCGACATACCTCCCTTCAGCGACAAGGGCAAGGCGGTCAGCTTCGGCGGGGCCAAGCCCGGCGGCGGCGGGGAAGCCGCCAAGCCGGCGGCGAGCTCGAAGATGTCGATGCCCACGAACCCGACGGCGGTGTTCAAGAACGAGTCGACCCTGTCCGACGGCACCCACGTGGCCGTGACGACACTGGACGGCAAGAAGTCGGGCTTCAAGGGGAAGGTGTGGGTCTGGGCTCCGAAGGAGTACAACGACCCCAAGTTCGCCAAGAGCGGCTTCCCGGTCATGATCGCGCTGCCCGGCGGCGCCGGTTTCCCGGTGAACTACTGGATGGGCACCGACCTCAAGCTCCAGGCCAGCATCAGCAAGTGGTACAGCGAGGGCAAGAGCAAGCCCTTCATCCTCGCCATGCCCGTACTGAACCCGGAGCCGGACAAGGGAATCTACTGGGACGGCTCGGACATCCCCGGCCAGCCCAAGATGGGCACGTGGCTGACCGATGACGTCCCGGACCTGATGCGGGAGAACTTCCGCACGATCAAGTCCCGTGACGGCTGGGCCTTCATGGGCTCCTCCACGGGCGGCTTCGCGAGCCTCAAGGCCGTGCTCAAGTACCCGGAGAAGTTCAAGGCCGCCATCTGCTCCGGACCGGACATCGTCCCCGACTCCTCCCTGTGGAAGGGCCACGACAAGGAGAAGGCCGAGAACAACCCGGAGTTGCTGGCGAAGCAGCTCATCGACAAGAAGGGCAGCCCGGAGGTCTACCTCGCCTTCCAGGTCGGCGACAACGAGAACAACAAGAGAACCCTCCCCGACGTGCAGAAGTTCATCGCCACCTACGGCAAGGGACCGATCCACACCAGCCTGAGGGTCATCGCGGGCGGCGAGCACAACGCCAAGACGTACGTGCCGAACATGGGCGAAGGCCCCATCGAGTTCATCAGCAAGGTCATGGAGGGCCCCGTCGAATGACGGGGCCGGGTGCCCGGCGGCCTACGGGATGAACCCCACGGCCCGCTGAGCGTCCCGCTCCTCCCGCTGCGGCCCGCCGAACACCTTCGGCGGGCCGTAGCCGTCCCACGGAGCCCATCCCGGGTCCCCGGCGACGGCGAACCGGACCCAGGCCGCGTGCATCTCGTCGGCCAGTTCCTGCGGCGCGTCGGGTCCCGCGAGCCAGGCCGACTCCGGCTTGTGGAGGGTGTCGAAGACGAAGCCCAGCTCCAGTGCGTGGCAGGCACCGAGACCCGGCACGCCGCTGGGCCAGCCGAACTCGTACAGGTGGGTCGGAGCGGCCCTGCGGGCTCCGGCGAGCCGGCGCAGCGGATCGCGCAGCAGCCGGTCGGTGAGCAGGTGCCCGGCGAGGTCGGCGGGACCGGCCCCCGGCAGGGCGGCGCGCAGCGCCCGTACGGCGGCGCGGTCCTTGCCGCTGCGCACGCGGGCCAGTTCCACCGCGAGCGGGCCCATCCGGTCCAGCAGCCGCATCGCCCCGGTGGGCGCGAGCCAGAGCCGGTGCTCCTCGGCGGTCCAGCCGAGCAGCAGCGGTACGGCGCAGGCCGCCGCGGCCGACGCCGGGTCCCCGGGCAGCGATTCGGGGTCGGCGACCAGGCCGAAGGCGGGCCCGCCGGTGACCGGGCCGGAGCGGCGCAGCACGGCTGCCTGCGCGGCCAGCAGGTCCGGCAGGGCGACGGCGGTGAAGGCCGTCGCGGTGGCGGGAACCTTGAGCAGCGAGGCCATCTTGCGGACCATCGGACGGGCCCGCTCGCGGGGCAGCACCTCGGGCGGCCCGCTCTGCATGACGGCGCGCGCGAACAGGCCGGCGGCGCGGGGCGCGGCCAGCAGGGCGCCGACGCTGATGGCGCCGGCGGACTCCCCGAAGACGGTGACGCGGCCGAGATCGCCTCCGAAGGCCCCGATGTTGTCCCGGACCCAGGTGAGGGCGGCGATCTGGTCCAGCAGGCCCCGGTTGGCGGGGGCGTCGGGGAAGACGCCGTAGCCGAGGGCGCCGAGCCGGTAGTTGAGCGAGACCAGGACGATCCCGTCCCGGGCGAAGGCCGATCCGTCGTAGACGGGGACGGCGGAGGACCCCCTGGTGAGGGCGCCCCCGTGGATCCACACCATGACCGGCAGCCCGGCCCCGGGAGAGGGGTCGGGGGTCCACACGTTGAGGTTCAGGCAGTCGTCGCCGGGGATCTCCGGGTCCGGGAGCAGCGACGCGTACCGGTCCGGGTAGGGCACTTTGGGAGCGGTGGGCCCGAAGGCGCCCGCGTCGCGTACCCCGTCCCAGGCGGCCGGCGGCCGGGGGGCGGCGAACCGGAGCGCTCCGACGGGCGGGGCGGCGTAGGGGATGCCGCGGAAGACGCTGATGCCGCCCTCCTCCAGCCTGCCCTCGACCACGCCGTACCGGGTGCGGGCCCGGGGCCGGGTGCCGCCCGCTGGACTCATCGTGACCTCCTGGGGGCGCCTTCCCGTCGCGGGGGCACCGAATCCGCTGTTCCGGGCACGGTCGCACACCCTCCCGAAGGGTGACAAGCCGTGACCCGGCCCGGTGCGCGGCGGGTTGGACCGGGCATGCGAGCCATGTCGATCGACCGCACCCTTCGAAGCGTCGTACGGACGGGCGTGGTGCCCGTCCTGCTGTTGGCGGCCGGCGCGGCCTCCGGCGCCGCGGCGGCGGCCGGCGGACCCGACTTCCAGTACGTCGGCCAGGACGACAGGGTCCACGGCCTGGACGCGCCCCGGGGCTGTGTGGCGGCGGAGGGCGGCGGTGGCCGGGCGGTCACCAACCACGGCCGGGCCACCGCGACCTTGTACCGGGAGCCGCGCTGCGCGGGCGCCCCGGTGGCGGTGTTGCGGCCCGGAACGGTGACCCCGGTACGACCGTACTTCGCGTCCGTGCGTTTTTCCGTCACCGGGTAGGAGCAGCGGCCGTGACCCCTCGGCGGCCACGGCGTTGTATGCCATGTCAAATGCCGCAGCTCTGCGGCGATCCAATCTCACGAGGAGATCTTGATGTCGCGTATCGCGAAGGCATTCGCCATCACCGCTGTCGCCGGTACCGCCGTGGCGGCCGGTGCGGGTCTGGCCGTCGCCGATGCCGGAGCGCACGGTGCGGCGATCGGCTCCCCCGGTGTCCTGTCGGGCAACCTGGTCCAGGTCCCCGTGCACGTACCGGTCAACGTCTGCGGCAACACCGTGAACGTGATCGCCCTGCTCAACCCGGCCTTCGGCAACACCTGCGTCAACGCGTCGGGTGGCGACGAGCACCACACCGAGGGTTACGGCGAGTGATCGTCCGCCGGACCGCATGACCGCATGACCGAGTGAACGAGGGCCCCCGCCGACGGCGGGGGCCCTTTCGGTGTGGGGCGGCCGGTACGCGTGCGGCCCGTTGAGGGGGCGCCGGGTCACTCGTAGCGGTACTGGCCCTGGTGGCGGAGCATCTCGCGCGGGGTGACGTTCCACGGCGGCATCGGCTCGTCGAGGGCGATGACCCGGCCGTGCTGGGGGTCGCCCAGCGCAGGGGGCTGCGCGGGCAGGTAGCCGGAATCCGGGTGTTTCTGCTGCCAGCGGTCCCAGACCAGGTCCACGAAGGCGTGGTGCAGCCAGAACACCGGGTCGTTGGGGGCGGTACCGCCCGTCATGTGGCCGCCGATCCACTGGTGGACCTTGTTGTGGTTGCGCCAGCGCTCGCTCTTCGGCGCGGCCCAGCCCTCCAGCTTGTTGCGGAAGCCGCCGCCCCGCGCGGTGGAGTCCCAGGGCGCGGTGTCGTAGGCGGGGTCGTCGACCGCCCACTGGAGTTCGGCCCTGGTGGGGAGTTTGATCGGGGTCTGCGGGCGGCCGAGGTTGCGGGTGAGGTAGCGGGCCTCGGAGACCCCGACGGTCACCGTCCAGTTGCCCTTGCCGTAGGCGAAGGGGCCGGTCATCACCTGGTGGTCGCCCTCGCGTCCGGTGCCGCCGAGGAAGTCCTCGGCCCACAGGGAGGAGGCGGGACTGTTGTCGGTGGTCCAGTCCCAGTACGGGATGGACACGCCGGCGTCCACGGAGCGCAGCTGCTTCTCGAACTCCAGCAGGAAGCGCCGGTGCCAGGGGAAGAAGGACGGCGACATGTGTCCGACCCGCAGCTTGCGGTCCCGGTCGGGGACGAAGTACTTGCCGTGGGTGCGGACGAACTGGTCGTAGGTGCCGTTGCGCTTGAGCTCCAGCACGGCCGCAGTGAACCGCTGCTTCTGCGCGCGGGTCAGGTCCTTCTGGTTCTGCCGGGTGTACACAGCGGGTCTCCTGCCGTCAGCCGTGGTGGGGGGCGGCCATGGCCAGTTGCGTGGTGCCCAGCTCGTCCACGGCCGCGCGGGCCAGCTCCATCGGGGTGGCGAAGGACTGGAAGTGGTTGATCCCGCTCAGGTAGCTGCCGTCGGCCCGGCGCATCACGTGCAGGGGTCGCCCGTCGATGCGCACCGCGGCCGCGACGGGGTCGACGCTGATGTGGCGGCCGCGGTACGACTCCTCCACCAGCGGGGCCGGGGTGAGCGTCTGGCGGGGACGCCGGGCGCGCAGGACGGGTCCCAGGGCCGCGGCCGTTCCGGCGAGCACCGCCGTGGTGAAGGCCGTACGGAGGACCGCGCGACGGGTGAGTGGTGCGGCGGATGCTGCGTGCATGCGTTCTCCTCGCTCGATGGCCCGTGCTACGCGGTCTAACGCGGTCCGGCGGACGAGGTCACCCCTGGGGCACGACTGCCCCAGGGGTGGGGGAACGGTTTACGGCGCGGGGAGTTCGGCGAAGTCGGCGACGAGGCTGCGGTGGTGGCCCGCCGTCCCCAGGGCCGCCGCGGCGGCCTTGGCCCGCTTGAGGTACAGGTGCGCCGGGTGCTCCCAGGTCATCCCGGTCCCGCCGTGCAGCTGGACGCACTCCTCGGCGGCCCGCACCGCGACTCCCGAGCAGTAGGCCTGGGCGACGGCGATCGTCAGCGGTGCGTCGGCGGTGCCCGTCGCGAGGGCGTCGGCGGCCGCGCGCGCCGCTGCCCTGGCGGAGGCGACGTCGAGCCAGAGCCGGGCCAGGCGGTGCTTGAGCGCCTGGAAGGAGCCGATGGGCCGGTTGAACTGGTGGCGGGTGCGGACGTGGGCCACCGTCTCGGTCAGGCACCACTCGGCGATGCCCACCTGCTCGGAGGCGAGCAGCCCGGCCCCGGCGAGCAGTGCCCCGGCGACGGCGGCCCGGGCGGTGGCGGGGTCGGCGAGCCGGGTCCCGATGGCGCCGTCGAGGCCGACGGTGGCGAGCGGCCGGGTCAGGTCCAGCGGGACCAGCGCAGTGAGCGAGACCTCCGCCACCGGCACCGCGTACAGGCCGGTGTCGGCGAGGACGAGCAGCACGTCGGCGGCCACCGCGTCGGCGACGAAGCCCACGGAGCCGCTCAGTACGCCGCCTCCCGCGTCCCGTACGGGCGTCGGCAGCGGTGCGCCGGGGGCCAGGGTCAGCGGCACTGCCGGTACGCACACCTGCCGGCCGGAGGCCACCTCCCGCAGCAGCGTCATCGCTTCGGCGGAGGAGGGGTCGCAGCCGAGCAGGATCTCCGTCGCCAGGACCCCGCTGGTCAGGTACGGGACCGGTGCCACGGCCCGGCCGAGCTCCTCCAGCACCACCGCCGCCTCGCGGTGACCGGCGCCCTGGCCGCCGAGCTTCTCCGGGACGAGCAGTCCGGCGGCGCCGATCCCGGCGGCGAGGGTCTCCCACAGCCCCGGGTCGTGGGGCCGGCCGCCCTCGACCCGGGCGAGGATCGCCGCGGGCGGGCACCGGTCGGTGAGCAGGGCCCGTACGGCGGAGCGCAGTTCCTCCTCCGCCTCGGAGTAGAGCAGGTCGAAGGGTGCGCTCATCGGGCCAGGTCCTTCCAGGCGAGGTCCTTGTCGTCGCGCGGCTCGGGCGGCAGGCCCAGGACGCGTTCGGCGACGATGTTGAGGAGGATTTCGCTGGTGCCGCCCTCGATGCTGTTGCCCTTGGCGCGCAGGTAGCGGTAGCCGGCGTCCCGGCCGGTGAAGTCGACGATCTCGGGGCGGCGCATCGTCCAGTCCTCGTACAGGAGCCCCTCTTCCGCGAGGAGTTCCACCTCCAGGCCGCTGATCTCCTGGTTGAGGCGGGCGAAGGTGAGTTTCATGCCGCTGCCCTCGGGGCCGGGCTGCCCCGCGGCGAGCTGCTGGCGCAGCCGTTCGCCGGTGAGCCGGGCGACCTCCGCCTCGACCCACAGTTCCAGCAGCCTCTGGTGCAGGGCGTGGGTGCGCAGTGCGGGGCGTTCCCGCCAGGCCGCGGCGACGGGGGCGATCATGCCGCCTTCGCGGGGGATCCGCATGCCGCCGATGGAGACGCGTTCGTTCATGAGGGTGGTGCGGGCGACCGCCCAGCCCTGGCCGACGGCGCCGAGCCGGTGGCTGTCGGGGATGCGGACGCCGGTGAGGAACACCTCGTTGAACTCGGCCTCGCCGGTGATCTGGCGCAGGGGGCGGACCTCGACGCCGGGGGCGTGCATGTCGCAGAGGAAGTACGTGATGCCCTGGTGCTTGGGCAGGGAGGGGTCGGTGCGGGCGATGAGGATGGCCCAGCGGGCGGTGTGGGCGCTGGAGGTCCACACCTTCTGGCCGTCGACGGTCCACTCGTCGCTCGCCTCGTCGTGGACGGCGCGGGTGCCGAGCGCGGCCAGGTCCGAGCCGGCGCCGGGCTCGCTGAAGAGCTGGCACCAGACTTCCTCGCCGAGCCACAGGGGCCGCAGGAAGCGGCGCTTCTGCTCCTCGGTGCCGTAGGCGAGGATCGTGGGCGCGGCCATGCCGAGGCCGATGCCGATCCGCCGCGGGTCGTTGTCGGGGGCTCCGGCGGCCTCCAGTTCGCCGTCCACGACGGCTTGCAGGGCGCGGGGTGCGCCGAGGCCACCGAGGCCCTCGGGGTAGTGCACCCAGGCGAGTCCGGCGTCGAAGCGCGCGCGCAGGAAGTCGGCGGGGGCGGTGGTGGCGGGCGGGTGGGCGGCGAGCAGGTCGCGGACGCGGGTGAGCAGCTCCTCGGCGGTGATCACCGGGTACCTCCGTCGAGGGAGGGCACGACGACCAGCCGTCCGGTCGTGGTGCCGTCGGCGACGCGCTGTACGGCGTCGGCGGCCGCGGCGAGCGGGACGCGTTCGCTGACGAGCGGTCTGACGGCGCCCTCGGCGGCGAGACGGGTGAGTTCGTCGTGGCAGGCGAGGATCGCGGCCGGGTCCTTGGCGGCGTACAAGCCCCAGTGCAGGCCGAGGATGGCGTAGTTCTTGACGAGGGCGTGGTTGAGCGCCGGGGCGGGGACGGTGCCGCCGGCGAAGCCGACGATCACGATCCGGCCCTCGAAGGCCACGCATTTGGCGGAGGCGGTGTAGGCGTCACCGCCGACCGGGTCGTAGACCACGTCGGCTCCGCAGCCGCCGGTGAACTCCTTGACGCGGGCGACGATGTCCTCGCCGGTGCGGTCGATGACGAGGTCGCAGCCCAGTTCCTCGGCCGTGCGGGCCTTGGCCTTGCCTCCGACGACGCCGATCACGGTGGCCCCGGCGGCCTTGCCGAGCTGGACGGCGGCGCTTCCGACCCCGCCGGCGGCGGCGTGCACGAGCAGCGTCTCGCCGGCGCGGAGGCGGGCCCGGCGGTGCAGGCCGAACCAGCCGGTCTGGTAGCCGATGTGGAGGGCGGCCGCCTCGGCGTCGTCCAGTGTGCCGGGGGCCGGCAGCAGGGCGCGCGCGGGCGCGGTGACGTACTCGGCGAAACCGCCGTGCGGCATGCTCGGGTTGGCGATGACGCGGCGGCCGTCCTCGGTCTCGCCGCAGATCTCGACGCCGGGCGTGAAGGGCAGCGGCGGCCGGATCTGGTACTGGCCGCGCGCGAGCAGCGCGTCGGGGAAGTTGACGTTCGCCGCGAGTACCTTGAGCCGTACCTCGCCCTCGCCGGGTACCGGTTCGGGCACCTCTTCGAGGCGCATGGCCTCGCGGGGCTCGCCGGGGGTATGTACGCGCCATGCCTGCATCCGGGGCCTCCAGCCGCCGTCGAGGAACCACACTCCGAGCGCATACTAAGCGGTCGCTTGCCTGTTTGGGAACGGTTGCGGCCGCCGGTATCGACGTCATCGGCGCGCGTCGCGGACGCGCTCCGCCGTTCACCGGCGCACAACCGTTCGATCCGGTTAGCATCGAACGGCAGGTGTCAGGGGGACATGACACCGCCGCAACGCACACTTCCCAGGGGGGACTTGACCGATGGGTGACGTTCGCATCCGGCGCGGCGCGGTCACGGCCGCCGCGGCCGTGGTCGTGGCAGGACTGATCACCGCGGGAGGGCCGGCCGCCACGGCCGGCGCGGCGGCCACGTGCACACCGCGGATCCAGGTGCTCGGCTCGCTGGGGGCCGACACGTACGAGCGCGACGCCCGGCGCTCCCAGGGCGTCATGGACCTCGGCGCGGGCGACCTCGCCGTCGGGGTCTCCGGGTACGAACCCGTCTACTGGACCGGCACCACGGTCCACCGGGTCCCGCTGACCGACCCGGACCAGAGGGGGCAGGTGCTCGCCGTCAACGCCCACGGGCTGATGGTGGGGGTGCTCGACGCCCTCGGGAAGACCACCTTGTTCACCTACCAGCAGGGCGCGGCGGCGATCACCCTGCTGCCGGAGAGCGACGGGTCCGACCTGGAGGCCGACGTCAACGACGCCGGGTTCGTCGTCTCCCGCTCCGACAGCTGGGTGGGGACGGTGTGGAAGGACGGCCGCAAGGTGCGGGAGCTGCCCCTTCCGGCGGACGCCGGTCCCGGCACCCGGATCAAGATGGTCACGGGCATCAATCGCGCGGGGGACATCCTCGGCCAGGCCGAGCAGGACCACGAGGTGCCCGAGACCGGCGAGCACCTCCACGGGACCTACCCCGTTCTGTGGCCGGCCGACGGGACGGCCGCCCGGCTCCTGGCCCCCACCGGCACCGGCGCCTACGAGGAGAGCTACGTCCAGGACCTCGACGAGAGCACCCGGATCGTGGGCTACGACTGGCAGGGACCCTGGCACGAGTACACGCCGTGGGTGTGGACTCCCCCGCACACGGCCCCCGGCGCCACCCCGGGCGTCCTCAGCACGCACCCGTACGGCACGTTCGAGGCGATCAGTGCGACGACCGGCGTGAGCGTCGGCACCGCCAAGTTCCACCCCGAGCAGCCGATCCTGCCGGACCAGGCGCAGCTGTGGCCGGGCTCCGGCCCGGTCAAGGCGCTGCCGAGGCTCGCGGCGGGCGGGGCCAGCATGGCCGACGCCGTGTCGGACGACGGCCGGGTGGGCGGGGCGGCCGTGAACGCGAGCGGCGGGCTCAAGCCGGTCGTGTGGACCTGTGCGACCAAGCAGGCCTACGACCCGGGGAGTTAGGCCGTGGCGGGAGGAACGGCCGCAGGACGGCTCGTGGCCGCGCGGGGATGGTGATCTGGACGCCCGCACGCTATCGATGGACGCGTGAAGAACCTTCCGCGCGGGCTCCCCGCGCCGCCACCCTCCGGTGCCGCCGCCCTGCCCGCCGGCACGTACGCGGGGCAGGCCGTACTCGTCACCGGCGGCGGGACGGGACTGGGCAAGGCGATCGCCGCCGAGTTCGCGCGGCTGGGCGCGGACGTGGTGATCGCCGGGCGCCGCCCGGAGCCGCTGGAGGCGGCGTGCGCGGAGTTGGCCGCCGTCCCCGGAGCGGGCCGGGTGACGGCCGCCGTCTGCGACATCCGGGACCACGAACGGGTCGCGGAGGTCTTCGACGCGGCTGCGGCCGCCTCCGGACGGACGCCGGACGTGCTGGTCAACAACGCGGCCGCGAACTTCCCCTGTCCGGCGGAGGACCTGTCGCCGAACGCCTGGCGGGCGGTGGTCGACATCACCCTGACCGGCACCTGGTTCATGACCCGCGAGTTCGGCCGCCGCCACCTCGCGGCCGGCACGCCCGGGTCGATCGTCAGCATCGGGGCCTCCTACGCCTGGACCGGCGGCCCCGGCTTCGCGCACAGCGCCGCCGCGAAGGCGGGGGTGAAGAACCTGGTGGAGACGCTCGCCGTCGAGTGGGGCCCGTACGGCATCCGGATCAACGGCCTGGTTCCGGGGCTGTTCCCGCACGAGGAGATGGCCCGGCACATCCGCGACGGCCTGGACCGGACCGTGGCCGCAGGCGCCCTCGCCGCCCGCCAGCCGGCCCTGCGGGTCGGGGAGCCGCGCGAGCTGGGCTGGGCCGCCACCTTCCTGGCCTCCCCCTACGCCCGCTTCATCACCGGGCACACCCTGGTGGTCGACGGCGCGAACTGGCAACGCCGGTCCCTGGTCAACCCTGATGTGGTGCCGGTGCGGGAGCAACTCGGGCGCGGCCCGTTCACGGGGTGAGCCGTGAGGCGTGAGCCGTGAGGCGGTCAGCGGGCGGTGCGTGGTGCGCGGCGTCGCCGGTTCACGTTCCCGTGAAGTGCGGCGGCCGGCGGGCGGCTTTCGCTCCGTAGCCCTCGCTCGCGTCGCGCGAGGTGAGGGTGAGGGCCGCCGTCATCGCCGCCCGGTCGAGGGCCGCCGGGAGGGCGGCGTCCGCATAGGCGTCGACGGCCCGCTTGATGCCCTGGACGGCCAGCGGCGCGTTGGCGGCGATCTCCGCGGCCACCGCGCGGGCCGTGGCTGCGAGCTCGGCCGCCGGTACGACGAGCTGCACCAGGCCCCGGCGTTCCGCGGTGGCGGCATCGATGCGGCGGCCGGTCAGGGCCAGGAACTTCGCCCAGCCCGCGCCCGCGTCGCGGGCGATGCGCAGGTCGCCGCCCGCGTCCACCGCGACGCCCAGGGCCGCCTCGGGCAGCGCGAAGACCGCGTCCTCGGCGGCCACCCGGACGTCGGCCATCAGGGCGAGCTCGAAGCCGAAGCCGAGGCAGTAGCCCTGCACCGCGGCGACCACCGGCTGGGGCAGCCCGGCGAGGACGGCGAAGCGCTCGTGCACCCAGCGGATGCCCTCGTAGTAGTTCCGGGTCCGTTCGGCGGCGCTCTCCCCCGTGATGTCGCCGCCCGGGGCCCTGACGTCGATCCCGGCGCAGAACGCCCTGCCCTCGGCCCGCAGCAGGACCACCCGTACGCCCGGGTCGAAGCGGATCCGGTCGGCCAGCAGGCCCAGCTGGCGGGTGGACTCCCAACTCCACCCGTTGAGCCGGTCCGGGCGGCAGAGGGTGAGGACGGCGACCGTGTCCGCCACCTCCAGCCGGATCCGCTCCTCGCCCTGCGCGATGTCCGTACTGGTGGTGTCGATCACCGCTACCCCGATCACCGTAGGCCCACGGATTGACGGACCGTCAGCTTAGCGGGGTGCCGGTCAGCGCGGGAAGAGCTCGAACGCTACCGCCGGCCGGCCGCCGAACCGGGCCGCCGCCCGCTGGGCGTTGTCCGTCAGGAAGGTGCGGACGTACTCCTGCGGGTCCTGGTCGGTCAGCACCTCGATGTACGCCTCGTGCTTGAGCAGCGACTGGACGGCGCGTTCGAAGCCCGGGCCCGCGTCGGCCGCGTGGGTCGGCGTGGTGGTGCCCGACACCGCGACCCAGCGCACTCCGTCCCAGGGCTCCAGGCCCTGCTCCGCGAGGAGTTCGGGGAAGATCCAGCGGTTGCCGGCGTCACCCGCGGCGTCCAGCGTGGCCCGGCCGACGGCCTTGTGGTCGGGGGTGTTCCAGACGCCGCCGCCGTCGGCGCCGCCCCAGGTGTCGCGGTGGTTGAGGGTGATGACGAGTTCCGGGCGGTGGCGGCGGATGGCCGCGGCGATGTCCCGGCGCAGGCCGAGGCCGTATTCGACCACGCCGTCCCGGTAGTCGAGGAACTCGACGGTCGACACCCCGACGACCGCCGCGCTCGCCCGCTGCTCCGCCTCGCGCACCGAGGCGCATTCGGCCGGTGCGGTGGTGTCGATGCCCGCCTCGCCCCGCGTGGCCAGGAGGTAGACGACCTCCCGCCCGCCGTCCGTCCAGTCGGCGATGGCGGCCGCGCAGCCGTACTCCAGGTCGTCCGGATGGGCGACGACCGCCAGGGCGCGTTGCCAGTCGGTGGGCATGGGCTGCAAGGGGGCCTGCCGCGGGGCCTGTTGTTCGCTCATGATCGCACCATAAGCGAACGCCAGGCCCGACCGGCGTCGGCTGTGTCAGATCAGGACCACCGAGCGGAGCACCTCTCCCCGCTGCATCCGCTCGAAGGCCGCCTCGACCGCGTCCAGCGGGATCGTCTCGGAGACGAAGGCGTCCAGGTCGAGCCGGCCCTGGAGGTAGAGGTCGATCAGCATCGGGAAGTCGCGTTCCGGCAGGCAGTCGCCGTACCAGGAGGACTTGAGGGCTCCGCCGCGCCCGAAGACGTCCAGGAGCGGGAGGTCGAGCTGCATCTGCGGTGTGGGGACGCCGACGAGCACCACGGTGCCGGCGAGGTCGCGCGCGTAGAAGGCCTGCCGGTACGTCTCGGGGCGGCCCACGGCCTCGATGACCACGTCCGCGCCGTTGCCGCCGGTCAGTTCCTGCACGGCCTTGACCACGTCCTCGGTGCGGCCGTTGACGGTGTGGGTGGCGCCCAGGCCCCGCGCCCACTCCAGCTTCCGGTCGTCGAGGTCGACGGCGATGATGCGGGAGGCGCCGGCCAGCCGGGCGCCCGCCACGGCCGCGCTGCCCACTCCCCCGCAGCCGATGACGGCGACCGAGTCCCCGCGGCCGACGTTGCCGGTGTTCAGGGCGGCGCCCAGGCCCGCCATCACTCCGCAGCCCAGCAGCCCCGCCGCGGCGGGCGAGGCGGCCGGGTCGACCTTGGTGCACTGTCCGGCCGCCACCAGGGTCTTTTCGGCGAAGGCCCCGATGCCGAGGGCCGGGGAGAGCGCGGTGCCGTCCTCCAGGGTCATGGGCTGTGCCGCGTTGTGCGTGGCGAAGCAGTACCAGGGGCGGCCGCGCCGGCAGGCGCGGCAGTCGCCGCACACGGCGCGCCAGTTGAGGATGACGAAGTCACCGGGGGCGACGGAGGTCACGTCGGGGCCGACCGATTCCACGATGCCGGCCGCCTCGTGGCCGAGGAGGAAGGGGAACTCGTCGTTGATCCCGCCCTCGCGGTAGTGCAGGTCGGTGTGGCAGACCCCGCAGGCCTGCACCTTGACCAGCGCCTCGCCGGGGCCCGGGTCCGGCACGAGGATCGTGGTCGTCTCCACGGGCGCGCCCTTGCTCCGCGCGATGACCCCTCGTACGCGATGCGTCACTTCGTACCCCGTTCTGGTCGGCTCTGTCCGGATGACCGAACGTACACGGACGCCGCCCCGTACGGGAGTTGCGTCACCCGATGGCGCGGGATCCGGCCAGTGGGGAGGGCAGCGCTTCCCGCAGCGCCGCGCCCAGCGCCGTGACACCGGGATGGCCGGCCGCTCCGCTGCGGAAGGCGAGCAGGGTCCGTCGTGCCATGAGCAGCCGGGTGAGGACCACGCGGTCGTGGTCGCAGCCGGTGAGGCCGAGCTGCGGGACGACGGCCACACCCTGACCGACGGCGACGAGGGCGAGGACGGTGGCGAACTCGTCGGCCTGGTGCCGGATCCGGGGTTCGAAGCCCGCCGCCCGGCAGGCCCGTACGGTCATGGCGTGGCAGAGCGTTCCGGGCACCGCGGTGATCCAGGGCGCTTCGGCGTGGCGGCGCAGTACCTCCTCCTGGCCGGTCCGGGTCTGCGCCGGGCATCCCGCGGGCCCGGCGGAGGCCGGGGCGGCGAGGTACATGGCCTCCTCGAAGAGCGGCTCGGTGGCCAGGCCCGGCTCCCGCGCCGCGGGGACGAAGTCGTACTCGTGGACCAGGGCCACGTCGAGCTCACCGGCGCGCAGCGCGTGCGCGACCGCCGCCGGATCGGTTTCGCGGACCATCGGCTCCAGCCCCGGGTGGCGGCGGGAGAGGGCGGCCAGGGCCGCCGGGACGAGGGCCCGCGTGGCGGTGGGGAAGGACCCGATGCGCAGGGCTCCGGTGAGGCCGAGGCGGGCTCCGGCGAGTTCGGCGCCGGCCTGCTCCAGCCGTTCCAGGACGGCATCGGCGTGCCGGACGAGGTTGTGGCCGGCCGGGGTGAGCCGGACCCGGCGGCCGGTGCGCTCCAACAGGGGCAGACCTGCTTCGCGTTCGAGGACGCCGAGTTGCTGGGACACCGCCGACGGGCTGAAAGCGAGGGCTTCGGCGACGGCGGCGATGGTGCCCCGGTGGGCGAGTTCGCGCAGCAGGCGCAGGCGGCGTACGTCGAGCATCGGCCCAGCTTACGGTTCAGGTAAGGAACGCTCACTGGATTTGATGCTGGGGCGCCACGAAGCTGTTCGGCATGGCACGGGACATGACACGAAACAGCGCGCGGCGGCCAGCGGAGCACCTCGCACAGCACACGGCGCGGCACACGGCACGCGACCTTCCGCTCCACGGGGTCCACGTCCCCCTGATCACCCCCTTCACTCCCGGCGGGGACGTCGCCGCCGGGACGCTGGAATCCCTCGCGCACGAGGTACTGGACGCGGGTGCCACCGGGATCGTGGCCCTCGGTACCACCGCGGAGGCGGCCGCGCTCGACGAGGCGGAGCGGGACCTCGTCACCACCGTGTGCGCCCGGGTCTGCCGGGAGCGGGGCGCGCCGCTGACGGTGGGCGCCGGGGCGAGCGGGACCCGGGCCGCCGAAGCGGCGCTCGCGCGGCTGGCCCGGTGGCCGCAGGCGATGGCGGCACTGGTGACGGTGCCGCCGTTCGTGCGGCCCTCGGCGGCGGGGGTGACGGCGCACTTCGCACGGCTGGCCGAGGTGAGTCCGGTACCGCTCATCGTGTACCACGTCCCGTACCGGACGGGGCAGCCGCTGGACGCGGCCGCGCTGCGGGCGCTCGGGGAACTGCCCGGGGTGGCGGGGGTGAAGTACGCGGCCGGGGGGATCGACCAGGACACGGTGGCGCTGCTCGGCGAACTCCCCGCGGGCTTCGCATTCCTGGCGGGTGACGACGTGTACCTCTCGCCGCTGCTCGCGCTCGGTGCGGCGGGCGGGATCCTCGCCTCCGCGCACGTGGCGACGGAGCGGTACGCCGAGCTCACCTCGGCGTGGCGGTCGGGGGACGTCGCTCGGGCCCGGGCCCTGGGGCACGCCCTGGCCCGGCTCTCGGCGGCGCTGTTCGCCGAGCCCAACCCGGCGGTGATCAAGGCGGTGCTGCACGCCCAGGGCCGGATCCCCTCCCCGGGCGTACGCCTCCCGTTGCTGCCGGCCTCGAAGGGCGTGGTGACGGACGCCCTCGCGGCGCTGACCGGGCTCCGGCACGACGACCGGCTCCTCACCGGACGGCGCTGATACGGCACGGACGGGGGCTCGGCATGCCGGAATAAGTCCTTGATGGGCGATTCGCGCATAACAGCCCGGTCGCCCCAATCCGCCACTCGGAGGGGGAAGTTGCCCCGGTTTGGCGAGAGGCCCGTCCGCTCGTGATGTGAGTCACTCGGGGCGCGTCAACATCAATTCCCGGAAAGGCCCGATTCCCTTTCCCCGGAAAGAAAGTTGGCTTTCCGGGGAACGCATTCCCAAGGTCATTTACCGGGCGTCATGCGGTATGTCGATCACCCAGCGGAATTCACGCCTTGTTCCGGTCGCCAGGATTCGCCTACGGTCACCTCGTTCCCAGTGGCCGCCCGTCGAAACCGGTCGCCACGAGGGCTCTCCCGTACCCCCACGTGAGGAATTGCGCCATGCGCCCAAAGGGTAAGCACCGACGGCCGAAGCAGCACCCGATCGCCCGCAAGCTGGCCGTGGCCGGCACGGGCGGAGCGGCCCTCGCCCTCCCGCTGGTCAGTGCGACCACGGCCGGCGCGACGGAGACCACCGCCGCTCCCACCACGTACTCCGTGGTCGCCGGTGACACCCTTTCGCAGATCGCGGCCGCGCACTCCGTCGCAGGCGGCTGGCAGCAGCTGTACGAGGCGAACAAGAGCGTCGTCGGCGCCAACCCCTCGGTCATCCGGCCCGGCATCAAGCTGACCCTCGGCACGGCGCCGAAGACGGCGACGGCGGTCCAGGCCGTGGCGCGGCCCACCACCTCCTACACCAACAATCTCGACGGCTGGATCCGCCAGTCGCTGGACATCATGGCCCAGCACGGTATTCCCGGCAGCTACAACGGAATTCTGCGCAATGTGATGCGCGAGTCCTCGGGCAATCCCATGGCGATCAACAACTGGGACTCCAACGCCGCGGCCGGTATCCCCTCCAAGGGGCTGCTCCAGGTCATCGACCCGACCTTCCGCGCCTATCACGTACCGGGAACCTCGCTGAACTCCTACGACCCGGTCGCGAACATCACCGCCGCCTGCAATTACGCGGCCGCCCGCTACGGTTCGATCGACAACGTCAACGGCCCGTACTAAAGAGGCCCTTCACCGCCCGGGTACCCGATGTACGGGTACCCGGGCGCTCTGCGTCAGCAGCGCCGGCGGTCCTGCGTGAGCACGCCCTGCGCGGTGGCGACCGTACGGTCGTAGCAGCCGGCTTCGGAACCGGACAGCCGGTAGCGCACCGTCGTGGTGCCCACGGCGTGCCGCTGCTCGCGCGGGACGTCGGCGGTGTAACTCGCGTCTCCCGCGTACGTGTCCTCCAGCCGCGACCACCCGACCTGGCGGCCGCCGCGCAGGGTGGAGGTGTCCGCCCTGTCGCCGAGGGAGAGGACGGTGCGCAGCCGGCCCCCCGCGCCCAGGGTGGTTTCACCGTCCATCGTGTAGGTGCGCCGGGTCGTCGTGGCGGCCTCCCCGTGGGACACGGTCTCCTCGTCGGTCCACCGCGCGGACAGCGCGTCGAGGTCCTCGCCCTCGGTCCAGCGGTGCACGGAGGTGTTGCGCACCGCCCGGCTGACCGTGGTCGTGACCCGGCCGTGGGAGGTGTCGAGGTGTCCGGCGACGGTCAGGGAGTGGCCCGCCCCGGTGTCGAGCCGGTGCTCGGTCCCGGGCGTCCAGCGGACGGAGTTGGCCGGATCGCTCTCCTCGTGCCGGGTGAGGGCGCCGGTGACCACCGCACGGCCCCGGTCCTGCCACAGCAGCAGGTTCGCCGGGGTGCTCCAGCCGCTCTGCCCGGCCGGGACCCCGGCCACCGACACCTCGATGCGGTGGGGGCGGCCGTCGTTGAGGAGCGCCGCGTAGGGCGTGAGGTCGTAGTGCAGGGGCTGAACGTCGAAGGCGTGGGGGCCGGGGGTGACGTACCAGAGGAACGGGTTGGACCATCCGCCGGTCCAGACGGTGGGGAACGGTGCGGCGAGACCGGCCAGTTGCCCGTCCACCAGCACGCGGACCTCGCGGTAGGGGCCGTCCGCCGCCTTGCAGGAGTACGGGGCGGCGTCGGGCGTGGTCAGGTACCAGAACTCCTCGCACCCGCCGCCCGAACCGGTGGCGTACACCTCGGCGAGGAGCCGTTCGGTGTTGCGCGGGGTGGTCACGGACGGGGTGGTGAGCGGGATGACGCGGTCGGGGGTGACGGCCGGCCGGGTGCGGCCTTCGGCGGCGTAGAAGGTGAGGGTGACCTTGACGTCGATGACACCGGTGTAGGTGTCGTCGACGACGTTGCCGATCAGCATCTCCACGGGCTGCGGGCGGCTGAGGGTGTCCCGGTAGTGGGTGACGTCCTTCTCGACGGACCAGGTGATGCCCTCGGGCGAGGGTTCGGGGGTGGAGGTGCTCAGGATCTCGACGCCGCCGACGCTGAGGTTGCCGAGGCGGTCGTACTGGCGGCCCTTGACCTTGCCGTCGAGGCGGAGCACCACTTCCGCCCAGTCGCCCCGGCCGCAGCCGGTGGGCGGCGCGTAACTGCCCCGGTACGGGGTGAAGTCCCGGAACTGGGCCTCGGCCAGGGTCACTTGGCAGGACCTGGTCCCGGGCCGGGCCACGGACGGAGCGGCGGTGAGGGGGTCGTGCCAGTCGGTGCCGAACTCGGCGGGCGGGTCTTGCCCGGGTCGGCCGTCGCCGGGGGCCGCGGTGGACGTGGCGGCCGTGGTGGCGGCGCCGGCCGTGGCCGCGCTCGCGGGTCCCGCGGCGGCCAGGGCGCCCACGGCGAGCGCGAGCGCGCCCAGCAGGCCCGTGATCCTGTGTCGTCTCATGGGCCCGCAGTGAAACCCGGCCGGGCCCGGGGACGCCAGGGCGCGCGGAGCGGCACTGGCCGGATGTCGTCCCCGCGTCGAGTGCCCGTGCCGGCGGCGCAGGGGCCGGACGCCCCGGTGGATCAGGCGGCGGGCGAACCGGCCGGGAGTACCGCGACCCCGTCGTCGTCGGCGTAGACGATGTCCCCGGGACGGAAGGTGACCTCACCGATGGTGACGGGCTCGTCGACGGTGCCCGCGCCCGTCTTGCCGCTCTTGCGCGGGATCGTACCCAGGGCCTTGATGCCGAGGTCGAGGCGGCCGAGGGCGTCGCTGTCGCGGACCGAGCCGTTGATGATCAGTCCGGCCCAGCCGTTGCGCAGCGCGGCTCCGGCGATGAGGTCGCCCACGAGCGCGGTGCGCGGGGAGCCACCACCGTCGACCACGAGCACGGCGCCCTCGCCCGGTGTGCCGACGAGCTCCCGCAGCAGGGCGTTGTCCTCGTGGCAGGAGAGGGTGCGCACCGGCCCGGCGAACACCGCGCGGCCGCCGATCCGGCGGAAGGGGGTGGTGCACAGACCGAGGGCCTCTCCGTACCGGTCGTACAGGTCGGCGGTGGGTATCGGCTTGACGGTCATCTCGCTCCGGCTCCTTCGCTGTCTGCGTCGCGCGGTGACCAGCGTAGGCGTCGGCCCGGGCGCGGTCAGCGGCGGGAGTTGCCGAACAGGAGGCGGTAGCCGATCAGCAGGACGAGCGAGCCGGCGATGGCGGAGCCCCAGGTGGCGGCGTCGAAGAACTGGTTCTCGATCGGCCGGTCGAGGAATTTCGCGGAGAGCCATCCGCCGATGAAGGCACCGGCGATGCCGATGAGGGTGGTCCCGATCAGTCCGCCCGGGTCCCGGCCGGGCAGCAGCAGCTTGGCTATGCCGCCGGCCAGCAGCCCCAGGATGATCCAGCCGATGATGCCCATGCCCGCTCACTCCGCTTCGTTCGTGCACGCTCGCTCGCGCGTTCAGGGAGGAGGACGCGAGGAGGGCGGGATCGGTTCTCCGGGGAGGTCGCCGGTGCCGGGCGCGGCCGGCCGGCGCGGGCCCGGCCGACGCCCGGCCGACCGTGCGGGCCGCGCGGGTCGCGCGGGTCGCGGGTCGCGGGTCGCGCGTCGAGCGGGTCGAGCGTCGAACCGCTCACACCGCGACCCGGCCGGCCGTTGCGGCGGCGGCGGTCGCGGGCGCGGGCGCCGGGTCGGCCACCCGGTCGCCGGGGCTCGTCCGGGTCAGCAGCAGCACCCCGCGCGCCGCGGCGAGGGCGCCCGCGGTGGCCAGCAGGATGCCGAGCGCGCCGCCCTGGAGCCGTTCGCCGAGCAGGACCATGCCGATGGCGGCGGCCGCGAGCGGGTTGGACAGGTTGACCACGGCGAGCGGTGCGCCGAGCCCGCCCCGGTAGGCCCGTTGCGACAAGAGCATGCCCCCGACGGCGAAGACCACGACGAGCAGCGCCACCGTGACCACCCGCGGGCTCAGCAGGGCCCCTCCCCGGCCGCCCGCCACCGCCACGGTCTGCGTCAGCGCGGAGGCGGCGGCGGAGGCCAGCCCCGAGGCGGTGGCGTGCCGCAGGCCGGAGCGGACGTCACCCCGGGTCAGCAGGGTGATCACGGCGGCGGTCGCGCCGGAGACGGCGAGGGCCTCGGCCAGCGTGAGGGTGTCGTCGGGAGCGGGTCCGGACGCCGGCAGGAGCAGCAGGCCGAGCCCGGCGACGGTGGCCAGGGTGCCCCGCCACTCGGTGGCGGCGACCCGGCGGCCCGCCCCGCGCGCCCCGAGGGGGACGGCCGCGACGAGGGTGAGGGCGCCCAGGGGCTGGACCAGGGTGAGCGGCCCGTACCGCAGGGCGGCCGCGTGCAGCAGCGCGGCGGCGGCGTTCAGTCCGGCCGACCACCACCAGGCGCCGTTGCCGAGCAGCGCGGCGGCGCTGCGGGCGACGGCACGGCGGGCGAGGCGTTCCTGGGCGACGGCCGCGGCCGCGTAGGCCACGGCGGAGGCGAGGCAGAGCGCGACCGCGAGGGCGGTGGCGTTCACCGAAGGCTCCCCGCGCCCGCGACGACGGACTCGGCCCGGCCACGGCGCGGCCCCGGCAGGCCGGCTCCGACGGAGGGCACGGCGGCGGGGGACGCGGCCCCGGGGGCAGCCCCGGGCGACACCGCCTCGCAGGACACGGCCCCGCGCGACACCGCCTCGGGAAGCGCCGTGCCGGGAGACGCACCGGCCGGCGACGCGGCGGCGATCCGGGAACCACCCGTGACCGGGCGCGGGACGAACAGCAGCGCGGCCCCGAGCAGGACGGCGGCGACGACCGCGTCCAGCCAGTAGTGGTTGGCCGTCCCGACCACCACGAGCAGCGTCACCAACGGGTGCAGCAGCCACAGGTACCGCCACCGGGAGCGGGTGGCCGCGATCATGCCGAGGGCCAGCATCAGGGCCCACCCGAAGTGCAGGGAGGGCATCGCGGCGAACTGGTTGGCCAGGGTGTCGGTGGCCGGCGCGGCCCGGTAGACGGTGGGCCCGTAGACCTGCGCGGTGTCCATGAGCCCTGCGGCGCGGAGCATCCGCGGCGGTGCCAGCGGGAACGCCAGATGGAGGGCGAGGGCGGCTCCCGTGAGGACCGCGAGCACGCGGCGGGTCCACAGGTAGTGGCCGGGGCGCCGGACGTAGAGCCAGATGAGGAAGAGGGCGGTCGCCGGGAAGTGCACGCCCGCGTAGTAGGTGTTCGCCGACCGTATGAGGGTGTCGCCGTGCAGCAGCAGCCGCTGTACCGCGCCCTCGCCGGGCAGGTGCAGCGCGCGTTCGGCGTCCCAGATCCGCGCGGCGTTGCGGAACGCCTCGTCGGTGCGGCCGGTCGAGAGCATCCGGCCCGCCTTGTAGACGGTGAAGAGTCCCGCGACGAGCAGCAGCTCGCGCAGGAGCCGGCGCCGCTCCCGCCCGCGTCCGGGTGGACCGGTGGGGGGCTCCGCGGGGGTCGTCTCGGTGGTCATCCCACGGTCTCGCTTCCTCTACTCGGCGGGCGGCCGGGCGGAGCTCGTCCGCCGGGCCGTCACACATCGACACGCCAGTGTATCGATACATTGGCGTATCGATACGCCGGTGTACCGATACGCTGGCGTAGCCGTACACTCGAATGACGGACCGTGCCGCCGAGGAGGACCGCACCCATGACACAGACAGAGCCGGCCTCCGCGCGTCGCTCCAAGATCAGCCCCGAGCGGGTCCAGGAGTTCTACGACGCCGTCCTGGAGCAGCTGCGCGAGAACGGCTACGAAGCCCTGACCATGGAGGGCATCGCCGCCCGCGCCTGTTGCGGCAAGTCCACGCTCTACCGGCAGTGGAAGACCAAGCCCCAGCTGGTCGCCGCCGCCCTGCGCGCGAACCGGCAGGGCACCCTCGCCGCGGTCGACACCGGCACCCTCGCCGGGGACCTGCGCGAGGCGGCCCGGATCGCGGCCGGCACCTCGGGTCGTGACACGCGGCTCAGTCAGGCGCTCGGGCACGCCGTGCTCAGCGACGAGGAGCTCCAGGCGGCGCTGCGCGAGGCGCTGGTCGAGCCCGAGCTGGCGGCGTTCGACGCGATGGTGGCGCGGGCGGTGGCGCGCGGCGAGATCACCGCGGACCATCCGGCGGTGGAGTTCCTGCCCGCACAGCTGATGGGCGTCATGCGGATCAGGCCGGTGCTCGAAGGCCGCTACGCCGACGCCGACTACCTCGTGCGCTTCGTGGACGCGGCGCTGCTCCCCTCGCTCGGCATCACGCCGGGCACCACCCCCTAGACCGGTGGGCCACCGTCCCCGATGACCGGACGGAGACCTGCCCGCGCTGCCTCGTGGGGACGGCGGCAGCGCGCCACCCGGACCGGGCGGCGGTCACTCGCACGACGAGTGGCCGCCGCCCGATCTGTGCGGAGCGGCGCCCGCCTCACGGCCGGGGCGCCCCCATCAGCCGCGTGTACTGCTCGGGGTCGGCGTCGAAGCCGCGCGGGCGCGCGTCCAGGGACCAGCCGCCCGAGGGGTCCCGGAGGAATTCGGCGACGGTCGCGGCGCTGAACCCCCCGACGTCCGCGAAGTCGGACCGGGCCAGGTCGGTGTAGCCCTCGCGGATGCGCACTCCGGTACCGGCCACGGAGGCGAAGGTCTTCGTACGGGCGCCTTCGGGCCCGGGGTCCTGGATCACCACGCCCACGACCACCCGGCCGAGCCCCGGGGCAAGCCGGTTCAGTTCGAGGGTCATCACCTCGTCGAAGCCGAGTCCCTGCCCGGTGTCGCTGTCCCGGTTGAGGGTGATCGTGCCGTCGGGCGCGCGGCTGCCGAAGTGCACGAGGTAGACGGGGTCACCGTAGAGGGCCGCCGAGTCGTACGCGGCGGCCAGTATGTCGAGGTCGTGCGCGGGCGTCCCGGCCGGGCTGGGATCCCAGCGCAGGGCTATCTCCACCTTGGCCAGGCTCTTGCGTACTGTGCTCACCGAACTCCCCCTCCGCTCACCGGACATGGCCCAGTCATGCTGTCACGTGCCGGTGATCAAGGCGGAGCGAACGCCGTGACGGCCGAAATCCGCGGCGACCTCCCCGCGTCCGATTGCGAACCTTTCAGCCCCAATACATGTGAACCGTCACGGCATGACCGTAATGCCCATCCGCCCGTCCGCGCCGAGGAGTTGCAGGACAGCAGGATCTGCGGCCGAGCCGGATCGTTATCCTCAAATTTCCCTCAGATGTAGTGACGCTGCGCCCGTCACCTTCCTAGCTTCCTCATACACGCGCCACCCGGACCGTGTGGTTCCGCACGTGCTCGGCACTGCGTACCGACCCCGTACTCCGTGCCCTACCCGGCACCGGTACGTCCCGCTCCCGCGTGATCCGCGATCCCAGGAAAGAGTGCAGCATGAAGGTTCCCAAGGCCGGTGCGGTCGTCGCAGTGATCGCCCTCGCCGCCACCGCCACGGGGTGTGCCGGTGACAGCGCCAAGGAGCCGCTCGCGATCGGCATCAAGTTCGACCAGCCCGGGATCGGGATGCGCGAGGCCAACGGCACCTACACCGGGTTCGACGTCGACGTGGCCACCTACATCGCGAAGGAGCTCGGCTACAAGCCGAACGAGATCGAGTTCAAGCAGGTCTACAGCTCCGACCGCGAGCTGCTGATCCAGTACAACGAGGTCAAGTTCGTCGCCGCCAGCTACTCGATCAGCGACAAGCGCAAGGAGAAGGTCGACTTCGCCGGCCCGTACTTCATCGCGCACCAGGACCTGCTCGTGCGCTCCACGGATACGTCGATCACCAAGGCCGAGGACCTGAACTCCAAGCGGCTGTGTTCGGTGACCGGTTCCACCTCGGCCGAGAACGTCCGCAAGACGCTGGCGCCCAAGGCCAGCGTCCTGGAGCTCGGCAGCTACTCGGACTGCCTGGTCGCCCTGCAGGACAACCAGGCCGACGCGATGACGACCGACAACTCCATCCTGGCCGGTTACGCGGCCCAGAAGGGCAACGAGGGCAAGTTCAGGCTGCTCGGGCTGAACCTGAGCAACGAGAACTACGGCATCGGCCTCAAGAAGGGTGACGCCGACCTCCAGCGCAAGATCAACACCGCGCTGACGAAGATGGTCGCGGACGGCTCCTGGGACGCGGCGGTCAAGAAGAACTTCGGCCCGGCCAACTACAAGTACGAGCCCGCGCCGCAGGTGACGTCGGGCAGCTGACGCGTGGTCCGGCCCAGGCTGCCACCTGGGCCGGACCCCTTCCCGACACATGGTTTTCACCTGTTGGATACATGACAATGTGAGCCTCGCTCTGCCACCTGACACCCCGCCAACCGACCGGCGGGGACGGTGCGTGTGGAGAGGTACCCCCACGTCATGAGATTCTCCCGCCTCGCCCCCTGGGCGGCCGGCCTCACCGCCGCCGCCCTGGCCCTCATACCGGCCACCGCCTCGGCCGGACAGCAGCGGACGGCGGCGATTCCCCACGCCGCAGCCGCCACCACCACGACCACCGCCGACTACTACGCGGCGGCCCAGGGCAAGACCGGCGCAGCGCTCAAGAGCGCACTGCACGGGATCATCAAGAACCAGTCCACGGTCACCTACGACGGCGTGTGGAACGCCCTCAAGGTCACCGACCAGGACCCGGCCAATCCGAACAACGTCATCCTGGTGTACTCGGGCCGCTCCCAGGCCAAGAACACCAACGGCGGGAACCCCGACGACTGGAACCGCGAGCACGTCTGGGCCAAGAGCCACGGCGACTTCGGAACCGCGACGGGCCCCGGCACCGACCTGCACCACCTGAGGCCGGAAGACGTCACCGTCAACAGCACCCGTGGCAACAAGGACTTCGACATGGGCGGCAGCCCGGTCGCCGAGGCCCCGGGCAGCTACACCGACTCCGACTCCTTCGAGCCGCGCGACGCGGTCAAGGGCGACGTGGCGCGGATGCTGCTCTACATGGCCGTCCGCTACGACGGCGGGGACGGCTTCCCGGACCTGGAACCGAACGACCAGGTCAACAACGGCTCGGCGCCCGCGATCGGGCGGATCAGCGTGCTCAAGCAGTGGAACCAGATGGATCCGCCGGACGCCTTCGAGCAGCGCCGCAACCAGGTCATCTTCGATACCTACCAGCACAACCGGAACCCGTTCATCGACCACCCGGAGTGGGTCAACTCCATCTGGTGACCTGCGGCGCAGGCCGTGGTGCCTCCACGGGATTGACCCGCTCCAGACCGGGTAGCCGCAGGTCAGAGGCTGCGGCCCGCGCCCGGCGGGCAGCCCGTGGAGGTACGTCGTCATGGACGGAGCCGGACTCTCCGATCGTGAGAGGCGAGCCCTCTCGGCGATCGAGGCCCAACTCAAGGGTGACCGTTCCCTGGACCGCCGCCTGCGGTCCGGACACCGCCGGCGTCACGCCGTGGCGGCCTGCGTGCTCGGCGCGCTGACCGTCGCCCTGCTGGTCGCCGCCTCGGTGACCGTGTCGCAGCCGCTGATCTGGGCCTTCGCCGCGACGTGGATCGTCACCGTGTTCACGGCCCTGCCGCTGGTGGGCCAGTGGATCAGGCGGCGCTGGCAGCAACGGGACCGAGCGCTCGGCCACGAGGCCCCGTGAACCCTCGGCCCCGACGGCCTTGCCCGGCTACGACAGCTTGTCCGCGAGGGCCTGGAAGGCGGTCCAGGACAGCTGCGGGGGCCGGGGGTCCCAGACCTTCTGCGACAGGGCCGCCAGCGGCATTCGTATGCCGTCGGCCACCTGGGCCTGGGTCTGGGCGCCGGACAGGTCGCACCACACGGCGAGCCGGGCGCCGAGCACCTGCGGCCCGTACCGCGCGGGCACCGCGGTGGTGCCGCGCAGTACCAGCGGGGTCCACTGCTCGTAGATGCGGCGGCCGGTCGGGTACGTGAACTGGTTCGGCTGGCCGAGCACGTAGTACAGGTACTCGTCGTTGAGGTTGACCACCTTGCGGCCGGCCTGCAAGTAGGCCAGCGGCGGCCGGGCGCCGTTCTCCTTGCCCGTCCAGTACTCGGCTTGGAGGTCGGGGGCGGCCGCGACCACTCCCCCGGCGAAGAAGCCGTCGTTCCAGGCCTTGAGCGCCTTGCCGGAGGGGCGCACGACGGCGGCCCGGTCGTTGAGCCAGCCCGTCGCCAGGTCCTGCACGCGGGCGCTCGGGCCGTAGCGCTGCCGCGCCGCGGTGGCGAGCTGCGGGAACGAGGCCTGCGGATCGGGGACGACCAGTGCCTGGTATTCGTCGGCGCCCAGGTGCCAGGCCCCGCCGGGGAACAGCGGCAGGTACTCGCGCAGCAGTTCGTCGACCAGTTTCGCGGACGCCGGGTTCGCTATGTCGACGGCGCCCTTGACGGCCCGGCCCCGTACGTCACGCAGCTGGAGTGAGGGGTGGGCGCGCAGCACCGCTCCGAGGTGGCCGGGCGAGTCGATCTCCGGGACCACGGTGATGTGCCGGCTCGCGGCCAGCGCCGTGATGCGGCGTACCTCGGCCTTCGTCAGGTGGGGGTCGGAGACGATCTCCGGGTGGGTGTCGGACTGGATCCGGAAGGCCTGGTCGTCGGAGAAGTGCAGGCCGAGCTGGTTGAGCTTGAGGTCACCCATCTCGCGGAGCCTGGCCTCGATCCAGTCGGGGGTGAAGTTCTTGCGGGCTATGTCGAGGTTGAGGCCGCGCTGGGGCCGGTCGGGGGCGTCGCGGACGGTGCCTTCGGGTGCCGAACCGGCAGTGCGTATCTCCTGCTTGAGGGTGCGGGTCCCGTAGAACACACCCGCCTCGTCAGGGCCGCTGATCTTGACCCGGCCGCCCTGGACGGTGAGGGTGTACGACTCCGGTTTCCCGGAGGGGGCCGCTTCCAGGGCGAGTTGTACGTCGCCGGTGCGCGGGGCGGCGGACTCCGCGAAGCCGAGGCCGAGTTCGCCGGCGAGGAGCCGGGCCTCGTCGGTGAGGGCCGTGCGGTCGGCGGGCGCGATGACCACGCGGGCGCCGGAGGCGGGCTTCCAGCCGGGTCCGCGGGCCGGGGCGTGTTCCCGTACGGCGGGGATGACGCGGGGGGTGGTGGAGAGCGGATGGGACGGGGTGGGCGTCGGGGTCGCGGAAGCGGGCGCCGCCGTGGAGGCCCCGGAGGTGGCGGCCGCGCGCGGGGACGGGGCAGCGCCGGCCTCGCCCCCGCCGCCCGCACATCCGGGAACGGCGAGGCCGACCAGCGCGGCGACCGTTGCCGTCGCGATGGCGTGGACCTTCCTGGATTGCCTGGTCTCTCGCATCATGCACCGTTTTTCCCCGTACCAACGTGGCACGGGGAACGGTGCGGCGCGAGCGGGAGGGCCCCTCTCACACGAGCGCGGCGAGTGCGGTGGCGGCGCATTCGTGGTCCTGGGCGGGGGCTCCGCCGCCGACACCGACGGCCCCTACGAGGCGGCCCTCGCGGTGGACGGGCAGTCCGCCGGCGATGAACAGCAGCGGCCGGTCCAGGGCGGTGGGCAGGGTGTGGAAGGGGCCGCCGGGCAGGACGGCCTCGGTGAGGCCGGCGGTCGGCGCGTTCAGCTGGAGGGCGGTGTAAGCCTTGCGGGTGCTGGTCTCGCCGGAGATCAGGACGGCCCGGTCGTCGCGGCGGAAGGCCAGCGGGTGGCCGCCCGCGTCGAGGACGGTGACGCTGACCGCGATCCCGGCGGCTTCGGCGGCCTCGCGGGCGGCGCCGAGGAGGACCTCGGCGTCCTCGGTGGTCAGGGGGGCGACGGCGGTGGTGACGGACATGGAGGGGCTCCTGCCGGATCGGGTGGGGCGGGGGTCGGGTCAGTGGTGGGGCGGGGGTCGGGTCAGTGGTGGGCCGGGACGGCGGCGTTTTCGGGGGCGGCGCCCGTCACCACGCGGCTCGCGGCGGCGCGTGCGCCCGTACGCCGTTCCAGCGCGCCCGAGACGAGGGCGAGGACGAGCGCGGAGGCGGCCAGTGCGGCGCCGACCCAGTTCGGGGCGGTCCAGCCGAGACCGGCGGCGATGACCAGCCCGCCGAGCCAGGCGGCGAGCGCATTGCCGAGGTTGAAGGCGCCGATGTTGACGGCGGAGGCGAGCGTGGGGGCGCCCGCGGCCTGGTCGAGGACCCGCTTCTGGAGCGGCGGCACGGTCGCAAAACCGAGGGCGCCGATGAGGACGACGGTGACGGCGGCGGCGGCCTTGTCGTGCGCCGTGAGGGTGAAGACCGACAGGACGACGGCCAGCGCCCCGAGCGACACGTACAGCATCGGCATCAGCGCGCGGTCGGCGAACCGGCCGCCGATGAGGTTGCCGGCGACCATGCCGAGACCGAAGAGGACCAGCAGCCAGGTGACGGAGGTGTCGGCGAAGCCGGCGACGTCGGTCATCATCGGGGTGATGTAGGTGATGGCGGCGAACACCCCGCCGAAACCGAGGACGGTCATCGCCATGGCGAGCAGGACCTGGACGTTGCGGAACGCGGCGATTTCGTGGCGGATGCGGACGCCCTCGGGCCGGGGAAGTTCGGGGACCAGCTTGGCGATGCCGAGCAGGCCGAGCACGCCGAGTGCGGCCACGATCATGAAGGTGACGCGCCAGCCGAGGGTCTGGCCGACGAGGGTGCCGAGGGGGACGCCGACCACGTTGGCGACGGTCAGGCCGGTGAACATCATGGCGATGGCGCCGGCCTTCTTCTCCGGGGCGACCAGTCCGGCCGCCACGACCGAGCCGATGCCGAAGAAGGCGCCGTGGGCGAGGGAGGCGACGACGCGTCCGGCCAGCATGACGCCGAAGGCGGGAGCGAGGGCGGAGAGGACGTTGCCCGCGATGAACAGGCCCATGAGCAGCATCAGCATCCGCTTGCGGGGGACGCGGGTGCCGAGGACGGTCATGAGGGGGGCGCCGAGTACGACGCCGAGGGCGTAGCCGGTGACGAGGAAGCCGGCGGTCGGGATGGTGACGCCGTAGTCGGTGGCGACCTCGGGAAGGAGGCCCATGATCACGAATTCGGTGGTGCCGATCCCGAAGGCGCCTATGGCGAGGGCGAGGAGAGCGAGAGGCATGAGGGGTGCTGCCTTCCGGGGAGGGGGTGGTGCGGTGGCGGCGCAAGGCCCGCTGCGGAGCCGCATACGATTGCGGGCGCCGCTTACGTGCGTCCACATTAATTGCAGACGCCGGTTAATTGCAAACGCGGGCTATTGCATCCGTCGCCTATCCTGGTGGAGTACCCAGCGGAACGCACCCGAGGAGAGGTCCATGACGGCCACCGACAGCGCACTCACCGCCCTTTCCCAGGGCTGGTGCGCCCTCTCCCTCCTGCACGGCCGCATCGAGACCCACATCGAGCGGGCACTCCAGGCGGCCCACGGGCTGAGCGTGCGCGAGTACTCGCTGCTGGACGTGCTCAGCCGCCAGCACGACGGACCGGGCGGCCACCTGCGGATGCACCAGGTCGCCGACTCCGTGGTGCTCAGCCAGAGCGCGACGACCCGGCTGGTCAGCAGGCTGGAGGAGCGCGGGCTGCTGAACCGCTACATCTGCGACACCGACCGGCGGGGCATCTACACCGACGTCAGCGAGGCGGGCCTGGCCCTCCTCGGCGAGGCGCGGCCGACGAACGACGCCGCCCTGCGCGAGGCACTGGACGCCGCGGCGGGGGTTCCCGCACTCGCCCCGCTGGTGGCGGCCGTCGAGAACACCCGCACGGCCGCCGTCGGCTGAACCCCCTGGGGCTACGGCTTCCCGCTGCCGCCCGGCGAGGGCCGGCCGACACCCGTGGGCGTCGGCGAGACGGAGGCCGGGGAGGTGGACGGCGGCGCGGGCCGCGACGGCGACGCCGAAGGCCTGCCCGCGGGTGCGGTCGGTGTCGCGCGCGGGGACGGCAGCCCGGTCGCGGGTGGCGTGGGCACGGGCGAAGGCTCCTCGCTGCGCTCGGGTGAGGGCGTCCGCGGGCTCGGCGTCGGCGAAGGGATCTCGGCGGGCGCCGCGGGCGGCACCGGCCTGACCGGCCCGTGCCCGGACCCGGGTCCCAGTACCAGGTACCCGGTCACCGCGGCCGCGGCGCCGGCCAGCCCGGCGGCCGACCAGGTCAGGCGCCGCAGCCAGACCGCGGCTACCGGCCCGCGCCGGGACGAGCCCGGCGGATCGGCGGGCCGCAAGTCCCGGACGGTGACCGTGTCCGCCCGCGCTCCCAGGGCCTCGCGCAACCGGTGTTCGACCGGGCGTTCGCCGTCGTGCGTCATACCCGTCCCTCCAGAATCCGTTCCAGCGCGTCCAGGCCGCGGCTCGCGTTCGACTTCACCGCGCCCCGGCTGATCCCGAGGGTGTCGGCTATCTCCGCCTCGCTGAGCTCCGCCCAGTACCGCAGCACCAGCACCTGCCGCCGGCGCGGGGTCAGCCGGCCCAGGGCGGCCAGTACCTCCCGGTGGGCCTCGTCGAGCACGACGGATGCCTCGGCGGAGGGCACGTCGGCCGTGACGGGCGGGATCCAGGCGCGTGCGGTCCGCCTGCGGCGCAGGACCGAGCGCGAGGTGTTGACCACCGCGGTACGCAGGTACCCCAGCGCGTTGTCCACGCCCTTGATCTGCTCTCCGTGCCGCCGGTACAGGGCGGTGAAGGCGTCCTGTACCACGTCCTCGGCCGTGGCCAGGTCGTCCACCAGCAGCACCGCCAGGCGGACCATGCCCAGCCGGTGCGCGTGGTAGAGGTCGGTGACGGTGGGCGGCGCCGGCGTGCCCGCGGACCCGGGGCGCTCGGACGGGTGCGGGTACGGGTAGGCGGGGGCGGCCGGCGCGTGGGCGTCGCGGCGCAGCAGGAACGACCACGAGCCCCTTCGCGCCCGGCCGAAGCCGGGCGCGAAGGGGCTCGTCGCCGGGGCGAGTGGCAGCACGGGGGTCCTCAGTTGCCGGCGCGGCGCCGCACCGTGTACAGGGCTCCGGCTCCGACGGCTATGAGCCCGGCGGCCCCGGCGCCCAGGGCCATGGTGGTCGAGGAGGAGCCGGTGTGCGCGAGTTCGGAGCCGGCCGGCGCTTCCGAGGGCCGGGCCGACGGCGCTGCGCTCGGGGTGCTGCTGCCCGGAGCGGCCGTCGGCGTGGCGCTGCCCGAGGGGGCCACGGTGGGCTTGCCGCTGCCGGCCGGCGCCGTGGGGACCGCACTGGCGGACGCACTCGGGGCAGCACTGGGGGTCGCGGTGCCCGCAGGCGGCAGGCTGGGAGCGGGCGCCGGCGTGGCGCTGGTCACCGCGTGCGCGGGTGCGGCGGACGGCGTTCCCGCTGCGGCGAGGGCCGGGCCGCCGAGTGCGAGCGCCACCCCGGCGGCGGCAGCGGTGACGAGCGCTGCCCGGCCGGCGGACGAGGTGGCGCGCTTGAGGTTCATCACGGTGGTTCTCCCACGGTCGTGCGGTCGGGACGAGGGCGCGGAACTACGCCCTACACCCCGCACGACGCGCGACCGTCCGCGAGGTTGCCGCTGTTCCGGAAAAAGTTTCACGCGACCGGGAGGGCGATCCGGTGGACCACTTCGAGGCCGAGGGGCACCGTGTGGCAGACGGCGATGATCAGGAACGTGCCGGGGTCGGACCTGCGGTGCATGCGAGGAGCATAGGGTTCGCCCGCGAAGGGCCCGTGCCGAGGTCCTGTCGTGCGGGGCGGTTCAGGCGACCTGCCGCAGTGCCTCCCCGAGCAGGGCGATCCCCTCCTCTACGTCGCCCACCGGGCCCGCCGCGTATCCGAGGACCAGGCCCGGCGCGCCCGGCGCGACGCGGTGCCAGGACAGCGGGTGCGCTTTGACGCCGAGGGCGAGCGCGGCCGAGGCGAGCGCGGTGTCCTCGAAGCCGGCGCCGTCGAAGGTGACCATCAGGTGCAGTCCGGCCGCCGCGCCGTGCACCCGGGAGCCGGGCAGCGCCGCCCCGATCGCCCGCAGCATGGCGTCCCGGCGGCGCCGGTGGCGGCGCCGGACGAAGCGCAGGTGGCGTTCCAGCTCGCCGGAGTCCATCAGCCGCGCCAGTACGAGCTGCGTGAGGACCGGGCTGCCGAGGTCGGCGTAGCGCTTGTGCGCCACCACGGCGTCCAGCAGCCGCGGCGGGACCAGCAGCCAGCCCAGCCGCAGGGCCGGGGCCAGCAGCTTGGAGACGCTCCCGGCGTAGCAGACCGCCTCCGGCAGCAGCGCCCGCAGGGCGGGTACGGGGGCGCGGTCGTAACGGTGCTCGGCGTCGTAGTCGTCCTCGATGACCACTCCCCCGCCGGCCGCCCAGGCCAGCAGCTCCCGGCGGCGTTCGCCGTCGAGCACCACCCCGGTGGGGAACTGGTGGGCGGGGGTGAGCAGCGCCGCGCCCGCTCCGCTGCCGACGAGGGCGCCGACGTCGATGCCGGCCGCGTCCACCGGTACCGGGACGGTCTCCAGCCGCCCGAACTCCAGTTGCCCCCGGGCCCCGAGGGAGCCGGGGTCCTCCACGGCCACGCGTCGTACGCCGCTCCCGCGCAGCACGGGAGCCAGCAGGGCCAGGGCCTGGGCGACGCCGGACACGACGACCACCTCGCCCGGGTCGGCGCGGATCCCGCGGTTGCGGGCGAGCCAGCCGGCGACCGCCTGCCTCAGCGCGGGCGTTCCCTGGGGGGCGCCGTAGCCGAAATCGGCCGGGGTGAGCCCGGCGAGTACCCGGCGTTCGGCCTGGAGCCAGGCCGTACGGGGGAACGCGGTCAGGTCCGGCACCCCCGGCGAGAGGTCGATGCGGCAGGGCACGGTGCGCAGCGCGTCGACGAGGGCGGTGCCGGGCCGGGGTGCGAAGGGGTCGGCGGACGCGGCCGGGCCCTCGTCGGGTGCGCGGGACGACGCGGGGACGGAGGCGGGCGCGGGGGCGGCGACGACGACCGTCCCGGCCCGGCCGCGGCCCGCGACCTGCCCGGCGTCCGCCAGGCGCTGGTAGACCTCGGTGACCAGGCCGCGCGAGACCCGCAGTTCGGCGGCCAGGACACGGCCCGCGGGGAGCCGGCTGCCGACGGGCAGGGTGCCGTCCGCGATGGCGGTGCGGATGCGGGAGGTCAGCCACTCGGTGCGGCCGCGGGGCGGCGCCTGGCCGATGTCGAGCAGCAGGAAATCCGACCCGGCGGTTTTGGACCCCTTGGAACGGCCCTCTTCGGCACTGCTCATGGGTCCAATACTGGCAGAGGCTGGGCGCATGAACCCCTCCCCGTCCGATCCCGTACCCGCGCCCTCCTCCGCCTCGCGTGACCTGCTTCCGGGAGTCGTCGGCATGGTGCTGGTCGGCAGCAGCGTCACCATCTCCCGTTCGCTCGCCGGCGCCCCGCTCTTCGCTCCCCAGGCCGTCCGTTACGCGGCCGCCGCCGTGATCCTCTTCGTCCTCGCCCGCGCCGCCCGGGTGCCGTTGCTGCGTCCGCGCGGCCGTGAGTGGCTGTGGCTGGCCGGGATCGCGGCGAGCGGGCTGGTGCTGTTCAACGTGGCCGTGGTGCGGGGCGTCGCGCACGCCGAGCCGGCCGTCATCGCGGTCGCGGTGGCCTCCGTACCGGTCCTGCTCGCCCTCGTCGGTCCGCTGCTGGAGCGGCAGCGGCCCAGCCGTCGGGTGCTGCTGGCCGCCCCCGTCGTCGTCGCCGGGGCCGCGCTCGTGGAGGGGGCCGGGCGCACCGACGCGGCCGGGGTGGGCTGGGCCGCGCTCGCGCTGGGCTGCGAGGCCGGGTTCACGTTGCTGGCGGTGCCGGTGCTGGGCCGCCACGGTGCGTGGGGGGTGTCCGTGCACGCGGTGTGGCTGGGGGCGGTGATGCTGGCGGGGCTCACGGTGCTCGTGGAGCGACCCGGCTCTCTCGCGGCGCTCGGGCCCGGACAGTGGGCGGCGGTCGGCTACCTGGCCGTCCTGGTGACGGCGGTGGCGTTCCTGCTCTGGTACCGGACGGTGGCGGCCGTGGGCGCCGGCCGGGCCGGGCTGCTCGCCGGGCTCGCCCCGCTCGCCGCGGCCGGGGCGGGAGCGGCGTCGGGCGGTGGGGTCCCGGGAGCGGCGGTGTGGCTGGGACTCGCCGTGGTGGTCGCGGGGCTGGTGGTCGGGCTGCGGCCGAGCGGTGCGCCGGCGGCGGAGCCGGTGGGCGTCGAGCGGGTGCCCGTGGCCCCTTGAGGGTGCCCGGAGCGGTGGATCACAATCCGCAGATGCCGACGCCCCCGTACGACACCGCACCCCACAGCGCCGATCCGTACGGCACCGACCCGTACCGCACCGCCCCGTACAGCAGTTGGATGCGCTACTTCTCCCCCACCGCCAACCACCGCCGGCTCGGGCTGGTCTGCCTGGGCGTGGGGGTGCAGGAGGGGCCGCTGCCGGTGGTCGGCCCGCGGGCGCTCGACCACCACGTGGCCGTGGTGGTCACCCGGGGGCGGGGCTGGTTCAGCCACGGCGGGCGCCCGCCGCAGCCCGTGACGGCGCCCGCGCTGCTGTGGCTCGTGCCCGGCGTCGAGCACCACTACGGACCGGATCCGCGGACCGGCTGGGAGGAGTGCTTCGTGGACTTCGCGGGACACGGCGTGGAGGCCTACACCGATCTCGGCTACGTCACCCCCGACCGGCCGCTGGTCCCGTTGAGCGCGACGGCCGGGGTGCGGCACGTGGTGGACGGGATCGTCCGGGCGGCCCGTACCGGCGGCCCGCTGCTGGAGGTGGAGGCGGCCGCGGCGGTACACGCGCTGCTGGTGGCCCTGCGCTACGCCCGCGCCGAGGTGTCCCGGCACGGCGACGCCGTCATGGAGGCCCTGGCGCGGGACGCACTGTTGCCGATCTCCGTCGCCGAGCACGCCGCGCGGCTCGGGATACCGCTGCCGGAGCTGCGCGGGGCGGTGCGGCGCAGCACCGGCGAGGGCGTCAAGGAGTACCTCCTCGGCATCAGACTGAGCCGGGCCAAGGAGCTGCTGGCCCGCACCGATCTGCCGGTCGCCGGGGTCGCCCGGAGGGTCGGGTACGACGACCCCGGGTATTTCAGCCGGCTGTTCAGCCGCCGCGTCGGCATGGCCCCGGGCCGCTTCCGCGCCCAGCAGTCCTTCCGCGACGCCGGGCGGCAAGGGTGAGGGCTGTCCCCTGGTCCGCGGCGGGCGCGCGGCGCCGGGGACCACGGGCAGCCCTCAGGGCTTGTCGCGGCGCCGGGCGTAGCAGAACAGGTGCTCCTCCGGGTCGGCGAGGCCGCCCTCGGGGTGGAAGAGGCTCGTGCGGTGGTACAGGAGTTCCAGGCCGGCCGTCTCGATCCGGGTCGCGTACTCCTGCTCGGACAGGCTGCTGACGGTGACCTGGTGGCCCATCCACTCGATGGCGAGGCCGCTGATGTCGCCCGGCACGGTGGCGAGGACGAGGTACCCGCCCGGCGCCACCCACGAGGCCATCCGTTCCAGCGAGGCCGCCACTTCGCGCTGCTCCATCATCAGCAGCGGGAAGAAGGCGCACACCGCGTCGAATCCGCCCCCGCCGGGCGCGTACGTGCGTACGTCCGCCTGCTCGAAGCGGGCCCGCGGGACCCGCTCGCGCGCGAGGGCGACCATCTCGGCCGAGACGTCGATGCCGGTCACCTCGCAGCCCGCCGCCGCGAGCCGTTCGGCGGTGGGCCGGCCCGTGCCGCTGCCCACGTCGAGGACCCGCGCACCCTTCGGCAGTCGGCCGGTGAGCCAGTCGAGGGCCTGCGCCTGTGCGGGGACGCGGCCGAACGCCTCCTCGTAGCGCTCCGCGAGCGCGTCGAACACCTCGGCCGCCGACTCGTGTCCACTCATCGCGATGCCTCGTTCCCTCTCATGTCTACGGCAGATAGCCGACGTTGAGCTCGGCCATCGAGGTCCAGGGGTTGCCGTTCACCTCGCTCAAGGCCTCGAGTCTGACGTACCGGGCCGCCCGGGGCGAGAAGGAGACGTCCTGTTGCGCGGCGCCGTCCGCGAACCTTCCGGAGGCCGCGGCCGGGCCCCAGGTCACCCCGTCGGTGGAGGTGAACACCTGGTAGTCCGCGATGCGCCCGTTGCTCTGCGTCTGCCGGGGCAGGCAGTGCAGGGCCGAGACCTCGTAGGAGGCGCCGAGGTCCACGGTGATCTCGTGCGGCATCGGCGCGGTCGCCGCGTACCACTGGGTGTGCCAGAGGGTGGCGGCGTTGCCGTCCAGGACCTTGGCGGCGCTGCCGTTCTCGCCCGCCGTCTCCTGGCTGTCGACGGCTTTGACGCCCATCCGGCTCTGCGGCACGAGGAGTTCCCCGCCGCCGCCCGTGCCGAGGTCGTCCACCGTGAGGTCGTCGAGGACGAGGTCCGCCTCGTCGTGGGAGTCCTCGCCCGTGACCTTGCGCACGCCGATCCAGGCGTCCGCCCCGGCGGTGAACGTCTGGGTGAAGGTGGTGGCGGTGCGGGCCTGCCCCAGGGCGGTGGCCGTCTCCCCGGTGCCCGAGCCGGTGATGAACCGGTAGTCGCCGCCGAAGCCGTTCTCGTAGGCGAAGGACACCTTGTACGTGCGCCCCTTCGTCAGGCGCAGCGTCTGCGGCAGGGTGCGGTAGACCAGGCCCTGTCGCTCCTCGTGCGACTTGAGGGAGTTGCCCCCGCTGATCACGTCGTCCACCAGCTTCCCGTTCCAGCCGGCCTGGGTGTACGGGGCGTTGCGCTGGGCGATGTGGGTGCGCGGGTCGGTGGCGGAGCCGCCGGCGCCGCCGAAGACGAACGGGCCCCAGCCCGCGTCCACGTGCTCGAAGTCCTCGGCGAAGTAGTGGCCGCCGAGCGGTGTCCGGGCCGAGCGGACCACGCGGACGTCGTCGAAGGTGACGGTGCCCGGTCCGGCCGCCGCGGAGAGCGTGAGGGTGGCGGTGGACCGGCCTGCCGGGACGTCGAAGAGCACCTTCATGCGCTGCTCGTCGGTGCCGTTCTTCTCGCTCCCGCCGAGGTTGTCGGTCAGCGGCGAGGAGTCGGCGTACACGGAGGCGGCCGCGCCCCCGGCGGGGGTGACGGCGAGGGTGGCGGCCCGGCCGGCGGGGGTGGAGACCCAGACGGACGCGGCGTAGGTGCCGGGGGTCAGGCCGGTGAGCTGCTGCGCCACGGCCGGGGAGGTTCCGTGGGCCATGGTCAGCTCGCTCTGGCCCCGGGAGTTGCGGGTGACGGCGGCGCCGGCGCCGGTGACCGTCCAGGCCCTCAGGTCGCCTGAGTAGAAGGAGGGGTCCTTGACGGGGGTGCCCTCGCCCCACTCGGGGTCGGCCTGGGCGGGCGCGGCGCCGTTGGTGACGAGGTAGGCGGTCTTCGCCGTCGCGTCGAGGGTGACCCGGCCCTGGGTGACGGTGAGGTCTCCGACGAGACTGCGTCCCGTGTCGGTGAGCCGGTAGAGCCTGGGTGTGCTCCAGCCGGCCGGAAGGGTCCAGGTGGTGGAGCCGCCAGTGTCGTTCCAGTGGTAGAGCTTGCCGTCGCGCGGCAGGAGGTAGGCGCCGCCGCGCAGGACGGTGCGCCCGGCGGTGGTGATCGTGCGGGCGCCGCCGGCGGTGCTGACGGTGGTGCCGTTCGCGAGGGTGACCGTGTCGGCGGTCCACTTCACGATCGGGGATTCCTGGAGGAACTTCGTCGGCAGGTTGACGGCGAAGGTGGTGTTCAGGAAGGCGGGGTAGTCCTTCTTGCCCTGCCAGCCCTCGTACGCGGTGAGTTCCGCGCCGCCGAGCAGCGGGTTCCGGGCGATCCAGTCGTCCTTGGTGTGGTTGGCGATGAACCGGACGATGCTGGAGTTGATGCCCTTGAGGTCGCTGCCGCCGTAGTCGACGTCGGCGGCCCAGTGGTGCCACAGCGACTGCTCGGTCAGGGTGTGGGGGAATTCGGTGGCGAGCTGGAAACCGAGGCCGCCGATCTCGCGCTGGAGCTTGCGGGACACGTATCCGTCGCCGTACCAGACGTCCACGTAGAGGAAGTCGAGGCCGGGGGCGGCTGCCTTGAGGTCCTGGAGGCGCTTGGCCCGCTGCCCGGACTGGCCGTCCCGGCGGGTGTCGACGTAGTACGACTGGTCGAGCCAGTCCCAGCCGAGCCCTCCGCTCTGGTGGGCCGGGTCGAAGGTGGCCGATACGGGGTACTCCTCGGTCGCGTTGATGTGGACGCCGAAGTCGGCGTTGTAGGCGTGCCCGGCGGTGGTGAGGGTGTTCAGGTCGACCGCGCCGCCCTGTTTGCCGCCGATGTTCTTGTAGTCCATGTGCGCGGAGTCGTGGCCCTCCGAGGCGTAGCCCTTGAGCAGGACGAACTGGCCGAGGCCGTCCGTCGCGAGGCTGACGCGTTTGGTTTCGTCCAGGGTCTGGGTGAAGGGGTGGGTGGCCTGGGAGGCGAAGTTGAAGGGGATGCGCTGGACGACCCGGTTCGCGGTGTCCTGCCAGCCGGTGGGCGGGGTCCAGATGTCGCGGTAGGCGACGGCGGCGTCCTGCCAGTCCACGACGGAGTCGGCGTTGCGGTCGGCGGTGATCGCGATCCGGGCGTACGGGAGCGGCTCGGTGTCGGTGTCGGCCGCGCCCGCCGCCCGGTACAGCCAGTCCCCGCTCCACAGGGCGGCCCTGCGGTAGGAGCCCTTGTCGGTGACCTGCTTGCTGATGCGGCCGTTGTCGCGGGCGGTGGCGCCCGAGGGCTGGTCGTAGAGGGAGTTGGAGTCGATGGCGGCGGCCAGCTTGCCGGTGTTGACCAGCCCGTACATGACCGTCGTCGCGGCGGCGTCCACGGGCGTGGCGGCGGTGACGGGGGTGAAGGTGTCGCCGGTGCCGGTGGTGGCGGTGTGCATGCGGGCGGTGGAGAGCGCGGCACCGGCCTGGTCGCTGCGGACGCTGACGAGACTGTGGTCGGGGACGGCGAGGCTGTGCACGCGCAGCGCGGGGGTGTCCTCGATCGCGGTGACGTTGAACTCCACGGCCGAACCGGCCACGGAGAGACGGGACCTGACGGTCACTCCGGAGAAGCTGAGCGCGTAGTCGACGGCGGACGCGGAGGCCGTCGCGGTCACGGCGGGGGTGTAGGCGGCGCCGTTGACGACGATCTTGGTCAGCGGGTCCTCGTTGCCGTTCAGTACGTCACCGGTGGCGCGGCGGGTGTAGGCGATGACGCGGGGGAAGGCGCGGTCGACGCTCACCGAGAGCTCGGGCGAGGTGATGGTCAGGGGTCCGGCCGCGGGGGCCGCGGAGACCGGGGTGGTGGGTACGGACACGGTGAGGGTGGCGATGAGACCGGCGACCACGGCTGCGGCCGGCCAGAGGGGGGTGCGCATCGGGCCTCCGGGAGTCGGTGCTTCCTCGTGGGGAAGACCGCACGGCTCCGGAGCCCTGCGGTCCGCTCACTGACCTGACAGCTTGCGGACCGTGTGCGGGCGGGCCCATGGACAAAGCGGAGCGCCGTCATGGACTTACGGGAAACCGGGCTGTGGTGGCGCGTCGGCTCAGGCCGTCTCGGGCGCCAGCACGACGGCCGTGCCGTACGCGCACACCTCGGTGCCGATGTCGGCGGCCTCGGTCACATCGAAGCGCATGGCGAGGACGGCGTTGGCGCCCCGCGCCTTGGCCTGCTCGATGAGCCGCTCCATGGCCTGGTTACGGGTCTGCACGAGGGTCTTCGTCAGCCCCCTGAGCTCCCCGCCGATCATGGATTTCAGGCCGGCGCCGATCTGGCTGCCCAGGTGGCGCGAGCGCACGGTGAGGCCGAAGACCTCCCCGACGACCCGCTCGACCCGGTAGCCGGGAGCGTCGTTGGTCGTCACCACCATGACCCCGGTCTGCTCGGCCCCGGGGCCTCCGCCGTAGTCGTCTATGCCCATGGATCCCACTGTGGCGCCGGGCGCCGGCGCCCGCATCCCGAACCGGCGCCACGGTGGGCCGGGCAGCATGCGAGAACGCATGGCGCGGGCACCCCGCGACTCTCTACCATGAGCCGACGCCGCGGGCCCGCAGGGGCCATCAAGGAGGGCACATGGAGTTAGGGCCGGACCCGTCCCAGCCGCCGTTCATCGACATGCACACCCCGAGCGTCGCCCGGATGTACGACTGGCTCCTGGGCGGTGTGGAGAACTACGCCAGCGACCGCGAGGCATGCGCCCGGTTGCTGGAGATCGCGCCCAGTACCCAGCTGCTGGCCCGCAACAACCGGGCCTTCCTCAGCCGCGTGGTGCGGATCCTCGTCGAGGACTACGGGATCCGGCAGTTCCTCGACCACGGTTCGGGCCTTCCCACGCAGGACAACGTGCACGAGGTGGCGCAGCGCATCGACAAGGACTGCAAGGTCGCCTACATCGACAACGACCCCATGGTCCTCGCACACGCCCAGACCACGCTGCACGACAACTCCGGCACGCTGGTGCTGCCGATGGACATGCGCGACACCGAGCGCATCCACGGGGCCACCCGGGAATTCCTCGACTGGAACCAGCCCATCGCGGCGCTGTTCGTCTCGGTCCTGCACTGCATCCCGGACTCGGACGACGGCCGCTCCCCGGCTGCCGTCGTGCGCAAGACCGCGGACCTGCTGCCGCCGGGCAGCTTCATGGTGATCTGCCAGCTCGTCAGCGACGACCCGGTGGTGCGGGACGACGTGACCCGGATGATGGACGTCACCACCCACGGGCACTGGGGGCGCGTGCGCGAGACGCACGAGGTGCGGCGGTACTTCGACGGGCTGGACATCCTCGAACCGGACCTCGTCGACGTGGTCGACTGGCGCCCCGACACCACCCCGCCGCCACCGGAGCTCCGGCCGAAGGACTGGGTGGAGTGGGGCGGCGTGGGCCGCCTCCTCCGGTGAAGTCCACGGGGCGGCGGCGCACGGAAGGAACGGCTCGATGACGATCCTGGTCACCACACCGACCGGGCACGTGGGATCGCGCGTGGTGCGGCTGCTGCTCCAGGCCGGCGTCCGCCCGCGCGTCCTGGTCCGCGACCCGGCCCGCCTTGACGAAGGCACCCGCGCGCGGGTGGACGTACGCCGCGGCGATCTGACGGACGCCGGTTTCGTCCGAGACGCGGTGGCGGGGGACGCGGTGGCGGGGGCGCGGACCGTGTTCTGGGTGGATCCCACCCCCCATACCGCGCCGGACCCGATCGGAACCTCGCTGGAGACCGCGGCGCCGCTGGTGGAGGCAGCCCGGGCCGGTGACGTGGGCCGGGTGGCGCTGCTCAGCAGCATCGGGGCGGAGAAGCGGCACGGCGTCGGCCACATCGACGCCCTGGCGGGGATCGAGACGGAACTCGATGCCACCGGAACGGACGTGCTGCACCTGCGCTGCGCGTACTTCTTCACCAACCTGCTTCTCGACCTCGAAGGACTCTCCCGAGGCGTCCTGAACACGGCGTTCGACCCCGAACACCCGATGCCGTGGGTCGATCCGCGCGACGTCGCGGACGTGGTCGCGGTCCGGCTGCTGAACGACGGCTGGCGGGGGCGGACGGTGCAGGCCGTGCACGGACCGGAGGACCTCACCTTCCACCAGGTCGCGCGGATCCTCACCGAGGCCCTCGGCCGTACGGTCCGGCTCGACCAGGTCGGCGAGGACGCGCTCCGGGACACCCTGCGCGCCGCCGGGCTGACCGCGCCGGCGGTCGAGGGCATCGTCGGCATGAGCGCCGGATCGAGCGGCCTGGTGCCCGAGCAGCCCCGTGACCTGCTCACCACCACACCCACCCGGCTCGGTGGGTGGGCGCACGCCGAGCTGCGTCCCCTGCTGGAGGCCCGTCCCGGGACGGCCTAGTCCTCCGCGTACTGCAGCAACGCCTCTTCGATGAGCTGGCGGCTGCGGTCGCGGGAGGCCGCTGCCTTGCGGAGGTTGCTGAGGGCGTTGCGGTAGTCGTCCAGGGCGCGCGGGCGGGTCACGTAGTTGGCGCCGTTGATGTGCTCGACGTACGCCAGCTCGCCCGGCCCGCCGTCGGCGAACTTGAGGTGGGTGATGGGGTAGGGAGGGGCCGCGGAATACCCCCAGGACATCTCCAGGACGCGGATGTTGACCTTGGCGACGTCCCCGGCGCGGAGCAGGTGCCGCAGTTGTTCGCGCATCACCTGGGCATTGCCGCAGCGGCGTTGCAGGACCCCTTGGTCGAGCAGGACCGTCAGGCGCGGTACCTCGCCCTCCATCAGCCGCAGTTGGCGCTGGGTGCGCAGCTGCACGACGCGTTCCATCTCGCCCTCGGAGGCGCTGGGCATCACGGCCCTGACCATGTGCCCGGCGTAGGCCGGGGTCTGGAGGATCCCGGGTACCACGAGGTTCTCGTAGACGCAGATCTCCTGCGCCTCGCCTTCCAGTTGGATCAGGCGCTTGAGGAAGGTCGGGGTCACATCGCTGTACTGCTCGTACCACTCGCAGTCCTGGGCGTGTTCCAGGAGCCGCTCGACCGTCCGCATCTCCTCCTCGTCCAGCCCGTAGTGGCGGGCCAGGTCGAGGACGTCGCGCGCCTTCGGCGGGCTCTCGCCCCGCTCCAGCCGGCTGATCTTCGACACCGAGCCCCGGATGACGGGTGCGACGTCCCGCAGGGTGAGGCCGCGGGCCTCGCGCCACCCTCTGAGCTCCTGTCCCAGCACCCGGGCGGCCGCCGCACGTCCTTGTTCGACGCCGAGCGGGACCACGGGGGCGAGCGGATCGGGCAGGGAGTCGGGCCGGGGTTCGGGCAGCGCGGGCATGCGGAACTCCAATGTGACCGGGGGCGGATCTCAGTCGTCAGAATGGGGCGTGGTCGCCCGCCCGTCCAAGCTTTGGCCTAAGGCTTGGACTTCATCCGGTCAGTTGATCGAATTCGGCGCGCTTGGCGCCGTCGAGGAACGCCTCGATCTCCCCGGCCGTGAAGATCAGGGCCGGACCGTCGGGGAAGCGCGAATTGCGCATGGCCACGGTCCCGTCGGGCAGTGCCGCGACCTCCACGCAGTTGCCGTTGCCGACGCTGGCACTGCTCTTCACCCAGACCGCACCGGGGATTTCGCTCGCCACGACTCCATTGCGTAACTGCATGATGAGACCTCTCCTCGTACCGACACACGCATGATCGTGCAATCGCATATGGGATTGCACGACAAGCAGTTGTGAGAATGCTAGCCAGCACGGGCGGTCGCGGTAGTCCCCCGAAAGGGTGTCTCCTGGGCGACGACCCCCCGACGATCGCCTCATGAGAGCACCATCCGCCCGAAAGCCATCAGATTGGGCAAATCGGGCTAAACGGCGGTGCGCCGCCGGGGTGTCCCGGCGTCCCCTCGCCATAGTCGTGCGTGGCAACCGCCTGGTTGCCGGCCCGAGCCGCGTGGCGCGGTCGGGCGATTGTCTTCGTAGAGGAGTCGGCTCATGCTGAAGCCCACCAGGACCGTCCTCGCACTCACGGCCGGAAGCCTGGTGCTCGGCCTCGTCAGCGCGGGCGCCGCCATCGCCGACGAGGACCCGATGGCCGAGATCCCGGCAGCCCACCAGGAGCCCGTCGCCGTCAAGAGGCAGATCTGGGGCAAGGTCGTCTCGTCCGGCCGGCTGACGGTCCGCAGCAGGCCGAGCACCCGCTCGTACTCCCTCGGCAAGATCGAGTCGGGCCAGAGGATCGCGCTCGAATGCAAGCAGCGCGGGGAGAGGGTCGGCGGGAACGACCTCTGGTACCTCCTGGAGACCCGCAAGGACCGGGAGGAGGGGAACGGCGGGAACAACAACGGCGGGAACAACAACGGCGGGAACAACAACGGCAAGGGCCCGTGGGGCGATGACCTCGGGGACGGGAATGCCGGGATGGACGGCGACTACAACGAGGGCGGCAACGGCGGTCGGACCGACGGCCGTGACGAGGGCCGTGACGAGGGCCGCACCGACGGCCGCACCGATGGCCGGACCGACGGCCCCAACGACGGCTTCGCCGGCGACGGCAAGTCCGTGAAGAAGACCGCCAAGTCCGCGAAGGTCTCGAAGAAGGACGAGGACGACCGCTGGGTGGCCGCCCGCTACGTCAAGAACCTGGACACGGTGCCGTGGTGCCGCTGATCAGCGCGCCGGGCCGCTGATCCGATCGCCGGACCGTACGCCGGGAGGCCGGCTCCTCGCCGAGGGGCCGGCCTCCCGGCCGTCGTCATCCGGCCGGGCGGACGGTGCGCGGCCCCGCGCACCGCGCCCCGTACGCCTCCACCCGCGCGCGCAGCTCCCGGTCCGCCGTGACCACCACCAGGGCGCCGCCTTCGCCGCGCTCCGCGTAGTGCGCCACCAGCTCCACGATCCGGTCGTCGCCGCTCCCGGGCGCCGCGTCCACCCGTACGCCGGGGACGGATGCGACGCCCCGGGCCGCGCCTTCGACCACGAGGACGATCTCCTCACCCGCCCCGCGCCGGGCGAGCCGGTCGCGCAGCCGCTCGGCCGCGCCGCGCCGGTCCCGCCACCAGCCGTCGGGGACTGACCCGACGACGTTCGCGGCGTCCACGATCAGTACGTCCACAGGTGCTCGCGCAGGAACTTCCACGGGTACGACTGTCGCAGACCCGCTCAGAAGTCGCCGTAGGCGACCTGCCAGGTCGGCAGGCCCATCCGGCGCCAGACGGCCACGACGCGGTCCCGGTCGTCGAGCGAGACGCGCACCGCGTAGCGGTGGCGCAGGTGCGCATCGAAGAGTTCCGCCTTCACGACGTCGTCGCGGCGCTGGTCCCCGGCCGCCCGCATCCACAGCTCGTCGTAGGGGACCTGGTGCCGCTCCAGCCAGGCCTCGGTCTGCGGGCGGTGTTCCTCACTGCGCCCCGACAGCAGCACGATGACGTCCCCGTCGGCGCGCCGGAAGGCGTCCAGGGCGCGTCGCACCGGCTCGTTCGGCAGGTCCAGCCCGCAGCGGGTGAAGTCGTACGGGCCGCGGTCGCCGGTCAGCGCCAGCGTCCCGTCGATGTCGCACATCACCGCGGCGGGCAGCGCGGGGTCGGCCACGTAGGGCTCGACCGGGGGCTCGTCGTTCAGCCACTGCGCGGTCAGCCTCCAGCCTCCCTTGCGGGACTTCGCGTGCTTGTCGGCCAGGATCCGGATGATCTCCTCGCCCACCGGCCGCTCGCGTGCGGCATCGCGGCGCACGCACTCCTCGACGGGCACGTCGGTGAAGTCGTGGACGACGAAGGTGGCGAGGCCGGCGACGGCCGCCTTGAGGCGCTTGGGGATGTGCGGGGTGAGGTGGGTGTTGTCGACGACCACGTCGAACCCGCCCGTCACGGCGGCCCGCAGCGCCGCGTCCTGGACGTCGAGCGCGGTCCGTTCGTGCGCGTACGAGAGGCCGCGTCCGTGGTCGGGGCCGTCCAGCATGACCCGGAGGTCGTCCAGGTTCACCCGGCGCATCCGGCCGCCGGACTGCGCTTGGAGCGCCCGGGCCGCGGTGGTCTTGCCCGAGGCGGGCAGGCCCGTCATGACGTGCACGACCGGGCGGGCCGGGGGCGCGGGGGTCCGGGGGGCGAGGGCGGTGTCGGGGGTCTCGGGGGCCTCGGGGGTCTCGGGGGCCTCCGGTTCTGCGGACACGGTGCTCAGTTCTCCTCATCGGTGGTGAAGGGGTCGGCCGATTCCGGCCGTACGGCACGCCAGGTGACGAGCTCGGTCTGCTTGTGGTCCAGACGCAAGAACAGCGCGGAACGGATCCCGCTGTCGGGCAGCGCCCGCACCGCCCGGGCGAAGGCACCCCGGTCACCGGCCAGGTGCGCCAGTGACCCGAAGGCCTCGTCGATGGCGCGCTCGCGCCGCGCGGCGGCTTCCTCCAGCCGCTCGATGACCTCACGCACCCATGCGTCGAACTCGTCGGGCACCTGCCGCAGCAGCGCGTCGAGCGGCTTGCCGCCCGAGGCCTCGATGTCGGCGACACTGCAGTTCAGGCCCTGGGCGAGCTGCTTGGCGGGCAGGCCGGCGAAGCGCTGGATGCCGTGGCTGCGCCAGATGTCGCGCTCGGTGACGCCGGTGAGCACCTTGTGCAGGCGTACGTACTCGGCGATCTTGGCCTTGGCGCGGACGCCCGAGGCGAAGCGCAGGACGAAGCCCTCGGCATCGGTGCCGGTGGCCGGGGCGCCGCCGGGCAGGGTGCTGGACTCGGTGAGCGCGAGGAGTTCGGCGAGCGGCATCGCCGGCCATACGGTGACGACCGAGCCGATCTCCCGCCAGTGCCCGGCGGCTTCGGCGAGCGGCACCTCGGCGCCGTCCCGGCCGAAGGCGGCCAGGAGCACCAGGTCGCGTCGGTCGCCGTAGTCCACGACGATCCGGTTCTGCGGGTAGAGGATCTCGGCGAGGTAGGTGACGCCGGGTACGAGGTGCTTGGTGTCGCGGCCGTCGAGACGGCGCTGCGCCCAGGTCGCCTGCTCGCTGATGAAGGAGCCCTTGGAGGCCGCGCGCCAGGTGCCCGCGTAGTGGAAGACGACCGCGAGGCTGCCGTCGACCTTGTCGTACACCTCGAAGGGTTCGTCGGGCAGGGAGGGCGCGTACGGCTGACCCGATTCGTGCTCGCCCACGTTGAAGAACTTCGGCAGGGGCAGGGCGACGATCCGGCCGGTGGCGTCGTCGGCGACCAGGCCCCGGCAGCGCGTGGTGACCTGGTTCCAGACCCGCTCGTACTGGGCCGTGCGGGTGTAGGTGTAGATCGACAGCGGCAGTTCGGGGTGCGCCTTGCGGGTCACGTGCCCGGCGTCGATCGCCGCCTTGAGTTCCTGTGCGGGCAGCAGGTCATGCAGAGTCAGGAACGCCTGGCTCATGGGGTCCTCCCGGGTCGAGATGGCTCATTCTCACGTGCGGGAGGGTGGCCCGGTAATCAATTATGACCGGCCGGAGGGCGTGCCGACGGCGCCCGGCGCCGGCGGGAAACCGGTCGTGGGAGACGGTCAGGGGGAGACAGCCAAGGGAGACGGTCAGAGGGAGAGGGTCAGTGGGAGATGCAGAGTTCGTTGCCCTGCGGGTCGGCGAGGGTGGTCCAGGTGAAGGGACCCTGGCTGCCTTCGTGCAGACGCGTGGCGCCTTTGGCGATGAGGCGCTCCACCACGGTCTGCGGGTCCTCGTCACCGGTGCGCACGTCGAGGTGGACCCGGTTCTTGACCGTCTTGGTCTCCGGTACGAGCTGGAAGAGGACGCGCGGCGCCCGTTCGAGGTCTTCCGGGTGACGGATGCCGGTGCCCGCCTTCCAGACGAGGGTGCCGTTGTGGAGGGTGGTGTCGTCCTCGCGGGCCCGACCCTCCTCGATCATGCGGCGGATGAACGCCTCGTCGCTGGGCTCGACTTCCCAACCGAGGGCGTCGGCCCACCAGTCGGCGAGGGAGTGCGGGCTGTTGGAGTCGATGGTCACCTGGAACGTGTACGCCATGGCCGGACCGTATGCGCAAGTCGCCTCCCGCGCTACGGGGATCGCGGGTCCTCTCCGAGGCGGGTCGTGAGGAACGCCGCGAAGGTCAGGATCCAGGCGGCCACGGCGATCCACAGGAGCACCTCACCCACGGGGCGCAGCCAGCCCGCGCCGGTGGGTGCGGCGGCGGAGAGGCAGGCGGTGGCCGTCATGCCGAGGGGGAACACGGTGGACCAGCGGCGGATGTCGTAGCCGGGGCGGGGGCTGCGCAGCTCTGCCGTCAGGAGCACGGCGTACCAGGCGAGGGAGGCGCAGAGGGCCACCAGGGTGAGGGAGCGCAGGGCGTCGTGCCCGGCGCCCGTCCACTCGGGTGACGCGGTGAGCTTCGAACCCGCGAGGGCGCTGATGGACAGCGCCCCGCCGGCCACCCAGTGGTCGCCCGCGCCCCCGGTCACCTCGCGGAGGTCGAAGCGGGCGAGGGCCGCCGCGTACAGCAGCAGCCCGAGAGCGAAGCAGACCAGGGCCGCCCGGCCGAGCCAGGTGCGGTGGTCGGCGTCGGACAGCTCGGCGGCGAGGACGGCCAGGCCCTGGGTGGCCACGCAGACGAGGAAGGCGGTGCCCGGGAGACGGTGCCTGGGCCAGTGCCGCAGGACGGCGTACAGCAGCCCGGGCCAGAGCGCCGCGGCCAGCGCCAGCAGGAGGGCGGCCGCGCCCTGCCAGCCGAGCTGGGAGAGACGGGCGCCGAGCACGGTGGTGGCGGCCACGGCGTTGAGGGCGGGCGGGGTGTCCGCTTCGGCCCGGAAGCGGCCCCTGTCGCCGACCAGCCGGGTCGCGAAGTCGGCGGCGAGGACCAGCCACAGGGCCCCGGCGACGGCGAGCGCGACCAGGGAGAGCAGGTCGTGGCCGGTCAGGCTCAGGCCGACGGAGATGATCCCGGAAGCCATCACGGCGGCGCCCGCGGCGGGCGGCAGGCCGGTCCACCGCCGGCGCACGGGCAGGGCGCTCACCCCTCCAGCGGACACCAGCCGCCGACGGGCCGCCAGCCGGACCGGCCCGCTCGCGGCGGCCGGGCGTCGGTCACAGGGGGTCAGGCGACGCCTTGGGTACGGAACTGGATGCTGATGCGGGGGCCGACGGCCCGCGTCGACTTCGGCACCGCGTGCTCCATGGTGCGCTGGCAGGAGCCGCCCATCACCACGAGGTCGCCGTGGCCCAGGGGCAGGCGCAGCAGCGTGGGACCGCCGTCGCGGGGGCGGATCGCCAGGTCGCGCGGGTCACCCACGGAGAGGATGGCGACCATCGTGTCCTCGGTGGCGGAGCGGCCGGTGCGGTCCCCGTGCCAGGCCACGCTGTCGCGGCCGTCGCGGTAGAGGCACAGTCCGGCGGTGACGAAGGGCTCGCCGAGCTCCTCGGCGTAGTACCGGTCGAGCGCCGTGCGGGCTTCGGTGAGGACGGGGTGCGGGAGCGTCTCCCCGGCCCGGTAGTAGGACAGCAGCCGGGGCACGGCGACCTCGCGGTCGTACATCCGGCGCCGCTCGGCCTGCCAGGGCACGTCGGCGGCGAGCCTTTCGAACAGCGCGTCGGCGCCGGTCAGCCAGCCGGGCAGGTGGTCGGCCCAGGCGCCGGCTCCCAGGTCGGTCCGGCACAGCCCGGCGAGCGGGCCGAGCCGGATCTCGTCGGTCTGGTCGAAGAGGGATCCCTGGAGCGCGTGCATGGCTCCAGCCTACTCCCGTACCCGAACACCTGCTCGATTTACTTGCGGCCCCGGCCGGGCTTGCCGCGGCCCGTGTTCTTGGCGCCCCGCGCGCCGCCCGAGCCACCGCGCGGGTTCTTCCCCTGGGCGGGCTTGCGGGCCGCTCCGGCCGCCTTGTCGGTGCGCTTGCCCTTGGGCTGCGCGGGAGCCTGGGCCGCGCCCTGCTTGCGGCCGCGCGTGCTGTTGACCGTACGGCCGCGCACGATCCCGATGAACTCCTCGACCAGGTCGGTGGTCTCCTCCTCGGGCCAGGACAACGCGACGCGCGATTCCGGCGCGCCCGTCACCGGCCGGTACGTGAGGTCCCTGCGGTGGTGGAGACGGGCGAGCGACTGCGGTACGACGAGTACCCCCACGCCGGCCGCGACCAGCTCGATGGCGTCGGCGGTCGTCTCGGGACGCTCGATCGCGGGGCGGCCCGGCAGGCCCTCCCAGTCCAGGGTGTCGTCCAGGGGGTGCAGCACGATCTCGTCGGCGAGGTCCCCGGTGGAGATCTCCTCGACCGCCGCCACGATGTGGTCCTTCGGGATCACCACCACCGTCGTCTCGGTGTACAGGGGGATCGCGCTGAGTTCCGTACGGTCGATCGGCAGCCGGACGAAGCCCGCGTCCGCGCCGCCGGCCCGCAGCACTCCCGGGGCCTCGGCCGGGGACACGGGTACGAGCGTCAGGGGGACGTCGGGCAGCCGCTCGTTCCAGATCCGCACCCATTTGGTGGGCGTCACCCCTGGAACGTAGGCGAGCCGGAACTGGGGAGGTACTTCCGAGCCTGTCACCCGGCCAGATTACCGGCCGTGGTCAGAGGTAGCGCACATGCTCGATACCCTGGGGACATGACGTCGCACAAGACCACCCAGACCATGAAGCCCGCGACCGCGGCGAAGAAGCTGGGTGTGTACCTAGAGGCCACACCCGCCGAGTTCCAGGAGGGTGTCGTCTCGCGCACCGAGCTGAACGCGCTCCAGGCCGATCCGCCGGCCTGGCTCCAGGAGCTGCGACGCAACGGCCCGCACCCCCGGCCCGTGGTCGCGGCGAAGCTGGGCATCTCGATCGCCGGCCTCGCCCGCGGCGGGATCACGGAGGCGCTGACCACCGAGCAGATCGACGCCCTCAAGGACGAGGCGCCCGAGTGGCTCCAGAAGGAGCGCGCCACACAGGCGGAGGTCCGCAAGGAAGCGGTGCGGATCAAGGAGAAGCAGGCTGAGCGAGCGGCCCGCGAGAGCTGACCGCCCTGTATGCGTGAAGGGGTCCCGGACCGTCGTCCGGGACCCCTTCACGCATGTACGGGCGCGCTGCCGGGGGGCCGGGCCCCGTCAACGGGCGGCCCCCGTCAGCGGCCCGGCCCCCCTCAGCGGCCCGGCCCCCCTCAGCAGGCCGGGCCCGAGGCCGTGATCAGGTCCGCGAGGGCGGCCATGCCGCCCTCGGCGAGCGCGCGGCGCTGCCGGTCGGCCGGAGTGCCCTCGCGCAGCAGCCGGTGCATCAGGGCGCTGACCTCCCGGTGGTCCCCGGACTCCTCCAGGGCGGGGGCGATGTACGCGGTCAGCTGGTACAGCACGTCCCCGGCGCTGTGCCGCCCGCCCCGGGGATCCACGAGGGTGCTGTTCAGGCCGTGCCGGGCGGCATGCCAGTTCGCGGCCTGCAACAGTTCGTGCGCGCATGCGGGTGGCGGGGCCCCGGCGTTCTCCTCGGCGATCGCGGTGGCGACGAGCGCCCGGATGATGCCGGTGAACAGCACGGCGTCGTCCGCCTCCAGTTGGACGTCGAGGCAGCGCACCTCGATCGTCGGGTAGCGGTCCGAGAGCCGCGCCTGCCAGTACAGCTGGCCGCGGTCGGTGATGACCCCCGACTCCAGGAGCGCCCCGATGCGCTTCTCGTAGTCCGCGAGGCCGGCGAAGCAGGGCGGCGGACCGCTGACCGGCCAGCGCCCGAAGACGATGGTGCGCCAGCTGGCGAAGCCGGTGTCCCGCCCGTCCCACAGCGGCGAGTTCCCCGACATGGCCAGCAGGGTGGGGAGCCAGACGCGGATCCGGTTGAGTACGGCCACGCCCATCTCCCGGCCCGGAACCGCCACGTGGACGTGCATGCCGTTGATCAGCTGCTCGTCGACCAGCCGCCGGGCCTCCTCCCGCATCCGCAGGTAGCGCGGCTTCTGGGTGACCGCGGGGGGCGTGCCGTCCTTGAGGGGCGCGGTGGCGGACATCGCGACCCGGCACCCCTTGTCCTCCGCCGCGGACACCACGGCATGGCGCAGCCGCAGCAGGTGCCCGCCCACCTCGCCGAGGTCCGTGCAGATGGGCGTGGCGACCTCGATCTGTGCCTGGAGGAGCTCGTCCTGCACCTCGCCCTCGTCCACGAACGACCCGAGGCCGGCCGCGACGCGCACCTCTTCCGCGAGGGGCATCGGCAGATGGGTGGAAGGGTGCAGCAGGACGTACTCTTCCTCGACCCCGACGGTGATCATGTCCGGCGGCTACCCATGAATTCCGGGATGAATTCCGGCTCCGCGGGTTTGTGGCGGCCGTTCTCGGTCAGATGCTTCAAGGTCCGCATTTCCCTTTCCGATGGAGTGAATGCCATGTCCGGTGACGAGAAGGCGAAGTCCAAGGGCGAGCAGGCCAAGGGCAAGGTCAAGGAAGCCGCAGGCCGGGCCGTCGGCAACGAACGGCTCACCGCGGAGGGCCGCGCCGAGCAGGCCAAGGGCGACGCCCGGCAGGCCAAGGAGAAGATCAAGGACACCCTCAAGGACTGACTCCTTCCCTCCAGCTCTTCCCGTGCCTCCCGAGCACCCTCGCGGTGCTCGGGAGGCACCTTCCGTTCCGCAAGGAGGTCCCATGCCCGCCGACGACGCCGAGAGGAAGACGGACCCGGGTGCGCGGGACCCCGCCGGGACCCGCGGGGACGACGGGCGCAACGAGAGTCCCGAGGAGCGGGCGGACCGCCAGTGGGGCGAATTGGTGCAGGAGATCCGCGTGGCCCAGACCGGCGTGCAGATCCTGTTCGGTTTCCTCCTCACCGTGGCCTTCACCCCCGTCTTCGCTGATCTCGAACAGACGGACCGGACGATTTACCTGATCACCGTCATCCTCGGCTCACTGGCCACGGGGGCCCTCATCGGTCCCGTCGCCTTCCACCGGATCGTCTTCCGTCGCCGCATCAAGCCCGAAGCGGTCACCTGGGCCTCCCGGCTGACGATGACGGGCATCGTGCTGCTGCTGATGACCCTGTGCACGGCCCTGCTCCTCATCCTCCGGGTGGCGACGCACGACGCGCTGGTCCCGTGGCTGGTGGCGGGCGTCCTGGCCTGGTACCTGCTGTGCTGGTTCGCGCTGCCGCTGTGGGTGCGCCACCGGCACACCACGCAGCGCGACTAGTCCGGGGGCTCCTGGGCGGGCGGCTGTTCGGCGGGCGACGGCGATTTCGGTGCGGGCCCGGGCGGCGGTTTCTCCCCGGGGCGTGCGGGGCGCGGGTCACGGGGTACCGCGCCGGGGCCGGGCGTGGGCCCGGGGCCCTCGGGCTCGGGGGTCTTGGGGTCGTGGCCCGGCGTGCCGGCGGCCCCCCGCGGGCCGGGCCCGTGCGCGCCCGCCCCCCGCGGGCCGGGCCCGTGCGCGCCCGCCTCGTGCGTCTCCGGCTCCCGGCCGGTCCGTAGTGGCTCCTTGGGCCGCTCCATGCGGTTCACCTCGGCTCTCCGTCTCGTGCGCGCGCCACTCCCTGTGGCCGACGCGTTCCCTCCGCTTGCCCGCGGACACGGTCCGCAACCGCACCGCCCGCTGGTCCCGACGTTCCGAGTAGACCCGGTCCGGGCGGTTTCCGCATGGTTTCGTACGTGACGCGGCCCCCGGACCGCATTGCGGCATCCGGGGGCCGGGGGGCGTACGGGGTTGCTCAGCCGCCCACCGGTCGGGCGACCGGGGCGGGCTCGGCCGCCCGCGCGGAGAGGGGGGTGGCGATCTGTTCCAGCGAGCGCCCCTCCGCGGCGACGGCGAAGAAGACCGCGACCACTCCGGCCGCCACCATCAAGGAGGCGCCCACGCAGAAGGCGATCACCGCGTCGCCCACCACCCCGCTGGAGGTCAGGTCGGCGAAGAGCAGCGGGCCGGAGATGCCGCCGGCCGCCGTGCCGACGGCATAGAAGAAGGCGATCGCCATGGCCCGCGTCTCCATCGGGAAGATCTCGCTGACGGTCAGGTAGGCCGAGCTGGCACCCGCGGAGGCGAAGAAGAGCACCACGCACCAGCAGGCGGTCATGGTCGCCGCGTTCAGCCGTCCCGCGTCGAAGAGCCACGCCGTCCCGAAGAGCAGCAGCCCCGAGAGGATGTATGTGCCCGCGATCATCGGGCGGCGTCCGACGGTGTCGAAGAGCCGTCCCAGGAGCAGGGGTCCGAGGAAGTTGCCGAAGGCGATGACGGCGAAGTAGTAGCCGGTGCGGCCCGACGGGACGTCGAAGAACTTGACCAGGATGCTGCCGAACCCGAAGGTGATCGCGTTGTACAGGAAGGCCTGGCCGATGAAGAGCGACAGTCCGAGGGCGGCCCGGCGGGGGTAGGACCGGAACACCGTTCTGGCGATCTCGCCGAAGCCGGTGCTGCGCCGCTGGGTGACGGTGATGGCCTCGCCCGGCTCCGGCAGCGGCTCGCCCTTCTCCTCCTCCACCCGCCGTTCGACTTCGGTGACGAGTTCCTCGGCCTCGGTCGCCTTGCCGTGGATGAACATCCACCGGGGGCTCTCGGGTACGTGGCGGCGCACCAGGAGGATCACCAGCCCGAGGACCACGCCCAGGGCGAAGGTCAGCCGCCAGCCCAGCCAGACCGGGAAGAGGCCGGTGTCGAGGGCGAGGACGGACAGCAGTGCCCCGGCGATCGCGCCGAGCCAGAAGGTGCCGTTGATGACGAGGTCGACGCGGCCGCGGTACTTGCTGGGGATCAGCTCGTCGATCGCGGAGTTGATCGCGGCGTATTCGCCGCCGATGCCGAAACCGGTGAGGAACCGGAAGACGAAGAACCACCAGGAGGAGAACGAGATCGCGGTCAGGGCGGTGGCCGCCAGGTAGACGCCGAGGGTGATGAGGAAGAGCCTCTTGCGCCCGAACAGGTCCGTCAGCCGTCCGAAGACGAGTGCGCCGGAACAGGCACCGGCCACGTACAGGGCCGCCGCCATGCCGGTGACCTGGGCGTCCGTGATGTCGAGCCCGCTGCCGCGCTCGGAGAGCCGGCTCGCGATGTTGCCGACGATGGTGACTTCGAGACCGTCCAGGATCCATACGGTTCCCAGCCCGATCACGATCATCCAGTGCCACCGCGACCAGGGCAGCCGGTCCAACCGCGCGGGGACCTTGGTGGTGACGGTCCCCTCTTCCACAAGATCAGCCATGACCCGGCGTCTGCCCTGCGTGTCCGGCCGTAAACCGACCGTAAAGGTTCGCGGCAGCCTGCACGGGCGACACGGCGCATCCTCCCTGGCGCGCCGCCGACCGTGACGGCCCGGCGGCCTGTAGGCAGACGTACGGCACGCGGGCCGCGGGTCCCCGCGCCGCGAGGCTCCCTGGAGGACGGATGACGTCGGTGGACCGCGCGCCGGATGTGGCGCCCCCGGATGACCGGCCCTCGGCCGGCACCGAACGGCGCACGCGTCACGGCACGGCCGTGCTGCGGTGGCTGTCGACCACCGACCACAAGGTGATCGGCGGTCTCTACCTCGTCACCGCGTTCGCGTTCTTCCTCTTCGCGGGCGTGCTCGCCATGATGATGCGCGCCGAACTGGCACGTCCCGGCATGCAGTTCATGTCGAACCAGCAGTACAACGAGCTGTTCACCATCCACGGCACGATCATGATGCTGCTGTTCGCGACGCCGACCTTCACCGGATTCGCCAACGCGCTAATGCCGTTGCAGATCGGCTCGCCCGATGTGGCCTTCCCCCGGATGAACGCCTTCACCTACTGGGTCTACCTCTTCGGTGGCCTGATGGTGCTGGGCGGATTCCTGACGGCGGACGGCCCGGCGGCCTTCGGCTGGTTCGCGTACGCACCGCTGAACGGCGCGGCGCACTCCCCCGGCACCGGGCCCGACCTGTGGGTCATGGGCTTGGCGGTGGCGGGGCTGAGCACGATCCTCGGTGCGGTGAACTTCATCGCCACCATCGTGTGTCTGCGTGCGCCGGGGATGACGCTGTTCCGGATGCCTATCTTCACCTGGAACGTCCTGTTCACCTCGATCCTGGCGCTGCTGGCCTTCCCGGTGCTCACCGCGACCCTGCTGGTCCTGGAGGCAGACCGCAGGTTCGGCGCGCACGTCTTCGAGGCCGCGAGCGGGGGCGCCCTGCTGTGGCAGCACCTCTTCTGGTTCTTCGGGCATCCGGAGGTGTACATCGTGGCCCTGCCGTTCTTCGGGGTGATCAGCGAGATCGTCCCGGTGTTCAGCAGGAAGCCGATGTTCGGCTACCAGGCCCTGATCGGTGCGACCATCGCCATCACGGGGCTGTCCGCGACGGTGTGGGCGCACCACATGTTCGCGACCGGCGCGGTGCTGCTGCCGTTCTTCTCCCTGCTCTCCTTCCTGATCGCCGTCCCGACGGGGGTGAAGTTCTTCAACTGGATCGGGACGATGTGGCACGGGTCGCTGTCCTTCGAGACGCCGATGCTGTGGTCCCTGGGCTTCCTCGTCACGTTCCTGCTCGGCGGCCTGTCCGGGGTGCTGGTCGCCTCGCCCCCGCTGGACTTCCACCTGACGGACAGCTACTTCGTCGTCGCACACCTGCACTACGTGCTCTTCGGGACGATCGTCTTCGCCACCTTCGCCGGGTTCTACTTCTGGTGGCCGAAGTTCACCGGCCTGATGCTGGACGAGCGGCTCGGAAAGATCCATTTCTGGACCCTGTTCACCGGTTTCCAGACGACGTTCCTGGTGCAGCACTGGCTCGGCGAGGCGGGCATGCCGCGCCGGTACGCGGACTACCTCGCAGGCGACGGTTTCACCGTCCTCAACTCCGTGTCCAGCGCGGGGTCGTTCCTGCTGGGGCTGTCGACCCTGCCCTTCCTCTACAACGTGTGGAAGACGCGGCGCCACGGTACGCCGGTCGGGGTGGACGATCCGTGGGGCTGGGGGCGTTCCCTGGAGTGGGCGACCGGTTGTCCTCCCCCGCGGCACAACTTCCACGCGCTGCCCCGGATCCGCTCGGAGTCCCCCGCCTTCGACCTGCACCACCCGGAGGTGCCCCGTGAAGGGTGAAGCCTGGCTGTTCACCGGTACGGCCGCGTTCTTCGCGGTGACGGCCGCCGTCTACGGATGGTTCTCCCCCGATCCGGCGGGGCGCGCCGCGCTGTGCGTGTCCTTCGGGATGTCGGCCCTGGTCGCCGCCTTCCTGTGGCGGCAGCGGGCTCGGGGCGGCGAGCGCCCTGAGGACCGTGGGGCGGCCGAGGTACGGGACACCGCCGGACGGCGGCTGTACTTCCCCGCCCGCAGCTTCGCCCCCGTCCTCACGGCTGCGGGCAGCGCGCTGATCGGGCTCGGCGTGGTCCAGGGCCTGTGGCTGTGCCTCGTGGGGTTCGGCGTGCTGCTGCCGGGGGTCCTCGGCTTCGCCTTCCAGGAGCTGGGCCACCCGGAGTAGGGCTGCCGTCACCCGTCCCGCGGCGGCGGTTGTTCCTGGTCGGGGCCGGCGAGGACCGCCGCGATCCGGCGGCGCTGCTCGGGGGTCGCCGGGTAGCGGATCCGGTCGCGGTAGTACCAGGCGCTGAGCGCGGTGCGCGTCCGCTCGGCGAGCCGCCGCGGAGCGGGGCCGGCGGGTTCCAGGGGCCGTGGCACGTCCCGTACGAGAACGGCGTGACGGGCGGGGCCGGGCAGCGCCGTGTGCTCCGGGTGGAAGCCGCCTTCCGGGCCCTGGGTCACCAGGCCGGTCTCCTCGCCCTCGTCCAGCAGTTCCCGTTCTCGCTCCTGCAGGGCCAGGCAGAGGCGTCTGGTCAGCCAGAACGCGGCCGCCGGTACGACGAAGAACCCGGCGCGCAGCACCCTGGTCACGCCCGCCACGGGGACGTCGAAGACGTAGGCGACGATGTCCTGGCCGCCCGCGAGGAGCAGCACGGCGTACCAGGAAAGGGCCGCCACGCCCAGGCCGGTGCGGACGGGCCGGTTGCGGGGCCGGTCGCACAGGTGCCGTTCGCCGGTCGGGCCGGTGACCCAGCGCTCGAAGTACGGGTAGCAGTACAGGACCGCGAAGAGCAGTCCGGGCAGGACCACCCCCGTCAGCAGGGGGTTCCAGGACACGGTGTGCCCCCACAGCCGGGTCTCCGCCCCGGGCATCAGGCGCAGCGCCCCCTCCAGGAATCCGACGTACCAGTCGGGCTGGGAGCCGGTGGAGACGATGTCGGAGCGGTAGGGGCCGTAGGCCCAGACGGGGTTGACCTGCGCGAGTGCGCCGAGCGCCGCGAGCAGGCCGAAGACCATGAAGAACAGGCCGCCGGACTTGGCGAGGTACTGGGGGAAGAAGGGCAGTCCGACGACGTTGCGGCCGGTCCTGCCGGGGCCGGGCCACTGGGTGTGCTTGAGGGTGAACACCAGCAGGAGGTGCACCGTGATCAGTCCCAGGAGCAGGCCGGGGACCAGCAGGACGTGCACCGGGTAGAGCCTGGGCACGATGTCGTGGCCCGGGAACTGGCCACCGAAGACGAACATGCCGAGGTAGCTGCCGGCCACGGGGACGGACAGGACGATGCCCTGGGCGATGCGCAGTCCGGTGCCGGAGAGCAGGTCGTCGGGGAGCGAGTAGCCGCAGAAGCCTTCCAGGAGCGAGAGCAGGAACAGGGTGACCCCGATCGTCCAGTTGGCCTCGCGCGGACGGCGGAAGGCGCCGGTCAGGAACACGCGCAGCATGTGGGCGCCGATCGCGGCGAGGAAGAGGATCGCCGCCCAGTGGTGGGTCTGGCGGATCAGCAGTCCGCCGCGCACGTCGAAGCTGATCCTGAGGGTGGAGAGGTAGGCCCGGGACATCGGGACCCCGCGCAGCGGAGCGTACGAACCCTGGTAGGGGCCCTCGCTCATCGAGGGCTCGAAGAAGAAGGTCAGGTAGACCCCGGTCAGCAGCAGGACGAGGAAGCCGTACAGCGCGAGTTCCCCGAGCAGGAACGACCAGTGGTCGGGGAACACCTTGCGCATCACCCCGCGCGCCAGCTCCCCCAGGGGCAGCCGGGCGTCCGCCTTGTGGAAGGCCCGCACCGCCGCGCGACGTGCCCGGTCGCGCAGCCGGGCCTTGCGCCGTGACCCCAGCACCCGGGGCACCTCCTGTCCGCGTGACCGGCACCGGGAGCCACTGTGCCGGGCCGGTCGGGCGGCGGACCGGACGGCGCGCCCGTACCGGGACCCGCAGTCACCTGGTCGCTGCCGGCGGACGGGGGCGTGGCGGGGGCGGCCCGGGGTAGGCGCCGACGGATACCACGTCCGCCCACGGAGGAGTCGTCCCATGGATCTCACCCAAGCCCTGAGCGGTGCCCGGCGCCGCGCGGACCGCGAGGAGCGCGCCTACGCGGGTGACGAGGAGCGGCCGCTCAAGGGGTATCTGGCGCTCATGGGGGCGTACGGCGCGGGCGTCGCGGGGCTCGTGGCCGCCGCCCGGGCCGCGCGCAGGCCGGTACCGCGGCTCTCCCCGTCCGACGTGCTGCTGCTCGGCGGCGCCACCCACTGGGTGGCGCACACCCTCGCGAAGGACCCCGTGACCAGCCCGTTGCGCGCTCCCTTCGCCCGCTACCGCGGTACTTCCGGACCGGCCGAGCTGGAGGAGGACGTCCGGGGTTCGGGGGTGCGGCACGCGGTCGGCGAGCTGCTGACCTGCCCGTTCTGTCTGGGGCTGTGGGTGACCACGGGGCTCGGCGCCGGATACGTGTTCGCGCCCGCCTTCACCCGGTTCGCGGTCGGTTCACTGGCGGCCCTGACGGGGGCGGACCTGCTCCAGCTGTGCCGCGCCCGGCTCCAGGACGGGGGGTGAGGGGGGCGCTCAGAGCGGGAGGTCCTCGGCGTCGGCGCTGCGGATGCGGGCGGACATGTTGACCTCCATCATCCGCAGGGCCGCCTCGGCGAGGTCCCGGTGCAGGTGCGCGACCGCGTCCCGTACGACGGTGACCCCGAGGTGGCGGATGTGGGCGTCCAGCGCGGAGTAGAGCACGCACTGCTCGGTCGCCTGCCCGCACAGGACCAGGTGGTCGACTTCGAGTTGCCCCAGCAGGTAGGCGAGCGGTGTCTCGAAGAAGATCGAGTGGCGGGCCTTGAGCACGAAGAGGGCGTCCTCGTCGGGGATGAGCGGTTTCACCAGGTCGGCGTGCGGTCCGTCGAGTGCGGTCTCCAGGATCTCCCCGTGGTGGGAGCGCCACTGGCCGAAGTTGTCGTTGACGTAGATGACGGGGGTGCGGCCGCGTCTGGCGCGCTCCAGGAGGAGCTGGATACGGGGCACGGCCTGGCGGGCGGAGGGCAGCAGCAGCTCCGCGTCGGCGTGCTCGTACCGGTTGATCATGTCGATGACGACGAGTGCGCTGCCTGTCATGTCGGGACCTCCCGTGCGTGCGCTGACCGTCCGGAGGCGCCCCTCCGGTCTTCGGCTGCTACCCGCCCCGCTCCCCGCGATGCCCGGCGCGACCACCCTCGCGCCGGGGTTTGTCCGGGCTGTGACGGGTCAGCCGCGAGGCAGGGCGTGCCGCGCGCCCCCGGCTCCCGCGGGGCGGCACGACCGGGCCGGCTTCGGCCACGGGGTGCAGGGCACGTACCTGCACGTGAGGGGAATCGCGCACACATGCGGCTGGTCCATGGCCCGTTGGGGGCGGTCCGCGGTGCGGCTCGGGGAGGGCCGGGGATGAACCGGCTCACGGAGGCTCGGGGATGAAGGGCAGGTACTCCTCCTCTTCCTCGCCGGTGGGGAGGACGACATAGCTCGCCTCGGGGAGTTCGTTCCACACGCCGGGCAGGTCACCCAGCGGTTCGGAGACCACCAGGCGGGTGTCGTCGGAGACCTTCCGCAGGTAGGGCAGCTCCGGGTACAGCTCGCGGACGGTGTCGGCCCTGCTGCTGTAGAACAGCGACCGTGACCTGCGCTGGCTGGAGTAGCGGAACGCCCACACCTTGTGCCCGTCGCTGACGGCGACCGTCATCTGGAGCGGGTCGTCGACGCCGTGTTCCTTGCCGAGGCGTTCGACCAGTCCGGCCATCCGGGCCACGGCGCCCGGCACGTCCTGGTCCAGGCCGAAGGTGACGGCCAGGTAGAACATGACCTCGGAGTCCGTGGAGCCCTCGATGGAGGGGAAGAGCGCCGGGTCGACGGCCATGTACAGGTCCCGCTGGAGCCTCTGGAAGTCGGTGATCGCCCCGTTGTGCATCCACAGCCACCGGCCGTGCCGGAAGGGATGGCAGTTGGTCTGCTGGACGGCCGAACCGGTCGAGGCGCGGACGTGGGCGAAGAAGAGCCGCGAGCTGACGTGGGCCGCCAGCTCGCGGAGGTTCTGGTTGTTCCAGGCCGGTCCGATGTCACGGAACACCGCCGGGGTGCCGTCCCCGTGCTCGCTGTACCAGCCGATGCCGAAGCCGTCGCCGTTCGTCGTCTCGACGCCCATCCGGGCGTGCAGGCTCTGGTTGATGAGCGAGTGCTCGGGACGGTAGAGGACGGTGTCGAGCAGGACCGGTGATCCCGAGTACGCGAGCCAGCGGCACATCGGCGGCACCCCTTTCAGCACATGGTTCGAGCCTAACGCGGCGGGCGGTGGCGGGCCCGGCGGTCACAGCGGTGTCCGCAGCGCGCTCGCCCCCCGTCGCCACCGCTCCAGCAGCAGGGCCCCGAGGCGGTCCTCCAGCAGGACGGTGGCGTCGGCGCCGAAGGCGATGTCGCCCTCCAGCGCGGGCTCGTCCTCCAGCAGGCCCGCGATGACCTCACGGCGTACGAGCTGCTCGTGGACGGCGTCGGCCTCGACGTGCTCGGCGTAGAAGTGCTCGGCGGCGGCCCCCGCGTCCAGGCGGCGCATCGCCGCCGCCATCCGGCGCGAGCCCGGTGAGGAGGTGACCTCGACGCAGGCGAAATGGCCCACGAGCGCTCCGCGCAGCGCCCGGTGCAGGCCGAACAGGGACATGAGGTTCACGGTCGCGAGGGCCTCGGCCGGGGCGGCGTCGAGGTAGTGGCCGTAGTCCGTGTCCAGCCCCAGGTCCGCCATCAGGCGGGCGAAGAGCTCGGCGTGCACGCGGTCGGCGTGTCCGGCGCCGAACTCGTCGTACTCGATGGCGACCATGGCGGCCTTCGCGCGCCCGCGCAGGCGCGGGATGACCCACACGTGGGGGTCGGCCTCCTTGAGGTGGTACAGGGAGCGCAGGGCGCAGTACTCGCGTACCTGCCCGAGTTCCCCCTCGTGCTCCAGGTAGCCGCTGACGCTGCCGGAGTGGTCGACCGGCTCCAGCAGCAGTTCGCCGAAGGCCTGGTCGACGGTGCGGCCGCCCGGCGCGTCGGCGCGCAGGGCGGCCAGGAAGCGCTGCTCCAGGGCGCCGCGCAGGGCGAGCAGCCCCGGGTCCCACTCGCGGCTGTCGTCGACCCCCTCGAAGCCCCGGTAGTGGAGTTCGTAGAGGAGGTAGAGGGCCAGGTGCAGGTCGTCCCCGTACGGGTCCGCGCCGTGGGCGGCGGCGGGGTCGGGGAGCGGGGCGGCCGGGTCGGGCAGGGCGGCGGCCACCGCTGCCGAGAGGGGGCCGCGCGGGGGCGGGAGCCGGCGGGCGGTGGACGGGTGGGGGCGGGTGGTGCTCGCCGTCACGGGTGGATCCTCCTCAGGGGCCGGTGGGCGTCGCGGGGTGCGCGGGCCCCGCGGGGTTCCGTGGTGTCGCGGAGCGGGTGGGTGCCGGGCGCGCCGGCGCGGATGACGACCAGTTCCTCCGTCGTCTCGTCCGGCCCCAGCAGGCCCTGTTCGCGCAGCCACGGCAGCCGGGAGCGCAGCACCGGGCCGAAGGGGATGCGGGTCCGGTCCACGACCTCGGCCCGCATCCCGGCGGCGGTCAGCCGTTGCAGCGTCCTGTCGGTGCCGCACAGGGCCGAGTGGACCATCAGCAGGGTGCCGTGCGGCTTGAGCAGGGCGGGGGCGGTGGAGCAGATGCGGTCCACGATCTCGCGCCCGTCGTTGCCCGCGTCCCAGGCGCGGGCGGGCCCACGGGCGGGCAGCCCCGGGTCCGGGGCGGGTACGTAGGGCGGGTTGCTGATGACCAGGTCGAAGGTGCCCAGAGCCTCGGCGGTCGCCACGCTCCCCCGGCGGACGGTGACCGGCTGCCGCATCCGCAGGGCGTTCAGGCGTACGGTCAGAGCGGCGCGCCAGGAGATGTCCACCGCGGTCACCCGGGCGCCCCGGCGCGCCGCGTACAGGGCCAGCGCGCCGCTGCCGGTGCAGACGTCCAGGACGTCCATGCCCGGTGCGACCTCGCTCCCCACGGCTTCGGCCAGGAGGCAGGTGTCCTCCTGGGGGGCGTAGACCCCGGGAAGGGTCCACAGGCGGGCGAATTCATGGCGCGCCCGTGGGAATCCGAGGCTCAGCGACATCCAGCACCTCCGTGGTCGGTCGGTCATCGGGCGGCTACCCCGTCCCGGGCACACCACACGTACCTGCAGGTGTGCGGCCGCGTGAGGTGGGGAGGCGCCGGGGAGAGCAGTCCACTTCTTCGACGGAGGCGAGACCATGCGCGCATTGACCTGGCAGGGCACGCGGGACGTGCGGGTGGAGACCGTTCCGGATCCCGGGATCAAGGACCCGACGGACATCGTCGTCAAAGTGACGTCCACCGGTATCTGCGGCTCCGACCTTCACCTCTACGGGGTCCTCGGGCCGTTCCTGGAACCGGGGGACATCCTCGGCCACGAGGCGATGGGCCTGGTCGAGGAGGTGGGCGCGGACGTGAAGACGCTGCGGCGCGGCGACCGGGTGGTCGTCCCGTTCAACGTCTCCTGCGGCGACTGCTTCATGTGCGACCAGGGCCTCCACTCGCAGTGCGAGACCACCCAGGTCCGGGAGTACGACAAGGGCGCCTCGCTGTTCGGCTACACCAAGCTCTACGGTCAGGTGCCCGGCGGGCAGGCGCAGTACGTGCGGGTGCCGTTCGGTGACAGGCTGCCGGTGAAGGTGCCCGAAGGGCCGCCGGACGAGCGTTTCGTGTACCTGTCCGACGTCCTGCCGACGGCCTGGCAGGCGGTGGAGTACGCGGCCGTCCCGCCGGGCGGCAGCGTCGCCGTCCTCGGTCTGGGGCCGATCGGGCAGATGGCCGCCCGGATCGCCCTGCACCGTGGGGCCCGGCTGGTCATCGGCGTGGACCTGGTGCCGGCCCGGCTGGAGCGGGCCAGGTCGTCCGGGGTGCACGCGCTGGACCTCAAGGAACACGGCAAGCAGCTGGTGGGGGCCGTCCGCGACCTCACCGACGGCAGGGGCCCGGACTCCGTGATCGACGCGGTGGGCATGGAGGCCCACGGCGCTCCGCTGGCGTCCGCCGCGCAGCGCTTCACGGGGCTGCTGCCGGACGCCGTGGCGCGGCCGCTGATGGAGCGGGCCGGGGTGGACCGGCTGACGGCCCTGCACACCGCGATCGACCTGGTGCGCCGGGGCGGCACCGTCTCCGTGTCGGGCGTCTACGGCGGCGCGGCCGACCCGATGCCGCTGCTGACCATGTTCGACAAGCAGATCCAGCTGAGGATGGGGCAGGCCAACGTGAGGGCCTGGGTGGACGACATCCTGCCGCTGCTGGAGGACTCCGACCCGCTGGGCGTCGAGGGCTTCGCCACGCACACCATGCCGCTCGACGAGGCGCCCCGGGCGTACGCCATGTTCCAGGCCAAGGAAGACGGCATGATCAAGACCCTGCTGCAGCCCTGAACGGGCCCGGAGGGTCTCCGGGGGTCTCCGGGGGTCTCAGGGGGTCTCCGGGGCGCCCCGGACGGGCCTACGAGGCGAGGGGCGCGGTGGCCATCCCCGCGCCGTCCCGCAGGCCCGCGAGGAACTCCTGCACCGCCTCCAGCGCGGTGTACCGGGGCTCCCAGCCCAGTTCCGCGCGGGCCCGGGAGCTGTCCAGCAGCGGAAGCCGCAGCACCGCGTCGAACAGGTCGGGGGACGCCGGTACGGCGCGCAGCCGCCAGGCGGCGGAGAGCGCGGCCCTGACCGGGGCGGCGGGCATCCGTACGACCCGCGCCTTGAAGAGCGCCGCCAGCCGCTCCGCGTCCAGCGGGGGTTCGGCGGCGAGGTTGAACGCCCCTCGGACGGGCCGGGTGACCGCGGCGGCATAGGCGGCCGCGGCGTCGTCGGTGTGCAGCGCCTGGAGACGCAGGCCGGGGAGGTCGGGGACGACCGGGATCAGGCCCGGCCGGACCAGCCGGCCGGGCAGCAGCCGGCCCGCGAAGATCCTGCGCTGTTCGGAGGCGGCTTCCCGCTTGAACAGGAACGCGGGGCGCATCCGGACGACGCGGATGCCGGGGTGGGCGCCCTCGTAGGCGTCCAGGACCCGCTCCAGGTACGACTTCTCCCGGGTGTACGCGGCCTGCGGCCAGCCGTGGGTGGGCCAGGTCTCGTCCACGGCGCGGTCCTTGGGGCCGGGCGAGTACGCGCCGACCGACGAGGCGTGGACCAGTGCGGGCACACCCGCGGCGGCGACGGCCTCGAACACGCGGATGCTGCCGAGGACGTTGGTGCGCCAGGTCTCGGCGGGGTCGTGCGTGGGCTGGAACTTCCAGGCCAGGTGGACCACGGCGGCCGCGCCCTCGAAGAGCGGGACGAGGTCGGCGCCGCCGGGTTCGACGTTCACGGCACGCCACTCGGTGGCCTCCGGCCGCCAGGCGGGGAGCCTGCGTGCCAGTCCGAGGACGGAGCCCACCGCGGGGTCGTCCACGAGGGCCCGCACCACGCTCGTGCCGACGTTGCCGGTGGCGCCGACCACGACGACGCGCAGGCCGGCCGCAGGTCCGGATCCGGCTGGGGGTGTCGAGGTCATGCCCGTCCCCTTCCCGCGCTGGGCTGCGCTTGCGGTACCCCGGCGAACGGACTGTCGTCCAGCCGGGCGAGCAGCTCGGCCGGGTCCGCGTACACCGCGCGGGCCCCGGCCTCCTCCAGGTCGCGGCGGGCGATGCCGCCGCACAGCAGGCCCACGCAGGCCACCTCGGCCCGTGTCGCCGCCTTCATGTCCCACACGCTGTCGCCGACGAACACGGAGGCGTGGGCGGGCGCGTCGGCGAGGTCGAGTGCGTGGTGCACCGGGTCGGGCGCCGGTTTGCCCTCGCTGACGTCGTCGGCGCTCGCGGTGGCGGTGATGGCGTCGTCCGCTCCGATCGCCCGCCGCAGCGCCTCCAGTTCGGTGCTTCCGGCCGAGGTGACCAGCACCACCCGCCACCCGCGCCCGTCGAGGGTGCGCAGCAGTTCGGCGGCGGAGGCGAAACCGGGAAGCCGGTCGAAGTAGGTCCCGTAGAGGGTGTCGTGGGCGGCCTTCAGCGCGTCGTCCTGGCCGGTGTCCCGGTCGTCGCCGAGCAGGTGGGCGATCAGGTCCTCACCGGGGAGGCCGATCGCACGGTGCACGGCGTGCATCGGCACGTCGTGACCGGCCTGCCGCAGCGCTTCCCACCACGAGGTCACATGAAGGTGATTGGTGTCGACCAGCGTGCCGTCGACATCGAACAGGGCGGCGCGGTTCATAGGTTTCCTCCCGTACGGCCGGTGTCCCGGGCGCGGTGTGGGCGGTCGGCGACCGGGACCCGGCCGGGGTTCACTTGCCCAGCTTCTCCTTGAGTTCGGCCTTGTTCATGGACGAGCGTCCGTGCAGGTTCTTGCGCTTGGCCTCCGCGTAGAGCTGGTCGTACGTGGGCCCCTGCGCGCCGGTGTGGGAGTGCCGGCCGCCGCGCTCTGAGGAGGACATGTCCTCCAGGGAGGTCTTGCTCGCCGTCTTCGACTCCCCCGCCCGTGCCCGTTCCTTGTTGACGGTGCGGGCGGCGATCTCCTTGGCGCGCTCGGCGCTCTCGCCGCGCTCCTGCGCGCTCTCCTTGATGTGCTCGTACTGCCGCTCGCGCTTGGGACTGGATCCGCGGGGCATGGTCACTCCTTCGTTGGCATCCGTTTTCCGTGTGCGTTCTCGTGGTTTCCGGCTTCACCGGTGCGGGGCCCGCGGGCCCCGGGACGGCACTCCGTCGGCGCGGACCGCCGTACGCGCGCGTGCGACGACGAAACCGCTGCGCGGCCGGGTCGGTATGCGGTGGAGCGGGATCGTCAGGTCCTGTTCCGGGACCTCGCATTCCAGCGCGACGAGTGCGCCCACGATGGCCGTCAGCAGCTCGACGGCGATGTCCTCGCCCGGGCAGCGGTGCCCGGTACGGGCGTCGCCGCCGCCCTGCGGTACGAGGTCGTTCGGCGGCGGTTCGCGGCCGACGAAACGGCAGGGGTCGAAGTCGCAGGGGCCGGGCCACACGTCCGGATCGTGGTTGCGCCCGTACAGGTCCAGCAGGAGGAGACTGCCCTGGGGGACCTCCGTGTCCCGCCATCGCAGGTCGCGGGCGGCGAGGCCGCCGACGAAGGGTGCGAACGGGTAGAAGCGGCGCACTTCGTGGGCGAAGGCCCGGGCGTACGTCCCGTCGTCCCCGCGCAGCCGCTCCCTGTGGACGGGGGCGCTGTGCAGGGCGTGCGCGGCGAAGACCGCGAACCAGGACAGGGCCACCGTGGGGCGGATGATGTTGAGCAGTTCCACCGCTGCGGTGTGCGCGTCCAGCAGGTGGCCGTCGGCGTCGCGGTGCCAGGCGACCACGGTCAGGGGAGAACGGGGCCGGCCGTCGGACGCGACCGGGGCTGCGGCCCCGCGCAGCTCCGTCACCGCGCGGCCCAGGGCCCGCTCCTGCCGCGCCCGGGCGCGGCGCGCCTTCCAGTGGCGGGGGCCGGCCGTGGCGAAGCCGTCGACCGTGGCCACGCAGTCCTCGGACAGGGAGCGCGAGGCTCCCTCGGAGAGGGGCAGGCCCACCCAGTCGCACACGGCTCCGGCGAGGACGGCGGCCACTTCGTCGAACAGGACCACCTCGCGCCCCTGCCAGCCCGCCACCGCGCGCGGCCAGCGCGCGGTGAAGCGTTCGGTGAGCGCGGCGATGCCGCCCTCGGTCATGAGGAGCGAGACGAACATGTCCTTGCGGACGCGGTGGCGGACTCCGTCGAGGGTGTGCACCGCGCCCCGGCCGAACAGCGTGTCGAGGACGGGCCCGGGGAGGGCGCCCTCCCGCAGGACGCGCTCGTCGTCGTAGAAGAACTCCACCGATCCGGGCCCGTCGAGGACGACCGTGCGCCGGCCCATGAGCCGGGTGACGACCGGTCCCTCGCCGGCGCGCTCCTGCAGACCGGGCAGCCAGGCGTAGCCGCGGGCCAGCAGTGAGGCGGTGCTGTCGATCACGGAAGTGAACATACGCGGCGCCTACCCGCTGCGCCGCCCGGCACTCCCTCTGTTCGGGTGGGGCGCGGCGTGCGGAGGCGGCCGCCCGGGGTAGGTGGAGGGGGACGGTCCGCGAGGACCCTGCGCCGGCGACGAGGAGGCAGACGATGAGCGGTACGGAACGCACGGGCACTAGCGGTACGGAACGCACGGGCCCTACGGGAGCGGGCGGCGGCATGGAGGACAAGGCCCAGCGGCCCGGGATCGGCCGCGAAGAGCAGGTGGCCGAGGCCCCGGAGCAGGACGGGCGCACGCGCGGGCGGAGCAAGGAGGAGTCCACGCGCCGACGCCCCGGAGAGGAACGCGTCCGGGAGGAGGACGCCGCGCAGGACGGGGCGGAAAGCGGCTCGGACGAAACTTCCGGCGCACGCGGCCGAACGGGTTTCGGCGGCGGGTGACCGGCAAGGCGGACCGTATGAACCCCAAGCGATCCCAGGCACGCCCGGCACCCGGGGAGCCGACGCCCGCCCCGGCCGGTACGCCGGTGCGCCACATCATCGAGCCGGACGGCCCCGAGCTGCTGGAAGGGCCCGTGGAACGGCCCCGCAGGGACGGCTCCACGGCGCGCTCCGAGCGCCCGGTGGTGGCCGTGTGCACCTGCCGGCGGAGCCGGATCTACCCCTGGTGCGACACCAGCCACCGTGCCCGGACCAGCGGGGACGACGCCGCGGCCGGGTCCGAGCGGGAAGGGGAGCGGTCGTGAGCGCCTCCCCCGGGCCGGGCCGGGTCGTGGTCGTCACCGGGGCCAGCGGCGGCGTAGGGCGTGCGGTCGCCCGGGCCTTCGCCGCCCGCGGCGACCGGCTGGCGCTGGTCGCCCGCGGCGCGGCGGGTCTGGAAGGGGCCGTCCGGGACGTGGAGGCGTTGGGCGCGAAAGCCCTCGCGATCGAAGCGGACGTCGCCGACCCGGAGGCGGCCGAGGCCGCCGCCCAGCGCGCGGAGGACGAGTTCGGGCCCCTCGACATCTGGGTCAACGTCGCTTTCACCTCGGTGTTCGCGCCGTTCACGGAGATCAGCCCGGAGGAGTTCCGCCGGGTCACCGAGGTCTCCTACCTGGGGTACGTGTACGGCACCCACGCGGCCCTGCGCCGCATGCTCCCCCGCGACCGCGGCACCCTCGTCCACGCCGGATCCGCGCTCGCCTACCGGGGCATCCCGTTGCAGAGCGCGTACTGCGGCGCCAAGCACGCCCTCCAGGGCTGGCACGAGGCGCTGCGCTGCGAACTGCTCGCCTCGGGCACCGGGGTCCGCACGACGATGGTGCAGCTGCCCGCGCTGAACACCCCGCAGTTCGACTGGGTGCTGTCGCGGCTGCCGAGGCGCGCGCGGCCGGTGCCGCCGATCTACCAGCCGGAGGTCGCCGCCCGGGCCGTCGTGTACGCCGCGGACCACCCGCGGCGGCGGGAGTACTGGGTCGGGGGCAGTACCGCGATGACGCTGATGGCCAACGCCGTGGCACCGGGGCTCCTCGACCGGTACCTGGCGCGTACGGGCTTCGACTCCCAGCAGACCGACACCCCCGCGGGGGACGACGAGCCGGCCAACCTGTGGCAACCCGCGGACGAGCGGCGGGACTTCGGGGCGCACGGCCGCTTCGACGGGTCGGGGCGCACGCGGAGCTTCCAGTGGTGGGCCACGCGCCACAGGGGCGCCCTCGCCGCCGCGACGCTCGGCGGGGCCGGCGCAGCGGCCCTCGCCTGGAGCCGACGCGGGCGGGACTAGACGCGGGAGTGCCGGACGGGTGGCGGACGGGCAGCGCCGAGGGGCCGGGGCATTCGCCCCGGCCCCTCGGCGTATCTGCGGGTCAGGTGTGGAGCAGGCGGTTGAAGAAGGAGCGGTAGCGCTGGAGCGCGATCCGCAGGTCCTCCGTCACGGGTTCCTCACCCTTGCTCCACTGGCCCTCCAGCTCCTGCTTGTGGGAGGAGAAGGTACCGGCGAGCGTCTGCATCACCTCGGCGACGAGGGTGTCGGCGGACCTGACCGCGTCCTGCGGGTCGTCGACGAACCGGCCCTGTATCTCGCCCCAGCGCCTGCGGAACTCCTCCGCGTCGGGGCCCGCGAGCAACGGCTCGTCCGCCGTGTCACCCGCCGCGCCCGCGCCCTCCCGGGTGCCGGCGGCCGTCGTGTCCGCCTCGTCCGCCCGTGCGGGTTCGTCTTCCCTCAGGTCGTCCCCGGCCGTGCCCCGCACGCCGGTGTCCTCATCCGTGCGCCCGCCCGTGCCTGCGCCCAGGTCACGGTCGCCCGTCGCCTCACCGGGATAGACGGCGGTGCTCCGCTCGTCGGATCCCGGGTGGGCGAGGCTCTCCGTGGTCAGGCCGCCCTCGTCGTCGGGCCGGCCGAGCGTCTCGTCGCGGTCTTGCATGTCATCGGCCTCCTTGGTCACCGAGCAGCTCCTGGAACAGGGCGCGGTAGTGCACCATCGCCCCGCGGAGCTCCTCCGTCGTCGCCTGTCCTTCGCTGCTGCGCGCGTTGACCGCGTGCGCGGCGCGGTAGTGCTCCAGCGTGCTTCCGTGCTCGACCGAAAGGTCGCGCACCTGCTCTCCGAACCCGTCGGTCGGGTAGCCGCGCTCCCTCATGAGCCGCGTCACCAGTTCGTCCGCCTGGGCGACCGCCCCCTCCGGGCGGTCCACGAAGCGTTGCTGGACGCCCTGCCACTCCTCGGCGTACTGGCTCCGGCGCGCGGGGGGCAGTTCCTTGATGTCCAGCGCCTCGTGGCGCTGCTCGCGGGCGCGCAGTTCACGCTCGGCGGCCAGTCGGCCACCCTCGTCCTGGACGGTGCGGTCGTACTCGGGGCCGAACCGCTCCCGGAGGTGCCGTCGGCGCGAGACCAGCCAGAGCCCGGCCGCGATGGCGATCAGGACCACCACTACGGGAACGATGATCGCGATGAGCGTGCTTGTCGACATGGGGGCCTCCACTCGGGGCCGTGCTCTCATCGGTGTCGTCGTTGGCGCGTGCCCGCCCCCGGGTCCCGCAAACCCGGCCCGCTACCTCCCGTTACAGTCTGCGGCGTGACCGTAGCCCGCTCCATCGCCCTGTTCGTCGTGGCCGCCCTCCTTGAGATCGGCGGAGCCTGGCTGGTCTGGCAGGGCCTGCGGGAGCACCGGGGCCGACTCTGGGTCGGAGCCGGGTTCCTGGCCCTGGGTCTGTACGGAGTCGTCGCCACTTTCCAGAGCGACGCGAACTTCGGCCGGATCCTCGCCGCGTACGGGGGCGTCTTCGTGGCGGGGTCCCTCGCCTGGGGCATGGTCGCCGACTGCTACCGGCCCGACCGCTACGACATCACCGGCGCCCTGGTCTGCCTCGCCGGTATGGCTGTGATCATGTACGCGCCTCGCGGTCAATGAAGGGGTGCCGCGCCTCGCGGCCGATGAGGGGCACTGCCACCGCGACTTGGGCGGGACGCAGCAGGCGGGTGCCGACGCGGTAGCCGGGGCGCAGGATCCGGGCGCAGGTCGGGGTGGTGCGCAGCGGGTCGGGGGCCGAGGTGACCGCTTCGTGGACGAGGGGGTCGAAGGGGTCGCCGGGTTCGCCGACGGGCTCCAGCCCGAGGGCGGCCAGGCGGGATTCGAGCAGGCGCGCGACGGCCTCGAAGCCTTCGCCCGTCTCACCGAGTGCGCGGGCGGCGTCCACGGCGTCGAGGACCGGCAGCAGCCCGCTGAGCACGTTGGAGACGGCCGCCTCGCCGACGGCGAGACGGTCGCGCCGGACGCGTTTGCGGTAGTTGTCGTACTCGGCCTTCACGCGTTGCAGGTCGGCCGTGCGTTCGGCGAGCAGCGCCGCCCGTTCCGACGCGTCGGGGGGGTCGGCGCGGTCCGGGCGGCCGCCGGGGGCGCCGGGGGCGCCGGGCGTCAGGGCGGGCGGGCCCGTCCGTCGCCGGTCGCCGAGGACGACGACCGCCGGTGCGTCGGGGCGTTCCCGGCGCGGGGGCTCGGCAGGACGGTTCATGCCGTGTCTCCCTTCGGCTTCTCGTCGTCCACGATCTCGGCGTCGACCACGTCGTCGTCGGCCGCGGCGGCATCGGGGCCGGCCTGGCCGGCGTCACCCGCGCCGCCCGCGGCCTGGGCCGCCTGGGCGTCGGCGTAGATCGCCTGGCCGAGCTTCTGGCTGACCGCGGCGACCTTCTCCGTGGCCGTACGGATCTCAGCGGTGTTGTTCTCGCCCTTGAGCTTCTCCTTGAGCTCGGTGACGGCCGCCTCGACCTCGGTCCTGACGTCGGCGGGGACCTTGTCCTCGTTGTCCTTGAGGAACTTCTCCGTCTGGTAGACGAGCTGCTCGGCCTGGTTGCGGGTCTCCGCTGCCTCCTTGCGGCGGCGGTCCTCCTCGGCGTGCTGTTCGGCCTCGTGCACCATGCGCTGGATGTCGTCCTTCGGCAGCGAGGAACCGCCGGTGACGGTCATCTTCTGTTCCTTGCCCGTGCCGAGGTCCTTCGCGGTGACGTGCATGATGCCGTTGGCGTCGATGTCGAAGGTGACCTCGATCTGCGGGACGCCTCGCGGGGCCGGCGGCAGGCCGGTCAGTTCGAACATGCCGAGCTTCTTGTTGTACGCCGCGATCTCGCGCTCGCCCTGGTAGACCTGGATCTGCACGGACGGCTGGTTGTCCTCGGCCGTCGTGAACGTCTCGGAGCGCTTGGTCGGGATGGTCGTGTTGCGCTCGATGAGCTTGGTCATGATGCCGCCCTTGGTCTCGATGCCGAGGGACAGCGGGGTCACGTCGAGGAGCAGGACGTCCTTGACCTCACCCTTGAGCACACCGGCCTGGAGGCTGGCGCCGATGGCGACGACCTCGTCCGGGTTGACGCCCTTGTGGGGGTCCTTGCCAGTGAGTTCCCTGACCAGGTCCGTGACCGCCGGCATCCGGGTGGAGCCGCCGACGAGGATGACCTCGTTGACGTCCCCGACCTGGATCTTCGCGTCTTTGACGGCCTGGTGGAAGGGGGTCTTGCAGCGCTCCAGCAGGTCGGCGGTCAGCTGCTGGAACCCGGTGCGGGTGAGCTTCTCCTCCAGGTGCAGCGGCCCGTCGGCGGAGGCAGTGATGTAGGGCAGGTTGATGTTCGTCTCGGTGGCGGACGACAGTTCGATCTTCGCCTTCTCGGCCGCCTCGCGCAGCCGCTGGAGCGCCATCTTGTCCTTGGTCAGGTCGATGCCGTAGCCGTTCTGGAACTGCTTGGCGAGGTGGTCGACGATCCTCTGGTCCCAGTCGTCACCGCCCAGGTGGGTGTCGCCGTTGGTGGCCTTCACCTCGACGATCCCTTCGCCGATCTCCAGGAGGGACACGTCGAAGGTGCCGCCGCCGAGGTCGAAGACGAGGATCGTCTGGTCGTTCGCCTTGTCCAGTCCGTAGGCGAGGGCGGCGGCGGTCGGCTCGTTGACGATGCGCAGGACCCGCAGGCCCGCGATCTCGCCGGCCTCCTTGGTGGCGGTGCGCTGGGAGTCGTTGAAGTAGGCGGGCACGGTGACCACGGCGTCGGTGACGTCCTCCCCGAGGTAGGCCTCGGCGTCCCGCTTGAGCTTCTGCAGGACCCGCGCGGAGATCTCCTGCGCCGTGTACCGCTTGCCGTCGATGTCCCCGTGTTCGGGGAAGTGCCAGCGGGGGTCGCCCATGTGCCGTTTGACCGAGCGCGCCGTGCGGTCGACGTTGGTGACCGCCTGGCGCTTGGCGACCTCGCCGACGAGGACCTCCCCGCCCTTGGCGAAGGCCACGACCGAGGGGGTGGTCCTGGCCCCTTCTGCGTTGGGGATGACGGTGGGTTCGCCGCCTTCGAGGACGCTGACGACGGAGTTCGTCGTTCCGAGGTCGATGCCGACCGACCGTGCCATGGTCCGCTCCCTTCGCGTCGGCGGGCGGCCCACGGATCGCGCCGGTGCGGGAACTCCCCCCCGTCCCGCCGGACGGTTGCGGACAGCCGCCCGTGCGTACGGGGCCGGCCCTCACTTCCTGGATACGTCGGCGCCGCGCGCCCTGTCAACGCGCCCGGGGGCCCTGCCGCCGGGCGGTTTCGCCGCGGTGGCGCCGGGCAGGCGCCGCGGGAGGGGGTCCGTCGTCAGCGGAGGTGGCCATGCCCGTGTTCGTCGGGACGTCCGGCTGGCAGTACCGGGACTGGGCGGGGACCTTCTATCCGCCGGAGGTGCCCCAGCGCCTGTGGCTGGAGGAGTACGGGCGGCATTTCGGCACGGTGGAGAACAACAACGCCTTCTACCGGCTGCCCGCCCCGGAGACCTTCGCGGCCTGGCGCGAGCGGACCGCGGACGGTTTCGTGATGGCCGTCAAGGCCAGCCGGTTCCTGACCCACATCAAACGCCTGCGCGACCCCGAGGAGCCGGTGCGCCGGCTGATGACGCACAGCGCCGGCCTCGGCCCCCGCCTGGGACCCGTGCTCCTCCAACTACCGCCGACGCTGCGCGCGGACGCCCGGACCCTGGACGCCTGCCTGGCCTGCTTCCCGGCCGGTGTGCGGGTGGCGGTGGAGCCCCGGCACGAGTCGTGGTGGACGCAGGAGATCCGGTCGGTCCTCGTCGAGCGGGGCGCCGCGCTGTGCTGGGCGGACCGGCATTCGCGGCCGGTGACCCCGCTGTGGCGGACCGCCGACTGGGGCTACGTACGGTTCCACGAGGGCCGTGCGCAGCCGTGGCCCCGGTACGGGCCCGGCGCGTTGCGGTCGTGGGCCGGGCGGATCGCGGACGCCTGGCCGGCGCGGGCCGACGTCTTCGCGTACTTCAACAACGACCCGGGCGGGGCGGCCGTCAGGGACGCCGAGGCGTTCCGGCGGATGGTGGACGCGGCGGCCGTCCCCGCCTGAGCCTGCGAGCCCGGCCGCGGGCACCGGTGGTGCTCCCGTCACCGGTTGTTCACCCGTCCGCTCCCGCCGGACGGGCGGACGCGCGGCCGCCACGGTGGTGTCGGACCGCGAGGCGTCCGCGGCCTGGGAGTCTGACGCCATGGTGCTGACGACGTCCTCTCCCACCGCCGGCCAGGAGCAGCGTCAGCGGTCGGGGCGCAGGTCCGGCCCCCGGGGCGGGGTGGTGGCACCGGCGGCTTCGGCGGCGGTCTCGATGGGGGCCTACTGCCTGGCGATGGCCGTGCACGGGACGTACCCCTTCGGGGCCCGCTCCCGGGCGGTCAACGACCTGGGCAACCAGTTCGTGCCGTTCCACGCCCACCTGTGGGACCTGATGCGCGGCCAGACCGAGGGGGACCTCTTCTTCAACTGGGGCAGCGGCTACGGCGTCCCGTTCCTCGCGGACTTCTTCACGTACCTGATGAACCCGTTCTCCTGGCTCGTCGCGCTGTTCCCCCGTGACCGGGTGGAGCTGCCGGTCTTCCTCGTCACCCTGCTGAGCATCGGGCTGGCGACCGCGCTGATGACCGTGTGGCTGGGCCGGCTGCGGCCGGGGCCACCGTGGCCCCGTGCGGCGCTGGCGGTGGGCTACGGCGTCAGTGCCTGGACGGTGTCGAACGGTTTCGCCGATCCCATGTGGATGTGGGGGCTGGTGGCCTTCCCGCTGACCGGCTTCGCGTACGACTGGTGCCTGGACGGGCGGCGCTGGGCGCTCGGCGCGCTGCTCGTCGCCGTGTCGTGGGCCGGCAACTTCTACACCGCCGCGATGGCCACCCTCGGGATGCTGCTGGTGCTCGTGGTCAGGCTGCTGCTCGACGGGCGGCCGTGGAGTGGCCGACGGCGCGTGCTGCTGCGGGCCGCGTCGATGACGGCGGTCGGCGTGGCGCTGGTCGCCCCGGTGCTGACGGTCACCTTCCCGGCGTCGCGGGCGTCGCAGCCGGGTCCCGTGGCCGGGTACCCGGGGCCGCCCCTGCTGCGCGACTACCTCGCGCACCTGCTGCCGGGCGGCTTCCATTCGAGCGGCCCGCAGGTGTCGGTGGGCGTGCTGCCGCTGCTGCTGGTCCTCGCGTACCCCTTCATGCGGAGGGTGCCGGGCAGGCAGCGTGCCGCCTGGTGCGTGCTGCTCGTGCTGGTGGCGCTGTCCTACGTGTGGGCGCCGACGATCCTGCTGTGGCACGGCCTGGCCCTGCCGAACGGGGGACCGTACCGGGCCTCGTTCACCCTCGCCGGGATGCTGGTGGCCGTGGCCTGGCTGGCCCTGGCCGCGCGGCCGCGGCCCCGGGAGCTGCTGGCGGGGGCCGGGGCGCTGGGCGTGGTGCTGGTCGTCGCCGGCCCCAGCCCGTACTTCACCGCCGGCACCTGGGCGCTGACCCTGGTGGGGGCCGCGGTGTTCGTGGCCCTGCTGGCGCTGCCGCGGCGCCGTGGCCGGGTCGTGCACGTCGCCGTGACGGGGGCGCTGATCGGCACGGTGTTCCTCTCCACGGTGTTCACGGTGCTGTCGGTGACCGCGCAGCGGGACCGGGAGGAGTGGTGGCGGCCGAAGCGGACGCTGGACGCGCAATCCCTGGCGGCGCGGCGGGCGGTGCGGGCGCAGGACCGCTGGCCGGCCCTGCGCAGTGAGCCCGGTCCGCACGAGTTCGCCGACAACGACCCGCTCCTGCTGGGCGGTCAGGGCGGTTCGTACTACAGCAGCTACCTGCCCGCCCTGACCGCGCGGACGCTGCGCGGGCTGGGTGCGGGCTGGTACATGGGGGGCCGTCACACGGTCGGCTTCGAGGACCCGGTCGGCCGGGCGGTCATGGGCGTGGGCAGCTACCTCGACCACGGCGGCCCGGACGGGTTCGTGCGGCGGAGCGCGGACGCGGTCCCGCTGGTGAGCTTGCGGCAGGGCGCGCCGGCCCCCGCGTCGGACACGGTGTTCGCCCGTCAGGAACAGGTGCTGGGGGCGCGGGTGTACGCGGTGCCCGCCGTCCGGCCGGTGGGCGGCGCGGCGCCCGGCGAGCGGCCCGACGGAGGCTGGCGGCTGCCGCGGGGCGCGCGGAGGGCGTTCGCCTTCACCTGCACCCCGGGGAGCTCGGCGTTCGCGTACGTGCCCTGGTTCTCCGGCACCCTGGACGCCCTCGGCTCGGTGCGGCGGCTTTCGGGCTGGTTCCCGATGACGAACAACGGGCTGGTGCCGCTGGGCAGGGTCCCGGCGGGCGGCGAGGCGGTGCTGACGCTGACCGGCGACCGCGCCCAGGACGTCCCGCGCTCGCCCGTGGGCTGCCTGGACCGGGGCGCACTCGGCGCGGCGGTGGCCCGTTCGAAGGCGTCGGGCCCGCGTCGCATCACCGCCGCGGGTCATTCCGTCGAAGCCGTTCTTCCGGCTCGCTCCACCGGTACCGCGCTGCTGGCGGTGCCCGCCGTGCGGGGCTGGCGGTGCTCCCTGGACGGGGCGACCGCGAAGGCTCCCGGCAGGCTCGCCGGGCTGATCGCCGTGCCCCTGGGGCCGGGGGCGTCCCGGGTGTCCTGCGCGTACCGCACTCCGGGCCTGAGGGCCGGTCTCCTGGTGAGCGGGGTGGCCGCTGCCGTCCTGCTCGCCGCGCTGGTGGTCTCCTGGTCGCCGCCGGGCGGCGGGCGCCGCGCACTGCGGGCGTGCGCGGCGCGGCGGCTCGGGCGGCTGCGCCGGCTCAGGACACGTTCACGGTGACGCTGGGCGAGGTCGCGCCGGCCACCATCACCCGCAGTTGCTCCGTGCCCTTGGTGCGGAACGTGGTGTCGAGCGAGTAGCTGGAGCCCTGCTTGACGGTCGTACTGGCGTGCAAGGTCGTCCATTTGGCGCCGTACTTGTGCTGGAGGACCACCTTGCTGCCGATCGGCACGCCCTTCGTGCGTCCGGTGAAGGTCACCTTGTCTCCGGTCTTCACGTCGGTCGGGTTCGCCTTGACGCTCACTTCGCCCGCCGGTTGCGTCGCGGCCGGGTGGGGCGGGAACGCGGCGGCGGACGCGGTTCCCACGGCTCCCGCGGTCAGCAGGGCGAGGGACAGGGCTCCGGCTGCGAGCATCCGGGCGGGGCGGTTTCGCGTGGTGGCGCTCACGTTGGTCTCCCGTCTTCGCGGATCCCATGCGCCACGAACGGCACGCTTCCCCTCCGATTCGTGGCGATCCGATCGTAGGGCCGGTTGCCGCGGCGGGCGAGCCGAGGCTACGTAAGACCAGGTCAGGCGGGGTGCTTCACCGTTTCGGGGGTGCCCGCCTCCATCGCCCGCAGCCGCCGCAGACCCGAACGCCGCTGGACGACGGAGAGCGCCGTGACCGCAGCGCCGAGCGCGATCCAGCCCGCCGGTCCGGCCGGCATGACCGCGCCCGTCAGCAGGAGCGGCCCCGCCGACTTCTGCACGGACTGGGACATCCCCGCCACCCCCAGGTAGGACGCCCTCGCCCGCTCCGGGGCGAGGGAGACCGCCAGCTCCCAGGAGCTCACCGAACGCATCAGCTCCGCCGCGGTGCCGAGCACCGCCGCGAGGAGCAGGCCGGCCGAGGCGGCCCAGGCTCCGGCTCCGGTGGACAGGGCGAGGAGCACGGTGCAGGCGAGCAGTGTGAGCCCGTACACCGCCACCGCTTCCGCTGCCTGACGCGGCTGCCCGACCCTCGCCGACACGCGGAGCTGGAGCGCGACCACGAGCACGGTGTTGATCACGAGGAAGGCGGGGACGAGCGCGTGCGGCGCGTCGGTGCGGGTGACCAGCCACAGGGGCAGCCCGACAGACAGGATCGAGTCGTCCAGGTTCATCGGGATGTCGAGCAGGACGAACCGGAGGTAGCCGCGGTCGCGCCACGGGCTGGAGGGGGCCGGCGGCGGGTCCGCGGGGGCGCCGGCGCGGGCCGCGACGCGCCCGTGCTCGCGGGGCTCGCCGGTGCGCCGGACCAGGATCGCGGCCGCGAGGAAGGAGAGCGCGTTGGCCAGGATCAGGGCCTGGTAGGCCTGGCGGGTGCCGACAGCGAGCCCGATGGCGGCGACGCCGGCGCCGAGCGCGTAGCCCGCGTTGGCGGAGCTGCGGGCGAGGGCCTGGTAGGTGGCGCGGCGCTCGCCCGCCACGCGGGTCGCGAAGAGCATCTCCAGCGTTTTGGCGGCCCGGTCACCCAGGTGGGTGAGTGCCACGACGGCCAGCAGCACCTCGTAGCGCGTGACGACGAGCAGTGCGCAGAGCGTGCCCAGGCGCAGGAGGTGGGCGGCGATCAGCAGCCGGCGCACGGGGAAACGTCCCGCGAGGTGTCCGGCGAGGGGGGAGCCCGCGATGCCGGCGACTCCCGCGGCGCCCAGCAGGACGCCCAGCTGCCGGGCGTCCAGTCCGACCACGAAGGTGAAGTAGAGGACGCAGCCCGCGGCCCACACGCCCGTTCCGGACCGGTCCAGGAACTGCGCGAGGAGCATGATGCGCGCGTCCCGGCCGCCGGGAGGCCGGCGCAGCTGCCCCATCAGGCCCTGCGGCCGGTCCTTCCCCGTCTTCGTACCGCCCCGCATCCCCAGTCTCCGTCCCCCGGCCCATGTATCTCGATGTCGAGATACATGAGGGAGCCTGCCCCATAAGAATCTTGACGTCAAGATATTTCCGGGTGTGCGGGGACGCGCGCCGCCGCCACCGGCACGCCGAGGGCCGCCGACAGTGCTACAACTGGGTGCGTGACCGATCCTTGCCACCCGTGCCGGGGACGTCGGTGCGGTCACTGAGCAGAAATCGCCCGCGAAGCGTCGCCCGCCAGGTATTCGTCCTCCAGGTGGCGATCGTGGTGCTGCTCGCGGCCGGTGCGGTCCTGGCGCTGGTGCTCCAGTCGCGCCACGACATCGACCGTGAGGCCCGCAACCGCTCCGTCGCGGTCGCCGAGACCGTCGCGCACTCCCCCGGGCTGCAGGAGGCGTTGCGCTCCCCCAACCCCACCAAGATCCTCCAGCCCATCACCGAAGCCACCCGCGCGGTCGCCGGGGTGGACTTCATCGTGGTGATGGACACCCACGGGATCCGCTACACCCACCCGCTGCCCGACCGCATCGGCAAACGCTTCGTCGGCACCATCGACCCTTCGCTGGCCGGTCACGTCTACACCGAAAGCGTGAACGGTCCCCTGGGCAAGGAGATCCAGGCCGTGGTGCCGGTCTTCTCCCCGGACCACAAGGTGATCGCCCTCGTGTCGGCCGGCCTCACCGTCAAGAACGTCACCGGCGTAGTGGACCGGCAACTGCCCGTCATCCTCGGCGCCAGCGGAGTGGGCCTCGCCCTGGCCACCGTCGGCTCGGCACTGATCAGCCGGCGCCTGCGGCGCCAGACACACGGCCTCGGTCCGCTCGAAATGACCCGGATGTACGAACACCACGACGCGGTGCTGCACGCCGTGCGGGAGGGCGTGCTGATCACCGACGGCACGGGACGACTGCTGCTCGCCAACGACGAGGCCACTCGGCTGCTGCGGCTCCCGCCGGACGCCGAGGGCCGGCTCGTCAGCGAACTGCCCGGGCTCGACCGGCAGCTGGTCGAGCTCCTGCGGTCCGGCCGGGAGGCCACCGACGAGATGCACGAGGCCGGGGACCGCCTCCTGGTGATCAACCAGCGGCCCACCCGGCTGCGCGGCAGGTCCGAGGGCACCTCGGTGACGATCAGGGACTCCACCGAGATCCGCGTCCTCAGCACCCGGGCCGACGCGGCCCGCAGACGGCTCAAGCTGCTGTACGACGCCGGTGTCGGCGTCGGCACCACCCTCGACGTGGAGCGCACGGCCCAGGAACTGGCCGACGTCGCCGTACCGCGCTTCGCGGACTTCGTCACCATCGACCTGGCGGAGCCCGTTCTGCACGGCGACGAGCCCACCTCGGGGGCGGACCTGCGCCGCACCGCCGTCAGCGGCATCCGGGACGACTCGCCGCTCTACCCGCGCGGCATCCTGATCGACTTCCTGCCCTCCACCCCGCAGGCCCGCGGCCTCGACAGCGGCCGCGCCGAGGTGGTCACCGACCTCTCCGACGCGCCCGGCTGGTACGCCCAGGACCCGCCCCGGGCGCAGGCCATCATCGACTACGGCATCCACTCCCTGATCACCGCTCCCCTCAAGGCCAGGGGCGTGGTGCTCGGCGTGGTCAACTTCTGGCGTTCGAGCAAGCCCGAGCCCTTCGACGAGGAGGACCTGTCGCTGGCGGAGGAACTCGTCGCCCGGGCGGGGATCACCATCGACAACGCGCGCCGCTACACCCGCGAGCACGCCCTCGCCGTCACCCTCCAGCACAGCCTGCTCCCCCGCGACCTGCCGGAGCAGAGCGCGGTCGAGGTGGCGCACTACTACCTGCCCGCCCAGTCCGGGGTCGGCGGCGACTGGTTCGACGTGATCCCGCTCCCCGGCAGCCGCGTCGCGCTCGTCGTGGGCGACGTCGTCGGACACGGCCTGCACGCCGCTGCCACCATGGGCCGGCTGCGCACCGCCGTGCTCAACTTCTCCTCCCTCGACCTGCCGCCCGACGAGCTCCTCGCCCGGCTCGACGACCTGGTGCAGTACATCGACCAGAGCACGGACGGCGGGGGCCGCGGCCCCGACGGTGACGGCCTGCTCGGCGCCACCTGCTTGTACGCGGTGTACGACGCGGTCACCCAGCGCTGCACGATCGCCCGGGCGGGGCACGTGCCGCCGTTCGTCGTACGCCCCGACGGGCGGGTCGAGATGCCGGAGCTGCCGCCGGGCGCGCCACTGGGACTGGGCGGGTTCCCGTTCGAGTCGGCGGAGCTGGACCTCGGCGAAGGCACCCAGCTGGTGCTGTACACCGACGGGCTGATCGAGGACCGGGCCCGGGACATCGACGCCGGACTCGCCCTGGTGCGTGAGGCGCTCGGCCACGCCGACCGGGAACCGGAGGAGACCTGCCGCGCCCTGCTCAAGGCGATGCTGCCGGTGCGTCCCCGCGACGACGTGGCCCTGCTGGTGGCGCGGACGTCGGCGCTGGGCGCGGACCGCATCGCCGAGTGGGAGGTGCCGTTCGAGCCGAGCGCGGTCGGGGAGATGAGGGCGCTGGCCGCCGCGAAGCTGGAGGAATGGGGCCTGTCGGAACTCGCCTTCGGGACGGAACTGGTCCTGAGCGAGCTCGTCACGAACGCCATCCGGCACGGCGCCGCCCCCGTGCGGCTCCGGCTGCTGCACGACCGGGTGCTGACCTGCGAGGTCTTCGACAGCAGCAGTACCTCACCGCACCTGCGGTACGCCGCCACGACGGACGAGGGCGGCCGCGGGCTGTTCCTGGTCGCGCAGATCAGCCGGAGGTGGGGCGTGCGGTACACCCCCGAGGGCGGGAAGGTCATCTGGTCCGAGCAGCAGCTGCCGGACGGGGAGACCTGGTGAGCGTCACTTCGGGCGCGGGTACACGCGGGACTGCTTGACGCTGCCGTAGGCGAAGCTCGACTCGATGGAGGCGATGCCGGGGATGGCGTGGATCCTGTCGCGCACGAGGGCTTCGTAGGCCTGGAGGCTCTCGATGACCACCCGCAGCAGGTAGTCGCTGCTCCCCGCCATCAGGTAGCAGTCCTGGATGTGCTCGATGCCCGCGACGTGCTCCTCGAAAAGGCGCACCGCCTCCCCCGTGTGCCGCTCCAGCCTTATCCGGACGAAGACGGTGATCGGCAGTCCGAAGCCGACCTGGTCGACCATCGCGGTGTAACCGCGGATCAGACCGGCCTCTTCCAGCCGCCGCACCCGGCGCAGGCAGGGCGAAGGCGAGAGCCGTACGCGGTCGGCGAGGTCCTGGTTGGACAGCCGTCCGTCGGCCTGCAATTCGCGAATGATCTGGAGATCGACCGCGTCCATCGTCACTCCTTGGCAGATTCTGCCCCCAAGGTAGGCGGAGAGGGCAGAACTGGCAATCGGCTGCCCCGGCGAAAGCCCTAGCGTTGCCTCGTGGCCGGATCCGGCCTTCTGAGGCTGGAGGAAGCTCCTTGGCAACGACGGAAAGCCGTCCCGCGGCGGCGCCGCCCACACCGGACGCGGGCGCGGTCCCCGCGCACGCGGACGCACCCGCCCGGCGGGTCCCGCCCCAGACGCGCGGCATGCTCGCGCTGGCGGCGACCGTGGTGATCTGGGCCGCCTTCGCGCTCAGCGCGCGGGCGCTGAGCGCCTCCTCACTGCTGCCGGCCGATGCGGCGCTGCTGCGCTTCGGCGTACCGGTCGTGGTCCTGGCGCCCGCGCTCTGGCGCCGTCGCCGGAGCATCGCCGCCGTACCGCCGGCCACCGCGGCGAAGATCATCTGTGGCGCCGGCGTGCCCTTCTTCCTCGCGGCGATGTACGGCGGCTCCCTGACGTCCGCGGCCTTCGTGGGCTCCCTGATACCCGGGATGGTCCCGCTGTTCGTCTCCGCGCTCATGGTGGCCGGCGGGCGCGGTGCGCCGCGCGGCACGCAGGCGGCGGGGCTCGCGCTGATCGCGGCGGGGGTCCTGGCCCTCGTGTGGCGCTACGTGGTTCCGGTGGACGCGGACGTGCTGGCGGGAGCCGGCGTACTGCTGCTGGCGAGCGGGCTGTGGGCGCTGTACACGGTGGGGCTCAAGGAGGTCCGCCTCGATCCGGTCGGCTCGATCGGTCTGCTGTGCGTGCCGTCTTTCGCCGTGATGGCGCTGCTGGTGCTGACCGGGGTGCTGCCCAGCGGACTGGCGTCGGCGAAAGGCGCCGACATCGCCTTGTTCGCGGTGGTGCAGGGGCTCGGGGTCGGGCTGTGCGCGGGACTGCTGTACGCGTTCGCCATCCGCAGGCTGGGGGCCGAGCGCAGCTCCGTGTTCGGCAGCCTGAGCCCGGTCGCCGTCGTGCTGCTCGCCGTACCCCTGCTGCACGAGTCGCCGACGCCGAGCGTGCTCGTCGGCGTACCCGTGATCACCGCGGGCGTGGTCCTCGCCAACCGGCGCCGGGCGGCCGGTGCCGGGGCCCCCGCGGGCGCCGCGGCCACCGGCGCCCCCGCTGACGCCCCTGTCCCCGCCACGGCCGATACCGCCGCCCCCGCGGCCACCGCCGCCTCCGTTGACCGAAAGGTGCCGTAGATGCTCGAGCTGCTCCTCCCGCCGCCCGTCGATCCCCTGTGGGACCTGACCGAGGCGTACGGGGCCGACACGCGGCCCGAGCGGCTGAACCTCGTCCTCGGCGTGTACCGCGACGAGAGCGGCGGCACGCCGGTCATGGCGGCCGTCCGCGAGGCCGAGATACGCCTGGCGGAACGTTCCGCCTCGAAGGAGTACCGGGGGCTCTCCGGCAACCTCGCCTTCAACCGCGCGATGCTCTCGATGGTCCTCGGCCCGGACGGCCCGGTCGAGCGGGCCGTGGCGGTCCAGACGGTGGCCGGCAGCGGCGCCCTGCGCCTGCTGGCCGACCTGATCTGCCGGACCCGTCCCGGCACGACGGTGTGGATCAGCGACCCCGCCTACGTCAACCACCGGCCCATCCTGGAGGCGGCGGGCCTGACGGTGCGCACGTACCGCTGGCTGGACCAGGAGGGCATGCTGGCGGACCTGGCCGGGGCGCGCCGGGACGACGTGGTGCTGCTCCAGGGGTGCTGCCACAACCCGACGGGGGTCGACCCGACGCCCGACGCCTGGGAGGCGCTGGCCGCGCTGGCCGTGCGCGACGGCTGGGTGCCGTTCGTGGACCTGGCCTACCACGGGCTCGGCGACGGCCTCGACGCGGACCTGGCGGCGACGCGGATGCTGGCGGGGCGGGTGCCGGAGGTGCTCCTCGCCATCAGCTGCTCGAAGAACTTCGGCCTCTACAGCGACCGCACCGGCTGCGCCGTCGTCATCGGGGCGTCCCGGGCGTCGCTGCGGCATGCGGAGACGGCCCTGCAGAACGCCGCCCGCACCCAGTACTCGATGCCGCCGGAGCACGGCGCGGCGGTCGTGACGGCCATCTGGGAGGACGCCCGGCTCCAGGCTTCCTGGCGGTCCGAGCTGGACGCCATGCGCAGCCGGATCTCGGCCAACCGGACGGCCCTGGTGGAGCAGCTGGCCGCGCTCGGACGGGGCGCGGAGGCGGCGGCGCTGGCGCGGCAGAAGGGGATGTTCTCGATGCTGCCGCTGTCCCCCGAACAGATGCTCCGACTGCGCGGGCGGTTCGCCATCTACGGGACGACCGCGGGCCGGGTGAACATCGCGGGGATCGGGCTCGACCGGGTCCCCTGCCTCGCGCGGGGCATCGCGGGGGTCCTGGAGGAGCGGACCACGGCGCTGGTCGGCTAGGCCGGAGGCCGGTCGGGTAGCGCCGGTCCGGCAGGGCCGCGGGGCGGTCGGGGAGCGCCGGTCCGCAGGGCCGCGGGGCGGTCGGGGAGCGCCGGGGGCAGGGCCTCCCTCCTTCGGCCGTCATCCCACCGGGTGCGCAGCGGATGCCTCCGGGCACGCGGCGGGCCAGGCTGCGGTGACGGGCAAGCCATCACCGCACAGACGAGGACCGAGCCATGTTGCACCTCCGGCGCATCGGCGTCATCACCGGGGCGGCGCTGCTGCTCACGGCCACGGCCACTGCCTGCTCGACCGGCAAGACCACCGTGGGGAGCCTCAGCTTCCGTGCCCAGGACGGCCCGGTCGAGGTGACCTACCTGAACAGCTCCGTCCAGGGCTGCCACAGGATCGGCCTCCCGCGCGGCGCGGCGCACGTCGACAACAACACCCTGGTCGACGTCATCCTGTACCGGACACCGGGCTGCCAGAAGACCGATCAGGCGGACGGGGTCTACATCCCGACCTCCAGCTCGAACGTGACCGCCCCCGGCAGCCTGCCCTGGCGCAGCTTCTCCGTCGTCCACTGACGCGTTCCGGCGGCGGTACGCGGAAGGGCCCGCCCCGGCCGGGCGGGCCCTTCCTCGCGGCTGTCTACGGTCAGGCCGCGGGAGCCGGGTAGGTCGGGTACTCGACCCCGGAGACGTGCTGGACGACGCGGATGACCTGGCACGAGTAGCCGAACTCGTTGTCGTACCAGAGGTAGAGGATCGCGTTGTCGCCGTCGACCTTCGTCGCGCCCGCGTCGACGATCGAGGAGTGGCGCGAGCCGACGAAGTCCATGGAGACGGCGTCGGGCGCGGTGGTGAAGTCGATCTGGCGCTTCAGCGGCGAGTGCAGCGAGACGTCGCGGAGGTAGTCGAGGACCTCTTCGCGGGTCGTCTCACGGCCCAGGCGCAGGCTGAGGATGGCGATCGAGACGTCCGGGACGGGGACGCGGATCGAGCTGCCGGTGATCGGCGCCTTGAGGTCCGGCAGCGCCTTGGCGACGGCCGAGGCGGCACCGGTCTCGGTGATCACCATGTTCAGCGGCGCGGAACGGCCGCGGCGGTCGGCCTTGTGGTAGTTGTCCAGCAGGTTCTGGTCGTTCGTGAACGAGTGGACGGTCTCCACGTGGCCGCGCAGCACGCCGTACTCGTCGTCCATCGCCTTGAGCGGCGGGACGATCGCGTTGGTGGTGCAGGAGGCGCAGGACAGGATCTGCTCGTCCGGCTTGATCGTGTCGTGGTTGACGCCGTGCACGATGTTCGGGACGTCGCCCTTGCCCGGGGCGGTCAGGACGACCTTGTCGATACCGGGGCGCAGGTGCTTGGAGAGACCCTCGCGGTCGCGCCACTTGCCGGTGTTGTCGATGAGGATGGCGTCCTTGATGCCGTACGCCGTGTAGTCGACCTCGGACGGGTCGTTGGCGTAGATCACCTTGATGGTGTTGCCGTTGGCGACGATCGTGCTGCTCGCCTCGTCCACGGTGATGGTGCCCTGGAACTGGCCGTGGATGGAGTCGCGGCGCAGCAGCGAGGCGCGCTTGACGAGGTCCTGCTCACCGCCGCCGCGCACGACGATGGCGCGCAGCCGCAGGCCGTTGCCGGAGCCGGCCTTCTCGATGAGCAGGCGGGCGACGAGGCGGCCGATGCGGCCGAAGCCGTAGAGGACGACGTCGCGACCCGCGCCGCGCTCGATCTTGTTGGCGCCGGTGGCGCCGGCGACGGCTTCGGCGGTGAACGCGTCGACCGACAGGCCACGGTCATCGGCCTTGTACGTGGCGGCGAGCATGCCGATGTCGATCTGGGAAGGACCGAGATCCAGCGCGGAAAGGGCCTGGAGGAAGGGCAGGGTCTCGGTGACCGAGAGCTCCTCGCCGTCGATCTGCCGGGCGAAGCGGTGGGTCTTGAGGATGCTGACCACCGACTTGTTCACCAAGGAGCGGCTGTGCAGGAGGACGGTGACGTCCTGCTCGCGGTGCAGCTTCCCGATGATCGGGATCATCGACTCCGCGATTTCCTCGCGGTTCTTCCAGTGGGTGAACGAGTCGTCGTTGACAGTCACAGGTTTATCTTTCGAGCTAGGCGGCGCTCAGATGCTAACCCACCACCCGTTCGGACCTTCGAACGGGCCCCCCTCAACGAGCAGGGCCTGCGTAGTAGCGGCGGCAGGCCCGGAGCATGCCCTCGGCGGAGAGGGTGAAGACGTCCACGAATTCCCGCTGCTGGGGGGCGACGCGGCCCATCGCCACCACGCAGTCCCCGTCGGCGACGATCCGCGTGATGTGGTGGCGGGCGCCGAGCGCGGGGCGCTCCAGTTCGGCGACGCCGAGCAGGCCCGCGTGCAGGAGGGACCCGTAGCCGTCGAGGTCGCCCGAGTCGAGGTAGTGGTAGGCCAGGCGTACGTGGTCGACTCCGGAGTCGGTGACCACGGGGCTCGGCGGCACCCGCCCGGCGTGCCGACTGTTCATCTGGGAAGTCCTTTCGACCTGCCGCACCCCGTCCGGGTGGCGGCAAGTACACCGTGCGCCGGGTCCGCAACCCGGGGCTATCGCCGCCCTATCACCGCGGCCGCCGGCCCGGCCGCGCGCATCGCGGGCTGCGCGCGACGGGCGGCGGTGCGTGAGCGGTGCCTCACCCTCGGTTTACGATCACGCAATCTCCACACCATGGACAACCGTAGAGGTGTTCGGGGAGACTGACCCTCCCGCTCCACCGTTCCTCTGGCATTTCCCCAGCTGGGAGACTCATGTCCGTTTCGCCCGGCGGCGCTGCCGACACCCCGGATGCGGTGGTTTTCCGGATCCTCGGCCCTTTACAGGTGGCCGGTCGGCTCGGGCCGGTGCGTATACCGCCGGGGCGGCAGGAGGTCATCCTCGCGGCGCTGCTCCTGGAGACGAACCGGGTGGTCAGCACCGACTACCTGGTGGACCTGATCTGGGACGACGAGCCGCCGGACACGGCGCGCACCCAGGTGCAGATCTGCGTGTCCCGGCTTCGCAAACTCTTCTCCAAGGCCGCGATCGCCGCCGCCATCACCACCCGGCCACCCGGGTACGTCCTCAAGACCGAGGGCGACCTGGTGGACTCGGCGGTGTTCGCGCGCCGCGTCGCCGACGCCCGGACCCTCAGCCGCCAGGGGGCCACGGCCGAGGCCGCCGAACTCCTGCGTTCGGCGGGTGAGTTGTGGCAGGGCGACTGCCTGAGCGGGGTGTCGAGCGAGACGCTGCGCAGCAAGGCGCTGCAACTGGACGAGGAACGGCTGACGGCGGCCGAGACCCGGATCGACCTGGAGCTGGCGCTGGGCCGGCACCACCAGCTGGTCGGCGAGATCCAGCTGCTGGTACGGGTGCACCCGCTGCGGGAGCGCCTGCGCGGGCAGTTGATGCTGGCGCTGTTCCGCTCGGGACGCCAGGCTGAGGCCCTGGAGAGCTACCGGGTGGGGCGCGAGCTGCTGGTGGAGGAGCTCGGGCTGGAACCGGGGGCGGAGCTGCGCCGCCTGGAGTCCGCCATCCTGTCCGGGGAGGTCCCCCCGGTCCCGTCGGCGGGGACGGGCGGCGGGTACGGCTCCGCGTCCCCCGGCCGGGACGCGGCCGGCGCCGGTGAGGGCGCGGGCGGCGCCGCACCGGCGGCGGACCGCCCCGGGACGCAGGGCGGCGAGGTGACGCACGGCGGCTCCGGCCCGGCGGACGACCGCTCCGGGGCGGCGGGCGGCGGCTCCGGGGCGGCGGGCGGCGGCTCCGGGGCGGCGGCCGCCGACGGGGAGAGACCCGACGGCCGCGCTTCCGTCCCCGTCGGCAGTGCACCGGCCGCCGGGTCCCCGTACCGCGAGGAAGTCCCGCGCCAGCTCCCGGCCGACACCTCGGACTTCGTGGGCGACGAGGAACAGATCGTCCACATCGAGCAGACCCTGCTCGGCGGGGGCGGCCGCCGCGCGGTCGGCCTGGCCGTCATCGTCGGCAAGCCCGGCACCGGCAAGTCCACACTGGCCACCCACATCGCGCACCGCCTCAGCGACACCGGCTACCCCGACGGGCAGTTGTACTGCGACCTGCGCGGCACCGGCACCCCGGCCACCTCCACCGAGGTGCTCGGCCGGTTCCTGCGCGCGCTCGGCATCCCCGGGCCGGTCATCCCCGATTCGCAGGACGAGCGGGCCGAGATGTACCGGACCCTGCTCGCCTCGCGCCGCGTCCTGGTCGTGCTGGACGACGCCGCGTCCGAGAGCCAGATCCGGCCCCTGCTGCCCGGAAGCAACCGCTGCGCCGTACTCGTCACCAGCCGGGTCCGGCTCACCGGCCTGCCCGGTGCCCACCGCGTCGAGCTCGACGTCATGAGCACCGGGCACGCCATGGAGCTGCTGGCCCGCGTCGTCGGCGCGGACCGCGTGCGGTGCGAAGAGGTGGCTGCCGAGGCACTGGTGCGGACCGTGGGCGGGCTGCCGCTCGCGCTGCGGATCGTGGCGGCGCGGCTGGCGGCGCGCCCGCACTGGACGCTGGCCTCGATGGTGCACCGCCTCGCCAACGAGCGGCACCGCCTGGACGAGCTCACCCACGGCGAGATGACGATGCGCGCCAGCCTCTGCCTGACCCATGACGGGCTGGCCCAGGAAGACCGCCGACTGCTGCGGCTGCTGAGCCTGGCGAAGGGGCCGACTCTGCCCGGCTGGCTGGCCGGGGCCCTGCTCGACGACCGCCGCCCCTTCCCTTCGGACCTGCTGGAACCACTGGTCGACGTACAGATGCTGGACGTCGTCGGCGTCGAGTCCACGGGCGGCTTCCGCTACCGGTTCCACGAGATCATCCGGGTGTTCGCGCGGGAGCAGCTCGCGGCGCACGACGAGCCGGCGACGCAGTCGCAGGCCCTCGCCAGGATGCTGGGCGGGTGGATGTCCTTGGCCGAGCAGGCCCACCGGCGCATCTACGGCGGGGATTTCACCGTCCTGCACGGCAGCGCGCCCCGGTGGGAGCCGCCGGCCGGCTGCGTGGACGAGCTGCTGGTGGATCCGCTGGAGTGGCTCGACAGCGAGCAGGCGAATCTGGTCCAGGCCGTCGAGCACGCCGCCGAACACGAGATGCACGAGCTGTGCTGGGACCTGGCGACGACCCTGACGACCCTGTTCGAGGGGCGCGGCTACTTCGACGAGTGGGAGCGTACGCACCAGCTCGCCCTGGCGGCGGTACGGTCGGCCGGCAACACGCGCGGCACGGCGGCCCTGCTCAGCTCGCTGGGCGTGCTCTACCTCGGCCGCAGTCAGCTGGCGGAGTCCCACACCTCGCTGACCACCGCACTCGAGCTGTTCCGGGAACTCGACGACCGCCAGGGCCTGGCCCTGTGCCACCGCGACCTCGCGCTGCTGGAGCGGATGCGGGGCGACGAGGATTCGGCGCTGACGTTGTACGACCGGGCGCTGCGGGATTTCGACCGAGTCGGCGACGTGGTGGGCCGGGCCATCGTGCTGACGCAGAGCGCGCACATCTGGATGCGGCGAGGACAGACGGCGACCGCCCAGAGCCGGCTGGACGAGGCGCTCGGGATCTACCGCTCGGTGGGCTACACGGGCGGTCAGGCCAGGACCCTGCGCCGGGCGGGGCAGTTGCAGCAGGCCCAGGGTGAACACGAGGGCGCGGTGCGGACCTTCACCGAAGTGCTGGAGCTGTGCCGGGACAGCGGGGACGTGATCGGCGAGGGACATCTGCTGCGTGATCTGGGTGCCGCACACGCCGAAATGGGCCGGGGCGAGGCGGCGCGGGGCTTCTACGCCCAGGCGCTGTCGGTGCGGGAGCAGATCATGGACCAGGGAGGGGCCGCGGTGATCCGGCTGGACCTGGCCCGGCTGCTGGCGGCGAGCGGCGGGGCCGGCGAGCGATCGCGCTCGCGGGAGCTGCTGGAGAGTGCGGTACGGGCCTTCCGCGAGCGGCGGATGCAGCCGGAACTCGCCGAGGCGGAGCGGATGCTGGGCACCCGGGCGGTCGTGGTGCGCGCACCGGCGACGGAGACCGCCGCCGGGGTCTGACGACCGCTTCGGTACGGGGTCAGTCCCACGGGTTGGTCTTACCGGTCGCGGTCGGCGACGGCGTGGCCTGGGGGGCGGTGACTCCGGTCGTGGCAGCGGGGGTGGTGGCGGCGTCGGCCTGGGCGACCTGGGTGCCGAGGGCGGCGGCTCCGGCGATGGCGGCGGTCACCAGGGCGGCGCGGAGGGCGTGGGTGAGGCTCATGTCGGGGTCCTTTCGTCGGTGCGCTCCGGCTGTCCGGGGCGCCTCGTTCTTTCTGGACACCAACGTAGGAACAGCGGGAATCCCCGGACCGGCCCCGCTCCTATCGTCGCGTTATCACGGCCCGCTCGTGCACCGCTCGGATCGTGAGGGAGGGGTGACGGGGGCGATAGCGGAGGCCGCGTGATAGGCGGGGCCGTCGGCATCGGGATGCCTGGGTGATAGCGCGCTGCCGACGATGGGGAACAGGAACCGGGCCGCGTCCGCTCAGGCCCCGCCGTTCCCCCACCGTCTCGCCGGGAGCGCACATGACCACCGCGCAGTTGCACGCATTGCCCCTGACCAGAGCCACCGAGCCGGTGCCGGCGGCACCCGGGGCCATCCCGGTTTCGCCCGGAGCCACCCCGGTGCCGCCCGGAGCCGTCGTGGTGGCGCCCGAGTCCTCGCAGGTGGGCGCGCTGATACGAGCGCACCGGCTGAGGATCGGGCTCACCCAGCGGGAACTGGCCGACCTGTCCACGATCAGCGTGCGGGCCATCCGCGACCTGGAGCAGGGCAAGGCACGACGCCCCCGGCCCGACACGGTGCGGCTGATGGCCGACGCCCTGCGGCTGGGCCCGCGGGCCCGTACGGCGCTGGAGGCCGCGGCCCAGCAGGGACGGGGCGGCGGGCACGGCCTGGCCGAACCGCCGGCCCCGCCGACCGCGCTGCACGCGGTGGTGGGCCGCGAGGCGGAAACGGGCGTACTGACGGATGAGCTGGGCTCCGGGTCGGAGCGGCTGGTGCACGTCGTCGGGCTGACCGGGATGGGCAAGACCCGGCTGGCGCTCGAAGTCGCCGACCGGCTCCACGCCACCGGGATGCCGGTGCTGTGGCACGCCTTCCGGGGCGCGAGCGCCGACCACCTCGGCCCGGACGAAGGCCCGTGGTCGGCGAGGGTGGCGGCGGCGGTCTCGGCACTGTGCTCGACAGCGCCCGACGGGATCGCCGGGATCGCCGGGATCGCCGGCGGCGGGGACGCGATGGCCGGACTTGCCGAACTGCTCGGCGAGCAGCCCGCCCTGCTGGTGCTGGACGGGGCACCGGCCGGGCCACCGCGGTTCGAGCGGCTCACCGGGCTGCTGCGCTCCTGCCCGGGGTTGCGCCTGCTCGTCACCTCCGACCAGCCGTGGCGGATACCGGGCGAGCGGATCTTCCTGCTGTCCCCGCTGGAGGTACCGGCCGAGGGGGCCGTCGACGACACCGCCGTACCGGCTTCCGTGCAGGTCTTCCTGGGGCACCTGCGCCGGGTGCGGCCGGAGTTCGTGCCCGGACCGGCCGACCTGCGGTCCGCGTCGAGGGTGTGCCTCGGCCTCGACGGGCATCCGGGAGCGCTGGCCGCAGCGGCGTCGTGGCTGGTGGTGTGCGACTTGGCCGCCCTGTGCGACAGCCTCGACGCGGACCCCACGGCGTTGCTCGACCACCTCGGCGGAGGCGACGGGGCGGAGGACTTCCGCCGGGCGCTGCGCCTTCGGCTCGACCGGCTGCCCGAGGACGCGTCCGCGCTGCTGGACGCCCTGTGCGGGCGCCCGGCTGTCGAGTTCGAACTCGGCGACATCACCGCGCTGACCGGGCGGAGCCTGCCGGAGTGCGGCCGGATGCTGCGCGAACTGCTGCTGGCCGGTGTGGTCCGGGCGACCCACGAGGGCGGCGGTTCCCGGTTCCGCGTCCTCGGGCTGGTGCGGGCCGTGCGCCGGGGGCGGGCCGTGACTGCCGCCCGGGCGTGAACTGCTTCCGGAGTGCCGGAGCAACTGCCGCCGGGGCCGGTGGGCCGCGGGTTGGATGACGTACAGCCGCAAGGACGGCCGGGGCCCGCGAAGGCAGCCGCCTGGCCCGCCCACCCCTCCCCTCACGCCGCAGAAACGAATCCGAGGAGCCCCCGCATGTCCCCCAACGCGTCCCCCCAGGGCACCGCGCACCGGCCGGCCGCTGTGCGGCTGCCCCTGTCGGCGGCGCAGCGCGACATCTGGATGGCCCACGGCCTCGACCCGTCGGGCTGCCGCTACAACATCGGGGAGTACCGGGAGATCCTGGGCGCCCTCGACCCGGGTCTCTTCGCCCGCTGCTGGTACCGACTGGCTCGTGAGGCCGACGTGTTGCGCATCCGGGGTACGGGGTCGGATGAGGACGGCGGCCTGTGGCAGGAGCTGTGGACGGAACCGGGTGAGCGGGAACTGCAGGTCCTCGACCTCAGCGGCGAGGACGACCCGGCCGCGGCGGCGCGTGCCTGGATGCGGACCGAACTGGCGCGGCCGTTCGACCTGGCGGCCGGCTGGCTGAGCCGGCACGTGCTGATCAGGGCGGGTACGAGCGTGGCGGGCGAGGAGCGGTGGTTCTACTTCCACGCCTTCCACCACCTGGCGATCGACGGCATGGGCGTGGCGCTGCTCGACCAGCGCCTGGTGGAGCTGTACGAGCAGGCGTCGGCGGGGGAACCCTGGGGGCCGGGCCCCTTCGGGACGCTGGCGGACGTACTGGCGGAGGACGAGGCCTACCGGGCCTCTCCCGAGGGAGCACAGGACCGCGCGCACTGGGCGGCCCACCTCGCCGACCTTCCGCCCACCCCCCGCCTCGCGGAGGGACGGACCGGCCGTCCGGCCCCGGGGGAACTGCCCTTCGTCCGGCGGACGGTGGTGCTGGACCCGACGCGGGCGGACCGGTTGAAGGAGGTCGCCCGCGCGCACCGGGCGCCGTGGACGATGCTGATGATCACCCTCGTGGCGGCCTACGTGCACCGGGTCGGCGCGAGCCCCGAGTTGGCACTCGGCCTTCCGGTGACCGGTCGGCGTACCGAACTCGCACGCCGTACCCCGGGCATGCTGTCGAACGTCGTACCGCTGCGGCTCCGGGTCGACGCGGACGCGACGCCGGCCGGGCTGTTGGCGTCGGTGGTCGCCGAGACGCGGCAGGGGCTTCGGCACCAGCGGACGCGGTACGAGGACGTCTGCCGCGACCTCGGTCTGGCGGAGACCGAGCAGCGGATCACGGCGCCGCTGGTCAACATCATGGCGTTCACGCCCGGGATGCGCTTTTGCGGTTTCCCGACCACGCAGCACAACTTGAGCAACGGGCCGGTGGAAGACCTGGCGGTCGGCGTCTACGACCTCGGGCCGGAGGGCGGACTGCGCGTCGACTTCGACGCGGCGCCGGAGGTGTGTGACATCGCGGCGGTGGCGAGCCACCAGGACCGGTTCGTCACGTTCGCGGAGCAGGTGCTCGATCACTTCGAACTCCCGCTGTCAGAGATCGAGTTGATGGGGGAGGGCGAGCGGCGGCAGGTGCTGGAGGAGTGGACGGGCATTCGCCGGGAGATCGGGGAGCGGACGCTGACGGACCGCTTCGAGGAGCAGGCCCGGCTCCGCCCCGGAGCACGGGCGGTGGTCTTCGAAGGGCGGGAACTGTCCTACGGGGAGCTGAACGAACACGCCAACCGGCTCGCCCGGCACCTCACCGAAGCAGGACTGGGCCGCGGTGACCTCGCCGGGATCCTGCTCGACCGCGGCATCGACTTCGCCATCGCCCTCCTCGCCGTCACGAAGACCGGCGCCGGCTACGCACTCCTTGACCCCGAGTTCCCCGACCGGCGCCTGACCGCCACGGCCCGGGACGCCTCGCTCGCCCTCCTGGTCACCGACACCACCCACCAAGGCCGGATCGCCGGCGTCCGGCCGACCGTCCTGCTCGACGCGGAACACGAACTGATCGCGGGCCGCGACCCGGCCGACCTCGGCACCGAACTCTCCGCGGACGACGTGGCCTGCGTGATGTTCACCTCCGGATCCACCGGCAAACCCAAGGGCATCCTCTCCTCACACCGCAACCTGGTCTCCACCCTCACCGCCCAGACCTACGCCACCTTCGGCCCCGACGAAACCTTCCTCCAATGCTCACCCGTCTCCTGGGACGCCTTCAGCCTCGAATTCTGGGGAGCCCTCCTCCACGGCGGAACCACCGTCCTCCAACCAGGACAACGCCCCGAACCCGCCCTCATCGCAGCACTCACCCCCCAGCACGCCGTCACCATGCTCCAACTCTCCTCCAGCCTCTTCAACTACCTCACCGACGAACACCCCGACACCTTCACCACCACCCGCACCGTCTACACCGGAGGCGAACCCGCCTCCCCCACCCACATCCACCGCCTCCACCACACCCACCCCCACCTCACCATCACCAACGGCTACGGCCCCGCCGAATCCATGGGCTTCACCACCACCCACACCATCGAACCCTCCGACGAAGTACGCACCACCGTCTCCATCGGCCGCCCCCTCACCAACAAACACGCCTACGTCCTCGACACCCACCTCAAACCCACCCCACCCGGCACCACCGGCGAGCTCTACCTCACCGGCGACGGCCTCGCCCACGGCTACCTCGCCCAACCCACCACCACCGCACACCGCTTGATCCCCAACCCCTACGGACCCCCCGGCACCCGCCTCTACCGCACCGGCGACCAAGCCCACTGGGACACCCAAGGCAACCTCCACTACACCGGCCGCACCGACACCCAAATCAAAATCCGCGGCTTCCGCATCGAACCCACCGAAATCGAAACCGTCCTCACCACCCACCCCCACCTCACCCAAGCCACCCTGGTCCACGACGTCCACCTGACGGCGTACGTCGTCGCCACTCCCGGCTCCGCCCCGAGCCCGGCTGCTCTGCGCGGCTGGCTGCGCGAGCGGTTGCCCGAGCACATGGTGCCCGCGCAGTTCGCCGTCCTCGACAGGCTCCCGCTCACCCCGAACGGCAAGATCGACAAACGCGCCCTTCCTGCCGTCGACGCGCCGCTCAGCACCTCCGGGCGCCAGCCCCGCACGGAGCTGGAAGAGATCGTCCGCACCCTGATCGGCGAGGTGCTCGGCTCCCCCGCCCCGCTGTCCGTCGACGACGGCTTCTTCGAGCACGGCGGCCACTCGCTCCTCGCCGCCCGCCTCACCAACCGCATCTCCACCACCCTCGGCGTCACCCTCAGCCTCCGCGACGTCTTCCAGCACCCCACCGCCGCCACCCTCGCCCGCCGCATCGCGGACTGCTCCGGCCGGCCGGCGCTCACGCCCCTCACCCGGGCCGCGAGCCGCCCGGAGTTCCTGCCGCTGTCCTTCGCCCAGCAGCGCCTGTGGCTGGTCGCCGGGCTCTCCGGGGGCGGGAGCGCGTACAACGTCCCGATGGCCGTCCGGCTGGAAGGGGAGCTGGACGTCGCCGCACTGCGCGCCGCGTTCGGTGACGTCGTGGCCCGTCACGAGCCGCTGCGGACCCGGTTCGCCACCGTGGACGGCACCCCCTGCCAGCTCGTGGCGTCGGCGGCCGAAGCGCCGTGGTTCGAAGTCAGGAGCGTCACCGCCGAGGCCCTCGACGGCGAGCTGCTCTCGGCGGCCGGGCACTGCTTCGACCTGGCCACCGAACTGCCGCTGCGGATCACGCTGTTGCAGTCCGGTCCGTCCCGGTACACGCTGCTGGTCCTGCTCCACCACATCGCCACCGACGGGCAGTCGCTGCGCCCCCTGTTCGCCGATCTGTCGCTGGCCTACGCCGCCCGGCTCACCGGCGCCGCTCCCGACCTCGCCCCGCTGCCCGTCGACTACGCCGACTACGCCCTGTGGCAGCGTGCGGCGCTCGAAGGGCCACCGCTGGAGGAGCAGCTCGGCTACTGGAGGACGGCCCTGGAAGGTCTGCCCGAGGAGCTGGGGCTGATCCACGACCGGCCGCGTCCACCCCTCGCCGGGCAGCGCGGCGGGGTGGTCCGGCTGGACTTCGGCGCCGAGTTGCACAAGCGGGTGCGGGAGCTGGCCCGGGCCGAGCGCTGCACCCCGTTCATGGTGCTCCAGGCCGCGCTGGCCGCGACGTTGACCCGGTTGGGGGCGGGAACCGACATTCCGCTCGGCACGCCCGTCGCCGGGCGGTCCGACGAGGCCCTGTCCGAGCTGGTCGGCTTCTTCGTCAACACGCTCGTCCTGCGCACCGACACCTCCGGGAACCCCGCTTTCCGGGATCTGCTGGGCCGGGTCCGTACCGCCGACCTGGACGCCTTCGCCCATCAGGACGCCCCGTTCGACCTGGTGCTGGAGGCGGTGAACCCGGCCCGCTCCCTGGCCCGGCATCCGCTGTTCCAGGTCTGTCTGGCCCTGGAGTCCGGCCCCGCGGCCGGACCGGAGCTGGAGGGCGTGCGGGCCGGCGCCGCGGAGCCGCTGGCGACGGGCGCGGTCAAGTTCGACCTGGAGTTCCTGCTGCAGGCGGACGAGGACGCGGGCCTGACCGGGGCGGTGCTGTACAGCTCGGACCTGTACGAGCACGGCACCGTGGAGCGGATCGTCGCGATGCTGCGGCGCACGCTGGAGCAGGTGCTGGCCGCGCCGGAAATGCCCCTCTCCGACATCGAGTTGATGGGGGAGGCCGAGCGGCGGCAGGTGCTGGAGGAGTGGACGGGCATCCGCCGGGAGATCGGGGAGCGGACGCTGACGGACCGCTTCGAGGAGCAGGCCCGGCTCCGCCCCGGAGCACGGGCGGTGGTCTTCGAAGGGCGGGAACTGTCCTACGGGGAGCTGAACGAACACGCCAACCGGCTCGCCCGGCACCTCACCGAAGCAGGACTGGGCCGCGGTGACCTCGCCGGGATCCTGCTCGACCGCGGCATCGACTTCGCCATCGCCCTCCTCGCCGTCACGAAGACCGGCGCCGGCTACGCACTCCTTGACCCCGAGTTCCCCGACCGGCGCCTGACCGCCACGGCCCGGGACGCCTCGCTCGCCCTCCTGGTCACCGACACCACCCACCAAGGCCGGATCGCCGGCGTCCGGCCGACCGTCCTGCTCGACGCGGAACACGAACTGATCGCGGGCCGCGACCCGGCCGACCTCGGCACCGAACTCTCCGCGGACGACGTGGCCTGCGTGATGTTCACCTCCGGATCCACCGGCAAACCCAAGGGCATCCTCTCCTCACACCGCAACCTGGTCTCCACCCTCACCGCCCAGACCTACGCCACCTTCGGCCCCGACGAAACCTTCCTCCAATGCTCACCCGTCTCCTGGGACGCCTTCAGCCTCGAATTCTGGGGAGCCCTCCTCCACGGCGGAACCACCGTCCTCCAACCAGGACAACGCCCCGAACCCGCCCTCATCGCAGCACTCACCCCCCAGCACGCCGTCACCATGCTCCAACTCTCCTCCAGCCTCTTCAACTACCTCACCGACGAACACCCCGACACCTTCACCACCACCCGCACCGTCTACACCGGAGGCGAACCCGCCTCCCCCACCCACATCCACCGCCTCCACCACACCCACCCCCACCTCACCATCACCAACGGCTACGGCCCCGCCGAATCCATGGGCTTCACCACCACCCACACCATCGAACCCTCCGACGAAGTACGCACCACCGTCTCCATCGGCCGCCCCCTCACCAACAAACACGCCTACGTCCTCGACACCCACCTCAAACCCACCCCACCCGGCACCACCGGCGAGCTCTACCTCACCGGCGACGGCCTCGCCCACGGCTACCTCGCCCAACCCACCACCACCGCACACCGCTTCATCCCCAACCCCTACGGACCCCCCGGCACCCGCCTCTACCGCACCGGCGACCAAGCCCACTGGGACACCCAAGGCAACCTCCACTACACCGGCCGCACCGACACCCAAATCAAAATCCGCGGCTTCCGCATCGAACCCACCGAAATCGAAACCGTCCTCACCACCCACCCCCACCTCACCCAAGCCACCCTGTCGACCCACCTCGACCACCACAACACCCCGCAGCTCAGCGCGTACGTGGTGGCCACGGACCCCGGGCTCGCCCCGCAGGACGTGCGCCTGTGGCTGCGCACCCTGCTGCCGGACCACATGGTCCCGGCGTTCGTCGTCCTGCTCGACCGGCTGCCGCTCACACCCAACGGGAAGATCGACAAGCGTGCCCTGCCCGCCCCGCAGGCGGTGTTGAAGGCCGGCGGCCGCACCCCGCGCACCCCGCTGGAACAGCAGGTGCACACGTACTTCACGGACGTGCTGAACACCTCGGCCCCGCTCTCGATCGACGACAGCTTCTTCGACCACGGCGGCCACTCGCTGCTCGCCGCCCGCCTCACCAACCGCATCTCCACCACCCTCGGCGTCACCCTCAGCCTCCGCGACGTCTTCCAGCACCCCACCCCCGCCACCCTCGCCCAGCGCATCGAGACCCTGCGGCAGTCGGCGCCCCGGGCACCCGGGCGGGCCAGGCCGGCGCTGCGCCGCCGCACCACCGACCAGGAACGGAGTTCCTCATGAGCCACGACCAGTACGACGCCACCCCCGCACCCGACGACGTGGTCTGGGACCTGCCGGGCGAGGGCCCCCAGCGCACCTCGCTGCTCGTCCTGCCCCACGCGGGCGGCAACGCCCACGCCTACGCCGAATGGCGCGCGCACCTCCCGGCGGACGTACGGCTGCTCATCGGCCAGTACCCGGGCCGCGGCGCCCGCTTCGCCGAGGACCTGCCCCGCGACATCAGCGACCTGGCCGGCCCCGTCGTCGCCGCCCTGCCCGCCGGGACCACCGACGACCTGGTGGTGCTCGGGCACAGCATGGGCTCGCTGGTGGCGTTCGAGGTCGTACGGGCCCTCCAGGCGTCCGGCCGTACCCCCCGGGCCCTCGTCGCCTCGGCCTGCCGGGCCCCCTACCTGGCCAACCCCTGCGCCGTGTACCCGGAGCGGCTCGACGACGACGAGCTGGTCGCCGCCATCAAGGAGCGCGGCGGCACCGACGACGGCATCCTCGACGAGCCGGAGCTGCGCGAGATCATCCTGCCGTCCATCCGCGCGGACTTCGCCATCGACGACGTCTACCGCTGCGCGGAGTCGGCCGCCCGGGTGGACTGCCCGGTGACGGTGATCGGCGGGGACGCCGACCCGGTCGCGCCGGCCGCCTCGCTCGGCCGCTGGGCGCAGATCACCGACCACGCGTTCGCCTCGTACGTCCTGCCCGGCGGGCACTTCTACTTCCAGCAGCAGCTGCCGGACTTCTTCGCCGTACTGGCCCAGGTGGTCGGCGCGCCCGCCACCGCCGCCGCCTGACACCCGCCCCGCACTTCCCGACTCCGCGCCGTTCTAAGGAACTTCCCATGACCACGTTCGCTGACGCACCCACCACGACCGGCATCGACCCGGTCCGCGAGCCCGGCAAGCCCGTCGTCGTCCACACCCCGGCCGGCGCCGACCTCGCGTCGGCCGTGGCCTGGCTCACCGCCCACCGCGCCGACATCCAGACCGAGTTGCACCGCAGTGGCGCGGTACTCCTGCGGGGACTGCCGGTCGATGACGCGGCGTCCTTCGCCGCGGCCCGTGACGCGCTGATCGAGCGGCGCGCCGGCTACAAGGAGAAGGCCACCCCGCGCACCGACTTCGGCGAGGGCGTCTTCTCCTCCACCGACCTGCCGGCCGTGCAGCCGATCCGGCTGCACAACGAGAACAGCTACACCCTGGACTTCCCGGGCGTGCTCCTCTTCGGCTGCGTGACCGCCCCCGAGGAGGGCGGCGCGACCACCGTCGGCGACATGCGCGAGGCCCTGCGCCTGCTGCCGCCGGAGCTGGTGGAGCGCTTCGCGCGGGCCGGCTGGCTGCTCGTGCGCAACTACTCGGAACTGGCCGGCCTGCCCTGGTACAAGACCTTCGCGACGCAGGACAAGGCCGTCGCCGAGGCGTACTGCGAGGAGAACACGGTCGGCTACGAGTGGGTCGACGAGGACGACTCGATGATCACCCGCCAGCGTCGCTCCGCGATCGTCACGCACCCGGTGACGGGCGAGAAGACCTGGTTCAACCACTTCGCCTTCTGGAACAGCCGCACCCTGGACCCGGACATCCGCGAGGTGCTCGTGGAGACGTACGGGGAGGACGGCCTGCCGTTCAACACCTACCTGGGGGACGGCTCCCGGCTGACCGACGCCGAGGTCGACGCGATCAACGCCGTCTACGACCGGGTCACCGTACGGGAGACCTGGCAGCAGGGCGACCTGATGATCGTGGACAACATCCTGTGCGCGCACGGCCGTGAGGCGTACAAGGGCGACCGGAAGATCCTCGTCGCGATGGGCGAGCCGGTCGCGCTGGCCGAGTGCTCCCCCGAGACCCAGCCGTCCACCACCGTTTTCGCCGGGGAGTGACCACCATGACCGCCGTACTTCCCGAGCGTCCCCGTACCGACGAGGGCGCGGACGCCCCCACCGACCTGCTGGCCCGCCTCGCGCTGGCGCCCGCCGCACGCACCGCCGTCGTGGCCGGGGACCGTGAGCTGACCTTCGCCGCACTGCGCGCGGAGGCGATGCGCATCGCGGGGCGGCTCGCCGCCCGCGGCATCGGGCCGGAGAGCGTGGTCGCGCTGTGCCTGCCCCGCGGTGCCTCGCTGGTGGCCGCCCTGATCGGCACCCTGACCGCGGGGGCCGCCTACCTGCCCGTCGACCCGAAGCTGCCCGCCGAGCGGCGCCGCTACCTGGTGGAGGACTCGGGCGCCGACCTGGTGGTCGTGGCCGGCGCCGGGGACGAACCGCCGGCACCCGGCGTGGCGGCCGTCGCGGTGGCCGAACTGACCGCGCCCGACGGGGAGGAGGCCGCCTACGCCCCCGTGCCGGTGAGCGGCGACACCCTGGCGTACGTCATCTACACCTCCGGCTCCACGGGCCGGCCCAAGGGCGTCGAGATCGGCCGGGCGGCCGCCTCCGCGCTGCTGGCCGAGCTGGAGGGTGCGGGCATCGCCGTCACCGAGGGCGGCCGGGTCGGCTGGAACGCCTCGCCGTCGTTCGACGCCTCCGTGCAGCAGTGGGTCCGGCTGTGCCGGGGTGACACCCTGGTGATGATCGACGACGAGACCCGCGCGGACCCGGCGCTGCTGGCCGCACTGGTCGACGAGCAGGCGCTGACCGATCTGGACATCACGCCCTCGCACGCCGACCCGCTGCTGGACCTGCTCACTGCCGACGGCGGTCCGCGCCCGCTGACGCTGCTGGTCGGCGGAGAGGCGATCGGCCCCGCACTGTGGCGGCGTCTGGGCGAGCGGTGCGCGCAGGGGGTGCTGCGTACCGTCAACCTGTACGGGCCCACCGAGTGCACCGTCGATTCCACGGCGGGCTGGGTGGACCCGGCCGACGCCCCGCACATCGGGAGCGGGCTGCCGGGCCTGCGGATGCGGGTGCTGGACGAGAAGCTGAACCCGGTGGCGGAGGGTGACAGCGGCGAGCTGTACCTGGCGGGCCCGCGCGTGGGCCGCGGCTACCGGCGCCGCCCGGGGCTCACGGCGGAGCGGTTCGTGGCGGACTCCGGGGAGGCGGCCGCGTACGGCGGCCGGATGTACCGCACAGGTGACCTCGTACGGCTCCTGCCGGGCGGCCGGCTGGCCTGTCTGGGCCGGGCCGACGGGCAGGTCAAGCTCCGCGGTCACCGGATCGAACTCCCGGAGATCGAAGCGGCGTTGACCGCGATGCCGGAGGTCGCCGAAGCGGCCGTGGTGCTGCGGGACGACGTCCACGGGGCGCCCGGTCTGGTCGCCTACCACCGCGGCTCCGTCAGCGGGTCCGCGCTGCGCGACCGGCTGTCCACCACGCTTCCGGCCTACATGGTCCCGGCGGCCTTCGTCGCCCTGGACCGCTTCCCCACCACCACCAACGGCAAGCTGGACCGGTCCGCGCTGCCCGCCCCCGGCCCGGCCCCGGTGGGAGGGCCCGCCGCGGCGGCCGACGGGATGACGCGCTCGCAGGAGCTGATCGCCGGAGTGTGGGCGAGCGTCCTGGGCGCCCCGCACATCGGACCGGACGACAACTTCTTCAAGCTGGGCGGCCATTCCCTGCTCGCGATCAAGCTGGTGTCGCGGGTCCGGGCCGAACTGCGGGTGGCGCTCCCGGTGAAGGCCGTGTACGCCAACCCGCGGCTGCGGGACCTTGCCGCACACATCGACACCCTCGTGGGGGCGACCGCCGCGGCGGCCGCCGAGCGCCAGGACGGATGAGGACATGACCGTGATCCCGTTGTCGTTCGCCCAGCGGCGGCTGTGGTTCCTGGGCCGGCTGCACGGCCCGTCCGCCGCCTACAACGCCCCCGTCGTCCTGCGCCTCGACGCGGAACCCGACGCCGTCGCCCTCGGGGCGGCCCTCGCCGACGTGGTGGAGCGTCACGAGGTGCTGCGCACCGTCCTGCCCGCGGGCGCGGACGCGGAGCCCTGCCAGCGGGTGCTGGACGCGGCCACCGTACCGGGGCTCGCGGCGGTACGGTGCGCGGCGGCCGAACGGGATACGGCCGTGGCCGCGTTCGTCCGCGAGACGATCGACATCACCGCCGAACCGCCGCTCCGGGCGCGGCTGTGCACCTCCGGTGACGGGAACCCGGTCCTGGCCCTGCTGATCCACCACGTGGCAACCGACGGGCTGTCCGTGCGTCCGCTGCTGCGCGACCTGGCCCGGGCGTACGAGGCCCGGCTCGCCGGGCGGGCACCGGGCTGGGAGCCGCTGCCCGTGCAGTACACGGACTACAGCCTCTGGCAGCACGAGCTGCTCGGGGACCCCGCCGACCCGGACAGCCTGGCCCGGGAGCAGCTGGACCACTGGCGGGCCGCCCTCGACGGCGCTCCGGCGGTGATCGACCTGCCCGCCGACCGGCCGCGGCCCGTCGAGCCGTCCGGCCGGGGCGCCCTGGTGCGCGGGCGGCTCGACGCGGCGGCGCACGGCGGGCTGCTCGCCCTGGCGCGCGGGCAGCGGGCGAGCCTGACCATGGTGGCCCGGGCGGCACTGGCGGCCGCGCTGTCCGCCTGCGGAGCGGGTGAGGACGTGGTGATCGGCGCGCCCGTGGCGGGGCGCCCGGACGAGGACCTGTACGACCTGGTCGGCTTCTTCGTCAACTCCCTCGCCCTGCGCACCGATCTGTCGGGGGATCCGAGCGTCGGGGAGCTGGTCGGGCGGGTCCGGGACGCGGACCTGGCGGCGTTCGAGCACCAGGAGCTGCCCTTCGACCTGCTGGTGGAGCACCTGGCCCCCGAACGGGCGCTGGGGCACCACCCGTTCTTCCAGGTGATGCTGACCGTGGAGGCGGGCGGCGAGGCGTCCGCGGAGGTGGCGCTGGGCGGCGGTGTCGGCGCCCGGCTCACGGACGTCGGCCTGGACTCCGCGAAGTTCGACCTCACCTGGTACTGCGCCGAGCGGCACACGGCGGACGGGCGGCCGGACGGTCTCGACGTCTCGCTGCAGTACGCCTGCGACCTCTTCGACGGGGCCACGGCCCGGCTGCTGCTGGAGGTCTACGTACGGACCCTGGAGGTCTTCGCCGCCGACCCGCTGCACCGTCCGGGCGGGGCGGCCCTGCTGGGGGCCGAGGAGTCCGCGGCCCTGGCCCGGCGGCCCGCGCGGACGGCCGTCGTGTCCCGCCCGCAGAGCGGCGCTCCCGGGCCGGCGCGGCGGGACGTCCTGTCCCCCCGCGAGGAGATCCTGTGCGGGCTGTTCGCGGAGGTACTGGGCCGGGAGGAGCTGGCCGCCGACGCCAACTTCTTCCGCAACGGCGGGCATTCGCTGCTCGCGGGCAAACTGGTCAACCGGATCCGGGGCGCGCTCGGCCTGGAACTCGGCATCCGCGACCTGTTCCTCGCCCCCACCCCGTCCGCCCTGCACGGGCGCCTGGCCGAGCGGGGTGCGGTGGCCGCGGCCCGGCCCGCACTGACCCCCGCCGCGCACCGGCCGGAGCGGATCCCGCTGTCCGCCGCGCAGCGCGCGCTGTGGCTGGTCGGCCGGATCGAGGGCCCCTCGGCCACGTACAACGCCCCGCTGGTGCTGCGCCTGGACGGCGTGCCCGGGCGGCAGGCACTCTCGGCCGCGCTGGCCGACGTCGTGGAGCGGCACGAGGTGCTGCGCACCGTCTACGGGGCCGAAGGCGGGGAACCGTACCAGCGGGTCCTGGACACCCCGGCGGAGCTGCTGGAGAGCGTGGGGTGCACCCCGGACGACCTGGAGGAGCGGGTGGCCCGGTTCGGCCGGGAAACCTTCGACCTGGCGGTCCGGCCACCGCTGCGCGTACGGCTCTTCCTGCCGGGCGACGGCACCAGCGTGCTGGTCCTGCTCGTCCACCACATCGCCACCGACGGCTGGTCCCTGGCCCCCCTGCTGCGGGATCTGGGCGAAGCCTACGGGGCCCGGTGCGCGGGCCGGTCACCCGGGTGGCGCCCGCTGCCGGTGCAGTACGCCGACTACGCGCTCTGGCAGGCGGAGCTGCTGGCCGACCCGGCCGCGCTGCTGGACCACTGGAAGACGGCCCTGGACGGGATGGCCGCCCGCACCCCGCTGCCGGCCGACCGGCCGCGCCCCGCCGAACCCTCGGGCCGTGGCGCCACCCTGACGGCCCGGCTCGACGCGCAGGCCCACCGCGGGCTGGCGGCGCTGGCCCGCACCCGGCGGGCCAGCCTGTTCATGGTGGCCCGCTCCGCCCTGGCCGCGGCCCTGTCCGCCACCGGCGCGGGCCCGGACGTGGCGATCGGCACACCCGTGGCCGGCCGCGCGGACCAGGACCTGCACGAGCTGGTCGGCTGCTTCGTCAACTCCCTGGTCCTGCGCGCCGATCTGTCGGGTAACCCGGCGGTCGGTGAACTGGTCGAGCGGGTCCGGGACGCGGACCTCGCGGCCTTCGACCACCAGGACCTGCCGTTCGGCCTGCTGGTGGAGCACCTGTCGGAGGAAGGCGGCCGCACCCTGGGCGAGCACCCCTTCTTCCAGGTGATGCTGACCGTGCAGGAGTCGGCGCAGGACGCGGTGCGGCTGGGCCCGCTCACCGGGCGCGCCACCAGCACCGACCTCGGCGCCGCGAAGTTCGACCTCTCCTTCCACTGCGCCGGACGCCGGTCGGCGGACGGCGGCCCGGACGGGCTCGACGTGTACGTCCAGTACGCGCAGGACCTGTTCGACGAGCCCACCGCGCGGTTGCTGCTGGAGGTGTTCGTGAGGGCGCTCGGCGCCTTCGCCGTCTCGGCTGACGCCCGGCTGGGCGAACTGGAGCTGCTCACGCAGGCGGAGCGGCAGTCGATCGCCGAGCGACGGGCCCGGCTCGCGGCCGCCCCGGCAGCCCCGGCCCCCGCGGCGGCGCACGGTACGGCGGCCCCCTCCCCGCGCGCGGAGATCTTGTGCGGCCTCTTCGCGGAGGTGCTCGGCCGGGACCGGGTCGGCCCGGAGGAGAACTTCTTCAAGGCCGGCGGGCACTCCCTGCTCGCCAGCAAGCTCGTGAACCGCATCCGGTCCGTACTGGGCGTCGAGGCGGGGATCAGGGACCTGTTCCTGGCCCCGACGCCGGCCGCCCTGCACCGCCGCCTGGGGTCCGCGTCGGGGACCTCGCGGCCCGCGCCCGCTCCCGTACCGCCGGAGCGGCGCCCCGAGCGGATCCCGCTGTCGTACGCGCAGCGCCGGCTGTGGTTCACCGACCAGCTGGAAGGGCCCTCGCCCACCTACAACATCGCGCTGGTCCGGCGGCTGGACCGGCCGCTCGACCCGGCGGCGCTGGCCGGGGCGCTGGCCGACGTGGCCGCCCGGCACGAGGTGCTGCGCACCGTGTACGGGACCGGGGGCGGGGAGCCGTACCAGAAGGTGCTGGTGGGCGCCCGCCCGCAGTTGGAGCTGGGCCGCCCCGCGGACGTGCCGGCAGCGGTGGACGAGGCGGCCGCGTACGTCTTCGACCTGACCCGCGAACTCCCCTTCCGGGCCTGGCTCTTCCTGCCCGAGGGGGACGGCCCGCAGACGCTGGTCCTGCTGCTGCACCACATCGCGGCGGACGGCTGGTCGACGGGGCCGTTGCTCGCGGACCTGGCCGCGGCCTACGAGGCGCGGCTGGCCGGGGGCGCGCCCCGCTGGGAACCGTTGCCGGTCCAGTACGCCGACTACGCGCTGTGGCAGCGCGAGCTGCCCACGGCGGGTGAGTTCGACTACTGGGAGCGGGCGCTGGCGGGGCTGGCGCCGCTGATCGACCTGCCCACGGAGCGGGAGCGGCCGGCCGAGCCTTCGGGCCGGGGTGCCGTCACCGGTTTCGCGGTGACCCCGGACACGCACCGGCGGCTGGTGCGGGTCGCGCACGCGCACGGCGCCACCCTGTTCATGGTGGTGCAGGCGGCGCTCGCCGCCGCGCTGACCCGGCTCGGCGCGGGGACCGACCTCGCGGTGGGCACGGCGGTCGCGGGGCGGTCCGACGAGGCGCTGTCGGGGCTGGTCGGCTTCTTCGTGAACACGCTGGTGCTGCGCACCGACACCTCCGGGGACCCGGCCTTCGGCGAGCTGCTGGGCCGGGTGCGGGACGCGGACCTGGCCGCCTACGAACACCAGGACCTGCCCTTCGACCGGCTGGTGGAGCACCTCAACCCGCACCGGTCGGCCGCCCACGAGGCGCTGGTGCAGGTCATGCTCCAGGTCGGCCCGGCGGGCGCGGTCCCGTCCTGTGCAGCCGGTCCGCTGGCGGGCGAGGAACTCGGCTACCGGGCCGGATCGGCCAAGTCGGACCTCACCTTCGCCCTGACGGAGAACGCGGACGGCGGGATGTCCGGGGTGCTGGAGTACGCGACCGACCTGTACGGACCCTCGGGCGCCCGGCGCCTGACCGACCTCTTGGTGGCGGCGCTGGACCTGTTCGCGGCGGACCCGTCGCTGCGCGTCGGGGACCTCCCCGCGCCTGCCGACAGGCGGCCGGCCGAGCGGCCCCTGATCGGCGGCTACCGCATCGACCTGGGGTACATCGCCTCGGTGCTCGCGGAGCACCCGGCCGTGTCCCGGGCGCGGGCCGAGGCGGTGGACGGCCGGCTGGTCGCACACGCCGAGGGGACGGTCACCGAGGCGGAACTCCAGGCCTGGGCGGCGGAGCGGCTGCCGGAGTACGCGGTGCCTTCGGCGGTCCACCTCCCCGCGGCCGCGCCGCAGCCGCAGACCCCGGCGGACGAGGGCCTCACGACCGCCCTGCTGAGGCTGTTCGCGGAGGTCCTGGAGAACGGCCGCGTCACCCCGGACGCCAACTTCTTCAAGTCGGGCGGGCATTCGCTGCTCGCGGTCCGGCTGGTCAACCGGGTACGGGCGGAGCTGGGCCGGGAGCTCACCATCCGGGAGGTCTTCCGCCACCCGACCCCGGCGAAACTGGCGGCCCTGCTGGCGGCAGCCGCCCCGGCCGCCGCCCCCGCCCCGGCCCTGCGCCGCCGCACCCAGTCGGGGGCACGCGTCCGCTGAGACGGTCCGCCGGGCCCGGCGCCCGTGGTGCCGGGCCCGGCGGCCGTCACGAACGTTCACACCGGCCGGAACACCCGCAAACAGTGCCGAATGTTCACGCGATGGAGGGAACCGGCACATCCAACACCTTCGCCGTACCCCGGGGCCCACTAGCGTGGCGCATGTACACACCACCGATGACCGGCCCCCGGCGCCCACCCGGGCGGGCATCGCGAGCTGCCCGAGGGACCCCGGTTGACGGATCGCAGGACGGCACGACAGCGCGGCGGCTCCAGGTGGCCCCGTACCCGGTACCGGTTCGACACCGTCATGGCCCGCGGGACGTCGGTCCTGATCGGCTGGCTCACGCTGGTCTGCCTGGCCATCGTCGTCCCCGCCAGTGCCGCTCTGGTCTGGGCCGACCCCGGGGCCCCCCGCAGCTGGCCCGGGCGGCTCGTCGCGGTCTGGGTCAGCGTCGGTCAGACCTTGAAGATCGGGGGCGCCGTCGGCAGCCCGCTGTACGTGGTGTTCTCGGTCGTACTGGCCCTCGTCGCCCTGCTGTTCGTCTCCACCCTGGTCAGCCTGATCACCACCGGCCTCAACGACAAGGTCCTGGCCCTGCGGCGCGGCCGTTCGACCGTGCTGGAACAGGGGCATTCGGTACTGCTCGGCTGGTCGGAGCAGGTCTTCCCCATCGTCTCCGAACTGGTGGCCGCCAACTCCAATCAGCGCCGGGCCGTCGTGGCCGTCCTCGGTCCGAAGGACAAGACGGAGATGGAAGACGAGATCGCCACCGCGACCGGCCGGCTCGGCCGCACCCGCCTGATCTGCCGGACCGGGGTGACCACCGACCCCGCGGTGATCGCCCTCGTCAGCCCGCACACCGCACGCTCCGTCCTGGTCCTCACCCACGACGGGCAGGACGGCGACGCGCACGTGGTCAAGACGCTGCTCTCCTTGGAGGCGGCCGTGCGCGGGCGGGGCCGCCCCACGGTCGTGGCCGCGGTCCGCGACGGCCGCCACCACCGCGCCGCGCAGCTGGCCGCCGGACGCCACGGGCGGGTGCTGAACATCGAGGAGGTCACCGCCCGCCTGATCGCGCAGACGTCCCGGCAGCCCGGGCTCTCCCTCGTCCACCAGGAACTGCTGGACTTCGCCGGGGACGAGTTCTACACGGTCGGCGAACCGGCCCTCGCCGGCCTCACCTTCGGCGAGCTGCTCCTCGCGTACGCCACGTCGAGCGTCGTCGGCATCCTGCGGGCCGGCGGCGACGTCGAACTCAATCCCGCCCCCGGCTCCGTACTGGCCCGCGAGGACCGCATCATCGTCATCACGAGGGACGACGACACCGCGGTACCGGTGGAGCGGCCGCTCGCCGTCGACGAGGACGCGATCGTGCTGCCCGCTGCGGTGACCACCCCACCCGAACGCATCCTGCTGCTGGGCTGGAACCGGCGGGCCCCGCTGATCCTGGACCAGCTGGACCTGGGCGTGCCGCCGGGCACGGCGCTGACGGTCGTCGCACAGGGCGGCGAAGCGCTGCGGGAGGCCGGCCGCAGGGGCCGTTCGGCGCGCCGGATGCGGGTCCGGGTGCACGACGGGGACACCACCGACCCGCGGGTGCTGGAGCACCTGGACGTCCTGTCGTTCGACCGGGTGATCGTCCTCGGGTACGACGCCACGGACCGGACGGGCGGTGCGCTCGCGGGGGACGACCGGACGCTGGTGACGCTGCTGCACCTGCGGGCTCTGGAGGAGGCCTCGGGCCGCGAGCTGGCCGTGGTCACGGAGATGACGGACGACCGCAACCGGCTGCTCGCCCCGGCCCGGGCGGGGGCCGACTTCATCGTCGGCGGCCGGCTCGTCAGTCTGCTGATGACGCAGATCGCCGAGAACCGCCACCTCGCCGAGGTCTTCGCGCTCCTGTTCGCGGCCGACGGCCCCGGCCTGCACCTGGCCCCCGCCGCGCACTTCGTGCGACTGGGGCGCCCCGTCCCCTTCGCCACGGTGGTGGAGTCCGGGCGGCGGCGGGGCCTTTGCGTCATCGGGTACCGGCTCCACGGGGACGGCGCGGTCGGCCCTTCCTACGGTGTACGGCTCAACCCCGACAAGCGGGACGCCGTGCGCTTCGGGGCCGAGGACTCGGTCATCGTGCTGGCACCTGAATCCGTACACCGCGCCGCCGTGCCGGGTCCGGCACGGCCCGGTGAGCGGTCCTCCGCCCCGGCCGGACCCGCGAACCCCTGACGGCCGGCGGGCGGGCGGGCGCCCGGGCGGCGGCAGTTGCGGGCGGCAGGAACGGGTGCGGGAGCTGCCGCGGGGACTGCCCGCCGGGGGCCCGCGAGGTACTTAGCGTGGAGGCCACGGAGTCCTCTCCGCACCCTTCCCCTCGCCTGGAGGCCCCGCGATGCCCTCGACCGCCCCCACCGCCTCCGCCGTCCTGGACGGCGGGCCGGCGATCACCCCCGCACCCGGTGTGCTCGACCGGATCGCCGCCCAGGACGCCGAGCGCGTCGCGCTGGTGGACGGCGAGCGCCGGCTGACCTACGGGCAGCTCGCCCTCGCGGTGGCCTTCCGCGCAGACGAACTGGCGGGGGCGGGCGCGGGCCCGGGGCGGCTGGTGGCCGTGCACCGGCCCCGGGGCGCCGACGCCGTGGTGGGGCTGCTGGCAGCCCTGCGGACCGGGGCCGCGTACCTGCCCCTGGACCCGGGAGCGCCGGCCGCGCGCAACGCCTCGATCCTCGCCGACTGCGCCGGAGCCGACGTACCGCTGACCGAGGGCGAGTCGGTGCTGCCCGGGCCGGGGGTCTGCCGGGACGCCGCCTACGTGATCTACACCTCGGGCTCCACGGGCACTCCCAACGGCGTCGTGGTCGGCCGGGAGGCGCTGGCCCACTTCGTCGCCGGGGCCACCGCCCAGTACGGCATCACCGCCGGGGACCGGGTCCTGCAGTTCGCGCCGCTGCACTTCGACGCGAGCGTCGAGGAGGTCTTCTTGACCCTCGGCGCCGGCGGCACGCTCGTCCTGCGCGACGAGGACATGCTCGACGTCCCCGGACTGCTGGCCGGCTGCGTGGCGCACGGCATCACCGTCCTCGACCTTCCCACCGCCTACTGGCACGAGCTGGCCCACGCCCTCGCCACGGGCGTCGCCGAACTCCCGCCGACGCTGCGGACGGTGGTCATCGGCGGGGAGGCCGCGCTGCCCGAGCGGGTCGCCCAGTGGTGCCGGGCGGTGGACCCGGACCGGGTGCGGCTGCTGAACACCTACGGCCCCACCGAGGCGACCGTGGTGGCCACCGTGGCCGACCTGTCCCGGCACCCGGGTGGACCGGTACCGATCGGCCTGCCCCTTCCCGGGGTCCGGACGGCGGTGGTCGACGGCGAACTGTGGCTGCTGGGCGGCGGGTTGGCGAGCGGCTACCTGGGCAGGCCCGAGTTGACCGCCACCCGCTTCGCCGCGCTGGAGGGGCAGCGGGCCTACCGGACCGGTGACCTGGTCCACGTGCGCGAGGAGGACGGGCAGCTCGGGTTCCAGGGCCGCGCCGACGACGAGGTGAAGATCAACGGGCACCGGGTGGACCCGGCGTCCGTGGAGTCGGTCCTCACCGGCCACCCCGGCGTGCGCGAGGCGGCCGTCGTCCCCCGGGAAACGCCCGACGGCGTGAAGCGGCTCGTGGCGTTCGTGGTCGCCGACGCCGGGGTGGGCGCCGCCGCGCTGCGCTCCCGCGTACGGGCCGCGCTCCCGGCGGCGGCCGTGCCGAGCGCCGTGCACCTGGTCGACGCGCTGCCCCGGACCTCCTCCGGGAAAATAGACCGCAAGCTGCTCAGGGCACCGGTGGACGACGGCGCCGCCGACCGCGTCTTCGACGGCGTGGTCCTGCCCGCCGAAGACCGGGTGCCGCTCTCCTTCGCCCAGCGCCGCCTGTGGTTCCTGGCCGGTCTGGAGGGGCCGTCGGCCACCTACAACCTGCCGCTCGTCCTGCGGCTGGACGCCGTCCCCGACCGACGGGCACTGGCCGCGGCCCTCGCCGATGTCGTGGAGCGGCACGAGGTGCTGCGCACCGTGTACCCGGCCGTGGACGGCGAGCCCTACCAGCACGTCCTGGCGGCGCCCGAGGTGCCGCTGACGGTTCGGGACTGCACGCCGGAGGAACTGGCCCCCCTGGTCGCCCGCTTCACCGCCGGCACCTTCGACCTCGGCGCCCACCTCCCGCTGCGGGCCCGGCTCTTCCTGCCCGGGGACGGCTCGGCGACCCTGGCACTGCTGACCCACCACATCGCCACCGACGGATGGTCGGTCCCGCCGCTGCTGCGCGACCTCGGGCAGGCCTACCAGGCCCGGCTGGGCGGCGGCACACCCCGGTGGGAGCCGCTGCCGGTGCAGTACGCCGACTACACCTTGTGGCAGCAGGAACTCCTGGCGGACCCGGCGCCGTTGCTGGCCCACTGGCGGGACGCCCTCGACGGGATGCCGGCCGTCCTGGACCTGCCCGCCGACCGGCCCCGGCCCGCCGAGCCGACCGGAGAGGGCGCCACCCTGACCGCCCGGCTGGACGCCGGCGCGCACCGGCGGCTGGCGGCGCTCGCCGAGGACCGCGGGGCCAGCATGCTGATGGCCCTCCAGCCGGCGCTCGCCCTGACCCTGGCCGCCGCAGGGGCCGGTACGGACATCGCCGTCGGCACCCCGGTGGCCGGCCGGGGCGACGAGGCCCTCTCCGATCTGGTCGGCTTCTTCGTCAACACCCTCGTCCTGCGCACCGACGTCGCCGGCGGCGCCTGCTACGCGGAGCTCGTGGACCGGGCGCGCGAGGCGGACCTCGCGGCCTACGCCCACCAGGAACTCCCCTTCGACCTGCTGGTGGAGCACCTCAACCCGGAGCGCGGCCTGGCCGTGAACCCGTTCTTCCAGGTGATGCTGACCGTACAGGAGGAGGGTGACACGGCCCTGGACCTCGGCGGGGGCCTGACCGGCCGCTTCGTCGAACCGGGTCTGGAGGCGGCCAAGTTCGACCTCAGCGCCTCGTGCGTGGAGCTCCCGGACGGCGGCCTGGAGGTGTGGTGGCAGTACGCCGCGGACCTCTTCGACGCCCCGACGGCGCAGCTGCTGCTGGACGTGTTCCTGCGGGCCCTGTCCCGGGCGGCGGACGACCCCCACGGCCCGACCGGTGACGCCGCGCCCCCGCTGCTCACCGAGGAGGAGGCCGCGGCCCTGGCGGAGCGCCGGGAGCGGCTCGCACGGGCCCGCGCCCTGGAGCCGGCGCCCGCGGCCACGGCCGGGGACCCCGCCGTGACGGAGGTGCTCTGCACGCTGTTCGCGGAGGTGATCGGCCTGGGCCGGGTCGCTCCCGACGAGAACTTCTTCTCCGTGGGCGGGCACTCCATGATGGGCGTGCGCCTGGTCAACCGGATCCGGGCCACGCTCGGCGTCGAGGCCCGCATCCGTGACCTCTTCCTCGCCCCGACCCCCGCCGAGCTGGCGGTGCGCCTGTTGCGGGAGGCCGCGCCCGCCGGGCGGCCCGCGCTGGTCCCCGTACCGCCGCAGGAACGGCCCGAGCTGCTCCCGCTGTCGTACGCGCAGCGCCGGCTGTGGTTCGTGGACCAGCTGGAGGGGCCGAGCCGCTCCTACACCATCCCGTTCGCGCTGCGGCTGGAGGGAGCGCCGGATCCGGCGGTGCTGGCCGAGGCCCTCGCCGATGTCGCCGGACGGCACGAGGTGCTGCGCACCGTCTATCCGGCCGTGGACGGTCAGCCGTACCAGCGGATCGTGGAACCGGGCCGGCCCGTACTGGACCTGGTCGCCACCGGGCCGGACGGGCTCGACGCCGCCGTGGACGCCGCCGCCGGCCACGTCTTCGACCTCGCCGCCGAACTCCCCCTCCGGGCCACGCTGATCAGCGCGGAGTCCACTCAGGTGCTGGTGCTGCTCGTCCACCACATCGCGGCCGACGGCTGGTCCACCGGTCCCCTGCTGGCCGACCTGGCGGCCGCCTACGAGGCCCGGCTGGCCGGGGCGGCCCCCGCCTGGCAGCCGCTGCCCGTGCAGTACGCCGACTACACCCTGTGGGAGCGGGCCGCGCTCGACGGGGAGGCCGCTGCCGGGCACCTGGCCTACTGGCAGCAGACCCTCGGCGACGCGCCGCCGGTACTGGAGCTGACCTCCTCCCGTACCCGGCCGGCCGACGCCTCGCACCGCGGCGCGGCGACCCCCCTCGATCTGGACGCCGCGACGCACGCACGGCTGGAGCAGCTCGCCCTGGAGCACGGCACGACGCTGTTCACGGTGGTCCAGGCGGCCTTCGCGGCCCTGCTGACCCGGCACGGGGCGGGCACCGACCTGCCGCTGGGCACGGTGACCGCCGGCCGGGACGACGAGGCGCTCAGCGATCTCGTCGGCTTCTTCGTCAACACCCTGGTCCTGCGCTGCGACACCTCCGGCGACCCGCGTTTCTCGGAGCTGCTGGGCCGGGTCAAGGACACCGACCTCGCGGCCTACGCCCACCAGGACGTGCCCTTCGACCTCGTGGTGGAGCGGCTGAACCCGGTGCGCTCCACCGCCCACCACCCGCTCGTGCAGGCGATCGTCCAGGTCCATCCGGCCGAGCCGCAGACCCCGCCCGGGGCCGCGCTGGCCGGGACCGCGCTGGGCACCGCCTCCGGGTTCACCAAATTCGACCTGACGGTGTCCCTGTGGGAGGTCCGGGACGCCGGCGGGGCTCCGGGTGGTCTGGCCGGCGTACTGGAGTACGCGACGGACCTCTACGACGCGGACACCGCGGCGCTGCTGGCGACCCATCTGGCCCGCATCCTGCGGGCGGTGGCCGAGGAACCCGGGCAGCGGATCGGTGAGATACCGCTCATGAGCGCCGAGGAGGAGTTCCGGCTGGTCACCGAGTACAACGACACGGCGACCCCTCAGGCACCGTGCGGGCTGGTGCACGAGCGGTTCGCGGCGCAGGCCCGGCGGACCCCCGACCGGATCGCGCTCTCGTACGGGGAGGAGACCCTCACCTTCGCCGAGCTGGACTCCCGCGCCAACGCGCTGGCCCACCGGCTGATCGGGGAGGGCGTGGCGCGGGACGGGGCGGTCACCGTCCTGATGGACCGCACGCCGCACCTGCTGGTGGCGGCGCTGGCGGTGCTCAAGTGCGGAGCCGCTTACGTACCGCTGGACCCACGGCTGCCCGACGCGCGCGTCCGCATGATCAGCCAGGACGTGGCGGCGACGGTGCTGCTGACGCAGGAGGTGCACCTGGGCGGGTCGGCGGTGGAGCAGGAACGCGCCGCCGGCGTGCGGGCCCTGGCCGTCGACACCTTCGTCCCCGAGGGGGACACCACCGATCCGGGGATCGCGGTCGGTGAGGACGCCCTGATGTACGTGATGTTCACCTCCGGCTCCACCGGCCGGCCAAAGGGCGTCGGTGTCACCCACCGCAACGTGGTCGAGCTCGTCACCGACCGGTGCTGGAACCTCGCCAACCACCGGCGGATGCTGGTCCATTCGGCGATCGGGTTCGACGCCTCCACCTACGAGCTGTGGGTGCCGCTGCTGGGCGGCGGGCAGCTCGTCATCGCCCCCGGCGACGGTACCGACGTCGCCGAACTCGACCACGCCATCCGCACCCACGACGTCACGGCCGCCTACTTCACGATGGGCCTGTTCCACATCATGGCCGACGAGGGCCTGGACACCCTCAAGCTCCTGCGCGAGGTCTGGACGGGCGGTGACGTGGCCTCTCCCAGCGCCCTCCAGCGGGTGCTGACCCACTGCCCCGAGACCGTGCTCGTGCACTCCTACGGTCCGACGGAGACGACCTTCGCCTCCCACCAGCAGCGCTTCCCCCTCGCGCGGCGCACCCTGCACGGGGTGTACCTCGGGTCGGCGCTCGACAACACCCGCGTCCACGTCCTGGACGAGCGGCTGCGGCCCGTGCCGCCCGGGGTCGCCGGCGAGATGTACATCGCCGGGACCCAGGTGGCCCGCGGCTACATCGGCCGGCCGGGGCTGACGGCGGAACGGTTCGTCGCCGACCCCTTCGGCGCCGACGGCGGCCGGATGTACCGCACCGGAGACCTGGTGCACTGGACGGCGGACGGTGAACTGCGCTTCATCGGGCGGGCCGACGGCCAGATCAAGCTGCGCGGCTTCCGGATCGAACCCGGCGAGATCGAGGAGACCCTGGCCCGGCACCCGGGGATCGGGCAGGTCGCCGTGGTCGTCTTCGAGGAGGGGCCCGGCGGCAAACGGCTCGTGGCCTACGCGGTTCCGCGCGCCGGTCACACCCTCACCGAGGACGGGCTGCTGCGCTGGGCGGCGGAGGAACTCCCCGAGCACATGGTGCCGTCGGCGGCCGTCCTGCTCGACGCCATCCCGCTGACCGTCAACGGCAAACCCGACCGCAAGGCCCTGCCCGCGCCCGCCCCGGCCGCGCGGCCCGGCGGCCGGGCCCCGCGCACCCCGCGCGAGGAGGTCCTGTGCGGACTGTTCGCCGAGGTCCTGGGCGTCGAGGACGTCGGCATCGACGACAACTTCTTCGGCCTGGGCGGGCATTCGCTGCTCGGAGTGCGTCTGGTCAGCCGGATGCGGACCGTGCTGGGACTGGAGCGAGGGGTCCGCGACCTGTTCCGCACCCCGACCGTGGCCGGGCTGCTGGGCGACGAGCCCACCGGCTTCGACCCGATGGGGGTGCTGCTGCCCCTCACCACCCGTGGCTCGCGGGCCCCCCTGTTCTGCATCCACCCCGGTACCGGCGTCGGCTGGCCCTACGCCGGGCTCACCCAACACCTGGGCCCCGACCAGCCGCTGTACGCGATCCAGGCGCGGGCGCTGAGTGAGCTGGGCCACTCCCCCGAGTCGGTGGAGGAGATGGTCGAGGACTACCTGCCGCTGATCCGGGAGGTCCAGCCGCACGGCCCGTACCGCTTCCTCGGCTGGTCCTTCGGCGGAACCGTCGCGCACGCGCTCGCCGTCCGCCTCGCGGAGCTGGGCGAACGCACCGACCTGCTGGCCATGATGGACGTCCACCTGCTGCCCACCGAACCGGTGCGGCGCCGGATGACGCCCGCGCAGAAGCGGGACATGCTCGTCGGCGACGCCACGCACGAGCCGGCGGACGCACCGTTCGACGTCGACGCGCTGATCGGCCTGGTCCGGTTGAAGGACCCGGTGCTAGGCGCCTTCTCCGACGCGGAGATCCGCTCCGTGATCGGCGCCTCCATCAACCACGCCGAAATCATGAACCTGTACGCCCCGCGCCCGGTCGCCACGGACCTGCTCTTCCTGGCGGCCATCGAGGACGGGGAAACGGAAAACACCCTCGCGCAGCACTGGATTCCCTACATCGAGGGCTGCGTGGAGAATCACGTCATCGGGGTTCCGCACACCAGAATGGGTGAACCGGAACCGCTCGCTTTGATCGGCCGTATCCTTTCCGAGAAATTGAGGAGTCTGTCATGACCAACCCGTTCGACGACAACGAGGGCACCTTCAACGTCGTGGTCAACGCCGAGGGCCAGCACGCCCTGTGGCCGGTCTTCGCCGACGTTCCCGCAGGCTGGGACGTGGCGTGGGGCGAGGGGACGCGGGCGGACGCGCTCGCGTACGTGGAGGAGAACTGGACGGACATCCGCCCGAAGAGCCTTCTCGCGCAGTACGCCTAGACAGCTTTGGGTAATCGAGGAGCCGTGTCCCGCACCGCGGGGCGCGGCTTCTCGCGTGCCCGCGTCCGGAATTCGCCCGGAATTCCTCCATACTGCCGCAGGAACTTCCCCTCCACCGGTCGGGCGCTTTCTATATTTCTCGGTATGCGACGACGGAATGTGAACATCCTGCTGACGGGTACGGCGTCCGATTCCCATACCTGGAATCTCGTCTACCTCCAGCTCTTCCTGGAGGAGCTCGGGCACCGGGTCCACAACCTGGGGCCCTGCGTACCGGACGACCTGCTGGCCGGCGTCTGCGCGGACCGTGACCCGGACCTCGTCGTGGTCAGCAGCGTCAACGGGCACGGCTACCGGGACGGGCTCGGCGCCGTCCGGGCCCTGCGGGCCCGCGGACTGACGGTGCCCGTCGTCATCGGCGGAAAGCTCGGCGTGGCCGGCGTGGCCGACCCTCGGCAGCGGGCCCGGCTCCTTGACGCGGGCTTCGACGCCGTCTTCGACGACGGCGACGTGGGGCGGCTGCGCGGCTATCTGGGCGCCGTACCGCAAGCGCACGTACGGGCCGTCGCATGACCGCCGCCACGCTCGCCGCACCGCACGTGGCCGCCCCCTCGCCCGCCGGCGCCGCGGGCTTCGGCGCCTTCGTCGGCGCCTGCGCCGCCGCCGGGCAGCTCGTCGTCCAGCCCCGGATGGGTTTCAGTGATCCGCGCCGGATGCGGGACGGGCTGGAGCGGACCAAGTCGGCCGTCGCCACCACCGTCGGCACCCTCACCATCGACAGCTACACCCGGGTCGGCGCACACGCCGCCGCCCGCGCCGCCCTGGCCGAGGGCACACCGCTCAACGGCTACCCGATCGCCACCCACCCCACCGCGCAGACCCGGTCCCTGCTCGACGGGGTCCTGGACGCCGCGTTCCCCGTCCAGGTCCGGCACGGCTCCTCCCGCCCCGAGGCCATCGTCCGCGCGCTCGTCGCCGCCGGGCTGGACGCCACCGAGGGCGGCCCGGTCTCCTACTGCCTGCCCTACGGCCGGACCCCGCTCGCCGAGTCCGTGGACAACTGGGCCCGCTGCTGCGAACTGCTCGCCGCACTGGCCCCGGCCCCGCGGACGCCGCACCTGGAGAGTTTCGGCGGCTGCATGCTCGGGCAGCTCTGCCCGCCCGGGCTGCTGGTGGCGCTCAGCCTGCTGGAGGGGATGTTCTTCGCGCAGCACGGCATCCGGTCGGTCTCCCTCAGCTACGCGCAGCAGACCGACCCCGCCCAGGACACCGAGGCGGTGCGCGCCCTCGGCCGGCTGGCCGAGGAGTTCCTGCCGCCCGCGGTGGACCGGCACGTGGTCCTGTACTCGTACATGGGGGTGTTCCCGTACACCGCCCGCGGTGCCACCCGGCTGCTGGAGGCCTCCGCCCGGCTGGCCGTGCGCGCGGGGGCCCAGCGCCTGATCGTGAAGACCGCCGCGGAGGCGCACCGGATCCCGACCGTGCAGGAGAACGTACGGGCGCTGGAGACGGCGGCGGCGACCGCCGCGCTGACCGAGCGGCCGGCCCGGACCGGGGACCCGGCGGACAGCGAGGTCTACCGCGAGGCACGGGCCTTCGTGGAGGCCGTGCTGGAGTGCGGCGAGGACCTCGGGCGGTCGCTGCGGACCGCCTTCGCGCGCGGCGTGCTGGACGTCCCGTACTGCCTGCACCCGGACAACGCGGGCCGCTCGCGCAGCTTCGTCGGCCCCGACGGGCGGCTGCGGTGGTCGGAGGTCGGCGCGATGCCGGTCGCACCGTACCGCGGGACCGGCGGCCGCACACCGATGACCTCGGACGGGCTGCTCGCGGCCCTCCACGGCCTGGCCCGGCGCTACGACGAGGGCGGGGCAGCCGCGTGAACCGGCCCGCGCAAGGCCCCTTCCCGCCCCCCGACATCCCCACGCACCCGATTTCGACAGGAGTCGACATGGACATCCAGACCCCTCCCCCGCTCGGTGAGCACCTGCGCTCGCCACGGCTGCGCTCCGCGATGCTGGTGCAGCAGGAAGCGATGTACGCGGCGCGCGAGTTCCTGCGCGGCGCGGGCTTCGTGGAACTGCTGCCGCCGCTGGTCGGTCCGGTCACCGACCCCGGCGGCCGGGGCGCCAAGGCCCTGGACGTCGACTACTACGGCGAGCCGTACAAGCTGATGACCAGCGCGATCCTCTACAAGCAGGCTTCGCTGGGCGGGTTCCCGCGCCTGTTCTACATCGCACCGAACGTCCGCGTGGAGCCGCCGGAGACGGCCGCCACCGGCCGGCACCTGGTGGAGTTCCACCAGATCGACGTGGAGATGGCCGGCGCCACGCGCCACCAGGTCCAGGAGATCGCCGCCGGGCTGCTGACGCACGTGGTGGACCACGTGTGGACGGCGGTACCGGACGTGCTGCGCGCACTGGGCCGCGAGGAGCTGGACTTCGCCGAGCTCCGGCAGGGCAAGTTCGACTCCTGCACCCACGAGGAGGCGGTGACCCGCCTGCTCGGCCGCGGCCACCCGCAGAGTCCTGACGCGGAGATCGACTGGGCGGGCGAGAAGGTGCTCTCCCTGGAGGCCGACCGGCCGTTCTTCATCAACGACTACCCCAAGGGCTCGCGCGGCTTCTACGACCGCGAGGACCCCGAACGTCCGGGCGTGCTGCGCAACTTCGACCTGATCGCGCACGGCGGATACGGCGAACTGGTCAGCGGCAGCGAGCGGGAGTCCGACTACGCGGCGATCGTCACGCGGATGCGGGAGAGCGGGGAGAACCCGGCGAAGTACGCCTGGTACCTGGAACTCGCCCGCGAGGGCATCGAGGCCAGCGCCGGCTTCGGCATGGGCCTGCAGCGCCTGGTCCGCTTCCTGACCGGGCTCGACGCCCTGTGGCAGGTCAGCGCCTACCCGAAGCTGCCGGGGGTGATCGCGCCGTGAGCGGGGCACTGGGCGCGGCGGGCTTCCCCGAGCAGGCGGTACGGGCCCGGGCCCGGACGGGCACGGCCGAGGTGTTCCCGGCCGCGGACTCCTACGGCACGCAGCTGTACGGAGCCACCGCGCAGGGAGCACCGGACCCGCTGGACCCGCTCGACGAACTGCGTCTCGTACCGCCGGTGTTCATGCCGCGGCGGCTGGAGAAACTGATCGAACTGGGACGGGAGCCCTCGTACGAGGACGTGGACCTGCGCACGACCGTCGGTGGTTTCACCGCGGAACTGCCGCTCTACCTGTCGGCGTTCGGATCCACCCGGGCGGGCAGCGGAGACCTCGGGGTGGCGGCGGGCCGGCAGGCGGCGCAGCTCGGCATACCGATGGTGATCGGCGAGAACATGGTGCCGGTGCACGGGTACTCCCGCGGCGGCGACGGCATGCGCTCGGCGCTGCTGGAGCGGATCTCGGCCTACGCACAGAGCGTCGCGGACGGCGTCGGCGGCGTGGTGGTGCAGCAGTCCACCGAGGACGCCGACTCGGAGGTGTGGAACCTCCTCTACAGTGACCCCGGCACGCGGGCGCTGCGGGATTCCGGCCGCCTCGGCTTCGAACTGAAGGTGGGCCAGGGCGCGAAGCCGGGCCTCGGCGGGATGACGGTGGTCGGCGCCGGCGAAGGCGAGCGGCTGGCCGGGCAGTTCACGGTACGGGACCTGCTGGGCGAGCGCGGGCGGCTGCTGCGGTGCGCGACCCCGGGGACCTTCACCGAGGAGATCGTCCGCCAGCAGCTGCGGTTCATGCGGAACAACTTCCCGCTGGCCCGGACCTGGGTGAAGTTCCATCCCGGCCGGGACATCGGGCGGGCCGCGGCCACCGCCTGGGCGGCGGGCGCCGACGCGGTGACGGTGGACGGCGCCGAGGGCGGCACCGGCTGGGCCCCCAGGGTCTTCCTCGACCAGGTCGGCCTGCCGCTCGGGGAATGCCTGCGCCGGATCGGCCCCCCGGCCGGGGACCTGCTCGCCACGGGCCGGATCTGGGAAGGCGGCCGGGCGGTGCGGGCGCTCGCGCTCGGGGCGACGGCCGTGGGCCTGGGCCGGGCGGCGCTGCTCGCGGTGGACGAGGACCCGCGGGAAGGACTGGTGCGGCTGGCGCGGGCGCTGGCGCTGGAGACCCGGCTGCTGGTGAGCGCCGTCGGCAAGTACCGGGTCGCCGACCTGGGCCCGGAGGACCTGTGGTCACCGGGCACCGCGGGACCGGACGCCCCTGGACGGGAAACGCCGCGGTCCGTGCCGGCCGGGGAGCGGTCGTGACGGCCCGTCCCGTGTCCGCCCGTCGGCCCGGGCGGTTGCGGGCCTGCCGCCGGGGGGCGGGCGGGAGCCGGCCGTACGGGCGGCGGCCGCGCCCGGTGCGGGCGCGGTTCCGGCTCTCCGAATTCCCCGGGGTCACGGCCGCACCCGCCTGCGCCGCCGGCGCCGCCGCCGCTTCGCGGGCGCTGGCCCGGGCCGGGCTCGGCCACCTGGGCGGCCACCTCGCCCTGCGCGGCCCTGCCGGGGCCCGCGCGGCGGACCTGGCCAGGGCGGCGGAAGGCGCCGTGGCCGCCGCCCTGCGGCGCGCCCGCTGACCCGGGCCCCCGCCCCCCGCACGTCGTCCCGTACCGCAGTCCCCTACCGCTCACCCGCCCCTCACTCAGAACAGGTTCACCATGAAAACCCCCGTACAGACGCCCGCCGCGGCACCCACGGTCCAATGGGGCCGCGTGAGCTCCCTGGTCGGTGGCCAGGCCGCCGTCCAGCTCGGCAGCTTCGCCCTGCTCATCGCCATGAACTGGACCGCCGTCCAGCTCGGCGGCACCGGCGCGGTCACCTTGCTGACCCTGGCCGCCACCGTCCCCCGGGCCCTGATGTTGATCTTCGGCGGGGCGGTGGCCGACACCCTCGGCCCGCGCTTCGTCCTGCTGAGGACCACCTCCGCCCGCGTCGCGGTGCTCGGCGCCGGGGCGGTGGTCACCGCGACCACCCACCAGTTGTGGCCCCTGGTGGTGATCGCCCTCGTCGAGGGGATCCTGCTGGGCCTCGCCGGTCCGGCCTCCGGGGTGCTGCTGCCGATGTTCGCCCGCGGTGACCAGCTGGCGCGGGCCAACTCCCTCTACTCCATGGTGCTGCGGGTCGCGCCGATCCTGGGGGCCCCGGCCGGCGCGTTCCTGATCACCGTCGGGGAACTGTGGCTGGCGATGCTCGTCGGGGCGGTCACCGGTGCGATCTGGCTCGGCTGCCTGCTGCACGTCACGCACGGCTTCGTCCGGCCCGCGCCCGAGCCCGGCATCTCCCTGGTCAAGCGCTCCGGGGACGGTTTCCGGCTGCTGGCCCGCCACCCCCGGCTGCGCTGGATGTTCGTGGCCGCGCTGTGCCTGGACATGGCGTTCAGCTGGCCGGCCGAGGTCGCGCTGCCGCTGCTGGTCTCCGAACGCGGCTGGGGGGTCGGCGCGGTGGGCGTGGTCCTGGCGGCGTTCAGCGTGGGCGCCCTCGGCTCCAGCGCGGTCGGCGCGGCCATGGCACACCGGATCCCGATGTTCGTACGGCTCGTCGTCACCGGCGCGGGACTGGCCGCCGGGATCCTGGTGATGGCCCTGATGCCGTCCGTGGTCTCCCTCACCGCGGTCGCCGCCGGGGTCGGTCTGCTGTCCGGGCTGAACGGGCCGGCCATCGTCACGCTGTACCAGCAGTCGGCCCCCGAGGAGCGGATGGGCGCCGCGATGTCGACGCTCTCCCTCGCCGGGATCGGCACCGCCCCGATCTCCATCGCCGTGTTCAGCTCGCTGTCCCTGGCCCTCGGCGTGCAGACCACCTGGCTGCTGTGCGGAGCCATCGCATTCGTATCGCCGCTCGCGGCCGTCCTGGCGCTGCGGCACCCCGCGAAGGAAGAGGAGCCCGCCCTGGTGGAGCTCCCCGTCCCCGCGGCCGCATAGGGGAGGTGGCGGCGATGAGTGCGCTGGAACCGGGCACTGCCCGACTTCTCGTACCGACCCCGCTGTCGGGCCCCGGGCCGGGACCGGCCGAGGCCGTCCTGGTGGCGGCGAGTCCGCAGCTGTGGCTCGTGGACACCACCGCCTACCGTGTGCACGCGGCCCGGCACGCGCCCGGCACCCTGGACGCCCAGGAGCTGGCGCGCGCGGCCGAGTTCGTCCGGGCGGCGGACCGCGACAGCTACGTCTGCGCCCACGTGGCGCTGCGCCGGCTGCTCGGCGCCTACCTGGGCATGCCGGCGCGGGAGGTGATCGTGGAGCGGGCGCCCTGCACGCACTGCGACGAGCCGCACGGACGGCCGGTGCTGCCGGGCGGGGCCCTGCACTTCTCCCTCTCGCACTGCACGGGGATCAGCCTGCTGGCCTTCGCCACCGCACCGGTCGGGGTGGACGTGGAGGAGCTGGTGCTGCCGCAGTCGATCGCGGAGACGGCCGACGTCCTGCACCCCAGGGAGGCGGCCGAGCTGGCCGCCCTCCCGGCGGGCGACCGCTCGCTCGCCTTCACCCGGGTGTGGACCCGCAAGGAGGCCTACCTCAAGGGGCTCGGGGTGGGTCTGTCGGAGAACCCCGCGGCCGACTACGTGGGCACGGGCCACGTCCCCGCCCGCCTGCCGGGGTGGACCCTGACCGACGCCCTGGTCCCGGAGGGCCACTGCGCGGCGGTGGCCCTGCGCGACCCGTGACGGCCACCGGCCCTGTCGGAGCGGCTGGTTACCCTGCACGGATGACCACGACGGCCGCAGTTTCCCCCCCCCGCCCTCGCCGAGGTGGCGGTGACGGAGTTCGACCGCGACGGGGGCAACGGGATCGAGTTCGAGCCCTACGCCGCCTTCGCGTCGGCCGAGGACACCACCGACTGGCTGCGGAGCTGGACGGGCAACCCCGCCCTGGACGGCGGCGCGTACCGCGTCTTCGGCCAGGACGGTACGGGCGGGCTCGCCGCCCTGTGGCGCGTGCGGTCCGGGCGCCCCCTCGTCGAGCAGCCCGTGGTGTTCATGGGGTCGGAGGGGGCCTGCGGTGTCGTGGCCGGTGACCTGTCCGACTTCCTGTGGGTCCTGGCGGACGGCATCGGGCCGATGGAGGCGGTGGAGTACGACGATCCCTCGGGCCGTCCGGACCCGGTCCTGACCTCGCTCGCCGAGCGGCACGCGACCACGCCGCGCCGCCCGGCCCGTGAGATCGCGCGCGGCGCGCGGGCCGAGTTCCCGGCGTACGTCCGGGACATCGAGGACCTCTGCCGCTGAGCGGGCCGGCGGTCCTGGGGTGGCCCGCGATCCCGGGGCGGGCCGGCGATCCCGGGGCGGGCCGGCGATCCCGGGGCGGGCGTGTCCGGTGGGTCGGTGAATCGTTTTCGCAGGCATGACGACGACGCATTCCACGCTCACCACCTCGGCACGGCACCGGGCTGCGGACGACGGCGTCCGCAGCCTGTTCGTGCCCCGCCAGCCCTCCCACGCCGCCGGGTCCGCACCGCTGTTCGATGAACTCGCCCGGGAGTGGGCGGCGCGCGGGGCCACCGTGCCCAACCGGCCGGATCCCACGTGGCTGCGGCTGGTGTCCTGGGAGCACTTCCAGCGGGAGACCGCGGCCACGGTCCGCGACCTGCACCTGCGCGGCCCCGAGCCGGCGCCGGAGCCCGCCGCCGCGGACGGCCGCCCCCGTTGGCGGCGTGCGTGAGGGCGGTCCGACCGGCGGTCGGACGCCGCCTCACTCCTCGGTGGTGACGGTGAGCTTCCCCCGTACGTGACCGGCGGTGGAGTCGGCGTAGACCTCGCCCATGGCGGAGAACGGATACGTGGTCGTCTCGGCGACCCGGAGCCGGCCGGAGGTCACGAGCCGGGCGAGTTCCTCCATGTCCGAGACGGTGGCGTCGTAGTTGAAGTTGACGGCGCGCACGCCCCGGGCGGCCAGGGCGTCGGGGTCGGCGGCGAAGAGCGTACTGGCCAGCCGGCCGCCGTCGCGCAGCAGCGGGGCGATCCGGCCGGCCACGAGGTCCCGGCCGTCCACCAGGTCGAGTGCGGCGTCGACACCGTCGGGGTGACCCGCGCGGACGGCGTCGGCGACATCGGCGGTGCGGTAGTCGACCACCTCGGCGGCGCCGAGGGCGCGGACGTAGTCGTGGTCCTGGCCGGCGGCGACCGCGACCACCCGCGCCCCACGGGCCGCGGCCAGCTGCACGACGTAGGAGCCGACACCGCCGGCCGCCCCGACCACGAGCAGGGATTCACCCTCCCGGGGGTCCAGCCAGCGGGTGAGGGCGAGCGCGGTCCCGCCGGTCATGGGGAGCGCCGCCGCCGAGAGGGCGTCCAGCTCCTCGGGGCGCTCCGCCAGCGCGGCGCTCTCCAGCGAAGCGGTCATGTACGGGGCGTAGGAGCCGTACGGGTGCGCGGCGATGGTCGCGGGTCGGCGCATGCCGAAGACCTCCGCGCCGACCTGGAACGGGGCGCCCTCACCGGCGGCGGTCACCTGGCCGGCCACGTCGAAGCCGAGGACCAGGGGGAAGGTGAAGGTGACGTCCGGGCGGGCGAGCTGCCCCGCGGCGATCTTCCAGTCGATGGGGTTGACCGAAGCGGCCCGCACCTTGATCAGCACCTCGCCGGGGCCCGGCTCCGGAGCGGGCAGCTCCCGCAGGGCGGGCGGCTCACCGAAGGCTTCGACGGCGAATGCGTACATGAGGGGTTCCTCCCGGGTGGGGACGCCACGGCGGACGGCCCGGCCGCCCGCGCCAAGACCCCTTCCACCCCGGGCGCGCACGCACCCGTCCGACGCCGTCCGGGTCACCCGCCCGGCCCCGTCACCGTCCCCCGTCCCCGTTGCGCCGCCTCCGTGGAGCCGTGCCGCCCCGGGCGGGGCGGCACGGCCCGTGACGGTCGTCAGGCGAGGGCCGCGGCGTCGAGCCTGCCCGCCTTCGCGTCCTCGATCAGGGAGCCGAACTGGTCCGCGCTCATCTCCACGCGCTGACCGAAGTCGTCGGTGATGACGATGCGCCGCTCGGCGGGCGCGGACTCGTCGACGAACAACTGCGGGCAGCCGCAGTCACACTTGCCGCAGAACGTCGCCACGGGTTCCAGCGAGCTGAAATCGGTCACTATGCCCTTCCTCTCACGTCCCGTCCGCGGATCGGCCTCCCGCCCCCGGACGTAAGGGACATGCCCCCGCGGCGGCGTGCGCAAGCGCCACGGAGGCCCTGGGCGCACCCGGCGGTCCCCGGCCGGTTCCTCAGTCGCCGACGTGGATGCCCGGACGCCGCTCCGGACGCGGCTCGTGCTTGCGGATGATCTCGCGGGTGACGGGGGCGGTGTCACCCCGGCCGAGCAGGAAGTAGCGGAACATGTGCCGCAGCGGGCTGCCCTCCGCCCAGGCGAAGTAGCAGTGCGGCCTGACTCCTGTGGTGTCGCGCAGGGCGAGGAGGATCGCCGCGATCGCGTTCGGCGCGGCCGGCGCCTCGGCGCGCAGGATGCGGTAGCCGTCGACGTCGACACCGCGGACGGTGAGGGTCTCGCTGAAATCGGAGGGGTCCACGACGTCGATCTCCAGGAAGATGACGTCGGCCGGTCCGGGGACCGGGTTGGTTCCGCGCTGTTCGTGTTCCTTGCCGGCGTACTCCGCCCCGTCCCCCGCCTCGCGGCGGTTGGCGATGATGTTGATGGCGTTGTCGTGGGCGAGGGTGTCGGTGACGAACCGGCGCGCCGCTTCGTCGAAGACGATGCGGTCGGCCCGCAGTTCGGTGGTGCGCGAGACGCGGGAGATCAGGGACACGACGATGATGCCGGCGATGAACATCCCCGAGATGGTGATGCCGTCGGGCTTGTCGACGATGTTGGCGACCAGCGCGTAGAGCAGGACCGCCGTCAGGACCGCGAAGCCCGCGGTCGTGGCGCGTTGGCGGCGGCGCAGGGCCGAGACGGTGACGGCGAAGGCGCCGGAGACCATCATGGCGAGGATGCCGGTGGCGTACGCACCGGCCTGGGCGTTGACGTCGGCGTCGAAGGCGATGGTGATGCCGACGCACAGGACGGTGTAGACGAGCACCACGGGCCGCACCGCGCGTCCCCATTCGGGGGCCATCCCGTAGTCGGGGAGGTAGCGGGGCACGATGTTGATCAGGCCCGCCATGGCCGAGGCGCCCGCGAACCACAGGATCAAGATGGTGCTGATGTCGTAGACGGTGCCGAAGGCCTCGCCGACGTGTTCGTGGGCGAGCCAGGCCAGCGCGCGGCCGTTCGCCGCGCCGCCGGCCTCGAACTCCGCGTGCGGGATGAGGACCGTGGTGACGAAACTCGCGGCCAGCAGGTAGACGCTCATCACGAGCGCGGCGGTGGTCAGGAGCTTGCGGGTGTTGCGGATCCGGGACTCCAGGCGCTCCGCCGGGTCGGCGCCCTCGGCGGCGACGAGCGGCATCATGCTCACCCCGGTCTCGAATCCGGACAGGCCGAGGACGAGCAGGGGGAACGCCAGCAGTGCCGGGCCGGCCAGGTCGCCGAAGCCGCCTCCGCCCGCGACGAGGGCGTCCGTCCACGCGGACCAGGCTCCGGGGGTGGTGAACACGTCGAACGCGCCGACGCCGATGGTCACCGCGTTGAGGAGCAGGAAGACGGCGACCAGCGGGATGGCCACGCTGACCGCTTCGCTGAAGCCGAGCAGGAACACGCCGCCGAGCAGCAGCAGCATGGCGACCGTGATGGCCACCTCGTGGCCGTGCAGGGCCTGCGGGAAGAACGGGTTCTCGACGACGTGCACGGAGGCGTCCGCCGCCGACAGGGTGATGGTGATGACCCACGAGGTCGCGACGAAGCCCAGCAGGACCAGGACGAACAGCTTGCCCCGCCAGAAGGGCAGCAGGTCCTCCAGCATGGCCACCGAGCCTGCGCCGTGCGGGCTCTCGCGCGTCACCCGCCGGTACATCGGCAGCATGCCGAGGAGGGTCAGCGCGACGATCACCAGCGTGGCCAGCGGGGAGACGGCGCCGGCCGCGAGCGCGGCGATCGCCGGCACGTAGGCCAGGCTGGAGAAGTAGTCGACGCCGGTCAGGCACATCACCTTCCACCAGGCGTGCGGCTCGTTGTGCCCCTCGCCGGCCGCCGGCCCGACCGGCTGGACCCGGTGGCGCAGCAGCCACCGCCCCAGGCCTCCGCTCGGCTGTGACCGCAGAGCAGGGCTGTCCACCGCTTCCGGCACGGCCAGTTCGTTCGTGTCCTTCATGTCCCCCATCAACCTTCCGGCCCGGAGCGCCGGGCATGGCCGCCGTCGCGGCCATACCCGCGGCGACGATCACCGAGTATGCGGCCTGCCGCCCGCGACTCCCCGACCGGGGGCCGTGGCGCCCCCTCGGGGCCGGGCCGTCCGCGCGCGCCCCCTCGGGGCCGGGGCCGTCGGCGCACGCGCCCCTGCCGGACGCTCCTCGTTTCCGGCAGGGGCGCGCGGGCTCAGGAGGCCGCCGCCGCCTTGCGGGCGATCCAGCCGAAGAAGGCGTCCGCGACTCGGGTGCGCTCGGGTTCGGGCATCATCGTGAAGCCGCCGTGCGCGGTGCTCCATTCGTTCAGCACCGGGCCCTCGTCGGTCATCAGCCAGTCGACGCACATCCACTCGGCGGCGAGGCTGCGGGCGATGCGTTCGCAGTGCTCGGCGACCAGTTCGTGGTCCTCGTTCACCTCGATGGAACCGCCCTGGCTGACGCTGGCGAGGTAGCCGTCCTTGCGCGGTCGCCTGGTCAGCGAGCAGACGACCTTGCCGTCGGCCACGTAGACCCGCATGTCGCCGTGGTGGGCGAGGTAGGGCTGGATGACGTACCCGGCGTCGCTCTGGGCGACGATGTCGATGGCCGCCGCGAGCTGTTGGTCGGAGTCCGCGCGCAGGACGCCGGTGCCGCCGGACAGTTCACGGGGCTTGACCACGAACCGCCCCGTCCCGAGGGCCTGCCGGGCCTCCTCTATGGCGCGCCGGGCGTACTTGCCGGGTGGCACGCCCACCGTGGCGATGGTCGGGACGCCGAGCGCGGCCGCGTGCTGGATCAGCGCGAGCTTGTCGCGCTCCAGGTAGTCGGGGCCGGTGAAGGACCGGTTCAGCAGCACGGAATCGCTGGCCGCGATGGTGCGGTAGATCGCCCGGAGCGCGTGCGTGCCCTGGGAGTCGGTGCTCATGTCCTCGACGATGTAGCACTGCCGCTGTTCCAGCAGGTCCTTCCCGCGGTGGCGCAGCGCGGGCTTGCCGACGCACGACGGGATCAGCTCCGTCGCGCTGATCACCCGGAAGTCGAAGCCGCGGGGTGCCCCCAGCGCCGAGTACCTGCGGGTGATGCTCTCCTCGAACCCGTCCACCTCTCCGGGGTCGTAGTCCTCCGAGTGGTAGATCCAGGTGATCAGCTGGTTCTCGCTCATCCTCTTCACGCTTCCTGGTCGTCGTCAGCGGGTGAGCTGGTCGCCGCGCTCCAGGCCGTATCCGGCCGGGACGTCCGCGGGGTCGGTGCCCTCGGTGAGCACCTTGTTGTCGTGGTCCACGAAGACCACGCGCGGCTTGAGCTCGCGGGCCTCTTCGTCGGTGACGGAGGCGTAGGCGATCAGGATGACCAGGTCGCCGGGGCTGATGAGGCGGGCCGCGGCGCCGTTGATGCCGATCACGCCCGAGTCGCGGGGGCCCTCGATGACGTAGGTGGAGAGGCGGGCGCCGTTGTCGATGTCGACGATGTCGACCCTCTCCCCCGGCAGCAGGTCCGCCGCCTCCAGCAGGTCGGCGCTGACGGTCACCGAGCCGACGTAGTGCAGGTCGGCCTGGGTGACGGTGGCGCGGTGGATCTTGGACTTCATCATGGTGCGGTACACGGGGTGTCTCCTTGGGGTGCGGGGGGTCGGGGTGCCGCGGTCAACGGACCGCGAAGGCGACGTTCGAGAGCGCGCCGGTTCCGTGGACGCTGACGATTCCCCGGTCTCGGGGAGGGAGGTAGCGCACCATGCAGCCGGCGTCCTGCCCGTCGAAGAGGAAGGGGCTGAACACGGGGACGATCTCGGCCTCGTAGGTGTCGGCGCCGGGGCCGTCGCCGGAGGCGGAGCCCGCGAATTCCATCAGGTAGGGCACGGGTTCCACGTACTCCTGGACGATGTGGTCCTCGGCGGCCACCGCCGCCGCCACCGCCCGCCGCCACTCTTCCTGCGGGCAGTGACGTCCGACGAGCACCTGCTGGCCGCTCATGCCGATCGCCGGCTTGAGTACGAACTCCTCGGGTGCGCAGAGCAGGAGCTCCGGCAGCGGCTTCGTGGTTCCGCACCACGAGACGGTGTGCTCACCGGTCACCCGCGTCCAGGGAAGGTAGCGTTCGACGTCGTCCCGGTCCTGGGCGGTCATCCACGGCAGGCCCTGCGAGATCCAGCCGAGCACCTTCTTGTTGGCGATCAGGTAGGCCGTCTGGCTGGCGATCAGCTTGCAGCCGGCGTCAAGGGCGGCGCGCACCGGGGCGAAGTCGATGCCGTGCTCGCGCCACTCCAGGACGGTGAAGTGGCGCAGGCCCAGCTGGAAGCGGGGGTCTGCCGGCAGCCCCAGCCCGTCGGCCAGTTCCTCGGGCTCGAAGAACTCGGCGTCCAGGCCGCGGCGGCGCAGCGACTCGGCTTGCAGTTCGAAGTAGCGGCTGGGACGCCCTCCGAGGTCCCGCAGGGTGCCGACGATCGCGACGGCCGGTTTCACCGCCAGGTCGCGGACGGCCCGCAGGAAGAGGTCGTCGCGGACCGTCAGCGGGTCGACCGCCCGGAAGGGCGCCCGGTGGGCTCCGCCGAACGCCGCCGTCCAGGCCGCCGAGTGCAGCGAGGTGTCCACCACGCCGCCGATGCCGGAGCCGATGTTGAACTCGACGAACTTCGGGCCGCTCGCTCCCACCATCACGTCGGGGCGCGCGATGCAGGTGGCGTACGCCTCCTCGGCCGGGTCGTCCATGAACAGCGGGTACATCGCCTCGTCGGCGCCCAGCGCGGCGATGCGGCCGGCCGGGGTGGGTGCGGACTCCAGGAGCGCCCGGCGCAGCAGCCGCAGCAGGGACCGGCCCGCCGTGAAGAGTTCGTCGTAGGAGGAACCGGGCAGGAAGACCGGACGCATGGAGATGCCCGAGGGGACGACGTGTGCGTACTCCCCGTCGTCCAGCCGGAGCAGTTCCTGCCGCACCGTCGCGAGGTCGAGCCGGGAGCCGAGGGGCGGTGCCCCGGCTCCGTACCACGGGGTGCTCATACGCGTGCCTTCCGGTCGGGCGTGCGGGGGACGGAGGCGAGGAAGGAGTCCAGGTCGATGTGCCTGGTCCCGTCCACTCCCGGGGAGTTCGCCGCGTAGTCCAGGCGCGCGGGACGCTCGGCGTCGTGGAAGTAGACGGCTTCCAGGCGGCCTTCGTCGTTCTCGGCGAGCATCGGGTTGGCCACCAGGTAGTCCCGGACCTCGGGGGTGTCGCGGCGTACTTGGAACCAGAGCCGCTTGCTGCCGAAGTGGTTGGGGGGAAGGACGACGCGGGTGCCGAACCGGCGCTTCCACTGGTAGGTGCCCTTGCTGAGGAAGGGTTCCGTGCCCTGGAAGTCGAGCCGCCGCACCCCGTTGTCGGCGCACCAGCCGATCAGGAAGTGGTAGATGGCCTTGAAGGCGCCGCTGTCGAGGTGCTGCTGCGCCCCGTCGAGTACGCCGAGCAGGCGCAGGGTCAGGGTTCCCGAGCGCCGGTCCCAGTGGCACAGTGCTCCGCCCACGGGTTCCGCGTCCTGGGCCAGGACGAACATGCGGCCGCGCCGGAAGAGGACCTCGTAGGAGACCTCCTTGCTCTCGGTGCGCTCGCGCGTGCCGTGGCGCCTTTGCATCGTGGCGCGGTAGACGCGGTCGTAGAAGACGTCGAACCACTCGGGGCCGCGGTCCTCGGCCCAGGTCCAGGCGTGCCGGCGCAGGCCGCTGCGGAACTGCGCGCGCTCGCGCTTGGAGATCTGCGGGGCGGCCGCCGGGGCGCCGGAGCCGTCGGGGTGGTCGAAGTCGATGACGAAGTGCACCCGCATGGGGACGATCAACGACGCCGCGGCGGGCAGCTTCCGCGCCCTGGCGGCGCTGGTGCCGACGATGGCGATGTCCGCGTCCGCGAGCCGCGAGGGGTCGCGGAGCTGCGAGCCCCGCACCGTGGCCGCGGTCCGCTGCGCGGAGCCGTCCTCGCCCTCCCGGCGCAGTTCGGTGAACTCCAGCGTGTAGGCGATGCCTTCGGCCAGACCGGAGTAGGTGACGGACATCCCGCCGAGGTCCGAGGTGACGCTCGGGAAGACGGCGGCGTCCCGGGTGTCCCAGGCGGTGCGCGCGGAGGTGAGCAGGCGGTTCCCGCTGTTGCGCCAGTGGTAGGCCGCGTGCATCCACAGCCGTCGGGGCAGCGGGGAGCGCGCGGCGGCGTCCGGGCGGGTCACAGGACCGTCGCGTCGAGCACCACGTGCCGCAGCGACTCGGCGTCCTCGACCGCGTGCAGGTCACGCAGGACAAGGGCGTCGAAGTCGTCGGCGGCGTAGCTCCCGGAGCCGTGGACGAGTATGTCGTCCTCCGTGACCAGTCCGCGGTCGACCGCGTTGAGCACGCCGACGACGGCCATGGTGAGCGACCATTCCCGCAGCGCGGTCGGGTTGGCCGGCAGCTGGACGCCCGCCTCGCCGAGCAGGGTCCGGGCCTGTCCGTAGCCCTGGAGGCACTCGGCCAGGGAGACGACGATCCCGCCGCCGCCCTGTCGGCCGATGAGTTCGTTCATCCGGGCCGAGGTGGGCGGGTTGCGGGTGTAGAAGGTCGGGTCGAGCGTCTCGTACGGGTCGAAGGTGACGGCCGGGAAGTGCGGGTCCTGCTCCTGTACGTACATGCCGTCCTGCGGGCGGTGGACGTACGCGGGCCGGTGGGCCTCGTCGACGGTTCCGCCGTTGTACAGGCTCAGCACCATGTCGGGCGCCCCGAGGTGCTGCACCAGGAAGTAGCGCGAGGGCAGTGATCGCGCGCGGTCGGCCTCCGGGAGGATGCTCCGCCCGTACGCGTGCCCGAGGAGGCCGTAGGCGCTCGACACGGCGTGGGCGTGCAGGCGGGGGCGGTCGGCGGCCGGGGGGAAGTGCTCGGCCTCCGCGAGGGCCCGGACCACGTCCGCCGCGAGGTAGTTCTCCAGTTGCAGCGTGTACCAGAGGTGGGTCTTGCGTTCCGTCTCCATCAGCTCGCGGTCGTTGTCCACCAGGCCGCGTGCGATGGTCTTCACGGTGCCGGGCTGCTCGCCCCGGTACACGCAGATCGGGTTGCGGTCGCGCAGCAGCGGGTCGGTGAACAGCTCCGAGCTGCGCAGCTTCGCGACCGAGCGCTCGGGGACGACCACGACGACGTTGAGCTGCTCGGCGGTGACGAGACCGGTGTTGACGGCGCGCAGTACGGCGTCGCGCATGGCAGTGGCCTTGTTGGCCGACGACGGTGTGACGATGGTGATGCGTTCACCGGTGTCCTGGATGTATCTGACGGCTCGTGCGACGATGACGAGTGACGCGAAGGTCTTCGTCGTCAGTGTCGCCGGGTTCCCGGTCAGGTCGAGCAGCGACAGGCTCTTGCCGCGGTAGTCCCCCATCGGGGCGTGCCTCACACCGGACACCGAGAGGTACTCCCGCATCGCCGGCGTCAGTTCGGGCAGTTCCACACCCGGGGTGAAGTCACCGTTGCCGGTGTTTTCCCCGCGACCGAGCAGGTCCCTCAGCGCGGCGCGGATCTCCTCGTAGTAGGTGACAAGGGCGCTTTCCAGAATCACGTTCCATCCCCTTCGATTCATCTTCTACCGGCACCGAGTGGACCGTCCGCATATCCGGTGTCCACATTTCCGGCGGAAGTCCGCACCGGAGCAGGAGGGACGCTATCCGTCGTCCCCCGGACCAGAAAGGAAGTGGCCATTTGTTGCCAGGCGACGATCGCGGCGGCGTTCGCGAGGAGAATCAAGACCGGAGGAACCCGTCCCTCCGCAGTTACCGGTACCGAGGATTTGGAGCAGATGTGACCGCCGTCCCGCCAGTGGAGTCCGACGGCTGTGAACTCGGGCGTGAGCAGGCGTTCCTGGACGTGCTCCACGCCCGGGTCGACGCCCGCCGGGCGGAGTTGGGGGACCGGCTCGCCGAGACGCTCGCGCAGGGGGGCGACGGGACGGCCCAGGCGCGGATCGAGCGGCAGAGCACGGTGGAACGGCTGAACCGGCTGCTGACCGCGCTCGACGCGGCGGAGGACCGGCTCTGCTTCGGCAGGCTCGACCTGAGCGACGGGGAGCGCCGCTACATCGGCCGGATCGGCGTGCGCGGGGAGCGGCCCGACGACGACCCGCTGCTGATCGACTGGCGTGCCCCGGCCGCCCGGCCGTTCTACACCGCCACCCCGGCCGTCCCGCAGGGCGTCCTGCGACGGCGGCACCTGCACACGAAGGGCCGGGAGGTGACCCGGCTGGACGACGAGCTGCTGGACGCCTCGGCCCCGGGCGCCGCCGGAGTCGAACTGACCGGTGAGGCGGCCCTGCTGGCGGCGCTGGGCGCGGACCGCACCGGCCGGATGCGCGACATCGTGGCGACCTTGCAGGCGGAGCAGGACCGGATCATCCGCTCCCCGCACTCCGGCGTGCTGGTGGTCCAGGGTGGCCCCGGGACCGGCAAGACCGTGGTCGCCCTGCACCGGGCGGCCTACCTGCTGTACACGGCCCCGCGCCTGAATGACCGCGGTGTGCTGGTGGTCGGCCCGAGCACCGTGTTCCGCAGCTACATCAGCCAGGTGCTGCCGGGGCTCGGCGAGACCAGTGTGCTGCTGCGCGCGGTGGGTGAGCTGTACCCCGGTGTCACCGCCACCGCGGTCGAGTGCGAAGCCGCGGCCGAGATCAAGGGCCGGCCGGCGATGGCGCGGATGCTGGAGGCCGCGATCCGCGCCCGGCAGGCCGAGACGGCCGGCCCGGTACGGGTCCGGCTGGGCGGGGAAGACCTGACGCTCGGGCGGCGCTGGCTCCGGGACGCGGCCGACGCCGCCCGCGGCACGCGGCTGCCGCACAACCTGGCCCGGCCCGCCTTCTGCCGGGCCGTGATCGCCGAGGTGGCCGTGCGGCTGGCGAAGGTGATCGCCGACATCGAGGAGCGCTTCGAGGAGGACCTGTCCGACCGCATCGACTCCGCCGGGCTCGACCGCGCCGTGGCCGGTGACCTGGCCTCCGTCTTCGGCCCGGACGCACCGCAGGTGGACCTCGCGCAGCAGGCCCTGGACGAGCTGGCCGACGCGGAGCAGCACTGGCTGGCCGAACTGCCCGGGGATCCGGGCATGCTGCGGCTGCTGGAGCGGCTGTGGCCGGTGGTCACTCCGGAGCGGTTGCTGGAGGAGCTCTACGCGGACGAGGAGGCCCTGGCCGCGGCGGCGCCGTGGCTGCTGCCCGGGGAGCGGGCGCTGCTGTCGCGCCGGCCCGGAAGCCCCTGGACGCCCGCCGACGTTCCGCTGCTGGACGAGGCCGCGGAGCTGCTCGGCTTCGACCACGGCGCCGCGCTGGACCGGCTGGCCGGTGAGCGGGCCGAGGAGGTCGAGTACGCGCAAGGGGTGATCGACATCGCGCGCGGCTCCCGGGCCGTGGAGGACGGGGCGGGAGACGGGGCGGAGCGGCTGACGGCGGCGGACCTGGTGGACGCCGGACGGCTCGCCGCGGGTTACCGGGAGGCGGCGGTGACCACGGTCGCGGAGCGGGCGGCGGGTGACCGCTCCTGGGCGTTCGGCCATGTGATCGTCGACGAGGCGCAGGAACTGTCGGCGATGGCGTGGCGGTTGCTGGTGCGCCGGTGCCCGTCACGCTCGTTCACCGTGGTCGGCGATGTGGCGCAGACCGGTGACGCCGCCGGTTCGGTGTCGTGGCGCGATGCCCTGCGGCCGCACTTCGGCGACCGCTGGCGGTTCGAGCGGCTGAGCGTCAACTACCGTACCCCTGCCGAGATCGTGTCCGCCGCCGATGACGTCCTGGCCGCGATCCACCCGGAGCTGGAGGGTGCGCGCGCGGTGCGCAGGAGCGGCGAGGAGCCGTGGCGCGAGCAGGTGCCGCCCGGCGCCCTGGCGGCCCGTGTGGCCGAGCTCGCCGGCCGGGAGGCTTCGGCCGTCGGCTCGGGGCGGTTCGCGGTGATCGCGCCGGCCGCGGAGGTGGAGCGGCTGGCGACGGCGGTGTGCGAGTCCGTTCCCGACGCGTCGTGGGGGCCCGAGCCGGACCTGGACCGGCGGACGGTGGTGCTCGGCCCGCGTCAGGCCAAAGGGCTGGAGTTCGACTCGGTCCTGCTGGTCGATCCGCAGGGAATGCTGGACGCGTCCGCGCGCGGTCCGGGCGACTTGTACGTGGCGCTCACGAGGGCGACCCGCCGGTTGTGCGTGGTGCATCCCGGTGCAATCCCCGCCGTGCTCGCGCGGCTGCCCGAAAGGAAATCAGAATCCTTTCCGGGCGCGGGTTGACCCGCCTGTCAAGGTCTGCCTATAAACCACTATGTCTTCGAGCGCAGAGCAGCAGACCATCGATGATCCCGCGAAATCCACCCCACAACCCCTCAGGAAACTGAGGGGTTTCCGATTCTTCTTCCTTTCCAGGACGATATCCGGACTGGGCTCGGCCGTCACCACGGTCGTGCTTCCGGTCCTGACGTACCAGCAGACGCGGTCCCCGCTCCTGGTGTCCCTGGTCGCCGCGGCGGGAACCCTGCCGTACCTGCTGTTCGGGCTGGTGGCCGGGGTGGTGGCCGACCGGGTCGACCGCCGCCGCCTCATGGTGGCCGCCGACATCCTCAACGCCGCCTGCCTGGCGACCATCCCGGCGGCAGCCGCCCTCGGGGTGCTGACGGGCGTCCAGGTGATCGTCGTGGCGCTGCTGTCGTCCAGTCTCGCGCTGTTCTTCGACGCGGGGGTGTACGGGTTCGTTCCCGAGACGGTGGGCAAGGAGAACCTCGCCCAGGCCAACGGCCTGATCTACGGCGCGGAGTCCGTCGTCCGCATCACCGGCACCGCGGTCGCCGGCGGCCTGATGGTCCTGCTCAGCCCGGCGGATTCCGTCGTGGTCGACGCCGTCTCCTTCATCGCCTCCGCGGTCCTCGTCCGGGCCGTCGCCCGCAAGCCCCGTAGTGGCGCTCCCGCCGCGCGCCCCGGTTTCAAGGAGTCCGTCGGCGAGGGGCTGCGGTTCCTCTGGGGACACCCGGTGCTGCGCACCATGACCGTGGTCGGCACGCTGCAGTCCTTCGCCGGAGGAGCGATCGTCGGGCAGATGGTCGTCTACGCGGACCGCGGGCTCGGGATCTCCGGCACGGACGCGCGGATCGGATTCCTCTACGCGGCGTGGAGCGCCGGCGGGATCGGCGGTTCGCTGCTCCTGCCCAGGATCCGCCGCCGGCTCGACGCCTCCCGGATCCTCCTGCTGGCGCTGCCGGCGGGTGCGCTGCTCGGTCTGGTCGTGGTGTTCGCCCAGGACTGGCGGGTCGCCGTGGCGGCGCTCGCGGTGTGGGGGTCGGCCTACCTGGTGGTGCTCGTCAACACGATGACGTACTCGCAGGAGGTCACGCCCGCGGAGCTCCAGGGCCGGGTGAACACCACCCGCCGGATGCTCTCCTCGGGCCTGGGGGTCCCGCTGGGAGCACTGGTCGCCAGCGCGGTGACCGTGCGCTTCGGGATCCACGCCGGGATGTCGACGGCGGTCGCCTCGGTCGCCCTGGCCGCCGCACTGGTCTGGTCGGTCCACGTACGACAGCTCGTCCGGGAACCCGCGCGGCGCGACTGAAACACCTTCCGCATCCGGCCCCCCAAGTTGGCAAGATCCCGTCCATAGCGGGCCTGCGGAGGCCGATACCCGGCCCGGCCGCAGCGTCCGCTCTGTCGGAAAACCGCAGCTCGGAGGGGTCTCACTGGAGCCTTCCGGTGTTGCCGAACCTTGTCTAGCTATTGCCAAAGAAGATGACGGGATTCTATTGTCGTTCTGCGCCCACAAAGTTCGACCGTGCGCGAACTTCCGATGGATGCAGCCACGTCCATCGAGGTGGACTGTCCGCATACGCGAAGGAAATACACTGTGAAGATCACCCAGATCGCCGCCGCCGGAACAGCCGGACTCGCCGCAGCCGCCGCCTCGGCCCTGCTGCTGCTCGGCGGCGGCTCGGCTGCTGCGGCCCAGGCGCCGGAGCCGACCGAAAAGGTGGTCGTCACGGCTGCCATAGACTGGCCCGCGGCTTCCGCGACCTCCGCGACCAGCGCTTCGCCGATCATCGACTGGCCGTAGCACGCGGCGGGCGCTCCTGACTCCGACTCACATCGGGCAGCGAATTGCCAAGATTGGGCAAGGCTTGACCAAGCTTGGCCCAAGGTGGAATCATGAGGGGGTGGGCCGTTTTGGCCCACCCCCTCCTGGCGCCGGACGCCAGGTGTTGGACACTCGGTTGATCTCCACACAGGAGCGGATTTTGCTGGAGCAGCCAGGATTCGGCCGTCGCTTGCGGCAACTGCGGCAGCAGCAGGGCAAATCGCAAGCCGATCTGACAGGCCCGGGCATGTCCGCCACGTACCTCTCGCGTCTTGAGTCCGGCGCACGCAGACCCACCGACCGGGCCGTCGCCTACCTCTCGGAAAAGCTCGGCGTCCCGCTGCGCACCCTCGCGGAGCAGCCCGAGGACAGCCTGGCCGACGTGGTGGCCACCATCGCCTCCCTCTCCGAGCGCGAACTGGACGCCGAGACCGGCCGGATCCTCTCCGAAGCCCTGCGCGGCGATCCGGGTTCGGACCTCATGACCCGCTGGCACGGGCTGACCCAACTCGGTCGCGTCTACGAGGTCGTGGGGGATTCCCCGGCCCAGCGCGACACCCTGACCGAGCTCACCGCGCTCGGCGAGGAGCTGGGGCGCCCCGCACTCCAGGTCCGCGCCCGGATCTGGATGGCCCGCTGCGCCCGTGACGTCGGTGACGCGAATGCGGCCCGGCAGGCCGTGCGCGAGGCGCTCGCCCTGAGCGAGCAGCACCACCTGCGCATCTCGGCCTCCGACCACGTCCGCAGCAAGCTCGTCCTCGTCTCGGCCGAAGCCGAACTGGGCGACCTGGCCGAAGCGGCACGGCTCAGCGACGAGGTCTGCGAGGCGCTCGGATCCACGCGCGGGACACTGGCCGCCGAGGCGTACTGGACGGCGGCCACCGTCAGCACGCGCCAGGGGAACCATCCGCGGGCCTTCGCCCGCCTGACGGAGGCCCTGGCCGCCATCGACAGCCGCGATGACCTCATGCTGTGGATCAGGCTGCGGCTGGCCGCCGCGTCCTTGTCCATCCAGGCCATGCCGGCGCGGCTCGACGACGCCCAGTCCTACCTGGACAGTGTCGAGCCCGCCCTGGAACTCACCGGCACGCCCCGCCACCTCCAGGAGCTGCTGTTCCTCAAGGCCAAGCTGGCGTTCCACCAGGGCGACGTCGAGCGGTCCACCGAGCTGGCCGCCCGGGTCAAGGACGGCGCCCCGCTGCTCTCCTACCGGGACCAGGTCCGCTTCGAAGTGCTGGAGGGCCTCCTCGCGATGTACGCCGGCGACCCGGATGCCCGGCGCCGCCTCACGGACCTCGCGGCGAAGGTGCAGACGGCCAACATGCCGGACCTCGCCGCCGAGGTCTGGCGGACGGTCGCCGAGAACAGCGGGCGGTAGCGGGCCCTCCTGCGGAAACACGCGAGCAGAACGCCTCCAGGGCCCGGCGGGGAGCCGGGCCCTGGAGGCGTTGTGGGGTGTGCGGCGCGGCCGCTGGGGTCAGGCCGGGTCGGATACGGGCAGCAGGCCCAGTCGCTCGTCGTGGCAGCCGGTGATCGGCGTGGTGTCCCGGCCGACGAGGAAGGCCGGGCGGGTGGGGTTGGCGGGGGCGTTGGCGACCGCGTTGTAGGTGATCAGCAGGAGGGCGCGCCGGTCGGCGGAGCGGTTGTTCGACGAGGAGTGCACGATGCTCGGGTGGAAGGCGTGCAGTGAGCCCGCCCCGCCGAGGATCGTCGACGTGCCGTTCTCGGCGATCAGCCGCTGGGCCCGGGCCTCGTCGACCGTGTACGCCAGGTCGTTGGACACGTGCCGGCGCCAGTCGGAGGCGGTGTCCGCCGACTTGTCGGGCAGGTCGAACAGGCCCATGGTGTGCGATCCGGGGATCACGACCAGGGGGCCGTTCTCCTCGTGCACGTCGTCCAGCGGGATCGCGAAGTTCACCGCGTCGGGACGCGGCATCGCGTCTTCCTCGCTCCAGAACGCGTAGTCCTGGTGCCACGGCCAGGCCGCTCCCTCACGCGCCTGCTTGAGGTTGACCTTGAACTGGTACACGTAGACCGGGCCGCCGATCAGCGTCTCGGCGATTTCCACGAGCATCGGGTGGCGCACGAGCGCCGCGCACACGTCGTCGAACTCGTGGCAGCCGTGGATGGCGCGGACGACGTCGCTGTCCTTCTCGTGCACCACCTCCGGCCGGCGCCGGCCGCTGATGTCCGCCACCCGACGGCGCAGCAGCTCGACCGACGCGTCGTCGAACCGGTAGGGCAGGGCGCAGGAACCGTCCCGTTCGTAGGCGGATTTCAGCTCGGACCGGGTCCCGCCTATGACGGTGGACGTAGACATGAACATGCTCCTCGTTCTTTGTTCGCTGTACGGGTGCTGCGGGCGGCCGTGCGGGGCCACCGGTGCGGGGTTCGCGGCCGCGGACGGGCAGCCTGACGGGTCAGCCGAGGTAGTCCTCGGCGCCGCCGGCCCGCACCGTGTCGAGGGTGAAGCAGTGGAAGCCGCCGCCGAAGAGCCTGCGGTGACGGTGGCGGACCGGGACGACCGTGAACCCGTGCTGTTCCAGCGTGCGGATGAGCGTCTTGCACGCGTCGTTGACCATGACGGTCGACTCGTCGATCGACAGCAGGTTCAAGTCGATGTAGGGGCTCGGCGGGATGGGGTCGCCGCCCTCGTACTGCGGGTAGTCCTCCAGCGCGGGCGTGGGTGCCACGATGACGTCCCAGTTCCGCAGCGCCTCGGGGAGGTAGTCGCGGACCCCCTCCGAGCGCAGCAGCAGGGTGCCGGGGCGCAGCGCGACGATGACGCTGTCGATGTGGCTCTGCGTGAGCTTGTGCATGCGGTGGACGCGGAAGCGTCCTTCGAGGTGCCGCTCCAGCCAGTCGACGGCCAGCGCGTGGTTGGCGTTGGAGATGTTGACGATCACGTCGCGCCCGAAGCGCAGGGCGTTCGCGCCGTCGATCAGCATCTCCAGGCCGACGTCGTACGGGGAGGGGCGGGGTTCGAGCGGCACCTCGACGTTGGGGGCGGCGGTGGCCACGTTCCCGGGGTCGAAGGAGTTGTCGGTCATGACCGGGCGGGGCATGGTGGTCCAGCGGGCGCCCTGGAGGAAGTAGTCCTGGAAGATCTGGGAGAGGAACTTCGTCTCGAAGTAGCGGGCCCGGAGCATCGGCGGGGTCTCGATGATCTCGTCGCCGAGGATCAGGGTGTTGTCGCGGACGTTCAGCGGCGGCGTGACGGGCGCGGACCAGAACGGGGTGCTGACGCCCCGGTCGAACTTCTCCGGCGCCAGCGGCCGGTGGACCGTGATGCCGAGCGAGCGCAGGGTGTCGGCCATGCCTTCGACGTCCTCGACGAGTTCGTCGGCCAGGCGCTGGCGGAAGGCTATGCGCTCGGGTGACTCGGACGTCGCGCCGTCCTCGGACACCCGGATGCTCGGGTAGTAGCCCCGGGCGCCGGTGAGGTTGTCGCTGATGAACATGTCGAAGGTGAGGTCGCGCACGCGCTGGGCGTAGTTGTCGGCGGAGCCGACGACGACCTCCTTGAGGGAAGACCATTCGTCGTAGCTGTTGAGCTTCATGGGGGTCCTTCGGTGGGGCGGGAGGTGATCAGGGCCTGATGATCAGGGCGTGGTGTCGGCCGCGGCGGCGGTGAGGATGGCCTGGACGGGGCAGAGTCCCGCGGCCTCGTGCACTGCTTCGTGCAGGTCGTGGGGCGGCCGCTCGTCGAGGAGGAGGACGGTGCCGTCCTCGTCGTCCTGGTCGAAGACCTCGGGTACGGCCAGGGCGCACTGCCCGGATCCGACGCAGGCGTCGTGCTCGATGGTGATGTGCATGGGTGGGTGGGTCCTTACCAGGTGACCGGGAGCCGGTGGACGCCGTAGACGCTCATGTCCGCGGCGAGCGGGACCTCTTCCGGCGGGACGGCCAGGGCGAGGGTGGGGAAGCGCCGGAACAGCGCGGGCAGGGCCGTGCGCATCTCCATGCGGACCAGGTTCTGGCCCAGGCACTGGTGGATGCCGTACCCGAAGGCCATGTGGCCTGCCGTCTTGCGGGTGAAGTCCAGCCGGTCCGGGTCCTCGAACCAGGCCGGATCGCGGTTGGCCGCCGGGATCGACACGGTGACCGACTCGCCCCGCCGGAAGAGGTGGCCCTCGAACTCCACGTCCTCCAGCGGCGTGCGCGGCACACCGAAGTGGAAGACCGAGAGGTGGCGCAGGAGTTCCTCGACGGCGTTGTCGGTGATCGAGGGATCGTCACGGAACACCGCGAGCTGGTCCGGGTGGGCCAGCAGGGCCAGCGTGCTCAGGCTCAGCGAGCTGGAGGTGGATTCGTGCCCGGCCGTCAGGAGCAGCACGCCGACGCCGGCGATCTCCTCGGCGTCGAGCGTGCCGTCCGCGGCCAGCATGGCCAGCAGTCCCGTCCCGTCGCCCGCGCCGGGGCCGTCGCCGTCGTCCGCCGCGAGTCCGCGCAGGAACCCGTACAGGCGGTCCATCGCCTCGGACGCCTCGGCGGCCGTCGCGTTGAGGCTGAAGAGGATCTCGCTGTTGCGCTGGAACGCGGCCCGCTCGCTGTACGGGACCCCCAGCAGCTCGCAGATCATCAGCGAGGGCACCGGCAGGGCGAACGCCTCGACCAGGTCCACGGGCCCGCCGCGCTCGGCCATGGCGTCCAGCAGCCCGTCGACGATGCGCTCGATCTGCGGGCGCATCTCCCGCATCCGGCGGGCGGTGAACTTCCCCGCCAGCTGCTGGCGCAGCCGGGTGTGCTCGGGCGGATCCATGTCGACCAGCCAGCCCGGCAGGGCCTTCGCCCCGTAGAACGGGTCGGCCCCGGGCCGCGACACGGGGGCGCGCTTGAACTCCGAGCGGGCGCTGAAACGCTGGTCCGCCAGCAGCTTGCGGCCCAGGGCGTGGCTGGTGACCAGCCAGCCGATGTGGCCGTCGGGGTAACGCATCCGCCGGACGGGTTCGTTCTCGCGGTACTTGGCCAGCTCGGCCGGCGGGTCGAAGGCGTTGTGCCGCACGGTCGGGTGCGCGTCGGTCTGGATCATCCCCGGATCTCCTTCGTCAGAAAAGCGGCGAGTCGCCGCACGCCTTCCTCGATCTGCCCGCGGTCGAGATAGCTGCATGAGAGCCGCATCTGGGTGTCGCCCGCGCCGTCGAGGTAGAACTGGTCCATCGGCGTCCACAGCACGCCGTACTTCGCCGCCGACACCTCCAGCAGACGGGTGTCGGCGCGCACCGGCAGGTGGACGCGGACGAAGAACCCGCCTTCGGGCCGGTTCCACCGGATCCCGGGCGGCGCCGCGTCGCCGCCGAGCTCGTGGTCGAGCGCCTCCGTCAATGCCGTCAGGTTGCGCTGGTACAGCACTGCCTTGCGGCGGCTGAGTTCGACCAGGGAGCCGCCGTGTTCGAGCAGCATCCCGGCGATGACCGCCTGGGCGAGGGGGGAGGTGTTGACGGTGACCATCGTCTTGAGGGCGGCCAGCTCGGCGGCGAGCGGCCGTGTGCCGCCGCCCTCGGACCTCACGCGCTGGTCGGCCACGACGTAGCCGACGCGGGCGCCCGGGAAGGCGACCTTGGCGAAGGTCCCGATGTGGATCACCCTGCAGCGGGTGTCGAGTGCCTTGAGCGGCGGGAGCTCGGTGCCGGCCCCGGCCGTGAATCCGTAGGCGTTGTCCTCCAGGACCTGGAAGTCCTCCTGTTCGGCCAGGTCGAGGAGCCGGCGGCGGCAGTCGAGGGACATCCGGGCGCCCCCCGGGTTGGAGAAGTCCGGGGCCACGTACAGGGCGCGGATGGCGCGTCCTTGCCGTCGCGCCGCCCGGCACTCCCGTGCGAGGCGGTCGAGATCGATGCCCTGCGCGGTCTCGTCGACCGGGACGACGTCGATGTCGAGCAGCCGGGCCGCGCCGGTGATGCCGACGAAGCAGGGGTTGGCGACGGCCAGGAGGTCGTCGGCCGATGCGAAGAGCGCGCGCAGGACCAGGAGCATCGCCTCCTGGGCGCCCACCGTGATGACGAGTTCCTCGGGTGCGCAGCCGATCCGGTGGTCCCGCCAGAGCGCCTCGCTGACCACGTCGTTGATGAGGCCCCGGCTGGGACCGTACTCGTACAGGGTGCGGCGGGCCCGCTCCGCGCTGGTTCCCTGCTCCCGCAGGTGGGCGAGGTAGCGGTCCGTGTAGCGCTGGAGGTCCGGTCCGGGGAGGGTCTCGGGGTGGGGTGCGCCCGGCGCGAAGGAGATCGCTTCGGGGAAGCGCCCCATCACCTCGTTGAGGAAGCTGAGCGATCCCAGCACGGGCGCGCGCAGCGATCCGTGCAGCCGGGTCGGGTCGAATTCCACCATCGGCTCAGCCCCGCGCCCGTGAACGCTGCCAGCGCCGCTCGACCTTGGCGAGGACGTCCTCGCTGTACGAGCGGGCGGCCTGGACCACCGCGAACTCGGCCAGGTAGGTGCGGTACAGGTCCAGCGGCTCCTCCGTGAGCCCCAGCATGCGCCGGTTGGCCGCGACGGCGGGACCGCTGAGCTCCCGTACGGCGGTCTCCACGGCCGCGTCCATCTCCTGTGCGGGCACGACCTGGTCGCAGACCAGGTGGACGTCGGGGTCCGCCGTGGTGATGCGGCGGCCGGCCAGGATGACCTGGCGGGCGGTGCGGGCACCGGTCAGCCGGCTCAGCCGGAGGTTGCCGAGGCCCGGCACGATGCCCTCCTCGGCGGCGGGCAGGCTGAGGTAGGCGCCCTCCTCGGCGATGACGCGGTCGAGGACGAGCAGCAACTGCATGCCGCCGCCGATCGCGAAGGTGTCCACGGCGCCGATCCAGGGCTTCTGGACGGTCCGCTCCGCCCAGGCTTCTGCCTGCGGATCGGTCAGCAGACCGCGGTACATCTTGTTGATGTAGCCGAGCTCCCGGCCGAGCAGGAAGTCCACGAACGAGATGTCCCCGTTGCGCAGGTCCTTGAGGTTGATGCCGGCGCTGAACACCCGGCGGCCCTGGTAGCGGGGGTGGTCCACCTCGCCGCCGCGCAGGACGCCGACCCGTACCCCGTCGTCGAGCAGCGCCAGGTCCACCGCCGTCTCCAGGTCGGCGATCAGGGTGTTGTCCTCGGCGTTGAGGCAGTGGGCGTTGCGGAAGGTCACGTGGGCCGCCTCGCCGACCCGTTCGACGAGCACCCTCTCCAACTCGGCCCGTCCCGTGGCGCGGAACCCGTCGAGGAGCTCCAGGGCCCGGGGGGTGGGCAGCAGCATGGCGTCGATGAGGTGCGGCCCCGCGGTCCGCGAGCGCAGCACCGCGGCGCAGAAGAGCGCCTGGTCGATCTCCCGGCCCTCCTTCTCGGCCTGGATGCAGGCGCCTTCCGCCGCCATCTGGGCCCCCGTGGGCACCAGCCCGGGGAAGCGGACGGCCGCCGCGTCGAGCAGTCCGGCCAGGCGCTCGTGGCGGGTACGGCCGCCGGTCAGCTCGTCGTACACGGCCTCGGTGTGCAGGGTCAGGAAGGAGCGGCGGGCCGCACGGCAGGCGGTGAACACGCTCTGCGCGAGGGCGTCCTGCTCCTCGTCGCGACCGGGTCTGGCCGGCAGCGCGGCCAGCAGTTCCTCCCCGGCGGCGGCGAACGCCGCGAGGGTCCGTGCGTCGTCGGCGAGCACGCCGCCGAAGTGCGGGGCGGGGACGGACCACAGCGGTGCCGCCCCGGGTGCGACGGCGGTGGTCATGCGACGGCTCCGGTGAGCTCCGGTGCGGTGTCCGCGACGACCGCGGCCGACGCCGCGTCGGTGGCCACGGGGCACTCGGCGGCCGCTGCCCGCAGCCGGCGCAGTTCACGGTCGCAGGCGGCGAGGTGGAGGCCGAGGGCCTCGTCGTACTCGGCGGACACGGCTTCGGCGATCAACTGGCGGCGCAGCGCCGTCTCGCGGTTCGACAGGCGGCCGGTGAGGGCGGTCGCGGTGGCCAGGGCCTCCTCGATGCCGTCACCGACCTCGTCGATCAGACCCAGGCCGACGGCCCGGCCCAGCGGGATGTCCGCGCCCCACATGACGATCTGCCGGGCCCGCTGCGCGCCCAGGTGACGGACCAGTCGGTACAGCGCCATGCCCGGCCAGAAGTGGCCGTCGTTGACCGGCAGCACCAGTCGCAGCCCGGTGGCGCCGATCCGGAAGTCGGTGGCGAGGAGCAGGTCCAGGGCGGGGCCGGCGCAGCTCTCCGCGGCCACGGCGACCGTGATCGCGTCGAGCTTCTCCAGGCGGCGGACTGCCCGCTCCCAGCGGTTGACGGCCGAGACGCTGACGTCCCCGGGCCACTGCCGCCTCTCGCCGGAGCCGACGAGCCGCAGCACGACGGCGGTCTTGGTGCGGGAGGACTCGACCTCGTCGCAGAGGGCCTGGACGGTGGCGGTCAGCTCGTCCAGGGGGCGGGCCGCGTCGATCTCCGCGATATTGCTGTTCATGAGTGCAGTAATTCCTTCCGTCACCAGGAGACCAGGGCCATTTCGATGGTCGATCCCGGCCCCATGGTCATAAAGACACCGAATTCACCGGGGGCGGTCACGCCCTCGGCACGCAGCCGTTCGTAGGAGAAGAGGAACGATCCGCTGGAGACATTTCCGTGGTCGCGCAGCACCCCGGTCGTGTGCCGTACGTCGTGCCGGCTGAGCCCGAGGTTGGCCCGGACCGCGTCGATCACTTTCTTTCCGCCCGAGTGGATGACCCAGTGGGCAATGTCGGACCGCCCCAATCCCGTCCCCTCAAGGAGCCGGTCGAGTGCGATCTCCGCATGGGCTCCGACCACATAAGGGACTTCCGGGTCGAGATAGAAGCTGAACTTTCCGTGGGTGTCGTCCCAGTCGTAGCGCATGGCGCCGACGGCCTCGGGAATGATGCAGCTGGAGAACCTCAGCAGCGCGGGGTCCGAACCGGCGGGCACGGCCTGCTCGACGGGCGCGGAGCCTCCGGCCGGTGCGGCGTCTTCGGCGGGTTCGGCGTCTTCGACGGGTGCGGCGTCTTCGACGGGTACCACGGATGCGGCGGGTGCCACGGCCGCGAGGGGCCGCGAGACCGCCTCGGTCACCGCGGGCGCCATGACCGCGACCGCCCCGGACCCGTCGCCGAAGAGGCTGTTGACCACGGACGAACGCATCGTGCCGTCGAAGACGTACGCCGCCGAGCAGGCTTCGATGCACACCAGCACCGCGAGCTCACCCGGGTGGGAGTTGGCCCAGGAGGCCACGGCGGTCAGGGCGTTGAGGCCGGCGTTGCAGCCCATGCCCACCACGTCGAGGCGGGAGGTGTGCACGTCCAGGCCCAGCTCCTTGATGAGGAGCGCGGAGAAACCGGGTGTCAGCAGGCCCGTGGTCGTCGTGCAGCACAGGTAGCGGATGTCCTCCAGCGAGGCGCCCGCGTCCTTGAGGCACGCCTCGATGGCCTCCCGGCCCATGGCGAGGCCGTTGACCCGGTGCTTCTGCAGGAGTTCGCCCTGCGTCTCCATGGCCCGGGAACCGTCCGGCAGGAGCGGCGGCAGGGTCAGACCGCGCCGTTCGATGGCGCTGTTGAGGAATATCGAGCGCACCCGCGGATCGGTGATTCCGAACTCGTCGAGCATCTCCTGCTGCGTATAGGAAGTCTTCGGTACAGCGGTCCCGATTCCCGTTATCCTCGGCGGATTTGCTGTCAATTTCACACTTGCTCCCTGAGGTTACAATACTTCCATGCCAAAACATTCAGCGGTGCGGTACGAGAAGAATGACCACGTTGCCCGGATCACGCTCGACAGGCCCGAGGTCCTCAATGCGATGAACCTGTCGATGCACGAGGAGCTCGCCGAAATCTGGGACGATTTCGAGGGTGACGACGACATGCGGGTGGCGGTACTCACCGGCGCCGGCGAGCGGGCGTTTTCCGTCGGTCAGGACTTGAAGGAACTGGCCGGCCGGGACCGCGCCGGAACCGCCGCCCCCGCCACCTTCGGCAGCCGCGGCAAGCCGGGCTGGCCCCGGTTGACCGAACGGTTCGACCTGGCCAAGCCGGTCGTCGCCGCCGTGCGGGGGTACGCACTGGGAGGGGGCTTCGAACTGGCTCTGGCCTGCGACATCGTCATCGCCTGCGAGGACGCCTCGTTCGCGTTGCCGGAGGCCAGACTCGGCCTCATGGCCGGTGCCGGAGGGGTGTTCCGGCTGACCCGGCAGCTGCCCTGGAAGACGGCGATGGGACACCTCCTCACGGGTCGCCCGATGGATGCCCACCGGGCCTACGAACTCGGTCTGGTCAACGAGGTCGCCTCCGCCACCGGTTTCGAGGCGTGCGTCGAAAGCTGGGTGGCCGACCTCGTACGCTGCGCTCCGCTCTCCGTCCGGGCGATGAAGGAGGCGGCGACGAAGTCCGCGACGATGCCGCTGGAGCAGGCGTTCGCGACCCGCTACCCGTGGGAGGAGCGGCGGATGCACAGCAGGGACGCAGTCGAGGGACCGGCGGCCTTCGCCGAGAAGCGCGCTCCGCGGTGGCAGGCCCGCTGAGGGACGCCCGGGCGGTGGGCGGCTCGTCGGCGTGTCCGCCGGCGGGTGCGCCGCCCCTGCTCCGTTCCCTCCTCAGCCGAGGTAGTCCTCGGCCCCGCCCTCGCGCACGGTGTCGAGGGTGAAGCAGTGGAACCCGCCGCCGAACAGCCGGCGGTGCCGGTGCCGGACGGGCACGACGGTGAACTTGTGCGACTCCAGCAGCCGGATCAGCTCGGGGCACGCCTCGTTCACCAGCACCGTGTCCGGCCCGACGGAGAGGACGTTCAGGTCTATGAAGGGGCTGGTCAGGATGAGGTCGTCGTCCTCGTAGCGGGGGAAGTTGTCGCCCGCCGGCGTGGGCGCCACGATCAGGTCCCACTTGCGCAGCGGCTCGGGCAGCTTCTCGGCCACTTCCTTGGAGCGCACCAGCAGGGTCCCGGGCCGCAGCGCGAGCACCATGCTGTCGATGTGGCTGTCGCTGAGCTGGTGCACCCGGTGGATCCGGAACCGGCCCTCGAGGTGGCGCTCCAGCCAGTCGACGGCCAGCGCGTGGTTGGCCGTCGCGATGTTGGCCACGATGTCCCGGCCGAGCCGCAGGCACTGGGCCCCGTCGAACATCATCTCCAGACCCACGTCGTACGGCGACGCCTGCGGGTCGGTGATGGGCTCGGTCGGCCCTCCCGCGGTGCTGGTCCGTACGTACGACAGGTCGAAGGACGCGTCGGTCATCATCGGCCGGGGCATGACCGTCCAGCGGGCCCCCTGCCGGAAGTAGTCCTGGAAGGCGGACTTGAGGAACTGCGTCTCGAAGTACCGTGAGCGGATCATCGGCGGGGTTTCGATGATCTCGTCGCCGACGATGAGGGTGTTGTCCCGCACGTTCAGCGGCGGTACGACCGACGCCGACCAGGCGGGCGTACGGACCTCGTTGGTCTGCGCCTCCAGGTCGGACGGCCGCAGGACGTTCACCGACAGGGAGCGGAGCACGCCGGCGAGCTCCTCCAGGTCCTCGTTCAGTTCGGCGACGTAGCGTTCCTTGATCGGCACCCGCCCGTCACCCGGCCCGCGCGGCTCGGCCCCGCGCGCGGACAGTCGCGGGTAGTACCACTCGGAGCGGGACGAGTTGTCCATGGCCAGGTTGTCATGGAAGAAGAGGTCGAACGACAGCTCCCGTTCGTGCGACACGTAGTTCCTGGCAGAGCCGACGATCACCTCCTTCAGTGGTGACCACTCGTCAAAGCTGTTCAGTTGCACGGTCCCTCATTTCCTGTATCCCGGCTCTCCGGCCGCTCCCGCCGGAACGCTACTGCGTGACCGCACGCCCTCCACGACGGATGGCAATTATTTGCCACTCCCCCGGCAACACCTCGCCCCCGAGGCTAGGTTCGTCGTCGGCCAGGGACTCCAACCAGCCGGAGTCCGGCAGACGCAACGGAAAGTGACAGGCAAAATGGACACCTTGCACCACGGCGACCCGGTTTTCGAGCGTTTTCAGTTCCTGGTGAATGCGCCGGCTCTGTTCAACGCGGTCGCCACGGCGGTCGAGCTGAGGATCTTCCACTTCCTCGCCGACAATCCCGGTTCCGCCCCCGAGGACATCCGCGAATTCACCGACATGCCGCAGCACCAGCTGCGCGTCCTGCTCCAGGCGGTGTGCACGACCGGCCTGCTGCGCCGTGAGAACGGGAACTACTTCAACTCCGCCGTGGCCCAGGACCTGCTCGCCTCGGACGCGGAGGACAGCTGGGGTCACATCATCGTGGGCTGGAAGGAGGTCTATTACCCCGCCTTCGCCCACATGACCAAGGCGCTCAAGGCCGGCACGAACACCGCCCTCGATGCCTACCCTGGTGACGAGCCGACGCTCTACCAGCGCCTTTCGCGCAATCCGGAGCTGGAGGCGGTATTCCACCGCGCGATGAGCGCGTTCACCCTGCAGTCCGTCGACGCGCTCGTGGAGCGCCCCGAGTTCGAGTCGGTGCGCAAGCTGCTCGACATCGGCGGCGGTGACGGGACCACCTCCGCCCGTCTGGCCGCCCGCCACCAAGACCTCAGCTCCACCGTCTTCGACATGCCGAGCGTCTCCAAGCTCGGCGAGAAGGCCACCGCCGTCCTCGCCGACCGGGTCGAACTCCACCCCGGTGACATCTTCAACGACGAGTTCCCCCTCGGCAGCGACGCTGTGCTCTTCAGCCACGTCCTGGAAATCTTCTCCGAGGACCAGATCCTCGGCCTGATGAAGAAGGCGTACGACGCCCTTCCCGAGGGCGGAAAGGTATTCGTCTACGGCTACAACGTCTCCGACGACGAGACCACCGGGGTGTTCGGCGCCCGCCTCGGCCTCTATTTCAACGTCCTTGCCAGCGGTCAGGGAATGGCCTACCCGGCGCGGGACTACGAGGCGTGGCTGAGCCAGGTCGGTTTCACCGGCGTGCAGACCATCGGCGGACTGCCCTACGAGCACGGCCTCACGCTCGGCGTGAAGTGACCGCCCTCCCCCCTTCACTATCCCGAGGAGATCTCAACCGTGGCGAATCCTTTCGACGACCCCGACGGCCGATTCCGCGTTCTGGTCAACGATGAGGGCCAGCATTCCCTGTGGCCCGAGTTCGCGGACGTTCCGCAGGGCTGGACGGTGACCTTCGGCGTATCGGACCGGGCGTCCTGCGTGGAGCACATCAACGCCACCTGGACCGACATGCGACCGCGCAGCCTGGCGACCCAGCTGGACCGCACCGCCTGATCCCCCTCAGTACGCCTGTCGCCGCCGCGACGGCGACAACCATCTTTTACAGGAGCGAGAGACGATGATCGTGGGTTCGGTGCCGGCATCCTTCCGGGAGCAGGCGGCGCGTACGCCCGATGCCGTGGCCGTCCGGTGCGCCGGCCGCAGCCTGACCTACCGGGAGCTGGACGACCGGTCGGACCGGCTGGCGACCCGGCTGGCCGCCGAAGGCGCCCGGGCGGAGCGTCCCGTGCTGGTCCTGATGGACCGCACGGCCGAACTGGTCGTCGCCCTCCTCGCCGTCCTCAAGACGGGGGCGTACTACCTGCCGCTGCATCCCGCCTATCCGCAGGAGCGGATGGCGTGGATCGCCGCGGAGAGCGGGGCTGCGGTCCTGCTCACCGACACCGCGATGCGTGGCCGGACGCCGCACGGGCCGGTCGTCGTACTCGCCGACCAGCCTGACGGGTACGCGCATCAGGAGCAGCCGGCGGCGGATCCCGCGATCCGCCCCGACCAGCTCGCCTACGGGATGTACACCTCGGGCTCCACCGGGACGCCCAAGGGTGTCGCGGTCACCCACCGCAACGTCACCGACCTCGTCGGCGACTCGATGTTCACGGTCCCCGGAGCACACGACCGCGTGCTGCTCGTCGCCTCGTACGCGTTCGACCCGTCGACGTACGCGCTGTGGTACCCGCTGCTGCACGGCGGGACGGCCGTCATCGCCACCGAGGCACAGCTGACGGTCGACCGTCTGGCGCGCCTGCTGGCCGACGAGCGGGTCACCGCCGCCGAGTTCCCGGCCGGCCTCTTCCGGGTCATGGCGGAGGAGCGCCCGGAGTGCTTCGCGGGCCTGCGCGAGGTCCTCACCGGCGGCGACGTCATCCCCGCCGCCGGAGTGCGTGCCGTGCTGGAGCGCTGCCCCGGCACGGTGGTGCGCGGCACCTACGGTCCCACCGAGACCACGCTCTACGCCACCCAGTCCCGGTGGACCCGGGCGTCGTCGGTTCCCGCACAGGTACCGATCGGGCTGCCGCTGGACGGCATGAGCGCCTACGTCCTGGACGACGCGCTGCGCCCGGTCGCGGAGGGGGAGACCGGCGAGCTGTACCTGGCCGGTGCCGGTCTGGCCCGGGGGTACGCCGGCCGCCCCGACCTGACGGCCGACCGTTTCGTCGCCGACCCGTTCGGTCCCGCGGGCAGCCGGATGTACCGCTCCGGCGACCTGGCCCGCCACGACGGCGACGGACGGCTCGAATTCGCCGGCCGCGCCGACGGCCAGGTCAAGATCCGCGGGTATCGCGTCGAGCCGGGCGAGGTGGAGGCGGCACTGACCGGCTGCCGGGGAGTGCGCCAGGCCGTCGTCGTGGCCCGCGAGGACGCTGCGGGAGACAAGCGGCTGGTCGCGTACGTCGTGGCGGAGGGAGCCGCGGCGGCGGATGACGCAGCCCTCCACGACGGCATGCGCAGCCACCTGGAGGCCCGTCTGCCGGCCTACCTGGTCCCCTCGGCGTTCGTCACGCTGGAGCGGCTGCCGCTGACCTCCAACCACAAGATCGACTACCGGGCGCTGCCCGCTCCCTCCGCCGGCCCTGCCGACACCGGGCGCGGTCCGCGCACCGACCGCGAGGCCGTCCTGTGCGACCTGGTCGCCCAGACGCTCGGCCTGCCCCACGTCGGCATCGACGACGACTTCTTCGCGCTGGGCGGGGACTCGCTCCACGCGACCCGGCTGGTCAGCCGCATACGGGCCGCGCTGGGCACCGACCTCTCCGTGGCATCGGTCTTCGACCACCCGAACGTCGCCGCCCTCTCCTCACTCGGCGAAGAGGGCGAAGACGGCGAACCGGCCGGGGCGGGCCACTCCCCCGCCGCCCGCCCGGCACTGCGACCGGCCACCCGGCCCGCCGTGCTCCCGCTCTCCCCCGCCCAGTACCGCATGTGGTTCCACAGCCGGCTGGAGGGCCGGTCGGCGGCGTACGTCCTGCCCATAGCCGTCCGGCTGCGCGGCCCGCTCGACCGGGCCGCGCTGGAAGCCGCCCTTGGGGACCTGACCGACCGGCACGAGAGCCTGCGCACCGTGTTCCCGGAGCACGACGCGGAGCCCTGCCAGGTCGTGCTGCCCGTCGGGCAGGTGCGGCCGGCGCTGCCCGTCGAGCAGGTGACGGACCTCGATGCCGCGCTGCGCGCCGCCGCCCTCGTCCCGTTCGACCTGACCACGGACGTGCCGTTGCGCGCGCGCCTGTTCTCCGCGGGCGCCGACGAACACGTACTGCTGCTGACCCTCAACCACATCGGCACCGACGGCTGGTCCATGCAGCCCCTGACGCGCGAACTGGCCGAGGCCTACACGGCTCGGCGGGCCGGTGAAGCCCCCCGATGGGCGCCGCTCGCCACCCAGTACGCCGACTACACCCTGTGGCAGCGCGAACTCCTCGGCTCCGAGCAGGGCCCGACCGCGCTGGCCGAGCAGCAGCTCGACTTCTGGCGCAAGGCCCTCGACGGGGCGCCCGAGGAACTGGAACTTCCCACCGACTTCCCCCGCCCGGCGGTCGCCGGTACCCGCGGGGGCAGCGTTCCCGTGGAGATCGGCGCCGAACTGCACCAGGCCATCGTCGCCCTTGCCCGCGCCACGCGGACCAGCGTCCACATGACCCTCCAGGCCGCCGTGGCGGCCCTGCTGACCCGGGTAGGAGCAGGGACGGACGTCCCGATCGGCGCCACCGTCGCCGGCCGCACGGACGAGGCCCTCGACAGCCTGATCGGCTTCTTCGTCAACACGCTGGTGCTGCGCACCGACACCTCCGGCAACCCGAGCCTGCGCACCTTGCTCCAGCGGGTCAGGGAACAGGACCTCGCGGCGTACGCGCACCAGGACGTGCCCTTCGACCAGGTCGTGGATGCCCTCAACCCGGTCCGCTCGCTGTCGCGCCACCCCCTCTTCCAGGTCATGCTGACCTTGGAGAACGCCAACGGCTACGCGTTCGACCTGCCAGGGCTCACCGCCACCGCCGAGGAACTGCCGACCGCCACCGCCAAGTTCGACCTGCTCTTCGGCTTCACCGAGCGCTACGCGCACGACGGCTCGGCCGCCGGGGTCACCGGCCGCCTGGAGTTCTCGGCCGACCTGTTCGAGCCGGCGACCGCCGCACTGCTGGCCGGTCGCTTCACCGCCTTGCTGACGCGTGCCGTCACCGATCCCGAGCAGCCGCTCGGCGACATCGACCTGTTCCTCGAGGGTGAGCGCGACGCCGTCCTGCGAGCCGCGCGCGCGACGCGCACCGAGCTGCCCGGAGCACCGCTCGCCGCCCTGGTCGAGGCCCAGGTGCGCCGTACGCCCGACGCGCTCGCCGTCAGCGCGCCCGACGGCGACCTCTCGTACGCCGAACTCAACGAGCGGGCCAACCGGCTGGCCCGGCACCTGCTGTCCCGGGGGATCGGCCCCGGCAGCTACGCCGCCGTCGTACTGCCCCGCGGCACGGGGCTGATCACTGCCTTCCTGGCCGTGCTCAAGACCGGCGCCGCCTACCTGCCGATCGACCCGCAGTATCCGCGCGAGCGGATCGGGTTCATCCTCGAAGACGCCCGCCCGGACGTGTGCATCACCGACGGCGGGGGCGCCGCCTCACTGCCCGCGGACTCGCTGCCCGCATACGTGCTCGACCTGGACGGCGCGCCCACCGCCGCCGCGCTGGCCGCGGCCCACGCCCACGACCCCCGGGACGCCGACCGGCCCGCCCCGCTGACCGACGAGACCCCCAGCTACGTCGTGTACACCTCGGGCTCCACCGGACGGCCGAAGGGGGTGGTGCTCCCGGCCCGCGTCCTGTCCAACCTGCTCGCCTGGAACGCCTCGCTCTTCCCCTGCGAACCGGGCTCCCGGGTCTCGCAGTTCAGCGCCGTCAGCTTCGACGCGTCGGAGCACGAGATCCTCACGGCCCTCCTGAACGGCAAGACGCTGTGCGTGCCCGACGAGGACACCCGGCTCAATCCGGCCCGCCTCGCGAGCTGGCTGGACGAGCAGCGCATCACCGAGTTCTTCGCCCCGGACCTCGTGATCGCGGCGGTGTACGAGGCCGCCACCGAGCAGGGCCTGGCACTCGACGCCCTGCGGCACGTCGCCCAGGCCGGCGAAGCGCTCCAGCTGACCCCCCAGGTCCGCGACTTCCACGCCGCGCGCCCCGGTCTGCTGCTGCACAACCACTACGGCCCCTCCGAGACCCACGTGGTCACCAGCGCCACCCTGCCCGCCGACCCGGCCGACTGGCCGACTGCGGCCCCCCTCGGCGACGGCATCTGGAACACCCGGCTGTACGTCCTGGACGAGCTGCTGCGGCCTGTGCCCGCCGGTGTGCCCGGCGAGCTGTACCTCGCGGGTGACGGCCTGGCCCACGGCTACCTCAACCGTGCCGACCTCACCTCCCAGCGCTTCGTCGCCGACCCGTTCGCCCCGGCCGGCGAGCGGATGTACCGCAGCGGCGACCTGGTGCGCCGCCGCGCCGACGGCAGCCTCGCCTTCCTCGGACGCGCCGACGACCAGGTGAAGATCCGTGGCGTCCGCGTCGAGCTGGGCGAACTCAACGCAGTGCTCTGCGCGCATCCCGCGGTGGCCCAGGCCGCCACCGTGCTGCGCGAGGACCGGCCCGGCGACAAACGATTGGTCTCCTACGTGGTGGCCGCGCCGGGTTCCGTGCTGCCGGCCGCCGAGGAGCTGCGCCGGCACGTGGCCGCCGCCGTGCCCCAGGCGGTGGTTCCGGCCGCGTACGTCCAGATGGACGTGCTTCCGCTGACGTCCAACGGCAAGCTGGACCGCAGGGCCCTGCCCGCCCCGGCCTACACCGGCACCGCGGGCCGCGGTCCCCGTACCCCCGCGGAGCACATCCTGTGCGCGCTGTTCGCGGAGGTCCTGGGCGCCCGGGCCGTCGGCGCGGAGGACAGCTTCTTCGACCTGGGCGGTCACTCCCTGCTCGTCACCCGGCTGATCAACCGGATCCGGCTGACCCTGGGCCGTGAGGTCGCCGTCCGCACCGTCTTCGAAGCGCCCACCCCCGCCGAGCTGGCGGCCCGCATCGACGCGGCCGGGCAGGCCCGTCCGGCGCTCGTCCCCCTCGCACACGGAGACCGGCTGCCCGCCTCTCCCGCGCAGGAACGGCTCTGGTTCCTCGACCGGTTCGAGCAGTCGAGCACGTACAACCTGCCGGTCAGCTTCCGGATCGCCGGGCGGGTCGACGCCCAAGCGCTGGAGCAGGCCGTCACCGACCTCGTGGCCCGTCACGAAACCCTGCGGACCGTGTTCCGCGAGGACCAGGGCCGCGCCATCCAACTGATCCTGCCCCCCACCCACATACCCCTGCACCGCGTCACCACCACCCCCGAAGACCTCCCCGAAGCACTGCAGACCGCCGGCCAGCACGTCTTCGACCTCTCCGCCGACCTGCCCATCCGCGTCACCCTCCTCACCCTCGCCGAAGACGAACACGTCCTGATGGTGCTCCTGCACCACATCGCCGGCGACGGCGCCTCCATGACACCCCTCACCCACGACCTCAACCACGCCTACGAAGCCCGCCTCAACGGCAACGCCCCCACCTGGGCGCCACTCCCCGTCCAATACGCCGACTACACCCTGTGGCAACAGCAGATCCTCGGCGACGAAAACGACCCCGAATCAGCCGCAGCCCAACAGAGCGCCTACTGGAAGCACACCCTCCAAGGACTCCCCGAAGAACTCACCTACCCCACCGACCGACGCCGCCCCACCACCCCCACACACCGCGGCGAATCCCTCGAAATCGAACTCGGCACCGACCTCCACACCCGGCTCACCGAACTCGCCCGCACCACCGGCACGACCCTCACCATGGTCATGCACGCAGCACTCGCCACCCTCCTCACCCGACTCGGCGCCGGAACCGACATCCCCATCGGCACCCCCACCGCAGGCCGCACCGACGAAACCCTCGACCACCTCATCGGCTTCTTCGTCAACACCCTCGTCATCCGCACCAACACCTCCGACAACCCCACCTTCACCCAACTCCTCACCCAAGTCCGCAACACCAGCCTCACCGCCTACGCCCACCAAGACACCCCCTTCGAACGCATCGTCGAAACCCTCAACCCGCCCCGCCTCCCCAGCCGCCACCCCCTCTTCCAGATCATGCTCCAGGTCGGTACGGACACGGCTCCCGATCTGGACCTGGGCGGCGTCACGGCCCAGGGCGTGACCACCAACCTGGACGGCGCGAAGTTCGACCTCTCCCTCAACCTCCGTGCCGCTACGGGCGCGGACGGCCGCCCCGGCGCCCTGACCGCGCACGTCGGGTACGCGGCGGATCTGTTCGACGCCCCTACGGTCCGCACCCTCCTCGACCGCCTCGTCCGCGTCCTGGAAGCCGTCACCGCCGACCCGGACCTGCACATCGACTCCCTGGACCTGCTGGGGCCTGCGGAGCGGGCTGCCCTGTTGACGCCTCCGGTTGCGGTCACCGAGCCCGAAGCCGTCCTCCACGACCTGTTCGCCGCCCAGGCCGCCCGCACCCCGGACGCCACGGCCGTCGTGTTCGAGGGCGAGCACACCTCGTACGCCGCGCTCGACGCGCGCGCCAACCGCCTGGCGCACCTGCTGAGCGAGCGCGGCGCCGGCCCGGACCGACTGATCGCCGTCGCCCTGCCTCGCTCCGCCGAGCTCATCGTCGCCCTGCTCGCCGTCCTCAAGTCGGGGGCCGCCTACCTGCCCGTCGACCCCGACTACCCGGCCGACCGCATCGCCTACATGCTGGATGACGCCCGCCCCGTCCTCCTGGTCACCCACAGCGACATCATCGAGCGACTGCCCGCGGACACCGCGACCCTGCTCGTGGACACGCAGGACACCACCAGGCTGCTCACCGCCGCCCCCGACACCTGCCCCGGGGTCGCGGTGGCGCCGCAGCACGCGGCTTACGTCATCTACACCTCGGGCTCGACCGGGCGGCCCAAGGGCGCCGTCATCCCGCACCAGAACGTGACCCGCCTGTTCGCCGCCACCCGGCACTGGTTCGACTTCGGCGCCGACGACACCTGGACCCTCTACCACAGCTACGCCTTCGACTTCTCCGTCTGGGAGCTGTGGGGGCCGCTGCTGCACGGCGGACGCCTCGTCGTCGTCCCCCACGCCGTCAGCCGCGCACCCGGCGAGTTCCTCAAGCTGCTCGCCGACGAGCAGGTCACCGTCCTCAACCAGACCCCTTCCGCGTTCTACCAGCTCGTCCAGGCCGACGCCGAAGACCCCGCGACCGGCGACCGGCTGGCCCTGCGCACCGTCGTGTTCGGCGGCGAGGCCCTGGACCTGCGCCGACTGGCCGACTGGTACGAACGCCACGGCGACGACTCGCCCGCGCTGGTGAACATGTACGGCATCACCGAGACCACCGTGCACGTCACCCACCAGGCGCTGGACCGGATCTCCGCGGCGACCCTGCCGGGCAGCGTGATCGGCGAGGCCATCCCCGACCTCGGCATGTACGTCCTCGACAGCACGCTGCGCCCGGTGCCCGCCGGGGTCTCGGGCGAGCTGTACGTGTCCGGCGCCGGCCTCGCCCGCGGCTACCTCGGCCGCCCCGGCCTGACCGCCGAGCGCTTCGTGGCCTGCCCCTTCGAGGGACCGGGCGCCCGGATGTACCGCACCGGGGACGTGGTCCGATGGACGGAGCCGGGCCGCCTGGAATACCTCGGCCGGGCCGACCACCAGGTCAAGCTCCGCGGATTCCGCATCGAACTCGGCGAGATCGAATCCGTTCTGGGCTCACACCCGCAGGTCGCGCAGGCCGCCGTCGTGATCCGCGAGGACCAGCCGGGCGACAAGCGGCTCGTCGGCTACGTCGTACCCAAGGACCCGGGCGGGGTGGACAGCACCGACCTGCGCGCCCACCTCGGCGCTCTTCTGCCCGACTACATGGTGCCGTCCAGCACCGTAACGTTGGACGTGCTGCCGTTGACGGCGAACGGGAAGCTGGACCGCAGGGCCCTGCCCGCCCCCGTCTACGCCGGAGCGGCCGGACGTGAGGCACGCACCCCCCACGAGCACCTCCTGTGCGGCCTGTTCGCCGACGTACTCGGCGTGGACACCGTCGGTGTGGACGACGGCTTCTTCGACCTGGGCGGTCACTCCCTGCTCGTCACCCGGCTGATCAACCGGATCCGGCTGACCCTGGGCCGTGAGGTCGCCGTCCGCACCGTCTTCGAAGCGCCCACCCCCGCCGAGCTGGCGGCCCGCATCGACGCGGCCGGGCAGGCCCGTCCGGAACTGGCACCGCAGCCGCGCCCCGACCTCGTCCCCGCCTCCCCCGCGCAGGAACGGCTCTGGTTCCTCGACCAGTTCGAAGGCCCCAGCGCCACCTACAACCTTCCCGTCACCGTGCGGATCACCGGCCCCCTGGACACCGGAGCGCTGGAGCACGCCGTGGCGGATGTCGTGGCCCGTCACGAAACCCTGCGGACCGTGTTCCGCGAGGACCAGGGCCGCGCCATCCAACTGATCCTGCCCCCCACCCACATACCCCTGCACCGCGTCACCACCACCCCCGAAGACCTCCCCGAAGCACTGCAGACCGCCGGCCAGCACGTCTTCGACCTCTCCGCCGACCTGCCCATCCGCGTCACCCTCCTCACCCTCGCCGAAGACGAACACGTCCTGATGGTGCTCCTGCACCACATCGCCGGCGACGGCGCCTCCATGACACCCCTCACCCACGACCTCAACCACGCCTACGAAGCCCGCCTCAACGGCAACGCCCCCACCTGGGCGCCACTCCCCGTCCAATACGCCGACTACACCCTGTGGCAACAGCAGATCCTCGGCGACGAAAACGACCCCGAATCAGCCGCAGCCCAACAGAGCGCCTACTGGAAGCACACCCTCCAAGGACTCCCCGAAGAACTCACCTACCCCACCGACCGACGCCGCCCCACCACCCCCACACACCGCGGCGAATCCCTCGAAATCGAACTCGGCACCGACCTCCACACCCGGCTCACCGAACTCGCCCGCACCACCGGCACGACCCTCACCATGGTCATGCACGCAGCACTCGCCACCCTCCTCACCCGACTCGGCGCCGGAACCGACATCCCCATCGGCACCCCCACCGCAGGCCGCACCGACGAAACCCTCGACCACCTCATCGGCTTCTTCGTCAACACCCTCGTCATCCGCACCAACACCTCCGACAACCCCACCTTCACCCAACTCCTCACCCAAGTCCGCAACACCAGCCTCACCGCCTACGCCCACCAAGACACCCCCTTCGAACGCATCGTGGAGGTACTGAATCCCCCGCGTTCGGCCGCCCGCCATCCGCTCTTCCAGATCATGCTCCAGGTGGCCAACGGCACGACCACGGAGTGGGACCTGCCCGGCGTCCAAGCACAGTCACTGCGGACGAACCTCGACGTGGCGAAGTTCGACCTCCACCTCGCTTTCCACGCCGACGTCACCGCGGACGGCGTGCCGGGCGCACTGCGCGCGGACGCCCAGTTCGCCGTCGACCTGTTCGACGCGCCGACGGTCCGCACCCTCCTCGACCGCCTCGTCCGCGTCCTGGAAGCCGTCACCGCCGACCCGGACCTGCACATCGACTCCCTCGACGTCCTCGGGTCCGAAGAGCGGGACCGCGTCCTGACGCGGTGGAACGACACCGGCCGCGGCCTGTCCGAGGCCCTGCTCCCGGACCTGTTCGCCGCCCAGGCCGCCCGCACCCCCGGCACGGTCGCGGTCTGCGCCTCGGGCGACCGGCTGACGTACGCGGAGCTCGACGAGCAGGCCAACAGGCTGGCGTGGGTACTGCTGTCCCGGGGCATCGGCCCCGGCGACCGGGTGGGTGTGGTGCTGCCGCGCGGTACCCGGCTGGCGGTCGCCTTCCTGGCGATCCTCAAGGCGGGGGCCGCCTACCTGCCCATCGACCCTACGTACCCGCGGGAGCGCATCGACTTCGTCCTGGCCGATGCCCGGCCCCAGGCCGTCCTCACCGTCGCCTCGCAGGCCGCCGCGCTGCCCGCCGGAGCGCTGGCCCTGGACACCGCGCCGGTGGCCGCGGAGTTGGCGGCCGCGCCGCCGCACGCCCCGGGAACCGCCGACCGCCGTGCGCCGCTGACGTCGGAGGCTCCCGCATACGTGGTCTACACCTCGGGCTCCACGGGCCGCCCCAAGGGCGTGGTCCTGCCGGGCCGGGTGCTGGTCAACCTCCTGGCGTGGAACGCATCGGTCGTTCCCGCCGCACCGGGTGCGCGAGTGGCCCAGTTCAGTGCCGTCGGCTTCGACGTCGCCGAGCAGGAGATCCTTTCGGCCCTGCTGTACGGAAAGACGCTGTGCGTGCCGGACGAGGAGACCCGGCTCAACCCCTCCAGCCTCGCGGCCTGGCTCGACGAGGAAGGGATCACCGAGTTCTACGCCCCGAACCTGGTCATCGCCGCCGTGTACGAGGCCGCTGCCGAACAGGGCCTGGGGCTGGCCGCCCTGCGGCACGTGCTCCAGGCCGGCGAAGCGCTTCAACTGAGCCCGCAGGTGCGGGACTTCCACGCCGCACGGCCGGGTGTCGTGCTGCACAACAACTACGGGCCCTCCGAGAGCCATGTCGTCAGCGGTACGCAGCTGCCGGCCGAGGTGGCGCAGTGGCCGGAATCGCCGACGCTGGGCGGCCCGATCTGGAACGCGCAGACGTACGTGCTCGACGAGCGGCTGCGGCCCGTCCCCGTCGGTGTGGCGGGAGAGCTCTACCTGACCGGAGTCTGCCTGGCGCACGGCTACCTCAACCGGGCCGACATGACGGCGGAACGCTTCGTGGCGCACCCCTTCGGGGAACCCGGTGAGCGCATGTACCGCACGGGAGACGTGGTCCGGTGGACGGGCGACGGCGAGCTGGAGTACCTGGGCCGGGCCGACGACCAGGTGAAGATCCGCGGCATCCGGGTCGAGCTGGGCGAACTCAACGCGGTGATCGAAGGACACCCGGGCGTCGCGCAGGCGGCGACGGTGCTACGTGAGGACAGGCCGGGGGACAAGCGCCTGGTCGCCTACGTGGTGGCGGAGCCCGGCGCGCCCGCGCCCGCCGGCGACGCGTTGCGCCGCCATGTGGCCGCCAAGGTCCCGGAGTCCGTCGTTCCTGCCGCGTTCGTCACCCTGGACGTACTGCCGTTGACCGCGAACGGGAAGCTGGACCGCAGGGCCCTGCCCGCCCCCGTCTACGCCGGAGCGGCCGGACGTGAGGCACGCACCCCCCACGAGCACCTCCTGTGCGGCCTGTTCGCCGACGTACTCGGCGTGGACACCGTCGGTGTGGACGACAGCTTCTTCGACCTGGGCGGCCACTCCCTGCTCGTCACCCGGCTCGTCAATCGGGCGCGTGCCGTACTCGGTGTGGAACTGACGGTGCGGACCGTCTTCGAGGCTCCCACCGTCAGCGAACTCGCGGCCCGCCTCGAAGTCTCCGGCGACGCCCGTCCGGAACTGGCACCGCAGCCGCGCCCCGACCTCGTCCCCGCCTCCGCCGCGCAGGAACGGCTCTGGTTCCTCGACCAGTTCGAAGGCCCCAGCGCCACCTACAACCTTCCCGTCGCCGTCCGGATCGCCGGGCGGGTCGACGCCCAAGCGCTGGAGCAGGCCGTCACCGACCTCGTGGCCCGTCACGAAACCCTGCGGACCGTGTTCCGCGAGGACCAGGGCCGCGCCATCCAACTGATCCTGCCCCCCACCCACATACCCCTGCACCGCGTCACCACCACCCCCGAAGACCTCCCCGAAGCACTGCAGACCGCCGGCCGACACGTCTTCGACCTCTCCGCCGACCTGCCCATCCGCGTCACCCTCCTCACCCTCGCCGAAGACGAACACGTCCTGATGGTGCTCCTGCACCACATCGCCGGCGACGGCGCCTCCATGACACCCCTCACCCACGACCTCAACCACGCCTACCAAGCCCGACTCAACGGCAACGCCCCCACCTGGGCGCCACTCCCCGTCCAATACGCCGACTACACCCTGTGGCAACAACAGATCCTCGGCGACGAGGCGGAGGCCGACTCGACGCTCGCGACCCAGCTGCGGTACTGGAGCGACGCCTTGGCGGGGCTCCCGGTCGAGCTGGAGTATCCGACCGACCGGCCCAGGCCGCTGGCTTCCTCCCACCGGGGCGAGTCCTTCGAGGTCGAACTCGGCACCGACCTCCACACCCGGCTCACCGAACTCGCCCGCACCACCGGCACGACCCTCACCATGGTCATGCACGCAGCACTCGCCACCCTCCTCACCCGACTCGGCGCCGGAACCGACATCCCCATCGGCACCCCCACCGCAGGCCGCACCGACGAAACCCTCGACCACCTCATCGGCTTCTTCGTCAACACCCTCGTCATCCGCACCAACACCTCCGACAACCCCACCTTCACCCAACTCCTCACCCAAGTCCGCAACACCAGCCTCACCGCCTACGCCCACCAAGACACCCCCTTCGAACGCATCGTCGAAACCCTCAACCCGCCCCGCCTCCCCAGCCGCCACCCCCTCTTCCAGATCATGCTGGAGGTGGTCAGCGACGGCGGGTCGGAGCTGACGCTGGCGGGTACCAAGGCGGAGACACTGCCGGCCACCGAACTGAACGTCGCGAAGTTCGACCTCAACTTCACCCTGTACGCGGACACCACGGAGGAGGGCCGGCCCGGGGCCCTGCGCGCGAGCGTGGGATTCGCCGTCGACCTGTTCGACGCCCCGACGGTCCGCACCCTCCTCGACCGGATGGTCCGCGTCCTGGAAGCGGCCACCGCCGACCCGGACCTGCCCATCGGCTCCCTCGACATCCTCGGCGTCGAGGAACGCGCCCACCTGATCCGGCAGGGCGCCGGCCCCGACCCGGTGGACGCCTTCGCCGGGGTGTCCTCCCTCCAGGAGGCGTTCCGCCTGCAGGCAGGGCGCACCCCGGACGCGGTGGCCGTCCGGTGCGCCGGCCGGAGCCTGAGCTACGCGGAGTTGAACGAGCGGGCCGGCCGGCTCGCGCGGCGTCTGGTCGCCGCGGGCGCCGGGCCGGAGCATCCGGTCGCCATTTTGATGAGCCGGACGGTGGACCTCGTCGTCGCCCTGACGGGCATCCTCATGTCGGGTTCCTACTACGTGCCCCTGCACCACGCCTCGCCCTTGGACCGCATGCAGACGGTCCTGGAGGAGTGCGGGGCGCAGGTCCTGCTCACGGACGAGGTCATGCGCGAGCGTGGCCTGCCGCGGGCGGGGATGGTGGTCCTGGTCTCGGACGCCGATGAGGACGGCCCGCTCGATGCCGCGGCGTTGCCCCACCCGGCCGTGAACGGTCACCGGGAGCAGCTCGCGTACGTCATGTACACCTCGGGCTCGACGGGCAGGCCCAAGGGTGTGGCCATCACCCACCAGGACGTCTTCGAGCTGGTCAACGACTCGATCTTCGTGCCGGGTGACCACGACCGGGTACTGCTGCTCACCCCGTACGAGTTCGATCCGTCGACGTACTCCTTCTGGTACCCGCTGTTGCACGGCGGGACGAGCATCATCGCGCCGGAGGCGGACCTCACGGTCGAGCGGCTCGCCCGGCTGATGCAGGAGGAGCGGATCACCGGTGTCGACGTGACGGCGGGTCTCTTCCGGGTGATGGCCGAGGAGTATCCCGAGTGCTTCGACGGGGTGCGCGTGGTGATCACCGGTGGTGACATCGTGTCGCCGGTCGCGGTCCGCCGGGTCCTGGAACACTGCCCCGACCTGCTGGTGCGCAGCAATTACGGTCCGACGGAGACGACGTTGTTCGCGACCTCGGCCCCGTGGCGCAGTGCATCCGAGGTGCCGGCTCCGGTGCCCATCGGCAGGCCGCTCGACGGCATGTCGGCCCGCGTGCTGGACGACGCGCTCGCGCCGGTTCCCGTCGGGGTGACGGGCGAGCTGTACCTGGCCGGCACCGGTCTGGCCCGGGGATACCTGAACCGGGCCGGGCTCACGGCCGAGCGGTTCGTGGCGGACCCGTACGGCCCGCCCGGCGCACGGATGTACCGGACGGGCGACCGGGTCCGCTGGACCGCGGACGGTCTGATCGACTTCGTCGGCCGCGCCGACAACCAGGTGAAGATCCGCGGGTTCCGCATCGAACTGCCGGAGATCGAGTCCGTCCTGGCCGCGTTCCCCGGCATCCGGCAGGTCGCGGTCGTCGCCCGCGAGGACCGGCCCGGTGACAAGAGGCTGGCGGCCTACCTGGTCGGCGACGGCGAGGTGGACGTCGATGCCTTGACGCGGCACGCCCGCCAACTGCTGCCCGAGTACATGATCCCGGCCGCCGTGGTGCTTCTGGACAAGCTGCCGTTGACCCCCAACAACAAGCTCGACTACCGGGCCCTGCCGGCGCCCGCCCTGCCCACGAGCGACGGCCGGCCGCCGCGCAGTCCTGCCGAGGTCACCCTGTGCGCCTTGTTCGCCGACGTACTCGGGGTACGGGACATCGGGATCGACGACAACTTCTTCGCACTGGGCGGCCACTCGCTGCTGGCGACCCGGCTGATCAGCCGTATCCGTACGGCGTTCGACTGCGAGCTGCCGGTCCGGGCCCTGTTCGAGGCACCGACCGTGGCCATGCTGGCCGCCCAGCTGGGCCGGGAGGGTTCCGGGGATTCACTCGGGGTGCTCCTGCCGCTGCGTACGGGTGGTGAGCGGCGTCCGCTGTTCGCCGTCCACCCGGCCATCGGTCTCAGCTGGTGCTACAGCGGGCTGCTGGCCCACTTGGACCGTGAGCAGCCGGTGTACGGGCTCCAGGCACGTGGTTTGAGCGAACCGGAAGGCGGACCCCGGACCTTCGAGGAGGTCCTGGACGACTACCTCGCGGCGATCCGCTCGGTCCAGCCGCAAGGACCGTACGCGCTGCTCGGCTGGTCGTTCGGCGGGGTCACGGCGCACGCCTTGGCGGTGCGGCTGAGGGAGGCGGGTGAGCAGGTCGACTTCCTCGGCGTGCTCGACGCATTCCCCGGGACGGCCTCGGCGGGTACCGAGCCCATCGGCTACGACGACCCGGAGGTATGGCCGGCGCTGTCGGCCTCGATCGGTCACGATCCGTCGGCTTCCGGGAGCCCGTTGGCGGAACTGGGCGCGGAGGGGTTCGCAGCCCTGGCACGGGTCTTCGTGGACCTGTCGAACCTGCGCGGAACCTTCGATTCCGGGGTGTTCGACGGCTCGATGGTCTTCTTCCGGGCCACGGTCGGCGCCACCGTGGACGATCCGGCGGCCGTGTGGTCGCCCCACGTCACCGGCGGCATCGAAGTCCACGAGGTCGACTGCGCCCACGGCGCGATGACCGCGCAGGGCCCCCTCGCGGAGATCGGTCGCGTGGTAGCCGGGCACCTCGGGGACCTCCCGTAGCCGCCCGGACGGCCGCCGGTCCGGCGGCGCCCACCGCACATCCTGTGAGCACCCGGCAAGAGAGGGGAACCCATGTCACCCGGCAGCGGCCCGGAGTGTGTCGTCATCAGCGTAGGGACCTCCTGCCTCGCACCGGGAGGGGAGCTCGACGGGGCCGCGTTCGCCGCCCTCGCCGATGACGTCGTACGGATGCGTGCGCAGGGCATTCAGCCGGTCATCGTCAGCGCGGGCGCCGATGCGGTCGGCGCCGCCCGGCTGGCGGCCACGGGTCGGGGCCCCACGGGTCCGGGCCGGCCGGCCGTCGGCCTTGGCGCCGGACCGGCCCGGCAGATCGCCGCGGCCGTCGGGCGGGGGCCCCTGTTCGAGGCGTTCCGCGCTGCTCTGGAGGCGCGCGGGCTGGTGGCGGCCCACGTCCTGCTGACGGCGGCCGACGTGACGGGGCCCGAACACCGAAGCGGTGTCCGGTCCGTCCTGCAGGCCGCGCTCGATGCCGGACTGGTGCCGGTCGTCAGCGAGAACGACGCCGTCCCGGCCCACGGCGACGAGGTGCTCGCCGCGTTGCTCGCCGCCTCGTTGCGGGCCCTTCGGCTGCTGCTCCTGACCGACGCGCCGGCTCCGCCGGAGCGGGGCGCCGTCGGTGGGGGCCGGGCCCGGCGGCGCCTGGAGGTGGCCGTCATCGCACCGGGGGCCGGGCGGCCGGCCGGAGCGGGGGTTCCCGGGCCGGGCGGCGGCATGCCCGCCGTGCTGCGCGCCGCCTGGCTCGCCACCCTGGCAGGGGTGCCCGTGGTGATCGTCGAGGCGGACGCCGAGGACGCCGTCGTACGCGCCGTACAGGGAGACGACATAGGCACGCTCGTGCATCCACGGGTGCGCGCCGAGGACCCGGATCCCGAAGAGCTGGTGCGTTCCCTGTCCTGGCCGGCGTCCGGCGCACTGCCCGGCGCGACCGGTGCACCCGGTGGGCCTGGTGCGCCTGGTGGGCCCGGCGTGGTCGACGCCATCACCGGCGACTGGCGCATCATCGCCCGCGGCCGGTCCAGGCCCGGCCCGGGGCGGGCCGGCCGGCCCGCGCCGGGCACCCTCTTCTCCGCGGACACGGGCGTACGGCTGCTGCCATTCGCCCGACCGGCCACCGCCTGATCCCTGCTCGACGCGGGTCGGCCTCGGCCGACCGTCCGTCGCAGCCCCCAAGAATGGAGTGCAGCTTGCCCAGCACGTCGCCCATGCCCAAGGCGTTCCGCCGGCTGTGGCTCGCCTCAGGCGTGTCCTCCTTCGGCGACGGGGTCTACCTGACCGCGCTGCCGCTGCTCGCCGCGACCCTGACACAGGATCCCGTCCTGCTGTCCGTCGTCACCGCGGCCGCCCTCCTCCCGTGGCTCCTGTTCGGCCTGATCGGCGGCGCACTGGTCGACCGCTGGGACCGGCGGCGCACCATGTACCTCACGGACGCCGCCCGGGGCACGCTGCTCCTGGCGGCGGTCGCGGGCGCGGCGGCGGGCTGGCTGGGGGTGCCGCTGCTGATCGCGCTCGCGTTCCTGCTCGGGATCGGCCAGATCCTCTTCGACACCGCGGCCTCCGCGTTCCTGCCCGAGGTCCTGGACCGCGACCCCGCTCTGCTGAAGCGGGCCAATGCCCGGCTGCGCGGCACCATGGACGTACTCGACGGCTTCGCCGGTCCCCCGGCCGGTGCCGCCCTGTTCAACCTGGGCCGCACGGTGCCGCTGCTCACCGACGCCCTGTCGTTCCTCCTCAGTTCGCTGGTGATCCGCTCCCTCCCGGCGGGTCCGCCCAAGCCCCCGGCCCCCAAGCGCTCCCTCCTCAAGGACGCGCGCGAGGGGGCGGTGTACCTGCTGCGGGACCCGCTGCTGCTCGGACTGTCGCTGCGTCCGGCGCTCGGCAACTTCGCCTTCAGCGCGGGCGCTGCGGTCTTCGTCCTGTTCGCTCAGGAGAAGCTCCACCTGGGAGCGACGGGGTACGGCATCCTCCTCACCTCCGAGGCCGTCGGGGGATTCCTGGGCAGCATGGCGTGCGGCTGGCTGAGCGACCGCCTCGGCACCGGACGCGCCCTGATCCTCACCGCGGGCGTACTGACCGCGGCGCAGGCCACGATCGGCCTCTCCGACGGACCCTGGCTGGTGGGCTTCGCCATGGCCGCACGGGCCGGGGCCCTCGGCGCCACCATCGTGCTGTCCGCGACGGTGAGGCAGTCGATCGTTCCGGACGCTCTCATGGGCCGGGTCGCCGCGGCCGGGCGGCTGATGTCGTTGGGCGCCGCGCCGGTCGGTGCACTCTTGGGCGGCTGGCTCGCGAGCGTGGCGGGACTGCGTGCCCCGTACCTGGTGGGCGCGGCATTCCTGGCGGCCAGCACGCTGATCAGTCTGACGATGACCTCGAACCGCAAGGTCGCGCGGGCGATGGCCGAGGCGGCCCGGTCCCGGCAGCCCGAGGGCGAACCGGCGGAGGTGGCCGGGTGAGCGCGTTCAGGATGGCGCGCAGGCTGCGGCGGCGACTGGCCGGGCTGCTGTGCTGCGGTACGTGTGTCGCGCTGCACGCGCGGGGCATCGACCCGGCCACCGGGAGTGGGGCCGGGAGTGGGGCGCGAGCGACATGAGCGGGGGCGCGTGGGGGTGCGCGGGTGCGGTCACCCTCCTCGCCGCCGCGCTGGTGGCGGTGTGGTGGGCGGCCGGCGACGCCCTGCCCGGCCTGCCCCGGCTGCGTTGCGAGTTGCCGGGCCACGTCTTCGCCGCCGTCGTCGCCGGTTTCGGCGGCGGGCAGGTCGTGGCCGGCCGGCCCCTGCAGCTGGGGGTCGCGCACGTCGCGCTGCTCTGCGGTCCGTGGCTGGTCGCTGCCGCCGTGGCCGGCGCGTGGCCGGGTCGGGGCGAGGGGGGCGGGCGCAAGCCGGCGGTCGCCCCGCTGGTCGCGCTCGTGGGCGGCTTCCTCGTGGTGGGCCTGATCCTGTGACCGGCGGGCGCCGCCTGCGCCGAGTCCCGTCGGGCTACTGGAGCAGGCCGCGCTGACCCGCCAGGTATCCGGCCTGGAAGCGGCTGCGGGCGTCGAGCGAGTCCATGAGCCGGGCCACCATCCTCCGGTAGGTGCGCAGGGCCAGGCCCATCTCGCGGGCGGCGGTCTCGTCCTTGGTGCCGAGTGCGAGCTGCCGCAGCACTTCCCGGTCGAGCGCGGTCAGCCCTTCTTCGGGCACGCGCCTGTCCTCGGGGCCGGCCGGGGCGAATGCCGTCAGCGAGTGCACCAGCATCGGCGTGAAGGGCAGGCTGTGGCCGATGAGAGCGCCCTCGCTGTAGTCCTCCTCGTTCCGCGCCAGGACGACCACGGACCGGTCGATGATCACCATGCGCGGGCTGCGGCCGGGCGTGGAGTGGATCTCCACCCCCCGCCGCGCCAGGGCCGCCAACTGGCGCTCCGGCAGCCTCTCGGTTCCGCGTGCGGCTGCCGGCACGTACATCTTCACGCTCACTCCCGCGCTCCCGGTCAGACCGTGCGCGGCCGTGAGGTCGACCTGGTCCTCCAGCGGCCCCTCCCCCGGCACGGCCAGCAGCACCTCGCTGCGCGCCCCGTGAATGGCTTGGCGGATCTGCGCCTGACCGGCGAAGTTCATCTGCATGGCAGCCCCCTGTGTGCTTTGGCCCGGAGCATAGGAAGGCCCTGACAAGCTTGTCAATTTCTTGCCAAGCTGTTGCCAATTCCCGCCCCTTCGTGGTCAGCTACGGGGGAACGGCCGTGGCCGGCCAATGCGTTGGGTGCGCTGCGTCGGCACGTGCGTGCGTGACACCATCGAGGAGTGATGACCCACCCGTTCCAGAACGTCACGCACACCGCGTCCATCGAGCCGCTCCTCGACGGCCTGGGCACCGTCTTCCGGACGTTCGCCGACCAGGACTCGGGCTGCACCTCCTACGGGCTCGCGGCCGACGGCGGCCGCTGGTTCGTGAAGACCGCTTCGACACCGGACGCCGTCTCGTCACTGCGCAGGGCGATGGCGTTCCACCGGGCCGTCTCCCATCCGGCCATCGTGCCGCTGGTGCACTCCTTCACGACGGACACCGGCCCGGTGCTCGTCTACCCGTGGATGAGCGGCGAGGTGCTCTACCACCCGACCTTGTCCCGCCAGGGCGGCCGGACGACGCCCGGGAGTCCGATGGCCCGGTTCAGGAAGCTGCCGCTCTCGCGGGTTCACGCGGCGCTGGCATCCGTCCTGAGCGCCCACCTCGCCGTCGAGCGGGCCGGATTCGTGGCGGTCGACTTCTACGACGGCTGTCTGCTGTACGATTTCGAGGGGCACCGCATGATGCTGTGCGACCTGGACGAGTACCGGCCGGGGCCGTTCACCGTCGAGGGCGACCGGCTGCCCGGGTCCCGGCGGTACATGGCGCCCGAGGAGTTCGTCCGGGGCGCGGTGATCGACTCCCGGACCACCGTGTTCAACCTCAGCCGGGCGCTTCGGCTGCTTCTGGACGCCGGTGACGAGGAGGCGCAGTGGCGCGGCAGCGCCCATGGACTGGCCGTCGTCGAGCGGGGCACCGCGGCGGAGCCGGGGAGCAGGTGGGCCTCGGTGCAAGCGCTCGCGGAGGCCTGGGGCGGGCCTCAGGTTCCGGGGGCGGGTTCCGGGCGGTGGCCCCAGGCCGTGATCATGCCGGGGGACAGGGCGGCGCAGTCGGGAGAGTCGAGGTAGCGGAGCGCCGCGTCGATGTCCGCTTCGTCCACCAGCCCCGTCGCCGTCATCGCCTCCCTCGCCCGGTCCCACGTTTGCGCCCAGAAACGGCTGATGGCAGAGCCCGGCACGAGCGGCGGGACGTGGATCTCGGCGGCCACCGCCTCCAGCCCGACCCCCTGCAGCAGCTGCGGGTAGCGCGGCGTCCAGGAGACGTCGGTGCCGATCGTGTCGTGCAGGCCCTGCCACATGGCCTGCACCGCCCGGGTGTACGGGCTCGGCGGCGCGGTGTCGGTGGCCGGGTCGAACGCGTCGCTGAGGACCAGTACCCCGCCGGGGACGAGCAGCTCGGCGAGGGCCGCCATCAGCCTCTGCCGGGCCGGCAGGTGCATCAGGACGAAGCGGGCGTGGACCAGGTGGAACCGCCCGGGGTCGAACCCGGGGTCGGTGAGGTCCGCCTCCAGGACGTCGAGACCGGGCTCGGGGTGGGTGGCGAGGAAGCGGGTGTCGCGGTCCACGGCAAGCACCCGCGTGACGCCGAGCTCCCCCAGCAGCCGGCGGGCCACGCTCCCGGTGCCCGCCCCCACGTCGAGGCAGCTCCACCCGGGCCCCGCGCCCAGCTCCCGCAGCCGGGCGATGGTGGTGTCGTCGTAGGTGAGCGCCCCGAGGTCGATGCGCTCGTCCTCCCCGGCGCGCCCGGGCGGGAACACGGCCTCGCCGTACCGGCCGGAGGCCGAGGAGCCCGCGGGCGCTCCACCGTCACTCGGATGCATTCGCCCACCGCCTCCCGTACCCGGCGGGCGGCACTGCCCCCGGGGGCAGTGCCGCCCACCGCCTCCCGTACCCGGCGGGCGGCACTGCCCCCGGGGGCCCGTCACTGGCAGTATCCGCCACCCGGCGGGGTCCCGCAGCAGGGGCGGGCCGCGGCGCCCGGATACCCTCGCCCGTGCACACGAGGATCTACGGGCGGGGGTTTCGACATGGGGCTCGGACGCACGGGGCTCGGACACGACCCCGGCCAGGCCACCAGCAGGACGGCGCCGGCGACCACGGGCTCCGGTGCCGTGTCCGCCGCCTGGCGCCGACGCGCGCTGCTGCCACCGCTGTTGTGGGCGGTCTCGGCCGGACTGCTGGTCGCGCGGACAGCCTTCGACTCCGACACGTTCCGCAACTGCCGTTACCTCGGCCCTTCCCCGCGGATGTACGTCACCTCGTGGGGCGGGCTCGCCTGTGTCCTCGGCTCCCTCCTGGCGTACGCCGTCCTGCGCCGCACGGCGCACCGCTTCGGACCGGCGGCGTGGTCGACGTGGCAGGGTCGCTGCGCGACGGTGTCGGCACTGCTCGCACCGCTGTTCCTGCTCGCGCTGCTGATGACGACCTACTGGCTGTACGCCCCGGATCCGAGCGGCGGCTACGACTGTTCGGGCCTCCACCGGCTCACGGGTCCGTGACACCGCGGCCGGGCCGGCCCTAGGCGCCCCTCTCGAAGGTGCCGAGGCCATTGGCGTCCAGATACTCCACCCGCATCCTGCCGTCGGTGAAGGTCACCCCGGTGCGGCCCATGGCGTTCTCGCCGGTGGTCTCGAAGCTGAAGGTGTTCCCGTCGTAGTGGGTGAGCGGGAAGTCCATCGGCTTCGGTCCCAGGTGCAGGACCAGTCCGCCGCCCGGGCCGGCCGTGACGGTGGCCCGCCCGTAGAACGGGTTGGTGTAGGTGCCGGTGTACGCGCTGTCCTCGCGGCCCGGCTCCGGGGTGGCGGGCGGCTTGGCGAAGTCCGTCTTCGAACGGCCCTCGCCGAGCTGCTGCTTGTAGGCCTCGGCCACCACGGGCAGCCAGTCCCGGCTGGGCTTGCCGTACTCGGCGGTGTCGAAGAAGTCGAGGGCGACGGTGTCGGGCAGGCCCGTGGGGGCGCCGTTGGTGAGCACCACGATGGCGAGCTTCTGGGCGGGGACCAGGGTGACGTTGGTGTTGGCGCCGAGTGCGAAGGCGCCGGCGTGGCTCAGGCGCAGCCGGCCGTGGTCGTCGTACCGCACGTTCCAGCCCAGGCCGTAGAAGCCGGGCTGGGTGTTCGGTTCGGCGGGCGGCCGGCTGATGCTGTGCGGGACGTGGGTCTCGGCCAGGCCCGCGCTGTCGATGACCTGCCGGCCGTCGATCTTTCCGTCGCCCAGCTGGAGGCGCAGCCAGCGGGCCATGTCCCGGGCGTTGGAGCTGACGCCGCCGGCCGCGGTCTGCGCGTCGGCGTCGCGGACGTAGCGCGGCTTCCACGTGCCGTCCGCGGTCTTGACGTGGGTCACGGCGCGGTCGGCCGCCTTCTCGTAGTCGCTGAAGCGGGAGCTGGTGTGCGTCATCCCGGCAGGCTTGTACAGCAGGTCCTCGGACAGCTTGTCCCAGGGCACGCCCTTGGCCTTGGCGACGGCCTCGGCGGCCGCGGTGAAGCCGAAGTTGGTGTACGCGTAGCTGGTGCGGAACGGGCTGAGGGGCTCGTAGCGCAGGTGGGACAGGACGTACGCCTGGTCGTAGCCCAGGTCCTCCAGGAGGTCGCCCGAGTGGTCGGGCAGGCCGGAGCGGTGCGAGAGCAGGTCGGCCGCGGTGACGTGCGAGCTGACCCAGGGGTCCTTGAGGGTGATGCCCTTGAGCGGGTCGTCGAAGCCGTCGGCGCCGAGGGCCTGTGCCAGCACGGTGGAGGCCACCGGCTTGGAGACCGAGGCGAGCTGGAAGACGGTGTCAGGACCGACCTTCCCGCCCGGCGAGGCGGTGCTGCGGACGCCGAAGCCCTTGAGGTAGACGACCTTGTCCTCGTGGACCACGGCCACCGAGACGCCGGGCACCCCGGTGCGCCGCATGCCGTCCTGCACCTGCGGGTCCAGCGCGTCCAGGGCCCTCGTCAGGTCGAAGCCGCCGGGGCTCGGCGGCGGTGCGGCGGCGAGGGTCCCCGCGGCCAGGGCGAGCCCGGCGGCCACGGTCAGCCCGATGCGCTTGCTGTCGCGTCGCATACGTCCATTGAACGCCGGTCCCGGGTCGGGCGCCCGGGGAGGGCCGGGGCAGGGAAAACGCGGCGGGACCGCGCTCGCGGCCCCGCCGCCCCGGTGGACCGGGGCCCGATCCGGCAGACAGGGCACGGCCCGGCCGACGCAGGCCCCCTCGGCCCGGACCCCGGCGGTTCGGGCCCCGTCGGCGCAGGCCCCCGGGGCTCACGGGCCTCAGGGCGGCATCAAGAGCTCCGCCGCGCCCGTACGGAGGGCGTCCAAGGGGCGCACCTCCCGGCTCAGCCATCGTGAGTTCCTCGAGCCGCCTGCCCAACTCCCGCCGTCCACGGCGCGCTTTGCCTCGGGCCGCCCACCGCACCCCGCCCGCTCACCCCCGGAACCCGGCATACAGAATGACCCGTATGTCGATGACAAACACCCCGAAAACGGCAACGCTCGCCGACGCACCGCTGATCAGTGCCACGCTGGCCCGTGCCTTCGACGACGACCCGATGATGCGCTGGTTCTTCCCCGACTCCGCCTCGCGCGGGGCGACGCTCGCCCGCTACTTCAGCACCCTCTTCACCCGCCAGTACGCCCTCCACGGGGTCTGCGAGCGCACCGGGGCCTCGGCCGCGTTCTGGGTGCCGCCGCAGGCGCAGGCCAAGGCCGTGCCCGACGCGGAGACCATCCGGCAGCTGATGGACATCCTCGGAGGCCGCGCCCCGCTGTTCCGGGACGCCGTCGGCGAGGCCGCCCAGCACACCCCCCAGGAGCCGCACTGGTACCTGGCGCTGATCGGCGCCGACCCGGCCGCCCAGGGGCCAGGGCCACGGCGCGGCCCTGCTGCGCTCGGGCCTGGCCAAGGCCGATGCGGCGGGCCTGCCGGCGTACCTGGAGTCCTCCAAGCCGGAGAACCTGCCCTTCTACGAGCACTTCGGCTTCGCCGTGCGCAAGGAGGTGCAGCTCCCGGGCGGCGGCCCGGTGCTGTGGGGCATGTGGCGCGAGCCGGGCCGCCCGGCCGACGCCGCCTGAGCCGCTCACCGCACGCCCGAGGGCCCCGCACCGGCCGGTGGGGCCCCGGTGGGGACCTGCGGGATCAGGCGGACGCGAGGGAGATCTCCGTCGACTTGATCAGGGCGACCACGGAGGAGCCGGCGGCCAGGCCCAGCGCCTCCACGGCGTCCTTGGTGATCGCGGCGGTCAGCTCGCCGCCCTCGACGGACACCTTGACCGAGCCCATGGCGCCTCCGGTGGCGACGTCGGTGACGGTGCCCGGGATCTGGTTGCGGATCGAGACGCCCGCGACGGGGCCGGTCGCGAGGGCCACCTCGGTGGACTTCACGAGCGCGTTGACGGCGGAGCCCTCGGTGAAGCCGAGCTCCTTGACGGCGTCCGCGGTGATGGCGGCCGTGATGTCCTGGCCTCCGGCCAGACGGACCTTCACGGTCGCCATGGCTTCGCCGGCCGTAACGGAGGTGATGGTGCCGGGGATCTGGTTGCGGATGCTCAGGCTCATGCGAAAACGCCTCACAAGGCTCGGGGGAGGCAGGGCCGTTCGTGGTCCTGCTCATCGCCCGACGCTACTGCCCTGCGCGCCTCGTGTGCGGTACCGCACCAACCCGTCTGACCCCGCGTCTGCTGCGCTGCGCGCAAGCCCGTACGGCGCGTACATTCAGGTCATGTCGACGCGCGACCAGGTCGTATCGGCGCGCTACCGCGGGCCTCCGGTGCCAGGCTGAGGTGACACAGGACCTGCGGAAGGCAATCGCCATGATCACCAGTGACTTCGCCCCCGGCTCCCCCTGTTGGCTCGACCTCGGCACCCCCGACGTCCGGGCCACCGCGGCCTTCTACGGCTCCGTGCTCGGATGGGAGTACGAGTCCATGGGCGACGGGCAGGACATGGAGGGCGGGATCTTCCGGAAGGACGGGAAGGTCGTCGCCGGACTCGGCAAGCTCACCGAGGAGGGCGCCCGCCCGGCCTGGATGATCTACTTCGGCGTCACCGACGCCGACGCCACGACCCAGGCGGTGGAGCGCGCGGGCGGCACGGTCCGGGTGGCCCCGAGGGATCTCGGCGAGTGGGGCCGGATGGCGCAGTACAGCGACCCGCTCGGTGGACAGTTCGCCGTCTGGCAGCCGGGGAAAAACTCCGGCGTCGAGTTGGTGGACGAACCGGGTTCGCTGTCCTGGACGGAGCTGTACACGAGCGACGCCGCGGCCGCCAAGGAGTTCTACGGCGGCGTCTTCGGCTGGCAGTTCAGCGACACGGAGCTGCCCGGCGGCGGGGGCACCTACACCCTCATCACCCCCGCGGGGCTTCCCGAGGAGCGCATGCACGGCGGCCTGATGCAGCTGCCCGCGGAGCACCTGACCCTCACGGACGGACGGCCGTACTGGCACCCCGTCTTCGCCGTCACCGACTGCGACGCGGCGGTGGCCGAAGTCACCGCGAACGGCGGCAGCGTGCAGATGGGACCGCAGGACGCGGAAGGCGTCGGCCGGCTCGCCGTCTGCCTGGACCCGTCGAACGCCGACTTCGTCCTGCTCACCCCACCCCGCGGCTGATCCGTCCGGGCCGGTGGCCACCGCCCACGTGCGAGGGCGACACTCCCCCGGCCACGACTGACCCCACGGCCGCGCATGCGCTGATCAGAGCTCGGTTCACGGGGCACGTCCTCACACGGCACTGTCACCCGAATGGCCCAACATGACGTGCCACCCACATGGGTGAAGATCAAGCTGGCTAGTGCCCCAACAGATGCAATCCGTGAAAGGGGAACCACATGCGCCTTCGACGAATACTCGCCGCCGTCGTCACCACGGCAGCCCTCGCCGGACTCGGCCTCACAGGCGCCGCCACCGCCTCCGCCGCCACCGCACAGGGTGTCTCGTCCGACGTCACGCCTTCCCAGTGCAAGCAGGGCGGCGGAACGCCCGACCTGACGGACAACGTCTGCAAGGGCGGTACGTACGACGGGCAGAAGGTCGACTGATCCCTCCAAGGCGCCCCGCAGCCGCGTGCCGCGGGGCGCTCCCGCGCGGGCGCGGCGAACCGCCGGGGTCTGGCCTGGAGGAGACCCGGCTCACCCGACGGCGGCGCCCGCTCCGGTCAGCGGGTGCGGAAAGTGGCGGTGTAGACGTCCGTCCGGTTCCGTGGTGCGCCGGAGTGGGTCTCGGTGAGCACCGCCCGTACTCCCTTGCCGTCCGCAACCAGGCCTTGGTAGTCGCCGAGGAAGTAGCCTCCGGCGAACGGCGCCTGCAACCAGTCGAAGACCCGCGAGATACGTCGTTCGGCCTGCAGCTCCGGGTCCCCGTGCGGCAGCGTCGCCAGCTGGTAGGCGGTGGGCAGGGTGGTGGTGTCGCCCGGCTCGAGGAAGCGCAAGTCGTAGTAGGTGAGCGCGACCGTGCCCCGCTCGTCGACCGCGATCGACGGGGAGAAGGCCGGCACTCCGTCGGGGCTGATCAGCTCGGGGCTCCCCCAGGTGCGTCCGCCGTCGGTGGAGCGCACCAGCTGGATGGAGTCGAACTCGCCGGCGGAGAAGTCTGCGCCCTCGTAGGCCATGTAGAGCGTGCCCGTCCTGGGGTCGACGGCCGGGCTGGGCAGGGTGGACGAGGCGCGCAGCAGCTTGGTGGGATCGTTCGGGTCGACCTCCGGTACGGCGGTATCCCGTGCCACGGTGACCGGCGTGCTCCAGGTCTCTCCGGCGTCCGTCGAGGTGACCATGGCGTAATGGGCATCGAGGACGGTGGTCAGGTCGTCGGCGAAGGTGATCGTGTCGAAGAAGTCGTACAGGGTGCCCGTGCGCCGGTCGGCGACGATCAGATGGCCGATGGTCTGGGTGTTGGGCACGGCGCTGGTGTCGACGAACGGCCGGGCCTTGCTCCAAGTCCGGCCGCCGTCACGGGTGAGGGAGATGTATCCGGGGCCGTCGAGGGAGCTGGGTCCGGGCGGGTCGTTGTCGAGGCGGTCCCAGACCTGGTAGGCGGTGCCCTTGCGGACCGGGTCGGCGGTGAGTGAGGGCTTGTCGTTGAAGAACGGCTGCTCGTCGACGTGCGTGGTGGTGAGGTTCTGCCAAGTGCGGCCGCCGTCACGGGACGTGACTGTCAGGAGGGCGCTGCGCGTGCTCTTCGTGAAGTCGACGCCCTCCCCGCCTGCGTAGACCGTGCCGTCCGGTCCGGTGCTCACCCACGGGTCGGTGGCCCTTTCGTAGTCCGCGCCGCCGGGGGCGCACAGGCTGAACGGCAGCGTGCTCCGGTGGAAGGTGTGGCCGTCCGTGGTCCAGCCGGCCGCCAGGCCGCGGGCGCCGCCGTCGTTCCAGCGGTCCTGCTGGAACACGGTGACGACGCGCCTGGGGTCGCGCGGATCGACGGCGAGGTACGGCTCGACCTCGGTGCCCGGGTAGACGACGCTGTCGGGGGACCTCGCTCCGATGGTGCATTGCGCGTACGGGTCACCCTGCGACACCTTGACCAGTGGTCGGCCATCGGGGTTCCGGTCTGCTGCGGCGGGAGTCGCGCCGGTGACCGTGACGAGCAGGAGAGCGGCGGTGGTGACGGCGGTCAGGGGCAGGCGGACGCGCATGCGGGGATCTCCTCCGGGCCTGGCGGCCGGGGTACGGGACCGCCGGCATCAGGGCGGCCTGGGGCGCGGAGGGATACCGGAACGCGAGGGTGGGGCGACTCCGCTTGATCCTTTTCGGCGTAGCTGCCGGCGCCCTTGAGGGGCCGAACGAGGGAGTCGTCCCGGGTGCGTGGAGGAACACGGGGGAGCCGACCGGCGGGTGCGGTGCCGGTCGGCTCCTCGGTCGTGCTGTTACGTCGTCGTCTCGTGGACTCCCGAGCGGGTCGTGGGCCGCATGCCGGGTGGCGGTTGCCGACGGGGCCCGCCTCGTCTCAAAGGGGTTGGCACAGCGGGTTGGCCTGATGGACCTCTTCCACGGCCGGGATGCGTCGGGGCTTCGGCAAGGGCCACTTCGACACGGGCGATCCGCCCGACGGGGCACCGGGTGCCGTCATTCGCCACGCGTCGCGACGGGCGAAACCGCCTTGACTGGTTGCCCAGCCGTGCGCCGACCGGTCAAGTGATCGCCACCGTGGTCCCGTCAGGCAGGGCGCAGTAGTCGCCGGCGTAGGGGCGTGAAACCAGCTGTCCGCCGGCGGCCGTGCAGTCGTCTCTGGAGATGTTCACAGACGAGGCGGCCGCGGCGCCGACGGCGCCGACTGCGCTCATGCCGGCCAGGGTCGCCGCGGCCAGGGCGAGGCCCAGGATCCTTCGTACGCGCATGACTTCCTCCTCTCAGGCGCCTTCGTTCGGCCCTCGGGAAGGAGGAGTCTCAAGACGACGGCGCCCTCGTACTCAGCATGGGCGCTCCGCGTGGGGCCCGCGCGGCGGGCCTGGGCGCCGGGCTCGGTCGGTGACTGCCCGGGCACGGAGCATGACGTCGCCGGCCGGCCTCGACCGCCCGCACCGGTACGCCGCGTGCGCGTCGGTGACGGCGGCCCGCGTGCGCGTCGGTGACGGCGGTCGGGTGCCCCGCGGTTCGCTAACGTGGTTCGTGGGCCGCGGCCCGGCAGGCACCGGTCGCGGCGCCGCCCGCCACTCCGGCCCCCGTCAGCCCGGTCACGCAACCCTGGAGGTCACCGGACACGCCGCGGCTACAGGCCGCTGTGACCGAGGCGGAATCGGTGGCGCCGGCCAGTTCGGCCATCCTCGCGCAGGCGGGGATGTCCGCCCGGGCCGCGGGAGCGGCGAGGACCGCACCACCGACGGTGAGGGTCAGGCCGGCGAGGGCACCGGCGATACGGGTCGACGTGCGCATGGGACGCACCTGCCTTCCGGGTCGGTCGCGCGGTCCTGGTCCCGGTGGCCCGGACCCACGCGGTAGGGCCGCCTGCTGGCGCCCGCTCACATCCCCCGAGCCGCACCGGGACCTGGCCACCGGGCCGGCGCAAAGGGCCCAGGGCTTCCACTCACGGACCCCTCACTCCAGCGTCGCACCCTCTCCCCCGGCCGTCCTGGGCACGCCCCCCGGCCTCGTCGGCCGGGTGGACGCCGCCGCTTTGCGCTCCCTGCTGCCCCTGCCGTCGGACGCCGGCGCCGAGCGCGGCCCCGACCGCGGATCCGCCGGCGGGAAGGCGCGGGAGATCGCGGTCTTGGGCCCGCGGCCCGGCCCAGGGCGCGGACACGATCACCGCCGCACTCGCCCCGAACGCGCCGACACGGTGCGGTACTTCGCCGAGCAGTTCAGCGCGTTCTTCCCCTGGGCTTGAGGTGGGTCGCAGGGAGCGCCGGGGCCGGGATCGGGGGGCCGTCATAGCCCTTTACCTCGCCGAACCGCGACCCGTTCATCCAGTCGTCGCGGGCCTGCACGATTTCTTCGTGCGAGCGGCCGATCCAGTTCCAGAACCATCGGATCACAGCATGTTTTCCCAGGTCAGGGCGTCACCCGTCCCTTAAAGTCAGCAAAAGTCAGCATCGGAGCACCCTTCTGGTGGCCTCGACCCGGGGAATTCGTTTCTGCGAGCACTGGATTCCGGTCGCCCGATGAAGCGAATTGTGTGTTTGTCCTCTGCGGTCCACCCGGGAACGGGAGGCGCGGCCGGAATGTGCGGGCCGGTCGGAGCGGCGTTCAACTCTCCTCGCTTGGCGCCTGCCAGAGTCGGGCCCGTGCTCATTCGTCATGTTCGCACGGTGGCCCTCTCAGCTGCCGCCGTGTTTGTCGTAACCACCTTCGCTGGCTGGGATCCGACCGCTCTCACAGCTGGGCGCGGGCCGGGCGATGTGGTCGTCCGCGTCGACCAGGCCGTTTATGGAGCGGGCGAGACGAAGGTCGCTGTCGTGTTGGGAGCGGAGGATTCACTGGCGGGACGCGGGTTTCATGGTATTCGACGGTTAGCACCGCGCTGTTCTGACGGGTCGGCTCGGCCCCCGCACGACGAGTTGGAACTAGCGCTTGCATGCACACTGTGGACCTGTCCGCGCTCACCGCAACCGGCACCTACCCTCTGACCCTCACCGGAACCGCGACTGGTACCTCGCCCCGATTCCCGGTGGCTCCGGCCAGGGAGTTGACGACTCCCCTCGTCGAGCGGAACGTCCGATCCCATCAGGTCCAGCGTGACGGCGCGGAGGTGGGGCCCGGCTGAGTGCGAATGCTGTGCAGCAGGTCGATGCGCTGGGGACTGTAGGGGCGGGCTTCGAGCCGATGGCCAGCCAGGTGCCTGTCGGCAGGGTGAACTGCCGCAGCCCTGTGGCACGGGCCCTTCGGGGCCGGGTCGGAAGAGGGTACGCAGAGCGGGCCGACCGGTTTCCCGTTCAGGTAGGTGCCGGTGGCGGTGCGCAGTCCCTGTACCCCTGTAGGACCGGAGAGCCGGCGGGCGTAGGCGTCAAGACGGGCGGCGCCGTCACGGCCGGCGGGGTGCCAGTAGGGCAGGACGACATCGACCTCCGCCCCCACCTGCGGGAAGTCGGTGCGCAGGTCCTGCATGTCCCTGGCAATCGACGAGTCGGCGGGCAGGGCCCGCTCGTCGCTGAGGCTGAAGACGGCGTCGCGGAAGGGCAGGGCGAGCAGGAGCAGCAGCGCGCTGGTGAGGGCGAAGACGGTGACGGGGCGGCGCATGACGGCGGTGGCCAGTGTGAGCCATCGGGCTGCGGATCGGGCGGAGCGGCGTCGGCGGGCCAGGATGTCGCGGCTCGCCAGGCGTTCACCGAAGCAGGCCAGAGCGGCTGGAATGATCAGGAGAGACGCGATCGCGGCCAGCAGGACGACGCTGATGCCCGCGATGGCCAAGGAGCGGATGAGGGTAAGCGGGAACACGAGGAGGCCCAGCAGAGCGGCGGCGACGATGCCCGCCGAGACGACGACGGTCCGCCCGGCTGTGCAGGTGGCGCGGATCAGGGCCTGATCGTGCGACACGCCGGAGGCGGTCTCCTCGCGGTACCGGGCGACGAAGAACAGGCTGTAGTCGACGGCCAGGGCGAGGCCGACGGCCGTAGTGAGGCTGAGGGCGAAAGCGGACACTGGGGTGACGATGACAAGGGCGCGCAGGATCGCGGTGGTGCCGGTCACCGCGACGGCGCCGACGGCCAGCGGCAGGAACGCTGCCGGGATGCTGCCGAACACCAGGAGCAGCAGCATGAGGGTGGCGGGCATGACCAACAGCTCCGTGCTCAGCAAGTCCCGCTCACTGTGGAGTTGCCGCGCGCGCGACGGCGGCCTGACCTGCGGCCTGGGTCTCCAGTGGGCTGTTGGGCCCGGTGGCCCGGGCGAGCACACGTTCCGCGACGTTGAGCTGGGTGCGCTCGTCCGCCTCGAGCCACAGGGCGATGAGGGCCGTACGGCCGTCGCTGGAACGGAGCAGCGGGTCGGGCGGAGGCGACGGCCGGTCCTTGGTGGCCTGGCCGAGTGGGCCCGTCCAGTACGAGTCGACGGCGGTGACACCCGGTTCCTGCCGCAGGTCCTCGACGAGCCGGGTGCCGGCGCTGCGCGCTGCGGCGTCGTCGACGGAGCCGGTGATGCGGGCGAGAAGCAGGAGAGGTGGCATGCCGCCGTGGCGCGACTGGCCGAGCATGCTGCGCACACGGGCCGACGGGGTGTCTTCGGCGATCCAGCCACCGGCGCCGAGGTGCGCGGAGACGCCACTGGACAAGAGGCCCGCGACGACGAGCAGCGCGGCAGCGGCCAGAACCAGCCGGTTGCGGCGCACGGCCCAGCGGGCCAGCGCGGCGAGGAGGCCCGGAGTGTGCGAACGGCCGGACTGCTGGGACTGCTCGCACATCACGGGTGGCTCCTGCATGGGGCGGGGACGGGCAGGCACGTCGGCGGGATCAGCGGGTGGGCGGGGTCTGGCTGGGTGCCTCGTAACCGAGGCGGATCAAGGCGCGCCTTGCGAGGTCGGTGATGCCCCGGGCGTTGAGGAACTCCAGCGTCGGCAGTTCGCAGCCCAGTCGACGGCGAGCGGCGATGACGGCCTCGACGGCCATGAGGGAGTCCAGCCCGAGTTGGTCCAGACGGCGGTCGCGGTCGAGTCGGGCGGGGTCGGTCTGCAGGATGTCGGCGAGGACCTGGGTGATGGCGTCGGCCGCCAGGGTGACGGCCTCGTCGGTGGTGGCGGTGGCGAGACGGTGGCGCAGGTGGTCGGGGCCGTCGTCCTGGGGAGTGTGGGCGGGGATGAGACCGGCCAGCCGGGGGGTCTGCACGGCCGGCATCATGCTGCGGATGCGGGCCCAGTCGATCCTGGCGGCGGCGCTGACGTCGGTGTCCCGGGCGATGGCGTCTTCGAGGGCGGTGCAGGCTTCGGCGGGTGTGAGGTTGTCCAGGCCGAGGCGGGCGAGCATGTCGGTGATGCCGTGGCGGGCTGCGTAGCCGGTGTCGCCGATGGCGCCCCAGGCCACGGTCGTACCGGGCAGCCCGGTGCCGCGCCGGTTGCGGCTGAGCGCTTCGAGGTAGCCGTTGGCGGCGGTGTAATTGGCCTGGTAGGCGTTGCCGAACCAGGTGGTGACCGAGGAGCAGGCAGCGAAGAAGTCGAGGTCGCGGCCGCGTGTGAGGGAGTCCAGGTGTGCCGCGCCGAGCATCTTGGGCTCCAGGGCGGTGCGGATGCGCTCGTCGGTGAGTTCGGCGAGCGCTGCGTCGTCCAGGGCCATCGCGGCGTGGATCACTCCGCGCAACGGGTGGGGTCCGGCGTCGACGGCGTCCAGCACCCGGCGTAGGTCGGCTTCCCGTGTGACGTCGGCCGTGTGGGCGGTTGCTTGGGCGCCGCGGTCGGCCAAGGCCTGGATGAGGTCGGCGGCGCCGGGGGTGTCGGCGCCCCTGCGGCCCAGGAGGGCGAGGTGGCGGGCACCGTGGTCGACGAGGCGGTGTGCGAGAGCGGCTCCGAGGCCGCTGAGTCCGCCGGTGATCAGGTAGGTGGCGTCCGGGGACAGCCGCAGGGGCGGGTGGGTCCTGTCGAGGGGCGGCGGCTCCTCGAAGGTGATGACGACCTTGCCGAGGTGGCGGGAGCGTTGCAGGGCTCGCAGGGCCTCGCCGATCCGGGCGGCGGGGTAGGCCAGGTGCAGCAGTGGTCCGTAGGTGCCGTCAGTGATCCGTTGTGCCATCTCATCGAAACAGGTGCCGGCCTGGGGCAGGCGGCTGGAGATGAGCTGGTGCGCATCGACACCGAAGAAGGCGATGTTGTTGCCGAAGGGCCGGAGGGCCAGGGGGGTGGACGCGTAGATGTCGCGCTTTCCGAGCTCCACGAAGCGCCCGCCGGGCCGCAGCAGTTCCAGACTGCGGCCGATGGCCTCGCCCGCGAGGGAGTTGAGGACGACGTCGACGCCCTGCCCTCCGGTGAGGTCACGGACCTGTTCGGCGAAGGCCAGGGTGCGTGAATCGAGGACGTGGGGGACGCCGAGCATGCGCAGCAGGTCGCGCTTGGCGGGGGTGCCGGCGGTGGCGATGACGGTGGCACCTCGTGCCTGGGCGAATTGGAGGGCGGCCAGCCCGATGCCGCCGGCGGCGCCGTGAATGAGGACGGTCTCGCCTGCCTGGAGGTGGGCGAGGCGTTCGAGAGCGTGGTGGACGGTGAAGTAGACCACGGGCAGGGTGGCGGCTTCGGCGAACGTCATGCCGGTGGGGATGGGGCCGACGAGGCGGGCGTTGACGGTCACCTGGGAACTGAGGCTGCGGGGTGCGAGGGCGTAGACGCGGTCGCCCGGTGCGAGGTGGGTGACGGTACGACCGGCGGAGATGACCGTGCCGGCGCATTCGAGGCCCAGGGCAGGGCCGTCCGGCAGCGGTGTCTCCGCTCCCGGCGGCAGGAGACCGACGGCGAGCATGACGTCGCGGTAGTTGAGCGCGGCCGCTTCGACGGCGATGGTGACCTCGTCGTCGGCGGGCCGCTGCGGGTGGTCGGGTGCCCAGGTGAGCCGGGGGTGCAGGCCTGCGTCGTGCAGGCGCAGGGTGAAGGGCACCGGGGCGGGGGCGTCGTGGGTGTCGGTGGCCGTGCGTAGGGCGACGGTGCGGGGGACGAAGCGTCCGCCGCGGGTGAGGACGACCTCGTCCTCGTCGGTGGGGTGGAGCAGTTCGGCAGCCAGGCGCCGGGCGTCGTCCGTGGGGCGGGGTCCGGCGTCCAGGGAGATGCGCCGGATGGTGAGGTGGGGGATCTCGTTGGCGAGGGAGCGGGTGGCGCCCCACAGCACTGCGTCCTGGGGAACCTGGGGCTGTTCGGGAGCGGAGTGGATGCCGCTGGGGCGCGTGATGATCCACAGGTTGGTGATGGATCCAGCCGGCAGGTGCGAGGCGGGACCGGCTAGGGCCCGTAGCGCGCCCAGACGGGTGACGGCCTGCTCGGATGCCTGGGAGGGGCCGGCGCCGGACTGCGCGGCGTCGAAGAGCAGAACGGTGTTCGGCGGTTGTTGATCGACCGCGAGCCGGTCCCAGTGCTGGGGGGCGTCGTCCAGCCCGGCGAGGTGGACGTCGGCGCCCGTGCCGGTGAGGGCGTCGGCGAGGGTGCGCATCAAGTCGCTGTCCGGGCTCTCGCCGGCGAGCAGCCAACGGGTGTCCTGGACGGCCGGCGGCAACACGGGGGCGGGGCCGGCGGCGGCCCGTTCGGTGCGGCGGGCGCAGAGGACGGAGTACTCGAGATCGGGCAGGGGCTCGTCGTGTCCGAGCTGGGCGACCTCGTCGAAACCGCAGTCGCGCAGCAGCGGTTGCCAGGCGTCTGCGGGCAGCAGCGGGGAGTCCTGCCGGAGTGCGGTGTCGGTGAAGTCCCAGAAGCCGTCGAGGGTTCCGAAGCAGGGTGCCAGCAAGCCGGGTTCGTGGGTCTCGTGGGCGAGGAGCTGCCCGCCGTCGGCGAGGAGATGGGTGATACGGGCGAGGGTCGCGCGCAGGTCTCGGGTGGCGTGCAGGACGTTGGTGGCGATGACCACGTCGAAGGACGCTTCGGTGAAGCCTTGCTCGGCGGGGTCCTGGTTGAGGTCGAGGGTCCGGTAGTCGACGAAGTCGAAGTCTGCGAAGCGGGCCTTGGCGTGGGGGAAGAACCCGGCCGACAGATCGGTGAAGGTGTAGGTGGTTCGTTCGGCCGGGAGGTGGGGCAGCAGCAGGGCCGTGCTGCTGCCGGTACCGGCGCCGACCTCCAGGATCCGCAGCGGCCGGTCGGACGGCCAGGTGCGGACCTGCTCGCGCACCAGGGCGCGGAGCAGTTGGTTGTGGAAGCGGGGCTGGACCGCGTCGCTGTAGAAGTACTCGATCAGGTGGCGGTCGGGTTCGTCGAAGAGCAGCGTCAGCGGATCGCGCTTGCCGCGCAGGACGTCGGCCAGATGCAGACAGCACCGGCCGAACAGGGCGATCTCCACTGCTTGGTGGGGGAAGTCCCGTACGAGCTGCTGGTACAGCTCCAGCGGCGGGGGGCCGTCCGTCTCGGGGAGGTGCCAGCGGGCGGGGCGGTCCTCTTGGGCCGGCCGGGTCTGGCGCACCAGGCCGCGGGTGGCGTGGGCGAGCAACTCGGCCAGCCGGGCGTGCTGGGGCCGCGTGCCGCCCGCCACCAGGTCACCGGTGTCGAACTCGACTTGCCCCGGGGGCAGCAGCTGGGCGAACGCGTCGGCGGTCAGACGGGAGCAGCACTCGCGAAGGCGTTGCAGTCCGACTCCGTGGCCCTCTGTGCGCCAGGCATGCTCCAGGCGGTCGCGGTGGGGCAGGCACGCCTGGACCAGGGTGGTGGGCGAGGGCAGCGGCGCGGGCTGTGCGGGGGTGGTGGCGCTGGGGGCGGCGCGCAGTACGTTGACGAGATGCTGTACGGGTTCGGTGGGGGTGTTGCCCATGCGGCGCAGCCGACAGCCGGTAAGTTCGAGGTATACCTGGCCCTCGGTGTCGGACAGGGTGATGTCCCAGCACAGTTCCTGGGGGCTGCTCTCGCGCAGGCGCACGTGGATCAGCCCCGTCTGCGGCGGGGTGTGCCACAGGCGCAGTGCTTCGACGGCGACCGGAAGGAACGGCAGGTACTCGCCGTCGACGGTGGTCAGGCAGCCACCCGCCTGCAGGGCTCCGTCGAGCAGCGCGGGATGGACGTGGTAGCCGTCGGCGGGCTCCGTCAGGGTGTAGGAGCCGAGAACTTCGCCCTCCCCCAGGCGAAGGTCGGTGAGGACCTTGAAGGCGGGGCCGTAGGCGAGGCCGGCGCGCCGGGCGCGGGCGTAGTGCTCGGCGGCGTCCAGCCGGGTGTGCAGACGCCCGCGCAGGGCGGTGAGGTCGACGGACGCCGGTGCGGAGGCCAGCAAGCGCCGTACACGGGCGCGGGCGTACGGCTGCCAAGGAAGGTCGTCGCCGGTGCGGGCGGCGATCTCCAGGGCCTGGTCGGGCTCGTGGAGGGAGACCTGCACGCGGAGGTCGGTGGTGTCGTCGTCCCAGGGCAGGTCGAGGGCGCGGGTGATGAGGAGGTGGTTGACCTCGACCGGGGCGTCGTGGACGAGCCGGCCGGCGGCGAGCGCCATCTCCAGGTAGGCGGTGGCGGGCATGACGACGGCGCCTGCGACCTGGTGGTCGGTCAACCAGGGCAGCCGGGTCGGCTCCACCAGGTTGGACCAGGCAGGGTGCTGAACGGAGACGCGCGCCCCCAGCAACGGGTGCTGGACGGGAGTGGTCTCGCCGGTGACGCGCAGCCACCACTGGGGGTCGCCACGCCAGTGCCGTTCGCGCTGCCAGGGGTAGGCGGGGAGGTCCGCGGTCCGGCCGGGGTGGGGGAAGAAGGCGTCCCAGTGGGCGCGGGCGCCGGCGGCCAGCAGCTGAGCGGCCGCGGTGTCGACGGCGGCAGGCCCGGGCACCGCCCGGGCGCAGGTCCCCGCGATCAGAGCCGGCCGTTCCAGGTCTTTGGTGGCCTTGCGGAGGTAGGGCCGCAGGACGGGGTGGGGGCCGATGTCGACGAAGGTGTCGTAGCCGTCGTCGAGCAGGGTGTGCAGCGCCGGTCCAAACAGGACGGGTTCGCGGACGTTGCGCCACCAGTAACCGGCTCCGAGGTCCTCGCCCGGGCAGGTGGTGCCGGTGACCGTCGAGACGAACGGGATGCCGGTGGCGGCGGGGCGCAGCCCCTCCAAGGAGTCGAGCAGGGCGCCCTGGATGGCGTCCATGGCGCGGCTGTGGAAGGCGTAGTCCAGCTCTAGCATGCGGAAGAACACCGCACGCAGGTCCAGGTCACGGCCCAGGGCGCGGAGTTCTTCCTCGGGGCCGCACACGGTGACGTCCTGGTCACCGTTGACGGCGGCGATCTCCAGGGTGCCGGCATAGGGGGCGAGTTCCTTGGCCGCTTCCTCCGCGGACAGGCCGATCGCGGCCATGCGTCCCTGGCCGCGGGTGGCTGCCTGCGCACGGCTGCGTTCGGCGACCACGCGAGCGGCGGTGGGCAGGTCGAGGGCGCCGGCGACGTGGGCGGCGGCGATCTCGCCGACACTGTGGCCCAGGACGGCGGCCGGGCGGATACCGCGGGCCTTGAGCAGTTCCACCAGGCCGATCTGGAAGGCGAACAGCAGCGGCTGGGCGACCTCGGTTGCCAGGATGCGAGCGGGGTCGGCTCCGGCCATCTCCTCGCGCACCGACCAGCCCAGGTGGGGCTTGAGTGCGTCGTCGACCCGGGTGAGCGCGGCGCGGAAGACCGGCTCCTCGCGCAACAGGTCCGCGCCCATGCCGGCCCACTGGGAGCCGTTACCGCTGAAGGCGAACACCACCCGGCCGTCCGTGACCGCCTGTCCGGTGGCGGTGGCGGCGGGCAGCGGGTGTGCGCCCTGACCGACGGCCTCCAGTGCTTCGGCCGCCTGCTGGGCGTCGGAGGCGAGGGCGACGGCCCGGTGCGGGTGAAGGGTGCGGCGGCGTGCGGCTGTCCACGCGGCGTCGTAGAAGCCCTCCGGGCCCTCCTCTCGCAGCCGCTGGGCCATGCCGGCGGCCGCGGCTTCCAGCGCCTCGGGGGTACGGGCCGAGACCACCACCGGAAGCAGGCCGCCGTGTTGCAGCACGGGTGCGCCGGGCGCGGGAGCCGACGGCGCGGCGGCGAGGACGGCGTGTGCGTTGGAGCCGCCGAAGCCAAAGGAATTGACGCCGACCACCGGCCGCTGCTTGTCCAGGGGCCTGTCCTCGGTGCAGGGGTCGAGTTTCCAGCCGTGGAAGTCGATGTGGGGGCTCAGCGGCTGGGCGTGCAGGGTTGCCGGGATGTGGCGGTGGCGCAGGACGAGCAGGGCCTTGAGCAGCCCGGCCATACCGGAGGCGGCCTCCAGGTGGCCGGTGTTGCTCTTGACCGATCCGATCGGCAGGGGCGCGACCGTGCGGCGGGCGCCCAAGGCCCGGCCGATGGCGTCACACTCGATCGGGTCGCCCACCGGGGTGCCGGTGCCATGGGCTTCGAAGTACGAGAGGTCGTCGGCCGTCACGCGGGCCTGGGCGTAGACCTGCTCCAGGAGCACCGCCTGTGCCTCGGCACTGGGAAGGGCCAGCCCGGTGGTACTGCCGTCGCTGTTCACGCCGCTCGCCAGGATCACCCCGTGGATGCGGTCGCCGTCCGCGAGGGCGTCGGTCAGCAGCTTGAGCGCCACCACGCCGCCGCCTTCGGCGCGCACGTAGCCGTCGGCCTCAGCTGAGAAAACCCGGCAACGGCCGGTGGGCGACAGCATGGAGGCGGCGGAGAACCCGGTGAAGCCGAAGGGGCTGAGCAGGACGCTCACTCCGCCGGCCAGCGCCATGCGAGTCCGGCCCGCCCGCAGGGTCTCGCAGGCCTGGTGCAGGGCGGTCAGCGCCGACGAGCAGGCGGTGTCCACCGTCATGCTCGGCCCGTGCCAGTCGAGCAGGTGGGAGATGCGGTTGGCGGCGTTGGTGGCCGCGAGACCAGCCATCGTGTACGCGTTGGGGGCGTCCGCGCCGGATGCTTGCAGGTCGGCGTAGTCGTGGCTCGACATGCCGACGAACACCGCCGTGTCGGAGCCGGCGGTCGCGACCTGGTCGATGCCGGCGTCGTCCAGGGCCTCGACCGCCATCTCCAGCAGCAGCCGGTGCTGCGGATCCATGCGCGCCGCCTCGCGCGGCGAGATCCGCTGGAAGTAGCCGGTGTCGAAACCGGTCACGTCCTCCAGGAACCCTCCTGCGGCCGTGTAGCTCTTGTTGCTCTTGCGCCGCTTGGTGTCGACGAACCGTTCGGGATCGAAACGGTCGGGCGGTACCTCGCCCACCAGGTCGCGTCCCTCCCGCAGCGCCTCCCACAGGCCGTCCAATCCGGAGATACCGCCCGGCAATCGGCAGGAGAGACCTACGATCGCCACGGCCTGCCTGTCGGGGTTTGCGGGGGCGACGGTCACAGAGTTCTCCCAGTGCACAAGAGGGGGCAGCGTCGGCGCTAGAGGTGATGGCGGTCCGGCGGTGTGTTTCCGTCGCCGAAGCATCCGCGATCTTACGGAGCGGTGGCACGGCCCTTTCACGCGTTGCTCCGTTCAGGGGAACGCGAGGGGTGATCTCAGCGCGCATCGAGGGGTACTTCAGCCAGCCAGCGCCCGTGCCTGCCCTGGCGTATTCACCACTGCGGGTGAACCTGCGTAGCGCCTCCACCGGTATCCACCTGCGGACATGCCGAATCGGGAGGTGGAAAGGCGTCAACCTGCCGCGCGTCGGCCCCCGGAAGGGAAGCGGCAAGCCACCGGTCCAGCGGCCGCCGGTAGGGTCGCCGTCGTCCCGATACCCGCCCCCAGGGCCCGCCACCTTCGCATCCGCAGGCAGGCGGATCCGTGTCGCCGTCGCGACTCCCGCGCGGCCGGGCGCAACCGTGCCGACGAAGGCCCACCCCAACGCGGCCACGACGACTTTTCCGGAAGGTAGGCCATGAGCAGTTCACAGGTTGCCGCACCCACCGTCCGCACCGACCTGACAGCATGCGACTGGTGGCGTCCGTGCACCGTGCAGGTGATCGGGGAAGTGCCGGCCGGGCAGCCGGCGCTGCGGGCGTTCCTGGACCGTCTGCTCGCCTCGTTCGAGGTGCAGGGCCACACAGTCTTCGACCGCTCCCATGGCGATGTCGACCTGGTGCTCATGTGCGGGGAGGTCCCGGACGGGCCCGAGCCTCTGCGGGAGCGGATCCCCGAGGGGTACCCGCCGCTGAGCGCGATGCTGCGCCAGCGCCACGGGCTTCGCCGCAACCCGCGCCACGTCGTCGCCGTGGTCGAAGTGCCGGAACTGCTCAGTGCGCTGCCCCATGCCGAGGTCGTCGCCACCGCACGCACGGCCATGGGCCGGCTGGGCGCGGCCAAGGTCCTGTTCGTGTCGCGAGGTGAGACTTCCGGCCAGGTCCGGGAGGTTACCTTCTGCAACATGGAGGGCGGCCACCCCACCGAGGTGGACGACATCGCCGACCGCATGCGCGATCGGCTGGTCACCGCGGCGTGCGCCCAGCAGGTCGCCGAGGACTACGACACCGTCCGCGACGCCATCACCACCGAGGCGTGGCAGGCCAGCACCACACCCGAGCAGCTGGCTATCGCGGGCCGCAGGATGGGCGAGCTGGGCCTGCTGTCCCCGCCGTTGAAGGTGTCCGACTTCGTCTCGGAGCAGCTGGCCGACATGTACGAGATCTATATGGGGGTGCGGGGCTTCAGCGAGGGCATGCTGTTCGCCTTCGACCCAGACCTCGACTGCCTGGTGGTCAGCGCTTCCGGCTCCTGGGACGTCGACAAGCGGTCCCTGACGCGCGACCAGGTCGTCGCCGTCGAACCGCGCCTGGCCGGCGGTCGACGCCTGCGCGTCTTGGCGCCGAGCGGCGTGCTGCCGATGCAGCCCTCGGTCGAGACGTGGGAGATCTGCGCCCTGATGGAGGCCTGCCCGACCGTCCGCGTCACCAAGGACGCGGACGGCGTGTGGGTGCCGGACCCGCACGGGGAACGCGAGGTTCCCCTCATCAGGGCCGGCATCCACGCCCACGTCGGCGTGACCTCCAGCGACGACGCGGTGATCGAGACCGTGGAAGCGGACCGCGAGCAGTTCCCCTACGGATTCGGCTGCGGCACGGACCTGACCGTCGAGATCGCCCGCAACACCGTCCGCCGCTCCCACGCGGTCAACGACCCGGACGATTCGCGCACCTACGTCCGCTGGCCCCTGCTGTACCACGGCGAGATGGCCGTCGAACTGTGGAAGCCCGGCCTGCACTCCCAGCCCTTCCAGGGCCTGCTCGACCTGTACGGCACAACGGTGCGGTTCACGCCCGACGACGTCCCCCAGCCGGTATGAGCCGAAGCTCACCCTCCCTCCGAAGAGAAGAAGCGTCATGCCCACAGCGGTGATCACCGGTGCCACTTCGGGCCTCGGACTGGCCTTCGCCGCACACCTGGCCCGGGACGGTTACGACCTGACCCTGGTCGCCCGCATTGAGCGCGACCTGGAGAGCACCGCTGACCGGTTGCGACACTCCGGCCACCGGATCACCACCATGGCCGCCGACCTGGCCACCTCACCCGGCAGCCGCCGCCTCACCGGCCGTCCGGCCCGGAGCGTCCCGGACCTGCTGGTCGACAACGCCGGCATCGCCCTCGCCGCGCCCTCCACCGGCGACCCCGGCGCGGAAGACGGTCGCCTGCAGCTGAACATCGGTTGTGTGCTGCGCACGACCCAGACCGTCCTGCCCGCCATGATGCGCCGCGGCTCGGGTACCGTGATCAACGTCGCGTCCGTCGCCGCACACGGACCGACCTGGCTGGCCGGCACCTACCCCGCCGGCAAGTCCCGGGTGCTCGCCTTCACCGAGTCCATCGCCCGCTCCGCGCCGGTCAGAAGCAGCGGCGTCCGCGTCGTGGCTCTGCTGTCCGGCTACATGCGCACGGCATTCCACGGGCGGGCGGGGCTGGAGGTCGGCCACCTGCCTTCGTGGATGTGGCTGAACAGCGAGCAGGTGGTCACCGCCACCATGCGCGACCTCGCCACAGGGCGCCCGGTCAGCCCCCCCGGCCGCCGCTACAGGGCCTGCGCCTGGGGCTTGCGTCACCTGCCCCGGACCCTGACCGCCGCATTCAGCCGGGACCTCGGCCGCAGCCAGCCAATCCTCCCCCAGGCCGGTGTCCCCCACCGTGCGGACACCGGGACATGACCGTCCTGACGGCTCACGCCGGACGCACCAAAAGGCCCCTCCCCCCACCCGGCGCGGCCGCCGTACCGCGCATCAGCCCCCGTCTCCTACCCGGCAACCGGACGCTGCTCGCTCTGGCCGCCGTCCTCTCCCTGGCCTCGGCCGCTGCCGGGCTGGCCGTGCCGTGGCTGGCCATGGACGTGACGGACGCCCTCACCCGGCACCAACCGATCACCCGTCCTGCCGTGAGCATGAGCGCCGCCGTCCTGGGAGCGGCCGGACTTCAGGCCCTATACGGATGGCTGCTGGCCGGAGTCGGCGAGCGGGCCGTGCTGCGCCTGCGCCGCCAGGCCATGGACCACCTTCTGCGACTCCCGCTGCGTACCGTCCGCGGCGAAGGCGCCGGAAGTCTCACCGCCAGGGTCACCTCGGACGCCGTGCTGCTGCGCGTACTCATCGAAACTGGTCTCGTCCACCTACCGGTGGCGCTGATCGCCACCGCGGCCACGCTCACCGCCATGGCCGTCCTCGACCCGGTACTCACCCTGATCGCCGCCGGCGCCTACGGCCTGGCCTGCGCCTGCATCGCCCTGATGACGGCTCGCATGAAACGCCTCGCCGGCGCCCAGCAGCGCGCCCTCGGACAACTCGCCCAAGCTCTCACGGCCCACCTCACCGCGCTCATCACCGTGAAGGCCTGCCGCTATGAGGCCGTGGCGTCACGGAAGCTCGGACACGCGGCGGCCGACGTACGCGCCGCATGCCTGCCCGCCTCCCGTCTCCAATGTCTCACCGGCCCGGTCGTGAGCCTGGGCCAGCAGGTCGCGGTCCTGGCCGTCGCCCTGGCCGCAGGGCAGCGGATCACGCACGGCGAACTGTCTCTCGCCTCCTTCAGCGGCTTCTTCCTCTACCTGCTGCACCTCACCTCCCCCATCGCCGTCACTGCCATCGGCATCGGCCACCTGCAGGCGGGGCTGGCCGCGCGTGGCCGCTTCCTTCGCCTCTTCGCCCTGACGGCGGAAGCAGACCGCACGGCACCACCCACGCCACAACTCCCACTCCCCGTAGCGGAAGCCGTAGTCTTCCACGACGTCACCTTCCGCCATTGCGAGGGCCCCCCGGTCTTGGACCGTGCGAGCTTCCACATCCCCGCGACCGGCCTGACCGCCCTCGTCGGCTCCTCAGGTGCGGGAAAATCCACGGTGCTGACTTTGATCAATCGTCTGATCCAGCTCGACGAAGGCGAGATCCGTGTCCTGGGAAGTCCCGTCGACAGCTGGCCGCTCAACGAGCTTCGCCGGCGCACCACCTACGTCGACCAACAAGCCACCCTGGTGGAAGGCACCGTCCGCGAGAATCTCCAACTCGGCGTGACGAGGCCGGTCAGCGACGAAGAACTACTGGACGCACTGGAGACGGTCGGCCTGCGCCAGGCCGTCCTGTGTCTCCCACAGGCCCTCGACACCACCCTCGGCCGCGACCAGGACCTTTCCGGCGGCCAACGCCAACGCCTGGCCGTGGCCCGGACCCTTCTCACCGACAGCGAGATCGTCCTGCTCGACGAGCCGAACTCCCAACTGGACGGCAGCAGCGAACGCCGCATCACCCGAGCCATCGGTGACCTGGCAGCCACCCGTTGCGTCATCGTCGCAAGCCACCGGCTGTCCACCGTCCACAACGCCCGGCACGTCATCCTGATCGGAGAGGACGGAACAGTTATCACCGGCAGCCACGAAGACCTCCTCGCCACCAACGGCCACTACAGAGAACTCGTCGCCGCCGAATACGCAAGAGACCCCTCCGACCACCACCCGTTCTGACCGCTACCGGTCGCTTCAACTATGAGGACACGGTCCATGGCCAAGTACTCCCTGTCGAACAAGACCGTGCTCATCACCGGTGCCGCCGGCGGTATCGGCGCGGCCGGCGCACGAGCACTGCACGCTCGTGGAGCCAACCTGGTTCTTGTCGGCCGCAACGCCTCCTCGGTCGCAGACCTTGCACGTGAGTTGGGAGAGGAACGAGTGCTCTCCCTGGGTGTGGACGTCACCGATCGGTCGGCCTTGCAGAACGCTGTGGCTTGCACCGTCGAGCGGTTCGGCGCGCTCGACGTCGTCTTCGCCAACGCGGGGGTCGCACCCGACCTTCCCGCCACCATCGCCACCGTCGATCCTGAGCTGTTCGAGCGCATCATCGCGGTGAACCTGCTGGGTGTGTGGCGCACGGTGCGAGCGGCTCTGCCGCAGATCATCGCGAATCGCGGCCACATCCTGGTCACCTCGTCCATCTACGCTTACGTCAACGGCGCCGTTAACGCCCCCTACGCGGCGTCCAAGGCCGCAATCGAGCAGTTCACGCGTGCTCTGCGCGTGGAACTGGCCATGCATGGGGCCACCGCGGGTGTCCTCTATCCGGGGTGGGTGGAGTCCGCGATGAGCAGGCCTGCCTTCGGGGGCGACGCTCTCACGACCAGGATGCGCGAGGTCGCCTTTCCTCGCCCCCTCGCTGTCGCGATCAGTCCTGAAGCAGTGGCACGCCGGGTGGCCCGGGGAATCGAGCGACGTGCGGCAAGCATCACCGTTCCTCACCGCTGGCACCCGGTCGGGATCCTGCGCGGCATTGTCAATCCCGTCTCGGACCGGCTCCTGACCCGGCACACCAGGCTCCAGCCGCTTCTGCGGGCGCTTGAAAACAGCGCACGCGACGGAGCTGCAGGAGACCGCGCCGGCGCTGCCGCAGGTCATGAACTGTGCGGCGCACAGAGGGAGCTTGATGCCCGGAAACCGTTGGCGGGTCTTGAGCGCGAGTATCGAGGTGGCCGATGATGCGGCCCACGGCCGCCTGGGACACGCCGAGCACTCCGGCGATCACTCGAAGCATTCAAGGAATCACTGTACGTTTGGTCACTCCGAAAACGGGTGCATGCCGCTGGCTTGGCCGACGGTTGTGCGTCAGCGGGAGCATCACACGCCAGTGGATTGCGCTTGCGCCGGCCTTGTGCGCGCGTCTGGCGCGGGAAGTCGATGAAGTGGCACTGCGCAGGGGACATCACCCTGGCCGGTGAACGCGACCGACTGTTCACCACCAATGTCCAGGGGCACCGCACACATGCTGGAGTTCACTGACGCAACGGCCTCCAACTGCCGCCTCATTCACGTCACCACGATGGTTGTGGCCGGCGGATCTGGCGGCGAGCACATCATGGAAGACGACTAGTCCGGCAGTGTGCGCGGAGCCGACAGCGTTGCGCTGTCGTCCTACGCCCTAGCGTGGTTGCCGAGCGCCGGGGCCACCCTCTGTCGGCGTTCGGGCAGATGGTGGAAACGGTCGCTCGCGGCGGTGCACCCGGGATCCCGGCTCAGCGCCCGCGGGGAACGCGGGTGAGGCTGCGGCTACAGGCATCGCCGCAGGCGACGTTCAGTATCCTGCCGGACTCTTACGCCACAGAGGCCCTGGTCCGCATCGGATGCGACGCGCCACTTGGTGAGCAGGGCGTTCAGACGATTCACGTGGTGCATCCCCAGCCGACGCACATGAGCCGGCTCGTCGGCGTGGTCGAGGACCACTTTCTGGGATTGCGGATCGAGTGCGTCGATGAGGTTCCCGATCCGACCGACACCGAACGGTTCATCGCCGCACATCTGGAAAAGAGCCCCAGGTCAGAGCTGGTGTGCCGGGGGGAGTCCAACGGTGTAGCGCTGGCACCGAAGTTTTTCCTCAGCTGCTCTGGGATGGCGTAGTACATGACGCGTCCGCGGGTGAGGGAGGCGACCGCCGTATACGGGCCTTCACCGACCCGAGCCACCTCATGCGCCGACTCCGATACGGCCTCCGCCAGGTCCAATGCCGCAGCAACATCATCGTCGGATGCCTCACCGGAACAGGACTCAGACCGACGACACCACGACTACAAACTCAGCTACGCAACGTGACCCACTGACGGAACCACCGATCGATGCACCCGGGTGACCGATGGACTCAGAGATCGTTAGCGGACCGGAGGTGTGCCCGCGTCACTTCACCGGGCAGGGCGTCCGCACCCCCGTGTCCAGCTTGAAGGTATTCGATATGTTGACGGCATTGACCGGAGCAACCGGTTTCCTGGGCTCCTATCTTCTGCGTGAACTCTTGGCCACCGGAGGCGAGGTGGTGGCCTTGGTCCGTGGCTCCCTGGCAACCGCCGCGAGGCGAGTCCGTCACGCGGTCGAAGCCACCGGGTCGCCCCTGCCCGAGGACTTCGATCAGCGGGTCCACTTGCTGCGGTACGACCTGCACGACCACGCACTCGGCTTGGACCGCGCCGCCTACACCGCTCTGGCCGAGTCAATCGACGCGGTCTGGCACTGCGCCGGTTCCATCGCTCTGACCGGACCGTGGGACCAGCTGTACCGCACGAACGTGGACGGCACGAGGCACGTGCTGGAACTGGCCAGAGCCGCCGGCCCCACAACCAGGGTGATGCACACCAGCACCGCCTACGTCGCCGGCGCCCGACTGCACGGTCTGGTCCGAGAAGACGAACTCGATGACACGGCAGGGTTTCAGACGCCCTATGAGAAGTCGAAGTTCCTGGCCGAACAGGTGGTACACGACTGGGCTCGAAGGCATCAGCACCCTGTCACCATTCTCCGCCCCAGCGTGCTGGTCACCGACCGTCCCGTGCCTCCTGGTGCCCCACGGCACCCGCTGGCGGAGATCGCGGCGAAGATGTCCCTGCTCCACCAGGAAGAGAACATCCGCGCCTTGATCGAACTGACCGGCCGCGACACTCTCCACCTGAGAATCCAAGGGGACCCCGAGGCGCTGCACAATGTCGTCCAGGTCGAGCACGCGGCCGCGGCCATGGTGCGGATCAGCGGCCGAGCACCTGATCGTCTGGTGAACACCTGCCACATCGTGCACCCGCGCAACACCCCTGTACGGATGATCACGGACGCCATGCATGTCTGCTGTTCCCGGCTGAAGGTCGACATCGTGCGGGAGGCTGTGACGGAAGGGGAGGCCGAACGGGCCGCCATCGATGTGGGTGCCGGCATCAGTTCGTACGCGACCTTGCGCCGTGAGTACGACCGCACTCAGTACCTCGCTGCGGTCGGTCGGCTCCCCGATCCTCCCCCTGTCGACGAGGACTACTTGCTGTCGGCTCTCGCTATCCCCGCCTCAGTCGACGTCGCTGCCGATCGGATGCGAAGCCTGTGAGTCCGCATCGTCCGGGACGGGAGCCGTGATGACAACGGAATTCTGAGCGTGGCGGAGTGTCGAGAGGCGGTGGGTGGCCACGACCACCACCCGCGTCGCAGCGAGACGCTGGAGGGCACACATCACGCGCTGCTCTCCGGCATCGTCCAGCTGGGACGTCGGTTCGTCCAGACGTCCTGTCCCAGAATCCGGACGTGTCCGTGATCGGCCTGCACAAACCGCGGAGGTGCCCGATCCCCAACACGACAACAGTGACCGGTGAAGTGAGGTACAGCAGAAGAAGGAAGAACGCGTTGGAGGCGGCCGACGACAGGTCACCGGCGATGACTCCCTGGGTCGCGACCACGGCGACGGCCATCACGGCCACTTGCTGTCCCAGCCCCACCAAAGGCCCCATCAGTGACCGAAGGTGGGCCGCGGTGACCGACACGGCGCCCAGGTGGCCCGCGGTCCGTCCGAGTCGTGCGGCCGCCATGGCCTCGTGTCGGTGAGCCTTGACCCGCGTAAGCGCGGTCATGTATCCGAACGATTGCTGCCCGAAGTCCGCGAGTGCGGCCTGCCGGGCGTCGGCCGCACGCCTGGTTCGCGCGATCACGCTGATCAGGGGACTCCGACGACGCCGAAGGAGCCCACGGTGAGCAAGGTCAGGGCAGGATTCAGGCAGCCCGTTGCCGTGAGGGTGGCGACCGTCCCGAGCGCAGCCACCTGGATGTGGACCAACGCGGCCTCGGCTCATGCGTGCACGCGCGCGGCGCCGGACGTCACTCGGGTGGTGAGGTCACCGGCTCCCTGTGCCTGCGCGGCAGAGAGCTGCAGACGCAGTACATGGTCGATGACGCGACGTCGTAACCGGAGCAGCAGGGCCTCGCCGGCCCGGGCGAGCAGCCACCCGCTTCCCGCCTGGGTACCCGCCGCGCCCAGGGCCAAGGAGCTGAGCCGCATCACTGGGCCTGCGATCGGCTCTCTGCGGGCGAGGGCGATAGTCACGTCCCACACCGCCCACGGCAGGGCCAGTGCCGATCCTGTCGAGCACACGGCCAAGAGGGCGGCGATCACCAGCAAGGCACGGCTTCCGCGCGACAGGCAGGACAGGCGCAGATGTACCCGTGCCGCGGGTGCGGCACCGAGCCGAGGCACCGGGGCGCCGGTTGCCGTCGGGGCCCCCGTGAGACGTGCGGCGGCTCAGGTCGGGAGCGTTCCGAGCCCGCCGCCCTGCGCGGTCGCCGACTCGGTCGAGTGCGCGATACCCCTGCTCACCCGGTGGGCGTCGGCGCGTCTCGGGGCATTACGGTTCCCGCCCAAGGGTCATCATCTCTGTGACCTCCTGAGCGCGGGCCTGTTCCTCGGCGGCGAACCGCTCGGCGTCCAGCCGCTCGGCAACCTCCTCGTCCTGCCTCATCAGCCGGTCGAGGACGGCGTTCTGAGGGTCCCCGTCGCACAGGTCGGTGAAGGTGTCCTGAACCTCGGGGCTCCACAGGCCGATGTCCTTGACGCACGGCATGATGCGGGAGAACAGCGTGCGTCGGAACAGTCTCAGGTAACTGCTCTCCTCGATAATTCTGGCGGCTTTCGCAGCAGGAACACCGAAGTTCTCCAGCACCTCAGTACCGCGTAGTCGGTCGTGCATCAAGTGGCACCCCTCGATGACGAACTCCTCCCGGTCGGCCAGTTCACTCGCACTCAACTGCCGGTAGTGGTCACGCAGTGCCATCCTGCCGAAGGCCACGTGACGAGCCTCGTCCTGCATGACATACGCCAGCAGCTGACGCGGCAGGGGCTTGTTGGTGGTGTCCCGCAGCAACCCGAAGGCGGCCAGGGCCAGTCCCTCGATCAGCACCTGCATGCCGAGGTACGGCATGTCCCAGCGGGAGTCCGTGAGGGTGTTGTTCAGCAGGACGCGCAAACTGTCGTTGATCGGGTAGTGCATGGCGAGCTTCTCGGACAAGAAGCGGGAGAAGATCTCCACGTGTCGGGCCTCGTCCATGGTCTGCGTCGCGGCGTAGAACTTCGCGTCCAAGTCAGGGGCGCTCTGCACGATGCGGGACGAGCAGATCATGGCGCCCTGTTCCCCGTGCAGGAACTGGCTGAACTGCCATGCGGCGTAGTGCATCCGCAGTTCGCTGCGATCAGCCGTACTGAGCCGGTCCCAGTAGGAGGTGCCATGCAGTGGCAGCACCTCGTCCGGTGTCCCCAGCGGGTCGGCGGGGTCTACTGCGTGGTCCCAGTCGATCCGGCGCATGGCGTCCCACTGCCGGTCCTTGCCGCGCTGGTACAGCGCAAGCATCTGCTCACGGCCGCCGCCGTACTCCCACGTGAAGCTGGCGGCTCCACCGGCGGGCACGGCCCACCGGCCGGCCTCTGCTCCTGACCGGGGCGGTGGTGCCGACATGATCGTCCTCCTGGTGTTGGTGTGAGCGGCTGGTCCCGGTTTCCGGTGGTGTGGGACGTCACCGAAGTGCCCTCTGCCGGCTGTGGGCCGTCCGGGGGGTAGTGGCCACGACGCTGATTCCCGCACCGGGAGCGAGTGCCGTCAGGCAACCGCTCCCCGTGTCCGTCCGGCGTACGGCGCCCGCTGGTCATCCGCAACGGCCGACGACGAGCAGGCGGATGCGGCGCGCCAGGTCCTCCAGACTGCTCGCCGCGAGGAACTCGAGGGCCGGCACCTCACATCCGATGCTCCGGTTGACCTTCACGGAAAGCTCAACAACCATCAGTGAGTCGAGCCCGAGTTGGTCGAGTGCGCAGGCTCGGTCGATACGTTCGGGATCGGTCTGCACCACCTCGGCGACAAGTCCGGCCAGTTCGTCGCAGATCACGGACGTCGCGGCTTCCTCCGGCAGACCGGCGAGACGGGAGCGCAGCTCTTCCGACCGGCTGGTGCCCTTGTGACCACCGTGCTCCCGCCAGGTCGAGAACAGGGGTCGGTTCAGTCCGGGAAGAAGCTGTGCCACCCTTCCCCAGTCCACCCGGCCGAACACACCGACCTCACGTCCGCCGGCCAGTGCGCTCTCGACCGCCCGCCAGATCTCGTGTGGCGTCACTGAGCCGAGGCCCATCTGGTGCAGGGTCTGCTCGATGCCGGTGCGCACGACGAATCCGGTTTCGCCGACGCCGCCCAGTGCCATCGCAGTGCCGGGCCTCCCGTGGCTTCGGCGGCGCCGGACCAATGCCTCCAGGTACATGTTGGCGGCCACGTACGAGCTCTGCCGGAGATTGCCTGCGAGAGCGGTCAGCGATGAGCAGACCAGGAAGAAGTCCAGTTCCCGGTCCCAGGTGAGCTCGGACAGTACGGCGGCACCGCGCACCTTGGGGTGCAGCACTGTCTCGATGCGGTCGGCCGTCAGCTCTGCCAGGGGGGCGTCGTCCAGCACCATGGCTGCGTGCAGGACGCCACGCACCGGATGTCCGGCTGCGTCGGCGTCGGCCAAGACCCTACGCATGGCCAGGCGGTCCCCGGCATCGGCGGCGACGACGGTGACCTGCACCCCCATGTCGGCCAGCCGCGCCAGCAGCGCCGGTGCCTCGGGCGAGGCGGACCCTCGACGACCGACGAGGACCAGGTGACGCGCGCCGTGCTGCGCCATCAGCTCCGCCAGGGCCGCTCCCAGTCCGCCGAGCCCGCCAGTGATCAGATAGCTGCCTGTCGGCGCCAGAGCCACCGGCGCAACGGGCTGCTCGACCGGCACCGGATCGCCCAGCTCGACGACGACCTTGCCCATGTGCTTGGAGTGGCGCAGGGAACGGAAAGCGTCGGTGATCCTGCCCGCCGAGTACACCTGGTGTGGAAGGGGCCGGTAGCGGCCGTCGGTGACACGGCGGCAGAGTTGGGCGAACTCCTCGGCCGCGACGTCGGGCATGTGCACTGGCAGGGTCGCCACGTCAACACCGAAGTAGGCGATGTTCCGCCGGAACGGGCCGAGAAGCAGCGGCGTGTTGGCGTAGAAGTCCCTCTTGCCCAGTTCCACGAAGCGTCCGCCGGGCCGCAGGCACTCCAGCCCACGGGAGATGGCTTCGCCGCTCAGGGAGTTCAGCACCACATCGACGCCCTGGCCGCCGGTCAGCTCCTTGACATCCTCGGCGAACCGCAGGTCACGGGAGTTGAGTACGTGCTTCACCCCGAGCATGTGCAGCAGGGCACGTTTGGCCGGTGTGCCCACGGTGGCCACGACAGCGGCACCCGCCAGCCGTGCGTACTGCAGGGCCGCCAGGCCGACGCCGCCCGCCGCCCCGTGGATCAGCACCCGCTCTCCGGAACGGAGCCTGGCCTGCCGTCCCAGGCTGTACTGGGCGGTGAGGAAGACTGCGGGCAAGGTGGCGGCTTCGGCGAAGGTCATCCCAGCGGGTACGTGCCCGAGTTGCTCGGCTCGGACAGTTGCGTGCGAAGAGAACCAGCCGATTCCTGAGCCGAAGACCCGGTCGCCCGGCTGGAATCCGCTGACGCCTGCTCCGACCGCCACCACCTCGCCCGCGCCTTCCAGCCCGAGAGCGGGGCCTGCGCTGTTCGCCACCGGCTGGTCGTCCGGGATCAGGCCGGTGGCCAGCATGACGTCCCGGTAGTTGAGGGCGGCGGCACGCACCGAGACCAGGACCTCCCCCGCCGCTGGCGCGCTGGCCTCCTGCGGCTCCCACACCAGCTGGTACGACATGCCGGGGTCGCGCAGGCTGAGCCGGTACCCCTCGGACTGACGACGCGACGGCGGTGCGGCCGCAGTCAGCCGGGGGACGAAGCGCCCTCCCTCGGTGAGCACGATCTCCCGTTCATCGCCGGGCTGCCGGAGCTCCTCGATCAGCCGGTCGACATCCCGCCCGGCCGCGGGCGATCCTTCCAGGGAAATGAGGCGGACCTCGATGTGCGGGTGTTCACTGGCGATCGTCCGGCCGAGCGCCCAGATGGCCGCCGCCTCGGGCGACTGGGGTCGCTCGGGCGCCGGGAAGACCCCGGTCGGCGGCAGGACGAGCCACAGGGCGACATGACGGCCGTCGAACCGACCGACCAGGTCACGCATGCGCTCGACGGTGTGGGTGATGGAGGTGACCGGATCAGCATGCGCAGCGGGTGAGCCGATCAGTGCCACGATTCCCACCTCGGTACCGGGTTCGGGGGGCAGCACGTCCTCCAGGCCCCGTCCGTCGAGCGGGAGCAGCGGCGCGACGAGCGTCCCGGCCAGCGATGCGGCCAGCCCGCCCGTCACGTCGGCGGCCACCATCCAGGTTCCGGTCGGAGCGGGCCGGTCAGCGGGCCGTCCCACCGTGGCCGCCGGAGCGCGCCGGGCGAGGATCACCGAGTCACTCGGGCGTTCCGGGTCCGGCGCTTCACCAGTGCATGCCACGGCGTCGAATCCGTTCGCCGTGAGCAGCGTCTTCCACTGTGCCCGGGGCAGCAGTGGTGATTGCGGCCGCAGATCGGTGTCCGTGTGGTTCCCGTAGCCGTCCAGCATGCCGAAGAAGCTGGAGACCCACAGGTGGTGGTCGTGGCTTTCCAGAGCCAGCAGCATGCCTCCGTCCGCCAGGAGTTCCGACAGCCGTGCGACAGAGGTGGTCAGGTCTTTCGCTGTGTGCAGCGCGTTTCCGGCGACCACCACGTCGTAGTGGCCGGGGTGGTAGCCCTGCTCTGTCAGGTCTTGGTCCAGGTCGAGGGTCCGGTACTCGATGAAGTCATATCCCGCGAACCGCTGCTTGGCCCCGGCCAGGAACGCGGCGGATCGGTCGGTGAACGTGTACCGAGTGCGTTCGGGAGGCAGTACGGGCAGCAGCGCCCCGGTCAGGCCACCGGTCCCCGCCCCCACTTCCACGATCCGCAACGGCCGGTCGTTGGCCCAGTGCCTGGTGGTCGCCGCCAGCAGTTCCGCCGCGTAATCGTTCTGTAGCCGCAGGTGAGCGGCGTTGCTGTGGAGCTGTGGGATCAGGTGCTGGTCGGCCTCACCGAAGAGAAGCTCTCGGGGGTCGGCCTCGCCGCTCAGGAGCTCGGGCAGTTGCATGCCGCAGCGCAGTCCGGGGAGTGTCAGGGTCAGGGCCTCGGGCCGATCGGCGATCAGCGCGCGGACCTGCTCCAGTGGGTCCGGGGCGGCGGCCGGGTCCGTCAGCCGCAACCGGCCAGTACCGGGGAGTGCCTCGGCCAGCCCTGTGTCGCACATCAATGCGGCAAGGTGCCGCAGATGGGCACCGTGCTTGGGCCGCTGGGCAGCCGCGCACAGCTCGTCGATGTCGAATTCGGTTTGCCCCGGCATCAAGGCTTCGACGGCCCGCCTGGCGAATCCGGCCACGATGGCCACGGTACGGGCGGACACCTCGTCGTAGTGATCAACGCTCCGGCTGCGCAACCGGTCACGGGCCGGCCCGGTCTCGGCCATCAGGTCGGCAGGAGCGGGCAGCCGGACGGGAGCCGCCGCACCGCACGGAGCTGCCCGCAGGACCAGTTCCTGGAGTGTCGCGGGTTCGGCCGCCTGGTGATCGAACCGTCGCAGTCGGCAGCCGTCCAGCTCCACGGTGACCCGGCCGTCCAGGTCCGTCACCCGCACGTCCCAGATCGCTTCCCGGGAGTTGGCCCGGACCAGCCGCACGTGCAGGTATCCCTCGGCAGCCGGAGCGTGCCATCGCCGCACCGCCGCCAGCTGGACGGGCAGGAAGAGCCCGTCACCGGCCACCTCGGCCAGCAGCGGGGCGCCTGCCTGCAGTGCTCCGTCCGTGACCACGGGATGGGCGAGATAGCCGTTCAAGGGTTGTTCGGTACGGTAGGAGGCCAGCAACTCGGCCTCTCCCAGCCGGAACTCGGTGAGCACTTGGAAGGCCGGACCGTGCGTGATGCCGTTGTCGGCCAGCGCCTTGTAGTGCATGTCGGCGGGCCAGGGAGCCGCTTGGAGGCGGTTCCGTAGCTCGTCCAGGTCCGTTGCCGGGGGCGCGGGACGCATCAGTCGCCGGACCCTGCCCTGTGCGTGGGGCTGCCAAGGGGAGTCGTCCGCCCGACGGCTGGCGATGCTCACCGTTCCGGTCTGCGGATCGACACCGGTCTGCAGCATCAGGTCGTCCGTACTGTCGTCACCGGGGAGGACACAGGCGCTGGTGACGGACAGCTCGGTGACTTCCAGGGTGGATGTGTCGAGGAAGTGCTGACCGGCCGCGAGGGCGGCTTCCAGGAACGCGGTCGCGGGCAGCACGGTGGTCCGTCCCACACGGTGTTCGGGTAGCCACGGGACGCGCACGCTGCTCAGCACACCATGCCAGGCGGGTTGGGCGGTGAGTGCCCGCTGTCCGAGGAGCGGATGGACCGTCACACCGTCACTGCTCAAGCGGGACCAGCAGCTAGGGTCGGCTCCCCACAGCCGTTCCCGCTGCCAGGGGTAGCTGGGCAGGTCGACCGGTGGGGTGGGGTGAGGGAAGTGCCTCTGACCGTCGGTGGCCGCCCCGGCGGCCAGCACGTGAGCGACCGCGGTGTTCATGGCGGCCGGTCCGTCGGCCTGCCGGGCACCCGTACTGACCACCTCGACCGGCGACCGGTCACCGTGGACCAGACGGCGCAGGTAGGGACGGAGAACGGAGTGGGGCCCGATCTCGACGAAGACGTCGAGCTCTTCCGCTGTCAGGGCTTCGACGGCCGAGGCGAACTGCACGGGCTCGCGAACGTTGCGCCACCAGTAGTCGGCGTCCAAGGGCCTGTCGTCCAACACGCCACCGGTCACCGTGGAGGCGAACGTGAGCTGCGGCCGGCTCGGTTCCAGACCCTGCAGCCCATGCAGCAGGACGTCCTTGACAGGGTCCATGGCCCTGCTGTGGAAGGCGTAATCGAGGTCGAGTTCACGCGCGAAGATGCCCCGCTCCCCCAGCACGTCACAAAGCTTGGCCACGTCCTCGGCCGGTCCGGCGACCGTGGTGTCGGTGCGACTGTTGACTCCCGCTAGTTCCAGACGGTGCCCGAGAGCGGCGATCTCGGCGGTCAGCTCCTCCTCGGACAGCCCTACGGCAGCCATCCGGCCGGTGCCGACCGCCACTTCCTGCGCCAGGCTGCGTGCGGCCACCACCCGGGCAGCGGTCCTCAGATCGAGCGCTCCCGCCGTGTAGGCCGCAGCGATCTCCCCGACGCTGTGCCCGACCACTGCTTCCGGGCGTACTCCGTGGGAGCGGAGCAGTTCCACGACGGCGAGTTGGTAGGCGAACAGCAGCGGCTGCGCCACTGCGGTGGACTTGAGCCGCTCCGGGTCACCCGCGTTCATCGCCTCTTCGACGGACCAGCCGATCAGCGGCTCCAGGACCCGGTCCACGGACTCGACCGTCCGGCGGAAGACAGGCTCGGTGCGCAGCAGTTCGGCCCCCATGCCGGACCACTGAGATCCGTTGCCGGAGAAGACGAACGCCACTCGGCCCTGGGTGACCTTCCGGGCGGTCGCCGAGCCTGGCACGGAACGATCCCCACGCGCTGCCGCGAGCAGAGCCCTCGCCGCTTCCTGCGCGGTTGCGGCCATCACCACGGTGCGGTGGTCGTGCCGTGCGCGGCGGCGTGACGTGGTGTGCGCGATGCCGTAGAAGGTGCTCGCATCGGCGTCCTCCAGCCTCTCGGCGAGCCGTTCGCATGCCTCGGCGAGCGCGGCGGAGCCACGGGCGGAGACCGTGACGGGCACGGGACCCGCCGGCGGCGGCGGCTTGTGGCTCTCCGGGGCGCGTCCCAGCAGGACGTGGGCGTTGGCGCCGCCGAAACCGAACGAGTTCACTCCGACCACCGCGTCAGCGGTCACCTCGACGGTCTGCGACCGGACGGTGGGACTGAGGTTCAGTTGCCGAAAGTCGATGCGGGGATTCAGGGGTTCGGCGTGGAGGCTGGGTGGCACCGCACGGTGCCGCAGGACCAGGATGGCCTTGAGGAGGCCGGGAAGGCCGGACGCCGCTTCCATGTGCCCCAGGTTGGTTTTCACCGAACCCAACGGCAGCGGACCGACCGTACGCCGGACGGCAAGCGCCCGGCCGATGGCATCGCACTCGATCGGATCACCGATGGGCGTTCCCGTTCCGTGGGCCTCCAGGTAGACCAGACGGTCCGGATGCACCGACGCGGCGTCGTAGGCCCGGCGCAGCAGTGATTCCTGAGCTCGTGCGCTGGGCAAGGCGAGACCCTGGGTATGGCCGTCGTTGTTGGCCCCGCTACCCAGGATCACGGCATGGACCCGGTCACCGTCTGCCAGCGCGTCCTCAAGTCGCTTCAGCAGCAGCAGGCCACCACCCTCAGCTCGGACATAGCCGTCGGCGTCTGCCGAGAAGGCCCGGCAGCGGCCGGTGGGTGACAGCATGGAGGCGTTGGAGAACCCGGCGAACACCCCCGGGTCCAGCAGCACGTTGACCCCGCCGGCCAGGGCCAGCGCTGCCCGGCCGGCACACAGATGCTCGTAGGCGCGGTGCACGGCGGTCAGAGCGGAGGAGCAGGCGGTATCGAGGGCGAAACTCTCACCGTGCCAGTCCAGCAGGTGGGAGATGCGATTGGCGGTGTTGGCGAGCGCGGTCCCGGTCATCGAGTAGACGTCGCCCGCCGACGCTTTGGCCTTGGCCAACCGTCCGAAGTCGTGGCTGGAACAACCTACGAAGACAGCGCCGTCCGCCCCGGCGTAGTGTTCGGGATCGACGCCCGCATCGTCGAGTGCCTCGACCGCTAGCTCCAGCAGCATGCGCTGCTGCGGATCCATGGTGAGGACCTCACGGCGCGAGATGCCGCGGAAGAACTCGCAATCGAAGCCATGGATGTCCGGAAGGAAGCCGCCCGCGAACGTGTAGCTCCGCCCAGGACGGCGTCGTCCGCCGTCCAGGAAGTCCGCCGTGTCGAAGCGCTGCGCCGGTGCTTCGCTGACCAGGTCCTCGCTCTTCGTCAGTGCCGTCCACAAAGCGTCCAGATCGCTGATCCCGCCCGGCAGTCGACACGATGTGCCGATTACGGCGACGGATTGAGACGTTGGCAAGATGTTCTCCCAGGTCACTCCAAGGCAGTCCGCGACAGTCTCCAGTCCCGCGCCGGACCGCTCTGACACAATTCACCCGACCAGCCCACACGAGTGATCAAATCGTCTGGAAGTCCACGGACTACTGGTCACCCGGCGCCGGTGGGCAGGCTCGGTTCGGCAGCCGTTGCGCAGCGACGCAGTTCGGGTCTCCACCAGTTGGCCCGTCCGGCCAGCTGCATGACCGCGGGAACGAGGATGCCGCGGACCACGGTGGCGTCGAGTACGACGACCGCGGCCATCGTGGCTCCCAGGACCACCAGCAGGGTGACCTGAGACATCACCAACGCACCCATGCTGACCGCGACAACCAGGGCTGCGGCCGTGAACAGCCGGCCCGTGTGCTCGATACCGAACACGATGGAGCCGGTGTTCTGTCCCGTGCGCCGCCATTGCTCCGCCATCCGGGCGATGAGGAAGACCTCGTAGTCCACGCAGAGGCCGAAGGCGAGCGCACTCGCCAACAGCGGCATGGTGATCTCCAACGAGGGCTCTCTTCCGTCGACCGACGGTCCCAGAAGGTGCAGGTCCTGAAAGAGGAAGACCATCAGACCGACCGCAGCGACGACACTCAGGCTACCGAGCACCGCCGCCTTCACCGCCACGACCAGGCTCCTGGTGAACACCAGCAAGCCGACAAGGCTGCCCCCGAGCATCAGACCGGCCCACCATGGCAGCGCGGCGCTGATCTGTGCCTTGGTGTCCGCGAGTTGGACGGCAACACCTGCGACCTCGGCCGGTCCGGGTGCTGCGGCGGTACGCAGCGCGTCGACCAAAGCGGTCGTGGTCGCCGATTGGGGCGGCCCGGCCGCAAAGACCACCAGCAAGGTTCCGGTCCCGGGTGGCAGATCCGTCTGCCGGGCCTCGACGAGCCGCCCCTTGGCGTAGTCCCCCGCCAGGGTGCTCACTCCGTCTTGCCCCGGCAAGCCGGCCAGGCGCCGGGCGTAGGCGTCCAAGGCGGCCGATTGCCTCACCGGATCGGTTTTCGGCAGCACTACGGTCAGCTGTCGCTCCGGTGGGTGCGGGAAGTCGGCGCGGACACGGTCGGCGACGGCATGTGCCTCTGCTCGGGCTGGCAGGATGGACTCGTCCATCAGTGCCGGCCGCAGTTCGACAGCCGGCATTGCCAGCGTCAGAAGCAGTGCCGCTCCCGTCCCCGCCCAGAGCAGTGGCCTGCCAGTCACCGCTACGGCGATGCGACGCCAGGTCGGGCTGGCCGATGCCTCCAGCGGTGATCGGCGCCAAGGAAGTCCGCGAAAGGGATCGAACCGTTCCAGCCGGTCACCCAGAGCTCCGATCAGCGCGGGCAACACAACGAACGTCGTGATCGCGCAGCATACGACGACGATGATCGAGGCCACCGCCAACGAGCGGACCAAGCCCAGCGGGAATACGAACAAGGCCGCCATGCACCAGGCCATGGTCACCGCGCAGACCATCACTGAACGGCCGGCCGTGCACATCGCCCGGGCGACCGCCGCCTCACCGGTTAGACCCCGCCCCCGTTCCTCGCGGTACCGGGACAATGTGAACAGCCCGTAGTCCACGGCCAGTCCGAAACCGAGCGCGAAGCTCAGGTTGGCGGCGAAGACAGATACCGGGAACACCCAGGTACTTACGGTCAGAATCGCCAGCGCCCCGGATACGGCCACACCACCGATGAGCACCGGCACCAATGTCGCACCGATCGACCCGAAGGCCAGTACAAGTACGGCAGCGATCACCGGCAGGGCCAACAGCTCGGAACGGAGCAGGTCTTCCTTGACCAGGTCCGTGGCCTGCGCATTGATCCAGCTCGGCCCACTGGCCGACAGTGCCAAGCCGGGGGCTGCGGCCCGAAGCGCGGGCACCAGAGTGCGAGCCGTCCTGGCTTCCTGCGACTGGTCTCCCTTGAGATCGATCCGCAACAAAGCGCCCTTGCCGTCCGCCGAGCGCAGAGGCTCAAGCCCAGTGGTCCAGTACGACAAAGCCGAACCGACTCCGGATGTCCGCTGAGCCAGTTCCGTGGCCCGTCGGCCTTGTACCGCTACGTCATGAGAGTCGACCGGTCGACCTGGCCGTGCGTACAACACCAGGTCGGCCGTACCCGCACCGAACTTCTGTGCCACGGCCTCTGCGCGCTGAGCGGCCGTGCGCTCGGCGGTGTAGCCACCGTTGGACCAGTGACCTCCGACGGTGAAGCCGACTGCGGCACACGTCACGATCAGCAAGGCCGCCAGGCTCAGTACCAGTCGGCAGTGCCGGAACGACGTGCGTGCCATCGCGCCCAACGCGTCGGTCAGCATGTGAGCGCCGTCCTGGCAGTTACGTCGGGCGCGGGAGGGAGGGCGGGAAGAGCACGGCCGATCGATGCGACCGCCTGCTTCACCGACCGGGATGGTGGCAAGCAAGCGGCCGTCGACGTGCCACCATCATGACCGGCTTTCCTGGCGAGCATTGCCATGACAATTTCCCAGCATCGATCGAAGGAGCCGCACGCAGCGGTCGTGGAGTCTGATCAACGCGCAGGGCAAAGTTCCCGATGCGGGGAGTCACCCGTCCGTGGCAGTCGGGGTCGCTCGGCAAGTGGCGGCACGCCGCCGCATGGACCAGTTCCATCGAGGCAGCCGGACGTGCGAGCGCCTCGTTGTCGGACTCCTCGGCCGCACGCCACCCCCAGTAGCCGCTGGCCGCCGCAACCGCGGCCGGCGGCGAGAAAGCAAGATCGATCCAGACGAGATGCACGACTTCTTCGGCCAGAAAGCCCGCAGGGGCTTGTCGATACGCTCCTTGAAGACGACTGGATCCCAGCATTCAGGCACGACTAACGGATGCCGCCCACCGGGTGACTGCGTGCTGGGGTCAGCACCTCCAGGTAGGTGCTGGGCCGCTCCCACGGCTGCGCCGATCGCGTTCGGCGCCAGGTCCACCAGCCCTGCGGCGACGAGAGCCACGTGTCGTCGGCACGTGTTCCCTTGTGCGGAGTGTCTGTCACGCTGACACCCTCTCCCACGGTCGGTCACGCCCCGCCAGTCGCCGACTCGCGGCAACCGTCAATTACAGCTCGACCTCCGCGATCACTCTGCATTGCCCGGGTTATCGGATGTCGCGACGAGTTCGGACCGACGTGCGACCGGCGTTTTGCTCCGGGAGTATCACATCAGCTGGGCGGCTGACCGTGAGTGTCGGCCTCTGAGGCTTCATCTATGGCCCATCGGGCCTCGCGACCTCGCAGAGGCAGGCTGCGGTCGAGGCTGAAGCGTGTGGTCACTGCGAGGGGCAAGTGACGCAGTGCCTGAGACAGAAACCGGTAGCGCAGTCTCGGGATACTGAACGTGCGACCGTGCTCCAGATCCTTCAGGCTACGGAACCACCTTCTCGCTGGCCAGCCAACATCCATCGCGGCATGTAGGTGCCTAGGCGGCGGCTCGAGCGAAGGCGGCCCACGTGGAAGCAAGGCGGGTGCGGCCTACCCGGTCGAGCCGAGCGTCCAGCCGCCTCGGAGCCGTAAGTCTCCGGCGCGCACACGGCGCTCCGTCACAACCTGGCGGAGGGGACTGGGCAGGCGAGGGCGTTGTCTTGTACACAAGATCCACCACGCACACTTCATCGACGAATCGCGCGCCCGGCCAGATCCGAAGTCGCGATCGTCGAAGCTGGCGGCGCAGCGGCGGCCACCGCCGTCCTTCGCGTGCAAGCGGACTCGACTAACCAGCGGTTAGATCTAACTACTCGTCAGTAAAGTCAGCAAAGGGTCAGCATTCGTCCGACCAAACTTGGTTACAGCCTGCGACACATGAGCCGCCTCGACCGTCGACGCCGAAGGCTCTCACACCATGTCCGGCGGCCTCCCCTGCGAAACCAAAACCGGAGGGCCGGGTGCGAGCACGACACCCAGCCCTCGTCCACACAAACCAGCAGGTCAACGCACCCTTCCCCTGGGCTTCAGGTGGGTGGGAGGGAGTTCAGGAGCCGGAAGTGGAGGGCCGTCGTAGCCCTTTACCTCGCCGAACCGCGACCCGTTCATCCAGTCGTCGCGGGCCTGCACGATTTCTTCGTGCGAGCGGCCGATCCAGTTCCAGAACATGACGATCTCCTCCTCGAACGGTTCGCCGCCCAGGAGCATCACGCCCGCGTCCGAGGAGGCGCGCAGGGGGAGTTCCGTGCGGCCGCAGCCCAGGTAGAGCATCGCGCCCGGCAGGAGGGGGACGCCGTCGACGTGGGTTTCGCCCGACATCGACAGGACCGCGTACTCGAAGTCCGGGTCGAGCGGCAGCCGGGTTTCGGTGCCGGCCGTCAGGGCGAGGTCGGCGCCCACGATGGGGGTGTAGGCCGTGCCGGGCGAGGTGGCCGTGTCCAGGGTGCCCAGGATGACCGTCGCGGTCAGGCCCGGGGCCGTGACGCGGGGCAGGTCCGCGTGGTGCTGGAAGTGCGGGGCCACGTGGCGGTGCGCATCCGGGAGAGCCACCCACAGCTGGGCGCCGTGCAGGAAGCGGGCGTGCCGGCGCGGGCTCTCCTCGGAGTGGCTGATGCCGTGGCCCGAGGTCATCAGGCCCAGCTCGCGCGGCCGGATCGTCGCGAGGCTGCCCACGCTGTCGCGGTGCAGGACCTCCCCCTCGTGCAGCCAGCTCACGGTCTGCAGGCCGGTGTGCGGGTGGGGTGCCACCTGCATGCCCGGCTCGTCGGCGATGTCGTCGGGCCCGTAGTGGTCGACGAAGCACCAGGCCCCCACCATCCGGCGTCCCAGGTTCGGCAGCAGGCGGCGCACCTCGGTGGACTCCCCGAGCTTGACCGTACGCGGGCTGAGGAGCTCCCGTACCGGCTCGGCGACGACGAAACCGCGGCCGCCGCAGACGGAGAGGGCGGGCTGGCGATCGAGATTGCTCATACCGCACAACTTAGTACCGCCGGGGCCGCCGCGTTCCGTGGAATGCGGCGGGGTGCCACCGTGTTGGAGCGACCGGACACACCACCTGAACGGCGGAAGGAACGGTCATGGACGCCAAGGAGGCCCGGGAGACCCAGGACGCCGTGCGTGACGCGCAGACGGCGTACTACGGGCACGGAACGGCCGCCGAGCGCTGGGCGCGGGGCAGCCTCTTCTTCGACGCGAAGGAGTACGCGACGGCGGCCCGGGTCCTGGCCACGCTGACCGCCGAGGCCCCCGAGCAGCTCGCGCCCCGGCTGCTGCTGGCCCGCGCCTACTACCACTCCGCCCAGCTCTCGCGGGCCGAGCTGGAGCTGCGCGCCATCCTGGAGCGCTGGCCGGTGGAGGACTACGCGCAGCTGATGCTCGGCCGCACCCTGGAGCGCCAGGGCCGCGCCGCCGAGGCGGCCCCGTACCTGCGCCTCGCGGCCGCCATGGCGGGCGAGCTCCCGGCCTAGGTGTATTGATCACGAGCGTTGTTAACAGGGCCGGGTCTTGATCATGGCGAAGACCTCCGGTGTGGTGGAGGTGTCTAGGCTCCACACCACACACGGAGGTCTTCGTGTCCCACCGTAATGCCCGGCTGACGGTTCACGGCAGGCGGCCTGCGGCCCCGCCCGGCCCCGTCCGTGCGGGGCCGGGCGGCCGTCTCCGATAGCCTGGGGCCAATATGAACCGTCTGACCACGCCTTTCGGCTCCTACGAGCTCACCCGCTTCCCCCAGGACCCGCGCGACCGGCTCCGCGCCTGGGACGCCGCCGACGAGTACCTCCTGCACCACCTCGAATCCGGGACCGGGGACCGCGGACCGGTCGACCTCGGCGGCGGCCGGCAGATCACCGTCCTCGGCGACCGCTGGGGGGCGCTGACGACCGCCCTGGCCGCCTACCACCCGACGCAGATCACCGACTCCTCCCTGACCCGCTCGGCCACCATGGCCAACCTGGACCGGGCCGGGATCGGCACTGCCAAGGACACGGTGACCCTGCTGACCACGCAGGACGAGCCGCCCGCGCGGATCGACGTGCTCCTGGTCCGGGTTCCCAAGAGCCTCGCGCTGCTGGAGGACCAGCTCCACCGGCTGGCGCCGCGGCTGCACGCGGACAGCGTCGTGGTCGGCGCCGGCATGGTCAAGGAGATCCACACCTCCACGCTGCGCCTCTTCGAGCGGATCCTGGGGCCGACCAGGACCTCGCTCGCCGAGAAGAAGGCGCGGCTGATCTTCTGTACGCCCGCCGACGCGACCGGCGCGGCGAGTGCGCCCTCGGCGACGAAGACGGGTGGCGCGTCCGCCGACCCGTGGCCGGTGACGTACACCGTCGACGCGGACGGCGGTTCCGGCGCCGGGCTGACCGTGGTCAACCATGCGGGCATCTTCTGCGCGGACCGGCTCGACGTCGGCACCCGCTTCTTCCTGCAGTCCATCCCGACCAACACCGACGGCGCCCGCGTCGTGGACCTCGGCTGCGGCAACGGCGTCATCGGCACGGCGGTCGCGGTCGCCGACCCCCGGGCGGAGGTCGTGTTCACGGACGAGTCCTACCAGGCGATCGCCTCGGCGAAGGCCACGTTCCGTGCCAACGTGACGCGCGACCGCGACCGGGCCGACTTCCTGGTCGGTGACGGCGTGGCCATGCTCGACCCCGGTTCCGTGGACCTCGTCCTGTGCAACCCGCCGTTCCACTCCCACCAGGCCACCACTGACGCGACCGCGCTGCGGATGTTCGCCCAGTCCCGCAAGGTGCTGCGGCCGGGCGGCGAGCTGTGGGTGGTCGCCAACCGCCACATGGGCTACCACACCCACCTCAAGCGGCTCTTCGGCAACAGCGAAGTCACGGCGAGCGAACCCAAGTTCGTGGTGCTGCGGGCGGTCAAGCGGATGGAACGGGAACAGCGCCCGTAGGAGCGCCCGTAGGACCCAAGTGACCTGCCGGTACGTCCTACACTCGGCCGCGTGGGCAGCCAGGCGGATCAGGAAGCACCGGACGACGGCCGGAGCGGCGCCGGCCGTTACCGCCGCGAGGACGTGGCGCGGGCGGCGGGCGTCAAGGTGCGCAACCTGCGCTACTACCAGGAGCGCGGGCTGCTGCCCCCGCCCCGCCGGGAGGGCCGGCTCGCCTGGTACTCGGACGACCACCTGACGCGGCTGCGGCTGATCAGCGACCTGCTGGGGCGCGGCTACTCCGTCAACGGCATCGCCGAGCTGCTGCACGCGTGGGAGCAGGGCGGCGGACTGTCGCAACTCCTGGGCCTGGAACGGGCGATGACCGACGGCTGGGAGCGGGAGGAGCCGGTCACCATGACGACGGCCGAGCTGGGCGACCTGTTCGGCCGGGCGGCGACGGCCGAGGACACCCGGCGGGCGGTGGAGCTGGGTTACCTACGGGTAGAGGGCGACCGGGTCACGCACCGCAGCCGGCGGCTGCTGGAGGCGACGCTGGCGCTGGTGCGTCAGGGCGTGCCGCTCGCGGAGATCCTGGACGCCGGGGACTTCGTACAGGACCAGGCGGCCGCGCTCGCCGACCGGTTCGTGGGGCTGTTCCGGCGGCACGTGATCGGTCCGGACGGACTCGTCGGCCCGGACGGGGCGGAGCGGCTTTCGGCCACCCAGCTGGATCACATCTCGGAGGCGGCCGCGGCGCTACGGCCGGTGGCCGGCGAGGTCGTGGCCGCCGAGTTCGCCGTCGCGATGGCCCGGCGGGTGGAGGCTGAGGTCGCCGAACTGCTGCGTACGGAGGCCGGCGAGCGGCGTACGGGGCAGTAGGACTCGGCCGAAAAGGTACGTTCGAGCAACCTTGCCAACCTCCATTGGCACTCTTACATTCAACTCGTCGGTAACAAAGGTGCACAGCCGAGATACAGGGACGATCTCATGGCAACCTCACCGAACTTATCCGAACCACCCGGTACCGGGGACACCACCGGCGAGGACGACCGAAGGGGCACCGGGCGGGTCCGGTGGCGGCGTTTCGCCCTTCTGACCGTGCCCGCCGTGGCCGTGACCGCAGGCCTCGGGATCGCCCTCGCGCAAGGCGCGCTCGCCGCCTCCTTCGCCGTCTCCGGACAGCAGTTCAAGGTGTCGGCGAAGAGCCTGGAGGGCGAGGGCTTCGCCCAGTACGGCAGTGTCGACGTCAACGCCCGCGAGGACCTCATACCCGTGGCCGTCACCGCCATCAAGGAGGCCAAGCTCCACAGCCTGTGCCAGTCGGTGGTGACGACCCTCCCGCTCATCGGGGACATCTCGCTCAACCTCACCGCGGGTGATAAGGACCCCGTGGAGGCGAGCAACCTGTTCGTCGACGCCACCCAGCTCTCCGGTGACGCCGTGTTCAGCAACATCGAGATCGGCCGCGACGCGTCGACGCTCGACAAGGGACCGGCGGAGGCGGTGGGCATGCAGGACCTGTTCGCCCAGCAGGCCGACACGGTCGCCATCAGCAACCTGCACCAGACCGCGTGGGCCACCAACGCGGGCACCTTCAAGCTCTCCGGGCTGAGCATGGGAATCAGCAAGGGGAAGAAGGAATGCTTCTGAGCGGTCGCCGGAACGGTCGTGAGCCGTCCTCGCGGCCGAGCAGTCGCAAGCCGTCCTCGCGGCCGAGCAGCCGCCGGCTGTCGTGGCGGCGCTGGCGGCGCGGCAGGCCCTTCTGGGGCGGGCTGGCCGCCCTCGCGGCCGGGGCCTGGATCTGCGTCCTGCCGCTGGCCCCGTTGAAGATCATGCTCCAGCAGGGGGTGGCGGGCATCCCGTCCGTCCTGATGGGGATCGTCATGATCGTCCTCGGGCTCACGGCGTGGTTCGCCCCGCAGCAGCGCACCCTCGCCGGAATCCTCACCACCCTGATCGCGACCGCCGCCCTGGTGCTGTCGAACCTCGGCGGCTTCCTGATCGGCACCCTGCTCGGCATCCTCGGCGGCGGGCTGATCTTCGCCTGGCAGCCGTACGCCGCCCCGCGCGCCCCGGACGCCACCGAGGCCGCGGACCCCACCGCTTCCCGGGATCCCATCCCCGACCGGGACGCGGCAGCGGACCCCACCCGCTCCCCCACCGCGCTCCACGATTCCCAAGGAGTACAGCCATGAGCCGTACGCGCACCGCGTTCGCCCTCGGGATGGCCGCCGCCGCGGCCCTGACCGTGGTCTCCACCTCCGCCACCGCCGCGCCGTTACCGCTGGCCGGGTCGACCACCGTCACCCCGGCCGGGCACGCCTTCCGGGCCACGCTCAGCGGCAAGGCCACCCTCAAGGCCGGTTCGGTGACCGTCACCTGCACGGTCTCCGTCTCCACCGGTACGGTGCCGGCCGCCCCCGGCAACCACAACGCCGCCGGGCCGGTCTCCTCGCCGATCTCCCCGCCCACGTACAGCTCCTGCACGTCGAGCATGCCGGGCGTCACCCCGACGGTGACCACCAGCGGCGCCTGGTCGGTGTCGATGCAGAACGGCTCGCCCGTCACGGCCACCATGACGGTGCCGACCGGCGGCCTGGTCGTCCACACCACCGGCTTGGCCAGTTGTACGGTCACGGCCGCCCCGACGGGCCCGGCGAGCGTCGGCGGAGCCTGGGCCAACGGCGCCCCGTCCAGCCTGACCTTCACCAACGCCTCGGTGCCGGTCACCGTCACCGGCGGCTTCGGCTGCCCGACGAGCGCGACGTCGTCCACCTTCAACGCCCTCTACAAGGTCACCGACACCACCGACCCGGCGCAGCAGATCACCGTCGCCCCCTGAGCCCGGCGCGCACGAGCGGGTCCGCCGGCCCCGGAGGACGTCCGGGGCCGGCGGGCCACACGCCCGGATGAATGGCGAGCGCCGTCAATTGCGTTGCACGAACGGCATCGGCGGAGCGAAGCTGCACGGCATGTCACAGAGCACCGAAACGTCACACCACACCCGACCCGAGGACCACGGCGCGGAGCCCCGCCGCCCGCGAGGTGTCGACGACCTCTTCTCCCACGGCCGCCTCACCGCCCTTCCGCGCAAGGCGGCACGACGCGAGCAGTTGCTGGCCCACCTCGCCGGAACCCTCTTCACCCCGGGACGCGAGTACACGGAGCCCGAGGTGAACGACGCTTTGCGCACCGTCCACGAGGACTGCTCGGCGCTGCGCCGCTACCTGGTCACCTCGGGCCACCTCACCCGTACCCGCGACGGCAGCAGCTACCGGCGGTCCACGACCACCCGGTAATGGGTCGTCAGCCGCCCGTCCTCACCCAGCACGTGGAAGGCGACGACCGGCGGCTCGTCGAGGTGGACGTGCTCGTCGGGGCCGCTCTGCGCCTCCCACGGCAGCCGCGTCGTGGACACCACGCCGGGCGCCACCAGCAGCGGCCGGCCCGCGAACGTCGTGGCGGCCCCGGTGTGGGCGTGGCCGCAGAGGAACGCCTTGAGGTGCGGGTGCCGTTCGGCGAGCGCCGCGAGCCGCTCCTCGCCGAACTGCCGGATGCCGTCCACGTACGGGATGTGCAGGGTGACGGGCGGGTGGTGGAAGGCCACCAGAACCGGTACCTCGCGCGGTGTTCCGGCCAGGACACCCTCCAGCCACTCCAGTGTCGACTCCGCGAGGAAACCCTGGTGTTCGCCGGGCACGGAGGAGTCGCACACCGCGAGTACGAAGCCGTCGCCGCGCACCACCTGGTCCACCGGCTCCGCGGTCGGCTCGGTCTCCCCGAGCAGTCCCTGCCGGAAGGCGAGCCGCTCGTCGTGGTTGCCCGGGCAGATGACCGACGGGTGGCGCGAGCGCAGCAGTTTGCGTGCCTCGTCGTACTCCTCGGGGGTGCCGTGGTCGGCGATGTCGCCGCTCACGAGCACCGCGTCGAGGTCGTACGGCAGACCGTCGAGGTACTCCATGACGGCGCGGGCGCGGTCGGCGGCACGCGCGTCGCCGTCGAAGTGGACATCGCTGAGGTGGGCGATCACTATCACGGACGGTGGCTCCTTCGTTTCGTCGGTGCCTCCCATCCAACCGGCCCCTCAGCCCGCCTTCCAGGGCCAATTGATCACCGGCGGCCTCCGGCGGCGCAGCCGCCGTCACCACCGGCGGCGTCAGCACCGCCGCCGCCGCCGGCGCCGGCACCGCCGCTAGCCGCGATACGTCTCCAGCAGCCTGAGCCAGATCTCGCTGACGGTCGGGAACGCCGGGACCGCGTGCCACAGCCGGCTGATCGGCACCTCTCCCGCGACGGCGATGGTGGCCGCGTGCAGGAGTTCCGCCGCGCCCGGCCCGACGAAGGTGGCGCCGAGCAGCACCTCCCGGTCCAGGTCGACGACCATCCGGGCCCGGCCCGGGTACGGGTCGGCGTACAGGCCGGCGCCCGAGACCTTCCCGAGGTCGTAGTCCACCGCGCGGACCCGGTGGCCCGCCTTCTGCGCCTCGGCCAGGGTCAGGCCCACGGCCGCGGCCTCGGGATCGGTGAACACGGCCTGCGGGAGGGCCGCGGTGTCGGCGGTCGCGGTGTGCGCGCCCCAGCGGCCGGTGTCGGCCGGTTCCCCACCGGCCGCGCGGGCCGCGATGACGGCGCCGGCGATCCGGGCCTGGTACTTGCCCTGGTGGGTGAGCAGCGCGCGGTGGTTGACGTCACCGACGGCGTAGAGCCAGTCGTGGCCGGGGACCCGGCAGCTGTCGTCGACGCCGATCCAGTCCCCCGGGGTCAGGCCCACGGTGTCGAGACCGATGTCGTCGGTGCGCGGGGCGCGGCCGGTCGCCATCAGCAGTTCGTCGCCCTCGACGGTCTCGCCGCCCTCCAGCACGACGGTGACGGGCCCGGTCGCCCCGTCCCGTACGACCGCCTCCACCGTGACGTCCGTACGGATCTGCGCGCCGGCCTCGCGCAGCGCCTCGGCGACCAGTTCCCCGGCGAACGGTTCCATCCTGGGCAGCAGCCCCGAGCCCCGCACCAGCACGGTGACGCGGGAGCCGAGGGCCTGCCAGGCCGTCGCCATCTCTGCGGCGACCACCGAACCGCCGACGATCAGCAGCCGCTCCGGCGCCTGACGGGCGGAGGTCGCCTCCCGGCTGGTCCAGGGGCGGGCCCCGACGATCCCGGGGAGGGGCGGGATCACGGCCCGGGTGCCCGTCGCGACCACCACGGCGTGGCGGGCGGTCAGGACGTGGTGCTCGCCCTCGGGGCTGGTGACGGCGACCTTGCGGATCCCGTAGAGCCGGCCGTGGCCCCGGTACACGTGGGCGCCGATGGAGTCGAGCCACTCGATCTGGCCGTCGTCCTTCCAGCTGCCGGTCCAGTAGTCGCGGTGCGCGTACACCGCCTCCGCGTCCAGGGCGCCCCCTACGGCTGCGGCCAGGCCGGGCACCCTGCGCGCATCGGCCCGGGCCAGCACCGGGCGCAGCAGTGCCTTGCTGGGGATGCAGGCCCAGTACGAGCACTCCCCGCCCACGAGCTCGCTCTCCACCAGCGCCGTGGTCAGCCCGGCCGCCCGGGTCCGGTCCACGATGTTCTCGCCGGCCGGTCCCCCGCCGAGCACCACCACGTCGTATTCCACCGCTTCAGTCATGCGGCCAGTGTCGCCGGGGGCCCGGGGCGCGTGCGGGCAATTTCAGGCCTCCGGCGTGCCGGAGCCGCCCTCGTCCGTGCCCGCTCCCCCCGGTCGGTCCGAGGAGGCGGGCCGGTCCGAGGAGGCGATCTTCGCCCGGACCTCGTCCATGTCCAGGGCGCGGGCCTGAGCGATGAGGTCGGTCAGCGCCGCCTCGGGGAGCGCGCCGGGCTGCGCGAAGATTGCCACCTGGTCCCGGACGATCATCAGCGTCGGGATGGAGGTGATCTGGAAGGCCCCGGCCAGCTCCTGCTGCGCCTCGGTGTCCACCTTGGCGAAGAGCAGGTCCGGATTGGCCTCGGAGGCCTTCTCGTAGACCGGTGCGAACTGCAGGCAGGGACGGCACCAGCCGGCCCAGAAATCGATCAGCACGAAGGGGTTTTCGCTGACCGTCCGGTCGAAGTTCTCCTTGGTGAGCTTGATTGTCGCCACGGTGTCCGAACCTCCTGATGTAGCCGGTTGTCCTGCGTGAACGAACGATCCGTCCCCAGCATTCCTGGTGCGCCGCCGTTCCCTAGAACGGGTGAGCGGGCGCGGCCGTGCGGACCGTGGTCCAGCGGAGTTCGGTGAAGGCTTCCAGGTTCGCTTCGCCGCCGAAGCGGGCTCCCGTGCCCGACGCGCCGACGCCGCCGAAGGGGGCCACGGCCTCGTCGTTGACCGTCTGGTCGTTCACGTGCGCGATACCGGTCGGGATGCGGCCGGCCAGGTCGAGCCCGTGCGCCGCGTCGCGCGTGACGATGCCGAGGGAGAGGCCGTAGGGGCCGGCCGAGGCCAGTGCCACCGCCTCGTCCTCCGTAGCGAAGGACCGTACGGGCGCCACGGGGCCGAAGACCTCCTCCGTGTAGGCCGGGCAGTCGTCGGACACCGCGGCCAGCACCGTCGGCCGGTAGAACAGGTCCCGGTGGGTGCCGCCCGCCACCAGCTTGGCACCCTGCTCGGCGCTCGCCTCGACCAGGGCGTGGACGCGCTCCACCTGACCCCGGTCGATGAGCGGCCCCAGGTGCACGCGCTCGCGGTACGGGTCCCCCACCGCCAGCGCCTCCGCACGCGCGGCGAGCCGCTCCACGTACTCGTCGTACAGGGAGGCGTGCACCAGGTGGCGCCCGGCGGTCATGCAGATCTGCCCCTGGTGGAAGAAGGAGCCCCAGGAGGCCTGTGCGACGGCGGCTTCCACGTCGGCGTCCTCCAGCACGACGAGCGCCGAGTTGCCGCCCAGCTCCAGGTGCGCACGCGTCAGGTGACGTCCCGCCAGCTCTGCGACCGTGCGTCCGGCAGCGGTCGATCCGGTGAACGACACCACCCGTACGCGGGGATCGGCGACGACCGCCGCCCCCGTCGCGGCCCCGCCCGGCAGCACGTGCAGCAGCCCCGCGGGAAGCCCCGCCGCGGCTAACACCGCGGCCAGGGCGATGCCGCCGCAGACGGCGGTGCGCGGGTCGGGCTTGAGCAGGACCGCGTTGCCCAGGGCGAGGGCCGGGGCCACCGAACGGATCGACAGGATCAGCGGCGCGTTGAACGGGGCGATGACCCCGACCACCCCGGCCGGCACCCGCCGGGTGAAGGAGAGCCGGGGCGCTTCGCTGGGCAGGACCTGCCCGGCAGGACGCGAGGCCAGTGCGGCCGCCTCGTAGCACTCCTGCGCGGCGACGTGCAGCTCGAAGTCCGCCTTGCCGGGTATGGAGCCGGACTCCCGTACCAGCCAGTCCCGCAGTTCTTCGGCGTGCTCGGCGAACAGGTCCCCGGCGCGGCGCAGCACGGCCGCCCGCTCCAGGTGGGTGGCCCGGGCCCAGTCGCGCTGCGCGGCCCGGGCCCGTACGGCGGCCTCGGCCACGTCCACGGGCCCGGCGAGGTCGAGGGTGGCGAGGGTGCGCCCGGTCGCGGGTTCGACGACCGGGGCGGTGCCGCCGGTCAGGGTGGGTCCGTCCTGCCAGAGCGTCGGGTCGAGGAGCGGCATGGCGCGGGGCCTCCGGGTCTGGGTGGGGCGGGGGGTGCGGCAGCACGCGCCATCGTGCCAGACCCGGGGCGGCACTTCTGTTCAGTTATTGGGCAGTTAGGGCGATGGTTTGACCGGAAATGATCGACGGAGGTGGGGGCGAGGGTGGGGGCGGGGCGGGGCGGGGCGGGGCGGGGGCGACTTCGCCCGCGGCCCGTCGTCCGGCTGTGGGGCCGGTTCTACGTCCGGGTCCGCGTCCGGCCCGGGTCCGCTCTGGGTCCGGCCCGGGTCCGGTTCTGGGTCCGGCCCGGGTCCGCTCTGGGTCCGGCCCGCGTCCGGTTCGGCGTCCGGCCCGAGTCCCGCCCGCCCGGTCAGCGCTCCAGGACCAGCGCGATGCCCTGCCCGACGCCGATGCACAGCGCCGCCATGCCCGTACCGGAGCCGGCCGCCGCGAGCTGGTGGGCGACCGATCCCGCCAGCCGGGCACCCGAGGCGCCGAGCGGGTGACCGATCGCGATCGCACCGCCGCGCGGATTGACCACCGCCGGGTCCAGCTCCGGCCAGGCGGCCAGACAACCCAACGCCTGCGCCGCGAACGCCTCGTTCAACTCCAGCACGGACAGCTCGCCCATCTCCCGGCCGGCCTTGGCGAGAGCCCGCTGGACGGCCTCCACCGGTCCGAGCCCGAACAGCTGCGGCTCGATCCCCGTGACGGCGCTCGCACTGATGCGGGCCAACGGCTCCCGGCCGGTGGCGGCGAGCCCCGCCCCGTCCGTCAGCAGCAGCGCCGCGGCCCCGTCGTTCAGCGGGGAGGCGTTGCCCGCGGTGACCGTGCCTGAGCCGTCGGTACGGAACGCGGGCTTGAGCCGCGCCATCGCCTCCGGGGTGGAGCCTTCCCGGATCGACTCGTCACGTACGAGCTGCGCTCCGGGGTACGGGACGACCTCGCCGTCGTAGAGCCCCTCGGCCCAGGCCGCCGCGGCCTTGCGGTGGCTCTCCAGGGCGAACAGGTCCTGCGCCTCGCGCGTGACGGCGTACTTGTCCGCGACGAGTTCGGCACCCTCGCCGAGCGAGCCCGTCCACTCCGCGGGCATCCGGGGGTTGGTCATCCGCCACCCCAGGGTGGTGGACCACATCTGCTGGTGCCCGGCCGGGAAGGCGCGCTCCGGCTTCTGCACCACCCACGGCGCGCGGGACATGGACTCCACCCCGCCCGCGATGGCCACGGAGGCGTCGCCGAGCGCGATGGCGCGGGCGGCCTGGATCACGGCCTCCAGGCCGGAGCCGCAAAGCCGGTTGACGGTGACGCCGGGGACGGACACGGGCAGTCCCGCGAGCAGCACCGCCATGCGCGCGACGTCCCGGTTGTCCTCGCCCGCCCCGTTGGCGTCGCCGAAGACGACGTCGTCGATGCGGGCCGGGTCGAGGTCGGGCGTACGGTCCACCAGCGCGCGCACCACGTGGGCGGCCAGGTCGTCCGGTCGGACACCGGCGAGCGCCCCTCCGAACTTGCCGATCGGGGTGCGGACGGCGTCGACGACGTAGACGTCGCGGACGGTGCGGATGCTCATGGGGTCTCTCCTGGGCGGATCCGTACGGGCGGAGCCGGGCCGGCGCCGGTGGCGGCACCGGCGCATGGCGCCGGGTGCGCCCGGATGGGGCGCGCCCGCAGTCTCCGTCCGCCGATCACCGCCTGTCAACGGCCTGCCCGGGGCACCGGACCTCGGGAGCCCGCCGGGCGGACCGGGCGGACCGGGCGGACCGGGCCGACCGGGCCGACTGATTCGGCTCAGCCGGAGTCGGCTCAGGTGAACTCGGCTCAGGTGGACTCGGTTCAGGTGGACTCGCGCCGTACCGCCACGGCTGTCATCAGGTCGTGCCGCTCGGTGAGGTGGGAAGGTTCCCGCACCGCGCGGTCCACGAGGGCGGCCAGGTGCTCCCCCGTGGGCATCTCGATCTGCACCGTACTGAGCCGGGGGCGCAGCAACCGCCCGATCAGCAGGTCGTCGGCGCCGATGACGGCCACGTCCTCGGGGACGCGCAGGCCGGCGTCCTGGAGGGCCCGCATCAGCAGCGTCGCGTAGTCGTCGTTGTACGCGAAGACACCGTCCAGCCCGAGCGACCGCCAGCGGGCCGCGAGCGCGGCGGCCGACGCCTCGTCGTAGGCGAGGGGCAACGGCTCCACCGCGGCGGACGCCACCGACCGGGCGCCCGCGAGCCGGGGCTCGGAGAAGAGCCCCAGTCCTTCCTCCTGCGGGACGACGACCCCGATCCGGCGCCGGCCCCGCTCGACCAGGTGGGCGGCCGCCCGGGCGCCGACTTCCGCCTGGTCCATGACCAGCGCGTGCGCCCCGGGCACCCGTCCGGGCCCCAGCGTTATCACCGCGCGGGCACCGGCCCGTTTGAGCGTCGCGACGTTGCCCGCACAGAGGGTGATCTCCCCGAGCGAGATCACCGCGACGGGGCGCAGCTCGGCCCAGGAGCGGGCGGCCTCGTCGCCGGTGAGGCCGAGGCTGCCGTACTGCACGACGGTGTAGTCGAGGCGGCGCAGGGCCTGCTGGAGCTCGTTGAGGAAGGTGCGGTAGAGCGGGCCGAAGGGGACCTGGGAGGTGGGCAGCAGCACGATCCGGGTGTGCCCGGCCCGCAGGCTGCGCGCGGCGGCGTGCGGTACGTAACCCAGCTCCTCGGCGGCTTCGCGCACCTTGCGGCGGGTCGGCTCGCTGATGCGTACGGCTTCGGCGTTGTTCAGCACGTACGAGACCGTCGCGCGCGACACCCCGGCGACGCGGGCGACGTCGGCGCTGGTGGGTACGGCGGATGTGGCGGGTGTAGCGGGTATGGGAGATGTGGCGGATGAGACGGATGTGGCGGATGTGGTGGTGGTTTGGGTGTGAGGTGTCTGAGGCATTGCCCTGGAATCCTTGCAGACCGGGTACGCGTGGGGGGTTGGCGGATGGCCTGAAACACGCGTTGGCACGCCTAATCCGCTGGCGGGGGGCGGTGCGTACTTCGGCAGGGCGGGGTGGGGGCGCGAGGCGGGTTCCCCTGCGGGGTGTGGGGGAGGTGCGGGCCGACTGCCGCTGGCGGAGTGCCCTTGGGCGGTGTCGGGGGGTGCTGGGGGCGTCCCGTCAGTCCACTGTCCTTTCGTGTCGGTCCGGTCCGTCAAGGGCGCTCGCTGCGCTCGCGTCGCTCCGCGATGGCCTGCGGCCACCCTTGACTGCCCGTCCCGCCCCAAAACGCCACAGACTGCCGGGAAGCCCCCAAGGAAACGGCCGGGAGGTCATGTTCCGACAACCCGGTCTCAACGACGCCCGCCCGAAGCCCCGGTCCAGGCCCGTCCTCTGCGACCCCTTCCATGCCCCGCTGTTGCGCCGCCCGAAGTTCCGGACGCCGGTCGGGAAATTCAGCCCCGCCGGCGATTGAGGCGCGGGGTCTGGGGCCGAGCCCCAGAAAGCCCCGAGCGCAGCGAGGGGGCCCACCCACCCACGCGACAGATCGCTACGCGCTCCCCCCGGCATAGCGTCCGCAGCCCGTCCCCGGCTGGGCATAAGCCGCCAACGACCGCTACGCGCTCCTCCCGGCTTGGCGTCCGCAGCCCGGCATGGGCTGGGCGTAGGCCGCCACGGTCGCTACACGGCTGACGTGCTCCGGCGTCGTACCGGCCACCGTTTTCGGCCCGTGGGGCGCCTGCCGGCGTTCGGCGCCGATCCGCAAATTCAGCCTCGCCGGCGATTGAGGCGCGGGGTCTGGGGCGGAGCCCCAGAAAGCCCCGAGCGCAGCGAGGGGGACCACCCACCCGCGCAACATTCGCTACGCGCTTCCCCCGGCGTAGCGTCCGCAGGCCGTCCGGGGCTGGACATAAGCCGCCACCGATCGCTACACAGCTGACGTGATCTGGCGTCGTACCTACCGCCATTCCCGGTCCGTGGGGCGCCTCCCAGCGTTCGACGCCGGCCAGCAAATTCAGCCCCGCCGGCGTTTGAGGCGCGGGGTCTGGGCCGGAGCCCCAGGGAGGCCCGAGCGTAGCGAGGGGGCCCGCCCACCGGCGCGACAGATCGCTACGCGCTCCCCCGGCACAGCGTCCGCAGGCCGCCCGGGGCTGGGCATGCCGACGATCGATGCCCGGCTGTCGCGCTGTGGCGTCGAACACGGCACCGTTCCCAGCCGGAGGCCTACCGCCCCGGGCGTTCCCGCAGGACCGTCACCGCGCGCTCGTACCAGTCCCGGTTGGCCCGTTCGAAGGACAGGCCGCGGAGGCAGGTCAGGTAGGGGCCGACGCGGTCGCCGCGGCGGAGGAACTCCTCCTCGGCCAGCTCCCCGCGCATCGTGCGCAGGAGGGCGTCGAACAGCTCGATCTTGGCTTCGGCGAAGGTGATCCGCTCGGCGAGCTGGGCGACCAGCGCGTCGGTGTTCACGTGGTCGGCTGCCTGCACTTTCACCAGCAGGTCGTCCCGGATGAAGGAGGGCTTCGTGGCGGCCGCGGTGAACCGTTCGAGTTCACCGAGTCCGGCACTGGTGACTTTGAACAGGCGCTTGTTCGGCCTGGTCTCCTGAACTACCTCGCGGCCGGCGATGAGGCCTTCGTGTTCGAGTTTGGCCAGTTCGGCATACAGCTGTTGCGGGAGCGCGTGCCAGAAGTTCGCCACGCCCATGTCGAACGCTTTGGCCAGCTGGTATCCGCTCAGTTCCTCGTCGAGCAGTGCCGCCAGGACGGCGTGGCGCAGAGCCATCGGAGCGTTTCCTTCCTCTGGTCAGGGATCCCGGCCACATGATAGTCAAGAAACTGACTAATCACATTGAGGAGTGTGCCACGATGACCACCGCCGACCGCTTCCGCTCCGCCGTCGACAGCCGCGACCTGACCGCCATCGGGGAGCTGTTCACCGAGGACGTGCGGCTGTACAGCCCGGTGAAGTTCACGCCGTTCGAAGGCAGGCCGATGGTCCTCGGTCTGTTCGGCGTGCTCCTGCGCACCTTCGAGGACTTCCGCTACGTCGGCCGGCTCGACGGCGCCGCCGAATCCAGCACTGCCGGGGCGGCCACCGACGCCGCCGTACTGGTGTTCCGGGCCACCGTGAACGGGAAGCAGATCCACGGCATCGACCTGCTGCACCTCGACGCGGAGGAGCGGATCAAGGAGATCACAGTGATGGTCCGCCCCCAGTCCGCGGTCATGGCCCTGGGTGAGGCGGTGCTGGCCGGGCTGGTGGCCGACGGCCTGGTCCCGGCCACGTAGGGCGGGCCACCGGCAGGCAGTAACCTCTCGCGCATGACGGCACTTTCACAGCACGGCAACAGCCACGTCGAGCAGCCCGGGCGGGACGGGGAGACGGCCACCACCGAGGCCGATCCGCACGCCATCGGGCCCGTGCGGACCTCGTACGCCCCCGACAAGGACGGCGATCCCGACCCGGGGGAGATCGTCTGGACCTGGGTCCCCTTCGAGGAGAACGACGGGCGCGGCAAGGACCGGCCCGTGCTGGTGGTCGCGCGGGAGGCGGGCGGGAACACGCTGCTCGCGGTGCAGCTGTCCAGCAAGCGGCACGACCACGACCGGGAGTGGGTGCCGATCGGCACCGGGCCGTGGGACGCCGCGGGGCGGGAGTCCTGGGTGGATGTGGACCGGGTGCTGCGGGTGCACGAGTCGGGCATGCGCCGCGAGGCGTGCGCGCTGGACCGGGGCCGGTTCCAGCTGGTGGTGAACCGGCTGCGGGAGCGCTACGGCTGGCAGTAGCCGGGGCGACGACCGGCGCGGCGGCCCCGCCCGTTGTCCGGGTGGGGCCGCCGCCGTTCGGCCGCGCAGCGGGCCGGACGGTCAGCCGACGCAGTGCGCGACGTTGCCGGCGCAGTTGGTGGGCAGGTTGTGGATGACCTTGTCGTCCCGGAGCTCCACGATCCCGTTCACGTCGTTGTTGATGCCGCCGCCGTTCTCGGCCGCCCGGTTCTGTACGACGAGGCTGCGGACGAGGGTGACCCGCGCGGCGGGCAGGCCCGCCACCCAGTTGTTGATGCCGCCGCCGTTCCGGCCGGCGGAGTTCTTCTCGATCTTGATCCGCTCCAGGAGCGCGGTGCCTTCGTTGTCGATGGCGCCCCCGTCCCGGCCGGCCTTGTTCAGGTCGAAGACGGTCTCGCGGGCCTCCAGCGCCGCACGCACGCCGTTGAAGACGGCGCCGCCGTCGAAGCCGGCCCAGTTCGCGGTGAACTTGCTGTCGCTGATCGCGGTGTGGGCGGTGGGGCCGATGTTGCTGAGGGCACCGCCGTTGCCGTCATGCGCCTCGTTGTGGGTGAACACGCTGTGGTCCAGGACCCGGAGCGTGCCGTTGTTCTCGACACCGCCCCCGTTGATGCTGGAGGTGTTGCCCGCGACGGTCGTCTTCTTCAGCGTGACGCTGCCGTTCGTCGTGTTGAAGAGGGCGCCGCCGTCGACCGCGATGGCGATGTTGGTCAGGAGCTTGCTGTCGACCACCGTGACCCGGCCGTTGTTGTTGAAGATGGCACCGCCGTTCAAGCCGGCCTGGTTCCCGGAGAGGGTGCTGTCCTCCACCAGCAGGGTGCCCTCGTTGCTGATGCCGCCGCCGTTCGTGAGGGTGCGGCCGCCGTTGACCACGACGCCCTTCAGCGTCAATTCGCCGGTCGGGGCGACGCTCAGCAGCCGGAAGAGGGTGGTGGCCGCCGTGGAGCGGATCAGGCTGGAGTCCAGGCCCTTGATGGTGACCCTGGTGGTGATGGGCGGCAGCGCGTTGCCGCCGGTGCCTGCCGTGAAGCGGTAGACGCAGCGGTGGGCCAGGTTGATCGTCGCGCCGTCGGGATTGGCGTTCGCCTGCACGACGGCGGCGATGAGTCCGGCAGCGCCGGCGTTGCAACTCACGTTGAGGTTCAGGGGCTGGGCCACGGCCACAGCCGGAGCTGCCGCGACGGCCAGGCCCAGGCTTGCCACCACAGCGGATCCGGCGAGCACGAGACGCTTCTTCATTCGCTTGTGTTCCTCTCAGTACCCAGGTGGGCCCCCGCGCCGTCGTCCTGCGTCCAGCCGTGGTGGAGTGGAGTGGGGAGGGAAGTGAGGGGCGCCGTCATGACGTGACAGGGTTAGCCGATGGGTCCCGGCGTGTCCCGGCACCTGCGTACGGACTCTCCGGAAATTCATACGAATGGTGGCCGCTGCACTCCGTGCCCTACGCCGACGGGCGCGCGGCCCCCTCCCCCGCCGTGCTGCCGAACCCCGCGAAGGCCCGCTCGAAGGCCTCCCGCGGCCCCGGATCGCGGTCCAGGACGGCGAACACCACCTGCTCGAAGGCGCCCGCGAACCGCCCGGCGAGCAGCGCCCGGAAGGCCTCGGCGACCTCACCCGGGTCGTTGCGGAACACCCCGCACCCCCAGGCGCCGAGCACCAGCCGCCGGTAGCGGTGCATCGCGGCGACCTCCAGCACCCGTTCGGCCCTCCGGGCGAGGACGGCCGGGATCTCGTGCGCGCGTTCCGGCTCCTGGCGGCGGATCGTGCCCGCGTTCGGCGCCGGGGAGGTGAGGAATCCCGCCCGGTACGGGGTCTCCAGCAGTTCGCCCCGGTCGTCGCGGAACACGGGCACGCCGGGCGAGTGAATCACCCGGTCGGTGTAGAAGGTGCTGCGGCCGGCGCGGTGCACCTCGTAGTACTCCGGCGCCTCCAGCAGCGTCTCGTAGAGCGCCGAGGCGCGGCACAGCGCTTCCTCCTGGGCCTTGGCCCCTCTGACGTAGCCGCCCCCGGGATTGCGGGCCGAGGCGAAGCACAGCACCGCGACCGAGGGCTCTTCGCCGGGGCCCCCGGCGAGCCTGCGGGCCGCGGCCGTACTGCTCTCCCCGGTGACCTGTACGACGGTCCGGTCTGGGCCCGCCTTCGGCTCATCACTTGGAATGACCTGGTTCGGCCCATATATCCTGGTTCCCGCCTTGGCTTCCGCCAGGGCGGGAACCAGGGAGACCTGCCGTCCGGAGCGTGTCCGGTAACCGCCGGCCGCCGAGATGATCGCGTTGTGGCGCGCGATTTCACGCAATCTGCTGCTCACGCCGTGATCCTGCGGCGCAGGACGCGCTGACGGCAAGGGAATTTGTGCCGGTCCGGCGGGTAGGCACAGGTGACATCCGAGCCGTCGACAGGTGACGGCCGACGACAGGAGATGAGGTTCCGGTCATGCACCAGGACTCACCCGCTCCGCCCTGGCAGCCCCCTCCCGACGTCCCCCTTTCCGAAGCCGCCGCCGAGGACGTGGTCCACGGCATCTGCTTCAAGACCGGCCCGCCGCGCCTGGTCGGCGCCGAGCTCGAATGGCTGGTGGTGGACGCCGAGCGCCCCTGGATACCGCTGGACGCCGGCCGGCTGACCGCGGCGCACGACGCCGCGGGGGCCCTGCCGCTGCGGTCCCGGTTCACCGTCGAGCCCGGCGGCCAGCTGGAGCTCAGTTCCGCCCCCGCCGCCTCCCTCACGGCCTGCGTGGACGGTCTGCAGGCCGATCTCTCGGCCGTGCGCGGCACCCTCGGCGCGCAGGGCCTGGCCCTGCTCGGTCTCGGCCGTGACCCGCGCCACCCGTACCGCCGCCTCCTCGACAGCCCGCGGTACCGGGCCATGGAGAGCTACTTCGACCGTACCGGGCCCGCCGGGCGCGCCATGATGCGTGCCTCCGCCTCCGTGCAGGTCTGCGTGGACGCCGGCCTGGAGGAGCCGGGCCCGCTCGGGCACGGCCGGCGCTGGCGGCTGGCGCACCTGCTGGGCGCGGTGCTGGTGGCCGCGTTCGCCAACTCCCCCGCGCACGAGGGACCGTACGCCGGATGGCGGTGCGCCCGGCAGGGGATCTGGAGCGACATCGACGCGCGGCGCGCGCTCGCCCCGCCGCTGGACGCGGAGCCGCGCGGCGCCTGGACCCGGCACGCGCTGGACACCGAGGTGATGTGCGTGCGCTCCTCCGGGCCGTCCTGGCAGGTCCCGGGCGGGCTGACGTTCCGCGACTGGTTGCGCGCCGGGGGCCCCCGGCCGCCGGGCCGGGCGGATCTGGACTACCACCTGACGACCCTGTTCCCGCCGGTCCGGCCGCGCGGCCACCTGGAACTGCGGATGATCGACGCCCAGCCCGGTGAGGACGGCTGGCTGGTTCCGCTGGCGGTCACGCACGCGCTGTTCGACGACCCCGAGGCCACCGAGACCGCCTACCGGGTGGTGAAGGCGCTCGCCGACGCGTACGGGGGCAGGCCCGCGCCCCGCAACCGGCTGTGGCGGACCGCCGCCCGGGCGGGGCTCGCCGACCCGGATCTGCGTGCGGCCGCCGTCGCCTGCTTCGCGGCGGCCGGCGAGGCGTTGCCCCGGCTCGGGGCGAGCACCCACGTCAGCGACACGGTCGGCGCTTTCGCCGAGCGCTACGTACTGCGCGGCCGCTGCCCGGCCGACGACCAGGACCAGCGGCAGCCCGCCGGGAAGGAAACGCGACCGTGACCACCGAATCCAGCCCCATCGGCTCGCGTGAGCGGGCCGCCGCGGCGCTGACCGCCGCCCGGGCCCGTACCGCCGCGCTGACCGATGCCGTGTCCGACGAGGACCTGACGGCGCAGCACTCCCCCCTGATGTCGCCGCTGGTCTGGGACCTCGCGCACATCGGCAACCAGGAGGAGCTGTGGCTGCTGCGGCGGGTGGCCGGGCGCGAGTCCCTGCGGCCCGAGATCGACCCGCTCTACGACGCGTTCCAGCACCCCCGCTCCGAACGGCCGAAGCTGCCGCTGCTGGGGCCCGGCGAGGCCCGCCGGTACGCGGCGGAGGTGCGGGGGCGGGTCTTCGACCTGCTGGAGCGCACCGCTTTCGAGGGCACCCCGCTCCTGGACGGCGGGTTCGCCTTCGGCATGATCGCCCAGCACGAACAGCAGCACGACGAGACGATGCTGATCACTCATCAGCTCAGGCGCGGTGCGCCCGTACTCACCGCCCCCGACCCCGGCCCCCCGCCGGGTCCGCCGCTCCCGGCGGCCGAAGTCCTCGTTCCCGGAGGCCCGTTCACGATGGGGACGTCCACGGAGCCGTGGTCCCTGGACAACGAGCGGCCCGCGCACACCCGCGACGTCGCACCGTTTTGGATCGACACGGCGCCGGTCACCAACGCCGCCTACCAGGCCTTCATGGCGGACGGCGGGTACCACGAGCCCCGCTGGTGGGCCGACGAGGGCTGGGAGCAGATCCGCGCGCACGGGATCGAGGCCCCGCTGTTCTGGCACCGGGAGGGCGGGATCTGGCTGCGCCGCCGCTTCGGCGTCACCGAGCCCGTACCGGACGACGAACCGGTACTGCACGTCAGCTGGTACGAGGCCGACGCCTTCGCCCGCTGGGCGGGCCGCCGGCTGCCCACCGAGGCGGAGTGGGAGAAGGCGGCCCGCCACGACCCCCGCACCGGGCGCTCGGCCCGCTACCCCTGGGGCGACGCCGACCCGACGCCCGCTCACGCCAATCTGGGCCAGCGCCACCTGCGCCCCGCCCCGGCGGGCAGCTATCCGGCCGGCGCCTCCCCGCTCGGGGTGCGCCAGCTGATCGGCGACGTGTGGGAGTGGACCGCCTCGGACTTCCTGCCCTACCCGGGGTTCAGGGCGTTCCCGTACCGCGAGTACTCGGAGGTGTTCTTCGGCCCGGAGCACAAGGTGCTGCGCGGCGGTTCCTTCGCCGTGGACCCGGTGGCCTGCCGTGGCACGTTCCGCAACTGGGACCTGCCTGTCCGCCGGCAGATCTTCGCCGGCTTCCGGACCGCGCGTGGCGGTGGTGCGTGATGTGCCGTCACTTGGCTTATCTGGGACCGTCGGTGTGCCTGGGGCGGCTGCTGAGCGAGCCCGAGTACTCCCTGGTCCGGCAGTCGTACGCACCGCGCCGCCAGCGGTACGGCACGATCAACGCCGACGGCTTCGGCGTCGGCTGGTACGCGCAGGACGATCCGGTACCGGCCCGCTACCGCCGCTCCGGGCCCGTCTGGGGGGATCTGACCTTCGCGGACCTGGCCCGCGTGGTGCGCAGCACGGCGGCGCTGGCCGCCGTCCGGGACGCCACGCTGGCCGGGGCGGACGGGGAGGCCGCAGCCTCGCCGTTCGCTTCGGGGCCCTGGCTGTTCAGCCACAACGGGGCGATACGGGACTGGCCGCACGCGGCGGGCCCCTTGGCGGCCGCGCTGCCGCCGCACGAGCTGCTCCAGTTGTCCGCGCGTACCGATTCGGCGCTGATCTGGGCGCTGGTGCTGCGCCGGCTCCGGGAGGGGGCGGGTCTCGGCGAGGCCCTCGCGGGGCCGGTGCAGGAGCTGGCGGCCGCTTCCCCCGGGTCCCGGCTGAACCTGCTGCTGACGGACGGGACGGGCATCGCCGCGACCGCGTGGGGCGACTCCCTCTGGTACCTGTCCGATCCGGGGGCCGGGTCCACGGTCGTGGCGTCCGAGCCGTACGACGAGGACAGCCGCTGGACCGAGGTGGACGACCGCACCTTGCTGACCGCCACCCCCACCCGGGTCGATCTGATCCCGCTCAAGGAGAGTCTGTCGTGAACGATTTCCAGCTGACCCGGACCCTCGACGAGCACTCCGCGGATACCGCGCTGCGGGCGGACGTGCGCGGTGGCCTGACCCGCTCGCCGAAGGAATTGCCTCCCAAGTGGTTCTACGACGCCCGGGGCAGTGAACTCTTCGAGGAGATCACCCGGTTGCCCGAGTACTATCCGACGCGCGCCGAGCGGGAGATCCTGCTGGGACGGGCCCGGGAGATCGCGACGGAGAGCGGCGCGCGCACGCTGGTGGAGCTGGGTTCCGGTTCCTCGGAGAAGACCCGGCACCTGATCGAGGCGATGCCCGCGCTGGAGACCTACGTCCCGGTGGACGTCAGCGAGAGCGCCCTGCGGGGGGCGGCGCAGACGCTGCTGGGAGAGCATCCGGGGCTGCGGGTGCACGCCCTGCTGGCGGACTTCACCCGGCCGCTGCGCCTGCCGGAGTCGGCTGGCCCGCGGCTGGTGGTGTTCCTGGGCGGCACGGTCGGGAACCTGAGGCCTCCGGAGCGCGCCGCGTTCCTGGCGTCCGTACGGGCGATGCTGTCGCCGGGTGACGCGCTGCTGATGGGTACGGACCTGGTGAAGGACGAGGCGGTGCTGGTGGCCGCGTACGACGACTCCCAAGGGGTGACGGCGGAGTTCAACAAGAACGTACTGGCGGTGATCGACCGGGAGCTGGGCGCTGATTTCCACACGGCCGACTTCGAACACGTGGCGGTGTGGAACCGGGAACAGGAGTGGATCGAGATGCGGTTGCGGGCCCGGTCGCAGGCGCTGGTGAAGATCCGGGCACTGGATCTGGTGGTGCCCTTCGAGGAGGGTGAGGAGATCCTGACGGAGATCTCCGCGAAGTTCCGTCAGGAGGGCGTACGGCGCGAACTGGCGGCGGCCGGGCTCGAGCTGACGCAGTGGTGGACGGACGCGGAGGGCCGTTTCGCGCTGTCCCTGTCGGTGGCCGACGGCCTGGAGGGCTGAGCCGGCACGCCCGGCAGCGTCGGCTGTCCCGCGTCGCCGCATACCGCTCGCTGAGCGGCCGCGGCGAGGTCCCGCCGGTCCGGGTGACGGCCCGGCGGGATCCGCGGCAGCAGCCGTACCTCGGCCCGGATCCCGCGGGCCCGGGCGATCCGCCACAGCGAGGCGGTCAGCGGATCGTCCCCGACGAACGCGGGCGCCCCGGCGAGGCTCCCGTCCGCCCCGGACCGGTACGCGAGCCGCACCGGCTGTACGGGGACCCGCGCGTCCAGCGCCGCCTGGAACACGGCCCGCCGGAAGGGCCCCTGGGCGCGCCCGCACCAGGTCGAGCCTTCGGGGAACACCGTCACGCGGTCTCCGGCGAGCAGGGACCGGCTGACGGCGTCCACGGTGCGCGGCAGGGCCCTGATCCGGTCGCGTTCGATGAACAGGGTTCCGGCCCCGGCGGCGAGGCGGCCGAGTACGGGCCAGGCGCCGATCTCGCTCTTGGCCAGCATCCGGCAGGGCAGGGCGGCGGCCACGAGGGGGATGTCCAGCCACGAGATGTGGTTGGCGACGACCAGGCGGCCGCCGTCGGGCCCGGGGCTTCCGTGCACGGTGATCCGTATGCCCAGGGCGCCCACCAGTGCGGCGGCCCAGGCCCGCACCAGGGCGTGACGGGGGCGCTGCGGCAGGAGCCGGACCGGCGGCGCGGCCAGGACCGCGAGCAGCATCAGGGCGGCGGCGCAGACGAGCCGCGCCACCGCGTGCGGGATGCTCGCCGCCCGCCCCTCGTGGCCGGCGCAGGCCTCGGGGGTGCAGGGTGCGGTGGGCAGCCAGACGCTCATGCGCCCGGGGCGAGCGAGAGGAAGTGGTTCAGGTAGCGCGGGTTGGTCCGGCGCAGTGAGAGCAGCACGTACAGGTCGGCGCAGCCGAAACCGGCGTCGAGTGCGGGCTCGCCGCACACCCAGGCGCCCAAGCGCAGGTAGCCGCGCAGCAGCGGGGGCAGTTCCGTGCGGTCGGGGAAGGCGATGCCTTCGGGGTTCCAGGGCAGGTGCGGGGTGACCCGGTACTCCTCGGGGGCGAGGTTGCGGGTCAGGACGTTCGCGCGGGTGGCGGCGGCCAGGACGCCGCCGTCGGCCAGCGGGATGGAGCAGCAGCCGGCGAGCCAGTTGTGGCCGGAGCGGTCCATGTAGCGGGCGAGTCCGGCCCAGATGAGGGCGATGACGGCGCCGTTGCGGTGGTCCGGGTGGACGCAGGAGCGGCCGACTTCCACGAGGTCGGGACGGATGGGGGCGAGGGCGGTCAGGTCGAATTCGGTCTCGGAGTAGAGACGGCCGGCGACCGCGGCGCGTTCGGGGGGCAGCAGCCGGTAGGTGCCGACGACCTGCCCGGTGTTCTCGTCCACCACCAGGAGGTGGTCGCAGTAGGCGTCGAAGGCGTCGGCGTCGATGCCCGGCTCGGGTCCGTCCAGGCGGGCGCCGAACTCTCCGGCGAAGACGAGGTGGCGCAGCCGCTGGGCTGCGCGTACCTCGTCCTCGTCGCGGGCGATCCGGACGGCGTAGCGGGGGGCGGGGGAGGCCGGGGATGCGGGGGGTGCGAGGGGGGACGGGGACAGGGGGGCGAGGGTCATGACTGCTCCTGATCCGGGCGCGGGGGCCAGGGCCGGCAGGTCGGCGGCCCGGCTCCTCTACTTCTTCCGTGACCGGCTGGATTCGACATGACCGCTCAGCGGCGGCGGGATGTGCGGACGCTGAACTCGGTGCCCGGACGGCTGGGGCGCACGCGGCCGCGGGGCCCGGGCCGGCCCCCTCCGGGGCCGACCGTCGGTACAAAGTTCGCGGGAGCGGACTTACTGGGGCACCGTAGTACCAGGCAATAGCGACCACTGTCGGGAGAGGCCCATGTCCAACCACACCTACCGGGTGACCGAGATCGTCGGCACCTCCCAAGAGGGCATCGACCAGGCCGTCCGCAACGGGATCGCGCGGGCGGGCGCGAAGCTGCGCAACCTGGACTGGTTCGAGGTCACGCAGGTGCGCGGGCACATCGAGAACGGCGAGGTCGCCCACTACCAGGTGGGCTTGAAGGTGGGCTTCCGGCTCGACGACGAGGAGTGACGGGCACCGCGGCCGGCCGCGGTGCCCGGCGGCGCGTCAGGTCCGGCCCTCGGTCTCCTGGGCGGTGGTGAGTTCCGGGGCGTCCGCCGCCCAGTCGGCGAGCACCACCCGGAAGCCGGCCTCCCGGGCGGCCCGGCAGACCAGTTCGTCGTCGTCCACGAGCATCCGGACCTCCCGGCCCCGGGCGATCCGGCCGAGCACCTCCAGCTTGGTCGCCCGGGCGGGGCGGCGGTCGCGGTCACCGCGCATCCACAGCCGGCCCTCCGGCAGCCCGTGCCGCGCCAGCCACTCGACGGTGTCCGCGCGGCAGCGCTCCGGCCGGCCGGTCAGGTACACCACCTCGCAGTCGGCGGCGCTCTCCACCGCCAGGGCCACCCCGCGCGCGAGCGGCGGATCGGCCGGGGCGGCGCCGAAGAAGCCGTCCCAGTCGCGCGGGCGGCGCTCCAGGAAGTGCTGGCGGTGGTCGGTGTCGGACAGGGTGTTGTCGATGTCGAAGACGGCCAGTGGCCGCCGGTGGGCGCTCTCACGGGACATGGGCAGAAGCCTAAGGGCCGCCGGGGCTGCGGGAATCCTGACGGCCCGGCGGCGTTGAGAGGTGTGTGATCCCGCGCATCTCGCTACTCGACCGGTCCCGCACGCGCCAGGGGCATCCCGACCCGCAGGCCCTGCGGGACACCGTGGAGCTCGCGCGCGAGGCGGAGCGGCTCGGGTACCACCGCTTCTGGGTGTCCGAGCACCACGGTGTACCGGGCGTCGCCGGTTCCGCGCCCACCGTGCTGGCCGCCGCCGTCGCCGCCTCCACCCGGCGGATCCGGGTCGGTACGGGCGGGGTGATGCTGCCCAACCACCAGCCGATGGTCGTCGCCGAGCAGTTCGGGGTGCTGGAGGCACTGTTCCCCGGCCGCATCGACATGGGCGTGGGCCGCTCGGTCGGCTTCACCGACGGGATCCGGCGGGCCCTGGGCCGTGGCACCGAGGACGCGGACCGGTTCGAGGAGCAGCTCGCCGAGCTGCTGGGCTGGCTCGACGGGACCCAGCGGGCCCATCCCGGGGTGCACGCCCGCCCGGCGGAGGGGCTGCGGATCCCGGCGTACGTACTGGCCACCGGCGAGGGCGCGCGGATCGCCGCCCGGGCCGGGCTGCCGGTGGTGGTGGGTGACCTGCCGGCCCGCAGCCGGGTCGCGCAGGCGGTGGCGGCCTACCGCGAGGAGTTCCGGCCCTCCCCCTGGGGCGCGCGGCCGTACGTGGTGGTCTCGGGAACGGTGGCGGTCGCGGCCACCGGGGAGGCCGCCCGGCGGATCCTGCTCCCGGAGGCGTGGGCCCTGGCGTACTCCCGCACCCGGGGGAGTTTCCCGCCCCTGAGGCCGGCCGGGGAGATCGAGGCGCTGGAGATGACGCCGAAGGAGCGCGAGCTGTACGAGGGCGCGCTCCAAGGGCACGTCCACGGCGCCGAGGAGCAGGTCGCGGCGGAGCTGACCGCGGTCGCCCAGGACCTCGGCGCCGACGAGCTGCTGGTGACGACCTCCACGTACGACCGTACGGCGCTGCTGGATTCGCTCGGCAGGCTGGCGCGGCTGGCGGGCCTGCACACGAGAGCCGAGGGCGACGCCCCTTAAACTGGGACGAATGCACCCCCACAGCGCTCCGGAGACCGACGCCCGCGACCCTTACGTGCGGGTGCGGGGCGCCCGGGAGCACAATCTGCGCGGCGTCGATGTGGACATTCCGCGCGACGCCCTCACCGTCTTCACCGGCGTCTCCGGCTCCGGGAAGAGTTCCCTCGCCTTCGGCACCCTCTACGCCGAGGCGCAGCGCCGTTACTTCGAGTCCGTGGCCCCCTACGCCCGGCGGCTCATCCACCAGATCGGCGCCCCGAAGGTGGACTCCGTCACCGGACTGCCGCCCGCGGTCTCGCTGGAGCAGCGGCGCTCCTCCCCCGGTTCCCGCTCCTCGGTCGGAACGGTGACGATGCTGTCCAACTCGCTGCGGATGCTGTATTCGCGGGCGGGCACCTATCCGCCGGGCGCGGAGCGGCTGGACTCCGACTCCTTCTCCCCCAACACCGCCGCCGGGGCCTGCCCGTCCTGCCACGGCATCGGCCGCATCCACCGCACCAGCGAGGAACTCCTCGTACCGGACCCCGAGCTGTCGATCCGGCAGGGCGCGATCGCCGCCTGGCCCGGCGCGTGGCAGGGCAAGAACCTGCGGGACATCCTGGAAGCGCTCGGCCACGACGTGGACGCGCCCTGGCGGGAGCTGCCCGCCGAGGACCGCGAATGGATCCTGTTCACCGAGGAGCAGCCGGTGGTCACCGTGCACCCGGTACGGGACGCCGACCGCATCCAACGGCCCTACCAGGGCACATACATGAGCGCCCACCGCTATGTGATGCGGACCTTCGCCGACAGCAAGAGCGCCACGCTGCGCGCCCGCGCCGAGAAGTTCCTCGCCGACTCTCCGTGCCCGCGCTGCGGGGGCCGCAGGCTCCGTCCCGAGGCCCTGGCCGTGACCTACGCGGGGCGGACGATCGCGGAGCTGGCGGCGCTGGCGCTGACCGCGCTGGACGAGGTACTCGCCTCGACGCCCGCGGCCGGGGAGGCGGCGCGGGTACTCGTCGAGGACCTGCGTGCGCGGATAGGCGCGGTCACCGAGCTCGGTCTCGGCTACCTGAGCCTGGACCGGAGCGCGCCGTCGCTGTCGGCGGGCGAGTTGCAGCGGCTGCGGCTGGCGACGCAGCTGCGGTCGGGGCTGTTCGGGGTGGTGTACGTGCTGGACGAGCCGTCGGCGGGCCTGCACCCGGCCGACACCGAGGCGCTGCTCGGCGTGCTGGACCGGCTCAAGGCGGCCGGGAACACGGTGTTCGTGGTGGAGCACGACCTGGAGGTGGTGCGGCACGCGGACTGGCTGGTGGACGTCGGGCCGCTGGCCGGGGAACACGGCGGGCGGGTGCTGCACAGCGGGCCGCCGGAGGCGCTGGCCGCGGTGGAGCGGTCGGCGACGGCCCGGCACCTGTTCGGGACGGGTGGGGCGTCCCCGGCCCGGGCGGCGCGCACCCCGACGGGTGCGGTCCGGCTCAGCGGGATCGAGCGGCACAACCTGCGGGGCGTGGACGCCGAGTTCCCGCTGGGCGTGTTCACGGCCGTCACCGGTGTGTCCGGGTCCGGGAAGTCCACGCTGGTCGGGCAGGCGCTGGCCGGGGAGGTCGGGGAGCGGCTCGCGGACGGGGCGTTCCCGGTACGGCGGCTGGTGGAGGTGGACCAGAAGCCGATCGGCCGTACCCCGCGCTCCAACCTGGCGACGTACACGGGGCTGTTCGACGTGGTGCGCAGGCTGTTCACCGCGTCGCCGCAGGCGCGCGAGCGGGGGTGGAAGGCGGGGCGGTTCTCCTTCAACGTGCCGGGCGGCCGCTGCGAGACCTGCCAGGGCGAGGGCTTCGTGTCGGTGGAGCTGCTGTTCCTGCCCAGTACGTACGCCCCCTGCCCCGAGTGCGGCGGCGCGCGGTACAACTCCGGGACGCTGGAGGTGCGGTACGAGGGGCTGAACATCGCGGAGGTGCTGGCCCTGACGGTGGAGTCGGCGTCGGAGTTCTTCGCGGGGGTCCCGGCGGCGGCGCGCAGCCTGCGGGCGCTGGAGGACATCGGACTGGGCTACCTGCGGCTGGGGCAGCCCGCTACGGAGTTGTCGGGCGGCGAGGCACAGCGGATCAAGCTGGCGACGGAGCTGCAGAGGCTGCGCCGCGGCCACACGCTGTACCTGCTGGACGAGCCGACGACGGGGCTGCACCCGGCCGATGTGCGGGTGCTGCTGCGGCAGTTGCACGGTCTGGTGGACGCCGGACACTCGGTGGTGGTCGTGGAGCACGACATGGAGGTCGTCGCGGGCGCCGACTGGGTCATCGACCTGGGACCGGGCGGCGGGGCGGACGGCGGCCGTGTGGTGGCGGCCGGAACCCCGGCGTCGGTGGCCCGGGCGCCGGGCAGCGCCACGGCCCGCTACCTCGCCCGGGCGCTGCGGACGGCGTAGCGGGGGGCTCAGGTGATCTGCCACTGCTGGTAGGGCGAGGACTGGACCGGCTGCTGGGTGACGGGGGCTCCGTCCGTGCCCGAGGCGGTGGTCAGCAGGAGCGCGCTCTTCTTGTTGGCCACCGAGTAGCCGCCGGCGCCGAGGGCGGTGAGCTGCCAGCGCTGGCTGTCGCCGCCGGTGCAGGTCGCCTGGACCACGGCCGCTCCCGCCCCGCTGCCCGGGACGTCCGCGCAGAGGGTGGAGGCGCCGTTGACGAGGGTGTAGCTGCCGTCGCCGGCCGGGTCCAGCCGCCACTGCTGGTTGGCGCCGCCGTGCGGTGCCCAGGTGATCAGCTGGGTGCCGGAGGCGGTGGAGCTGCCCGGGTCGTCGAGGGCCTTGCCGGCCGCGGTGAGGGTGCGGGCGCCGCCCAGGGGGTCTCCGTACACCTCGAACTCGTAGAGGGAGTAGCCGTACGCCGTGCCGCGCTGGGTTCCGTGGACGCGGATGTAGCGGCCGGTGCCGGTCAGGCCGGTCAGGTCCTGGACCGCGCCCGCGCCGGTGCTGGTGGTGTAGACGGTGCGCCAGGTGGTGGCGTCGTCGGAGAGCTGGATCTGGAAGGACTTCCCGTACGCCGTCTCCCAGCGCAGCACCACGCGGTTCACGCGGCGAGCGGAGCCGAGGTCGACCTGGAGCCATTGCGGGTCGGCGTAGGCGCTGGACCAGCGGGTGGCCAGGTCGCCGTCGGTGGCGGAGGTCGCGGGGAAGTTCGCCGTCTCGGTGCTGGAGGCGGTGGTCGGGCGGCCCAGGGCCAGGTTGCCCGGCTGGGCGGCGCCGGGCCAGGCGGGGTGGTGGCCCACGGCGGCGACGATCGGGGTGAAGGCGGCGTACGTCGCGACCGGCTTGGGTGAGCCCCAGGTCTGCTGGGCCAGTGCGCGCAGCGGGTACATGATGCCCGCGGCGATCTGGTCCTCGCTCTCGGCGGTGGGGTTGTCGCACCAGACGTGGAGGAGCGAGCCCGGGTTCCTCGCCGGGTCCAAGAGGGTGGCGCCGCCCTCGAAGCGGTCCGCGGTCCAGGTTTCGTACATCCACTTGGTGTCCGGTTTGGCGCCGCCGAGTACGTAATAGGTGGGCGTCCAGGAGTCGTTGGCGACGGTGTGCCCGGCGGCGGCCAGCTGCTGCGGGGTGAGGCCGTAGCTGTACCAGTACTCGACGACGATGGCGGGGTTCGGGGTGAGCGTTCCGTCGCCGGACTTGATTCCGTCGTTCCACATGCGGGTGGTCTTGCCGCCGGCCCGGACGAGGGCGTCGGCCCAGTTGACGAACCCGTAGAAGGTGTCCTTGGCGGTGGCGTTCGCGCCGTAGTGGGCGCGGGCGTAGCCGAGGAGCTGCGGGTACTTGGCGTAGTCGGTGACGTACTCGTCGGCGCCGATGTGCCAGTACGGTCCCGGGAACAGGGGCAGGTACTCGGTGATCAGGTCCTTGATCAGCGTGTAGGAGGCGGGGAGCGAGAGGTCGATGAAGTCGGGGCTGAGGGCGCCGGAGCTGCTCTTGAGCCGCAGTTCGGGGTGCGCGGCCAGCAATGCGTTCATGTGTCCGGGGGTGTCTACCTCCGGGACGATGGTGACGTGGTATTTGCGGCCGAGGGCGACGAGGTCGGCGATGTCCTGCTTGGTGTAGTGGTCGGTGGAGACGATCTCCGGGTGCGTGGAGCTTTCGAGGCGGAAGCCGAAGGTGTCGGAGAGGTGGAAGTGGAAGGTGTTGAGCTTGAGGTAGGCCAGTTCCTTGATGTGCTGCTTGAGCCAGTCGACGGTGAAGAACTTCCGCCCCTGGTCGACCATGAGGCCGCGCTCCGCCTTGGTGGGCCAGTCGACCGCCGTTCCGGCGGGTACGGTCGTGGACTGGTGCAGGAGTTGCAGGACGCTGCGGGTGCCGTTGAAGACGCCGGCGGTGGTGCCCGCCTGGAGGGTGAGGGACGCGGCGACGGTCATCCGGTAGCCCTCGGCGGGCAGGGAGGGCTCGCCGAGGGCGAGCCCGATGTCCCCTGGCGCGGCGCTCCCGGTGACGACGGGGACGCTGCGTCCGGTCAGTGCGCGCAGGTCTTCCGCGAAGGTGGCCGCTTCGTCGGAGAGCTGGGCGGCGTGGGCGGGGTCGAGGGCGATGCGCGTGGTCCCGGTGAAGGTGTACGTGCCGGTGCCGGCCGTCCATTGCCGAAGGGCGGGCACGGTCTGCGGCGCCGCCCCGGCGGCCGCCGGGGCGGCGCCGGCGCTGACGCCGGGCAGGGCCAGTGCGCACACGGCGCAGACGGCGGCGATCAGGAACCTGAGCAGACGCATGGCTGCCTCCAGCCGGCTGTGGCCGCAGAGCGGGACGGTGCACAAGTGCAGCCCAGTGTCGAGAACATGTCAATACATGCTCGGAACACGGCTGGATCGAGCACTGCCGCGCAACAGGACGCCCGCCTTGCGCGCCGGAAGAAACGGTCTAGGCGTCGCCGGGCAGCAGGTGTTGCGGGAGTTCGCGAAAGCTCCACCGGCCCCGGTGGCGGGTGAACATCCAGACGAGGTCGTGGCGGTCGGGCCAGGCCGCGGGGACCCCCAGCACCTGGTGCACGCCGAGGGCGCGGACGAGGCGGGGGATGCCGGGGTGCTCCCAGCAGACGAGTACGGGCATCCGCGCGGCCAGCACCGCCTGCGCGAGGGCCGGTTCCGCACCGACGGCGAACTCGGTGCGTACGGGCAGGTGCAGGGCGGTGGCCAGCGGCTCGACGGTCTGCTTGCAGCGGGCGGGCGCGGACGGGCCGCCGGTCGCGAAGAGCGCCGCCGGGCGGGGCAGCGGGGCCCGGGCCGCCGGGGGGAACAGCCGCCGCAGTTCCTCGGCGCGGCGCTCGCCCCGGCCGGCCAGGGAGCCGGGGTGTTCGGTGCCGTCCTCGTCCTCGCCGGTGTCTCCCGGAGGCGGCTGCTCGCCATGCCGGATGATCATGACGAGGGCGTCCTCGGGAAGGGCCTCGGGGCCTGGGGCCGGGTGCGCGGACCGCGTGGTGCAGCCGGCCACCGCGAGCGGTGCGAGGGCGGCGGCCAGCACGGCTCGGCGGCGCGGTCCGGACCCGGCGGGGGCATGTGCCATGGGGCCACTCTCCCCCACGCCCGGACCCGGCCCCGGCGCGGCGCGGCGCACGGCCCCCACGAGCCCCCGGTCGGCGGATCGCGCCCCCCTTCCGGAGGCCGGGCGGTCCCCCGGCCGCGCGCAGCGGCCGGGGGTTACGCCTTGCGGACCGCCCGGAGCCACTCCTTGTTCATCGCGGCGATCGACGGCAGCGGGATGCCCTTGGGGCAGGCGGTGGCGCATTCGCCGGTGAGGGTGCAGCCGCCGAAGCCTTCGTCGTCCATCCGGGCCACCATGTCCAGTACGCGGGTCTCCCGCTCGGGCGAACCCTGCGGCAGCACGTTCAGGTGGTTGACCTTGGCGGAGGTGAACAGCATCGCGGAGCCGTTGGGGCAGGCCGCCACGCAGGCGCCGCAGCCTATGCACTCGGCGTGTTCGAAGGCGTAGTCGGCGTCCGCCTTGGGCACGGCGTTGGCGTGCGCCTCCGGCGCGGAACCGGTGGGGGCGGTGATGTATCCGCCGGCCTGGATGATCCGGTCGAAGGCGCTCCGGTCGACGACGAGGTCCTTGACCACCGGGAAGGCCGAGGCCCGCCACGGTTCGATGTCGATGGTGTCGCCGTCGGTGAAGGCCCGCATGTGGAGCTGGCAGGTGGTGGTCCGCTCGGGGCCGTGGGCGTCGCCGTTGATGACGAGGCTGCAGGCGCCGCAGATGCCTTCGCGGCAGTCGTGGTCGAAGGCGACGGGGTCCTCACCGCGCAGGATGAGGTCCTCGTTGAGGGTGTCGAGCATCTCCAGGAAGGACATGTCCTTCGAGATGCCTTCGACCTCGTAGGAGGCCATGGCGCCGGGGGATTCGGGGTTGCGCTGGCGCCAGACGCGCAGGGTGAGCTTCATGCGTAGCTCCGCTGGGTGGGGTGGACGTACTCGAAGACGAGGTCTTCCTTGTGCAGGACGGGCGCGATGCCCGTGCCCCGGTACTGCCAGGCCGCCGCGTAGCCGAACTCCTCGTCGCGGCGGGCGGCTTCGCCGTCCGGGGTCTGGGACTCCTCGCGGAAGTGCCCGCCGCAGGACTCGGCGCGGTGGAGCGCGTCGAGGCACATCAGCTCGGCGAGCTCCAGGTAGTCGACGATGCGGTTGGCCTTCTCCAGCGACTGGTTGAACTCCTCGCCGCTGCCGGGGACCTTGATCCGCCTCCAGAACTCGTCGCGGATCTCCGGGATGCGGACGAGGGCCTTGCGCAGTCCGGCGTCGGTGCGCGCCATTCCGCAGTACTCCCACATCAGTTCGCCGATCTCGCGGTGGAAGGAGTCGGGGGTGCGGTCGCCGTCGACGGCGAGCAGTTTCGCGAGGGTGTCGCGGGTTTCGCGGACGGCGGCCGCCGCCTCGGGGTGGGTGTCGTCCACGGTGTCGTGGTGCGGGTTGCGGGCCAGGTAGTCGTTGATGGTGGAGGGCAGGACGAAGTAGCCGTCGGCCAGGCCCTGCATGAGCGCGGAGGCACCCAGACGGTTCGCGCCGTGGTCGGAGAAGTTGGCCTCACCGATCGCGAACAGGCCCGGGACGGTGGTCTGGAGGTCGTAGTCGACCCAGAGCCCGCCCATCGTGTAGTGGACGGCCGGGTAGATCCGCATGGGGACTTCGTACGGGTTCTCCGCGGTGATCCGCTCGTACATGTCGAAGAGGTTGCCGTACTTCTCGGCGACCTTGTCCTTGCCCATGCGACGGATGGCGTCCGCGAAGTCCAGGTACACGCCCTGGCCGCCGGGGCCGACGCCGCGGCCCTCGTCGCAGACGTTCTTCGCGGCGCGGGAGGCGATGTCGCGGGGCACGAGGTTGCCGAAGGAGGGGTAGATCCGCTCCAGGTAGTAGTCGCGCTCGGCTTCGGGGATCTCGGCTGCGGGGCGGTTGTCGCCCTTGGCCTTGGGGACCCAGATGCGGCCGTCGTTGCGCAGGGATTCGCTCATCAGCGTGAGCTTGGACTGGTGGTCGCCGGTGCGCGGGATGCAGGTGGGGTGGATCTGGGTGAAGCAGGGGTTCGCGAAGTAGGCGCCGCGCCGGTGCGCCCGCCAGACGGCGGTCGCGTTGGAGTTCATGGCGTTGGTGGAGAGGTAGAAGACGTTGCCGTAGCCGCCGCTGGCCAGCACGACGGCGTCGGCGTAGTACGTGCTGATCTTCCCGGTGATCAGGTCGCGGGCGACGATGCCGCGCGCCACTCCGTCGACGGTGATCAGGTCGAGCATCTCGGTGCGGGCGTGCATCTCGACGTTGCCGGCGGCGATCTGCCGGGACAGCGCCTGGTAGGCGCCGAGGAGCAGCTGCTGGCCCGTCTGGCCGCGTGCGTAGAAGGTGCGCGAGACCTGGACGCCGCCGAAGGAGCGGGTGTCGAGGAGACCGCCGTACTCGCGGGCGAAGGGGACGCCCTGGGCGACGCACTGGTCGATGATCTCGACGGAGATCTGGGCGAGGCGGTGGACGTTGGACTCGCGGGCGCGGAAGTCGCCGCCCTTGACGGTGTCGTAGAACAGGCGGTGTACGGAGTCGCCGTCGTTGCGGTAGTTCTTCGCGGCGTTGATGCCGCCCTGGGCGGCGATGGAGTGGGCCCGGCGCGGGGAGTCGGAGTAGCAGAACTGGACGACGTGGTAACCCTGTTCGGCGAGGGTCGCGCCGGCCGCGCCGCCGGCCAGGCCGGTGCCGACGACGATGACGGTGTGCTTGCGGCGGTTGGCGGGGTTGACCAGCTTGGCCTCGAAGCGGCGGCGGTCCCAGCGGTCGGCGATGGGGCCGGCGGGCGCCTTGGTGTCGGCGATGGGCTCGCCGGTGGTGTAGGCGGTGTAGTCGCTGTTGTCGGTGTTGCTCATCTCAGCTCACCACTCCGGTCATGACGGCGACGGGCACGGACGCGAAGCCCGCGAAGAGGACGAGGGCCAAAACGTTCGCCAGGAACCTGAGGGAGCGCTCGCGCCGGGCGTTGCCGGCCCCGAGGGTCTGGGCGGCGCTCCAGAAGCCGTGCCGCACGTGCAGGCCGAGCGCCGCCATGGCGACGAGGTAGATCGTGTTGCCGTACCAGGTGGAGAAGGTGGCGAGGACGTTCTGGTAGGGGTGGCCGGCCCACGCGCGCGCGTTGACGGTGAGCGTGGTGAGGTCGAGGAGGTGCCAGACGATGAACAGGGCGAGGATGACGCCGCCCCAGCGCATGGTGCGGGTGGCGTAGCTCGCGCGGCGCCGCTTGTGGGCGTACTTGACGGGGCGCGCGTTGATGTCGCGGCGGCTGAGCTGGTAGGCGCAGGTCCCGTGGGCGACGACCGCGGCGACGAGCACGACGCGGACGATCCACAGGGCCCACTCGTGGTGCAGGAAGGGGGATCCGAGGGTGCGCAGCCAGTGCGCGTAGCCGTTGAACTCCTCCGGCCCGAAGAAGATCTTCAGGTTGCCGAGCATGTGGACGACGAGGTAGCCGAGCGTGATCAGGCCGGAGACGGCCATCACGGACTTCTTGCCGACGGTGGAGTCCCAGAGCGTTCGCGTGGTGGACGGCCGTCGATCCGTCCGCGGTGCCAGAGCCATGGGACGACGGTAGGGACCCCCGTCCTGAAAGGTCCAAGACATGATGGAGCTGCATTCGATAGGGAATGCCTATGTAGGGCGCTAGCCTGGGGTGATGCAGTTCCAGCAGCTCCTGTATTTCGTGGCCGTCGCCGAGACCCGGCACTTCACCCGGGCGGCGGAGCGGGTCCATGTGGCCCAGCCGTCGCTCTCGCAGCAGATCAGGGCCCTGGAGCGGGAGCTGGGGGCGGAGCTGTTCAGCCGGGCGCGGGGCAACATCGCCCTCACGGATGCGGGAGAGGCGCTGCTTCCACTGGCCCGGCGGATCCTGGCGGACGCGGACACGGCGCGGCTGGAGGTGCAGGAGCTGGCGCAGCTGCGGCGCGGGCGGGTGCGACTGGGAGCCACGCCGAGCGTGTGTACGGGGTTGCTGCCGGACGTGCTGCGCGCCTTCCACAGGGCGCACCCGGGGATCGAGTTGCTGATCGAGGAGAGCGGTTCGCTGGATCTCGTACGGGAACTCGCGCGCGGGGTACTGGACCTGGCCTTGATCGCGCTGCCGCTTCCCCCGTCGGCGCCCGCGCTGACGACGGTGGAGCTGCTGACCGAGGACCTGGTGGTGGTCTCGTCGACGGACCGGCCCGCGCCGGGCGGGGGGCGGCCGCTGACCGTCGCGGCGCTGCGCGAGGAGCCGATGGTGATGTTCCGGCACGGCTACGATCTGCGGGACCTGACGGTCGCGGCCTGCCGGGCAGCGGGTTTCGAGCCGGTGTTCACGGTCGAGGGCGGCGAGATGGACGCGGTCCTCGGCTTCGTCCGTGCGGGGCTCGGTATCGCGGTGGTCCCTGCGATGGTCGTCGAGCACGGCGGCCCCGGCCTGCGCGCCACCCCGCTCGCCGGCTCCCCGCTGCGCCGCACGATCGCCCTGGCCCACCGCACGGACGTGGCTCCCCCGCGCGCGGCACGCGAACTCAAGCGGATGCTGCTCTCCTGACGCCCGCACGCACCGGCCCCGGGCCGGCTCCCGGCGCGGCGCGGGTCAGGACCGGCGTGGGGGCAGGGCCCGGTCGAGGCCGTCGGCCAGCATCGCGAAGGCCTGTCCGGCGTCGGCGACGGCGGTGGGATAGGCCGCGTCGGCGCTCTGCCCGGCGGCGAGGCGGCGCCAGTTCTCGCGGCCCAGTTCCTGGCGGACGGTCACCAGGTGCTGCGCCGCCAGCCGCGCGGCGAGCGGGGCGACCTGCTCCGCCTCCAGCACCGCGGCGAGCAGCTCCACCTCGCGGGCGGTGTAGTGCGTCAGCCGGGACTCCAGGCTGGCGGTGGTGTAGAGCAGGTTCTGGAACGCGAGCACGTTCGGGTGGTCGCAGAGGCCGGTGATCGGATCGCGCGCGGCGAGCGCCGCCAGGAAGTGCGCCCGCACGGCCCCGACCGGGCTCTGCCCCGCCTCGCGGTCGCGGACGACGCGGGCGGCTTCGTCCTGGTGGTCGGCGAACCGGTCGAGCACCAGGTCTTCCTTGGTCGGGAAGTAGCGGAACAGGGTGGGTTTGGAGACCTCCGCCGCGGCGGCGACGTCGGCCACCGAAACGGCGTCGAACCCCCGCTCCATGAACAGCTCTATCGCCGTGGCCGCCAGTTGCTGCCGCGTGCGCAGCTTCTTGCTCTCGCGCAGGCCTGGTGCGCCGGTCGCGCCCGTCGTGTCTTCCATGCCCCCGAGCGTACCACGGAGATGTAACTCGGTTAATTTCGTTACCGGGTTGCTTTTTCGCTCGTCGGCGGCTTTCCTTGGACCAACGACGAGGAGAGGAACTCCCATGACCGACGTACTGATCGCGGGCTCCGGCCCCACCGGACTGACCCTGGCCTGCGACCTCGCCCTGCGCGGTGTCGCGGTCCGGGTCATCGACCAACGCGCAGCGCCGCACCGCGAATCGCGCGGCAAGGGACTGCAGCAGAGCAGCCTGGAGGTCTTCGAGGCCCTCGGCGTGGCCGGTGCCGTGACGGCCGCGGGCAGCCGGGGCGTGGTCCTGCGCAAGTACTTCGACGGCGAGCACGTCACCGACACCCCGGTCGCTGACGGCGTGCTGATCGGGCAGTGGCAGATCGAGCAGGTCCTGCGCGACCGCCTGGCCGGGCTGGGCGTGCACGTCGAATACGGCTCCGCCCTCACCGCGGTCACCCAGGACGCCGACGGCGTACGGGCGGAGCTGGCGGACGGCGGCGTGATCGCGGCCCGGTACCTCGCGGGATGCGACGGCGGGCGCAGCACCACCCGGCGCCTGCTCGGCATCCCCTTCGAGGGAAGTACCCGCGAAGAGCCGGCGATGGTTCTCGGGGACGTACTGGCGCCCGGGCTCAGCCGGGACTTCTGGCACCAGTGGTTCACCTCGGAGGGCGGCGGGATACTGCTCTGCCCCATGCCGGGAACGGACAGCTTCCAGCTCCAGGCCGCACCCGAGCCGGACGGCGCGGGCGGCTACCTGCCACCCTCGCTGGAGGGCTTCCAGCGGATCTTCGACCGGTGCGCCCGGGTGCCCGGGATCCGGCTTGCCGACGCCACCTGGCTGTCCAGCTGGCGGGTCAACGTACGGGTGGCTGCCCGCATGCGGGAAGGGCGGGCCTTCCTCGCCGGGGATGCGGCGCACGTCCACCCCATAGCCGGCGGACTGGGCATGAACACCGGCATCCAGGATGCGGCCGCCCTCGCCCGGACGCTGGCCGCCGCGCTCGCCGAGCCGGGCCGGCCGGACCTGCTGGAGACGTACGAGGCGGAGCGGCTGCCGGCGGCCGCGGAGGTCGTGGCCGACACGGAGCGGCGGTGGGACCGGGTCGTGGACGCCGTCCGCACGCCCGGCCGGGGGACGGAGGTGGGACGGGACTGACCCCGCACCTCGGCCCCGCTCCCTCGGACCGCTGTGACGCGGCTGAGGCTCCGGGCCCCCGGTCCCGACCCGGCTCGGGACCCGAGTGCGCGTCAGGAGTGCGTGGGCACGGCGTCCGAGAGGGACAGCGCGTAGATCCGGTCCGGAGAGCCGGGGCGCGCGTAGTACCAGCCCTGGGCCGTGTCGCAGCCGAGGTCGCGGAGCTGGGCCGCCTGGACGCCGGTCTCCACGCCCTCGACGGTGACGGCGAGTTCGAGGCTGTGGGCCAGTGCGACGATGCCTTCCACGATCTTGAGGTCGACAGGATTGGCCGGCTGCTGCTGCATCCCCTGCGTGAACGAGCGGTCCAGCTTGAGCACGCTGACCGGCAGGCGGCGCAGGTTGGCCAGGTTGGAATAGCCCGTGCCGAAGTCGTCCAGGGCGATGTCCACGCCGAGGGCGGCGAGCCGGCGCAGCGGTTCGAGCAGTTCGTCGTCGGCGCCGATCAGCGCCGACTCGGTGACCTCCAGGCACAGCGTGCCCGGGGCGAGGCCGGAGGCCTCCAGGACGCGGACGGTGTCGGCGACCAGGCCGGGATGGTGCAGCTGCGTCGGCGACAGGTTGACGTTGATGCGCAGGGAGGAGCCCGCGTGCTGGCGCTGCCAGTTGCAGGCCTGGCGCACGGACTCTTCGAGGACCCACCGGCCGAGGGGCACGATCAGCCCCGTGCGCTCGGCGAGCGGGATGAAACGGTCAGGTCCCAGCACCCCGTACTGCGGGTGCGACCAGCGCACCAGCGCCTCCGCCCCGTGCACGCTGCCGTCGTGCATGTGCACCAGCGGCTGGTACTCGATGAAGAACTCGCCGCGCTCCAGGGCCGCGGGCAGCGCGTTGGTCAGGCCGTGCCGGGTGATGGCGCGGGCGTCGGCCTCCTCGTCGGCGAACTCGAAGCGGTTGCCGCCCGCCGCCTTGGCCCGGTACATCGTGATGTCGGCGCTGCGCAGCACCTCCGCCGGGGTCCGTTCGCCCGCCGGGCCCTCGACGATGCCGATGCTGCCCCGGACCGTCAGCTCCCGCCCCTCCAGCCGGATCGGGGTGGACAGTGCGGACAGGACCCGGACCGCCAGTTCGGTGACGTTCTCCTCGGTGTCGTGGCCGGTGGTCAGCGCCACGAACTCGTCGCCGCCGAGCCGTGCGACGACCTCGCCCGGTCCCGTGGCGCAGCTCTGGAGCCGGTCGGCGACCTCCACCAGCAGCCGGTCGCCCGCCGAGTGCCCCAGGCTGTCATTGACCGCCTTGAACCCGTCGAGGTCCAGGTAGCACAGGCCGAAGCGGGGCCCGCCGGCCCCGCTCAGGGCCTTCTCCAGCCGCTCGAAGAACAGCGTCCGGTTGGGCAGGCCCGTCAGGGCGTCGTGGGTGGCCTCGTAGCGCAGCCGCAGGTTCAGCAGCCGGCGTTCGGTGGTGTCCTCCATCAGGGCCAGCTGGTACTGCGGGCGGCCTTCCGCGTCCCGCAGCAGCGACACCGTCAGGTTGGTCCACAGGACGGTCCCGTCGTTGCGGTAGTAGGGCTTCTCCACCCGGTAGTGCTCGCGTTCCCCGCGGACGAGTTCCCCGTACATCCGCCAGACGTGCGGGGTGTCGTCGGGGTGGCCCCACTCGCTGACGTTGCGGCTGCGGACGTGTCCTTCGAGGCCGCCGAACATCTGGAGCAGCGTGTCGTTGACCTCCAGGACGTTGCCTTCGAGGTCGGCGATGCCGATCCCGATGGCCGCCCCTTCGAAGACGGCCCGGAAGCGTTCCTCGCTGGCGTGCAGTGCCTGCTGGGCGTCGGCGCGGGCGGTCAGCGCGGAGCGGGCGATGGCCTCCTGCTCCTTGAGCGTGCGCTCGCGCAGGGCCCGGGCGAAGCCGGCCGCGATGCCGTGCTGGAGCCGGGCGCAGCGGGACCGGTACTCCTCGGTGCTCTCCGCCCCGGCGCCGTCGGGGCCGCAGTACAGCACCAGGTACGACTCGACGACCCCCAGGGTTCCGGCGAGGGCCTCGGGGTCGGTGCAGTGCACGGCGACGAGTTCGGCGCCCACCCGCTGGGCGGGCGAGGCGTCGAAGGGCCGGGCGTGCAGGGCCTCGGTGAGCGTGCGGGTCAGCGGGACCAGGTGCCGTTCGAACTCGGGGCGGGTCAGCGAGGTCGCCGTGACGGGGAAGATGGCCCGGCCCCAGATGGTCGCGAAACGCGCGATCCGGTCCTCCAGCCCGCTGTGCTGCTCCCGCACGGCCGCCCGGCCCGCATGCGGGCCGGGCGGCGTGTCGCGGGCCGAGGTGTCCTTCGGCGTCACGGTCCCGGCCTCCGGTGGACGGGCCGGGCTCGGGCTGACGGGCGGTGGGGTCGGGGCCGGGAGTCTCACGCCTTGCGTCCCACACCGGCGAAGCCCGAGAAGGCGAACGGGTCCTCCGGCGTGTCACCGTCCGCAGGGGTTTCGGTGCGGTCCGGGCGCCAGTCCGGCATCGACACCAGACCCGGTTCCAGCAGTTCGAACCCGTCGAAGAAGCGGGTGATCTCCTCGCGCGTGCGCATGACGAGGGGGTTGCGGATGTCCCGGTAGACGCCGACGGCCCCGACCGCGACGTCTTCGGAGAGCGGGATGCCCTCGTAGGAGGCGTGCGTGAGGATCAGCATGCTGCCCGGGGCGAGCGCGTCACGCAGCTCGGCGACGGCGGCGTACGGGTCGTCGGAGTCCTCCAGGAAGTGCAGGACGGCGACGAGCAGCAGGGCAACGGGACGGCTGGGGTCCAGCAGCCGGGCGACTTCCGGGGCGCCCAGGATGTCCTGCGGCTTGCGCAGGTCGGCGGAGACGACGCCGGTGCGGTCGTCACCGGCCAGGACGGCCTGGCTGTGCGCGACGGCGACCGGATCGTGGTCGACGTAGACGACACGGGCCTCGGAGGTGGCCTGGCGGGCGACCTCGTGGACGTTGCCGAAGGTCGGGATGCCGGAGCCGATGTCGAGGAACTGGGTGACGCCCTCGGCGACGGCGTGGCGCACGGCGCGGCGCATGAACGCCCGGTTGGCCTGCATGATCTTGGGAAGCCCCGGCAGGAATTCCATGGCGCGGCGGGCCGCCTGACGGTCGACCTCGAAGTTGTGCGAGCCGCCCAGGTAGTAATCGTAGATGCGGGACACGCTCGGCACCGATATGTCGATGCCTGGCGGGGCCCAGGCGGGGCGCTCCATCGGGGTCTCCAAGCCGTAGTCGTGCCGTGGTCCGGTCCGCGGTCGGTCGGGAACCGGACTCCTGTCCGAGCCGAATGTACTGATCATTGGCCAACGGAGCGAGTAAAAGCGGAAATTGGCGATCCGTTCTTGGTCACACACCTAACCCGGGCGGGGGTCACAGCGCCCTACATGACAGAAACCGACAAATACCTTTTGAGAATTGACCGGACTGTCATGGAAGACGCTCAAAAGCTGGCTCAAACCACTACGGTCCGAACTCCGCCCGTTCAGGCGAACCCGGGCCGACGCCCGCGTGCGCAGGCGCGCGCGGGCCCATGCTCCCGGGGTGAACAGAGCATGTGCCCGGCGCCTGCTGGCGGTACCGGTCCTGGTGTGGGCGGCGATGTCCGCCACACCGGCCGTGGCCGATAGCCGCGCCCACACGTCGATCGACCCGTGGGACGGCGCGGGACCCGCCGGGGTGTCCGCGGCCGCCCACAGCGGCTGGGCGGTGGCCGGCCGGGGTGGCGGACATCACGGAGACGGCCGCGCAGACGGCCACGGAAACGGTCCGGCAGACGGCCACGGAAGCGGACACGGAGACGGGCACGACGGCCACGGCTGGGGCCACCACCACCACTGCCCGCCACCCCCTCCGCCGCCCTGCCCCCCGAAGCCGACCCCGCCACCGACCCCGACGCCCACCCCTACGCCGACTCCCCCACCGCCTCCCCCCTCCCCGAAACCCACGCCGCCACCACCGAAACCCACCCCGCCGCCGCCCGCGCCGCCGAAGCCCGCGCCGCCACCCCCACCCGTGGCCGCCGCGCACCCCGCGCCGCCCCCGCCCGAACCGGCCCCGGAGCCGGAGCCCACTCCCCCGCCGAGGGTGACGCCCCCGCCCGCCCCCAAGCCGGTGGCCCGTCCCGCGTACCACACGCCGTCCCGCAAACCGCCCGCACACCACATCTCGCCGGTCACCTTCACGCTCATGACCGCGGCCCCCGCGGTGCTCGCGATCGTCGCGCTGCGCCCCCGCTAGGCCCACCCCCATCCCTTGTTTGGAGTCATCGTGTCGGAATGGCTCGTCCTGTCCCTGGCGATGGCCGCGGCCTGCGCCGTGGTGTTGACCATCGCCTTCTTCAACCACCGCCGGATCAGCGAGGACGACGATCCCAACGAGACCCCGGACGTCATCGAGTACATGACGATGATGATCGGGGTGATCTACGCGATCGTCCTCGGCCTGGCGATCGCCGGCGTCTGGGAGGGCCGCGGGGCCGCCCAGGAGTACGTGCGCCAGGAGTCCCAGGCCCTGCACGAGATCAGCGTCCGCTCCGAGGTCTATCCCGCCGATGTCCGCAAGACCATCCGCTCGGACGTCGACGCGTACGTGACGTACGTGGTGGACACCGAATGGAAGGAGATGGCCGACCACGGCGAGATCACCGACCGCAGCGGACAACTGCTGGAACGCATCCGCCGGGACGTCACGGACTACGAGCCGAAGACCGACCACGAGGGGCAGGCGTACCAGCCGCTGGTCGACCAGGTCGCGGCGGTGGACGACGCCCGCAACGCCCGCGGCCAGAGCGCCCAGGCCACCATGCCCGGCGTGGTGTGGTTCGGCCTGATCGTGGGGGCGCTCGTGACGGTGGGCCTGATCTTCACCCTCCAGATCCGGCGCTCGTTCCGGGAACTGCTGCTGGCGGGGCTGTTCAGCGCGCTGATCGCCTTCCTGCTGTTCCTGATCTGGGACTTCGACGCGCCCTTCGGACGGGGCATCGCGGCCACCGCCGAGCCCTTCTTCGCGCAGTTCCCGCACCTGGGGCTGAGCGACTGAGCGCCTCGGGCGTCCCGAGAGGTGCAGCCGGCCACCCGGTAAACCGGGGACGGGGCCCCCGTCCCCGGTTCGGCCCATCGTTGTGACCCGTTCGCCCGTTCCTGATCGCGGGCACCCGGGCCCCGGCCTAGCGTGACGGACGTCGAGGCGCACGTCCTTCCACGTGCGGAAACCATTCCGCGGCTGCTCCTCGGGGATCCGGAGAATCACTCATGGGTGCGATACGCAGCTCCGCCACAGCCCTGCTGAGCGCCGGCGCCACCGGCGTCGTCCTCGCGCTCGGCCCGGCGGGCACCAGTGCCGCCACCGCGGCCGAGGCCCAGCCGGTCACCTCGTTCGCCTTCGCCATCACCCCCTCCACGGTCGCCCCCGGCGGCCAGGTGGTGCTCTCCGTCAGCGGCTGCAACTCCGCCTTCGCCACCTCCTCGTCCGGCGTCTTCGACACCGTGAGCATCGCGCGCGGCCAGACCGCCCGGGTCACCGTCGACCGGGACGCCCGGCCCGGGGCGCTGTACTCCGTCACCTTCACCTGCAACGGCGAGACCGGTTCGGCCGACCTGACCATCGCCGGTGGTACGAGCCGTCCCACCACGAGTTCGACCGTCGGTCCCCCGCGCCGCCTCCCCTTGCCGCCCACGGCCCCCACGGCCCCCGCGGCCCCCGCCTCCGGCACCGCCACCCTCGGCGTGCGGGGCGGCCTCGGCGGCAGTGTGGCCGGGATGGACCTCCTGGAGTTCGGCGTCGGCGCCGGCTTCGTGCTGGCCGCCGTGGCCGGTACGGGCTACGTACTGCGCCGCCGCTCCTCGCGCGGCCACTGACCGTGGCGGACGTCCCTGCCGAGCGGCGGGAAACCCACGCGCCCCGAGCCCTCGTCAGGACTCGGGGCGACCGCGGTGCCGGGCTGACCGTGGAGGTCGGCCGGTCAGGCCCGGCTACCGATCGGGCGGCGACGGCGCATCACGTGGATGCCCGCGCCGAGGGCCGCCGTGGCGACGAGACCGGAACCGATGGCGGTCTCGGTGGCGGACGGGCCGAAGGAGCCGCCGATACCGCCCTGGGCACCGTTGCCTTCGAGGATCGTGAAGCGGTGCGTGGCGACGAGGCTGCTGTCGTTGCACCTGACGGACAGCGTCTGGTGGCCGGGAGAGGCGTGGTTGAAGATGCGTACGGTCGCGAATCCGATGGACCCGGCCGACAGTCTCGTCTCGGGAAAGTTGCCGTGCGACCAGACCGTGCCGCCGTGGGTGCATCCGGCCGCACTGACCTGCATCGTGGAGCCCTGGTGCACGGAGTACGGGTTGACCGTGACGTTGCTGGGACCGTTGCCTCCGCCCAGCGGCGGCCCGCCCGCCGGGTTCGCCGAGGCGAAGGGTGCGCTGAGGGCGACGGCGGCGCAGGCAGCCGCGGTCACGGTGAGTGCGCGCAAAACACGCATGGTGGAACCTCCAGCGGGAAGCGCCCCGGAGCGGTCGCCCGGGATGATCGACGAGAACGCCTCCCATCACGAACCCTCGGGGCGGCTCGCAACCAGCGCATTTCCGGCTTTGGGCCGCCCGGTTGAGCGACACGCCGAACAGCCGGAAGGGTTTCTGACGGATCCGCAGGTCACGACCCGTCAGGCATTTATGTGACGATTACCTGGATGGGCGCACCCCTTCCGGCCCCACCACCCGTTCGCCCGTCCCCGATCGCCGTCCCGGCCGTGCACCCTTAGCGTGCGTGAAGAAGGGCGTACAGGGGAGGGACTTGCACGCGGGTCGGGACCCCCGCGTCGGGAAGGGAGAGCCATGACCGAGGACGAGGGTGAGCAGCGGCGGAGGAGGCGCTCTCCGTGGGGACCACTCGCACTGGTCCTGCTCACCGGCCTCGCCATGATGCGCAACGGCGTGAACCTGAACGACGGGCCGCCACAGCCCGCCGCCGCGGCGGCCGTCGCGGTACGGCCCGACCAGGCGGCCGTGGCCCCGCCCGCGCCGCCGCCGGACCTGGAGGTGCTGGAGCACTCGTCGGTGCAGCGCATCCGGATCCCGGCGATCAAGGTGGACGCGCCGGTGATGACGGTCGGGCTGGACGCGCAGGGCTTCATCGACGCGCCGCCCCCGCAGGACCCGAACCTGGCCGGCTGGTACCTCAACGGCATCTCCCCGGGCCAGCAGGGCTCGGCGGTGATCGTGGGCCACGTGGACAACGCGCAGGGCCCGGCGGTGTTCTACGGCCTGGGCTCGCTGAACAAGGGCCAGCACATCGAGGTGGAGCGGTACGACGGGCGCACGGCGGTGTTCGAGGTGTACGGCGTGGAGGTGTTCTCCAAGGAGACCTTCCCGGGGGCCCGGGTGTACGGGGACACCGGCCACCCGGAGCTGCGCGTGATCACCTGCGGCGGCGGCTACTCGAAGGGCCGGGGCTACGACGGCAACGTGGTGGTGTTCGCCCGGATGGTGGAGGCACGCTGAGGGCCCCCGGGCGGGGGCCCGGCCCCCGCCCTCAGTGCGGCCGCGCCGCCGGGAAGACGGGGAGCGTCATCCGGTAGCCCCTGGCGAGCAGCTGGGGCAGGTACGTTTCGAGCGCCTCGACGCTCTGGGAGCGGTTGCCGCCTGCGTCGTGGGACAGCACGATCACTCCGGGCGCGGCGCCTGCCAGTACGCGGGAGACGATCGTGGTGGTGCCCGGTTCCGTCCAGTCGAGGGTGTCCACGGTCCAGGCGAGGGGCTCCATGCCGAGCTCCGCGCCGATCTCGAAGGCGGCCCGGTTCCAGGCTCCGTAGGGCGCCCGGAACCACTGGGGAGCCGTACCGGTCGTCTGCTCGACGACCTCGCTGGTGCGCTCGATCTCCGCGGCCAGGTCGGGGCGTCCCAGGGTGGGGATGAGCGGGTGGGTCCAGGTGTGGTTGCCGATGAGGTGGCCCTCGGCGGCCATCCGGCGCAGCAGGTCGCGGTTGTCGGTGGCCATCTCCCCGCAGACGAAGAACACCGCGCGGACCCGGTACCGGGCGAGGGTGTCCAGGATGCCGGGCGTGTAGCGGGGGTCGGGGCCGTCGTCGAAGGTGAGGAGCATCTCGCCGGACCGGCTCGTGCCTGCGGGCAGTTCCAGGATGGGCCGGGTGCGGACCGCGGGCTTCACCGCGGGCGGCCGGGCCGGGGCCTGCGCCGTCATCGGGGACAGCCGGTAGCTGTTGGGCGGGAGCCCCCGGGCGCGCAGGGCGGGGGCTCCCGGCGCGCCCCGGCCGGCCGCGCCCGCGCCGCCGGGTCCCGGCGCCGGGCCGGCCCCGCCGCCGGAGGCGGGGGTGTCGCTCTCGCCGCCGGTGATGAGGGAGACGGCTGCCGCGGCGCCGAGGAAGGCGGCGGTGCGCAGGAGCACGCGTCGCCCGACTGTCGGCTCGTCATTTTTCATTCTCAACTGGTATCAACGTCATGGGTTGAGACGCCCGCAGGCGCGATGGCGCCGACTGCCCGTCACCCGCCCGGCGCAGCCGGGGGGCCGGTCAGCCGCGTCGTACGAGCGGGAACGGAAGCGTCTCGCGGATCGTCAGACCGGTGAGGAACATGACGAGCCGGTCCACGCCGATGCCGAGCCCCCCGGTCGGCGGCATCGCGTACTCCAGCGCGTCCAGGAAGTCGTTGTCGAGTTCCATCGCCTCGGGGTCGCCGCCCGCCGCCAGCAGTGACTGCGCGGTGAGCCTGCGGCGCTGCTCGACGGGGTCGGTGAGCTCCGAGTAGGCGGTGCCGAGCTCGGTGCCGAAGGCGACCAGGTCCCAGCGTTCCGCCAGCCTCGGGTCCTTGCGGTGCTGCCGGGTCAGCGGGGAGACGTCGGTCGGGAAGTCCTTGTAGAAGGTGGGCAGCCCGGTCTTCTCCTCCACCAGCCGCTCGTACATCTCCAGCGCCACGTCGCCCCGGGTGTCGTCGGGCGAGTGGGGGACCCCGGCCCGGTCGCACAGGCGGCGCAGCGCCCGTTCGTCGGTGCCGGCGTCGACCTCCTCGCCCAGGGCCTCGCTGATGGCCCCGTACATCGTCTTGACCGGCCAGTACCCGGAGATGTCGTGGACGACGAGTTTGCCGTCGGCGTCGGCCTTGTGGGCGAGGGGCGAGCCGAAGGCGGCGGTGGCGGCGCCCTGGATCAGCTCGCGCGTCAGGTCGAGCATCACGTCGTAGTCCGCGTACGCCTGGTAGGCCTCCAGCATGGTGAATTCGGGATTGTGCTTGTAGGAGACGCCTTCGTTGCGGAAGGTGCGCCCCATCTCGAAGACCTTTTCCATACCGCCGACGCAGAGCCGTTTCAGGTACAGCTCCGGGGCGATGCGCAAGTAGAGGTCGAGGTCGTAGGCGTTGATGTGGGTGCGGAAGGGGCGGGCGTTCGCCCCGCCGTGGATCTGCTGGAGCATCGGGGTCTCGACCTCCAGGTAGCCGCGGTCCAGGAGCCCCTGGCGCAGGGCCTGCACAGCGCTGGAGCGGGCCCGTACGACGTCGCGCGCGTCCGGGCTGGCGACCAGGTCGAGGTAGCGGCGCCGGACGCGGGCCTCGGGGTCGGAGAGGCCCTTGCGCTTGTCGGGGAGCGGGCGCAGGCACTTACCGGTGAGCTGCCAGGAGTGGACGACGACGGACAGCCGGCCCGTCCGGCTGGCGCCGACCTCGCCGGTCGCCACCACGTGGTCGCCGAAGTCGACCTGTGAGGTGAAGGAGTCCAGTACGTCCGGGCCCGCCTCGTCGCGGGTGAGCATCAGCTGGGTGTCGCCGGTCCAGTCCCGCAGTACGGCGAACACGACGCCGCCGAGGTCCCGTACGACCATCACCCGGCCCGCGAGGGTGACCTGTTCCCCGGTCCGGGTGCCGGGCGGGTAGCCGGGGTGGGCTTCCTCCAGGCGGGCGACGGTGTGGGTGCGCCGGGGGACGCCGACGGGGTAGGGGTCGGTTCCGGACGCCCGGATCCGGTCCAGTTTGGCGTGCCGGACCCTGACCTGCTCGGGCAGCCGCTCGACCATCGCCCGTTGGCCCGCCTCCGCCACGAGGTCCAGGCCGAGGGAGTCGATGGAGGGCAGGCCCTCGGTGGTGGCGGGCGCGGTGAGGCCCTTGGGGTGGGCGTTGCCCCACAGCTTGCGCAGGCTCGGTACGGAGACGAACCCTTCGGCGATGCCGGAGGCGAGGCTGACCCGGGCGAGGGAGCCGGCGTCCTGGTAGCACAGGAACCGCGGGTACCACTCGGGGCCGTACTTGACGTTGGAGCGGTACAGCGCCTCCAGCTGCCACCAGCGGGAGAAGAACAGCAGCAGCCTGCGCCACAGCCGCAGGACCGGCCCCGCGCCGATCCGGGCGCCCTCCTCGAAGGCGGAGCGGAACACGGCGAAGTTGAGGGAGATCCGGCGCACGCCCAGTCCGGGTGCGGCGGCGCAGAGCTGGGCGACCATGAACTCCATGACGCCGTTGGGGGCGGTGCGGTCGCGGCGCATCAGGTCCAGGGAGATGCCGTCCTTGCCCCAGGGGACGAAGGACAGCAGGGCGATCAGCCTGCGCTCGGCGTCGAAGGCCTCGACGAGCAGGCAGTCGCCGTCGGCAGGGTCGCCGAGCCGGTCGAGGGCCATGGAGAAGCCGCGTTCGGTCTCGGTGTCGCGCCAGGTGTCTGCCCGGTCCACGATGGTGCGCATCTCCTCCTCGGAGAGGGCGGAGTGGCGGCGGATGAGGGTGGTGGCCCCGGTGCGCCGGACGCGGTTGACGGCCTGCCGGGTGACGCGCATGTCCCGGCCGTCGAGGTCGAACTGGGCGACGTGCAAGATGGCCTCGTCACCGAGCTGGAGGGCGCCGAGCCCCGAGCGGGCGTAGGCGGTCGCGCCGTCCTCGGAGGCGCCCATGACGGCGGGCTGCCAGCCGTAGCGGCGGGCCACGGCCAGCCAGGCGTTGATGGCGGGGGTCCAGGCGGCGGGGTCGCCGACCGGGTCGCCGCTGGCGAGGCAGACGCCTGCTTCGACGCGGTAGGTGACGGCGGCCTTGCCGTTGGGGGCGAAGACGACGGCCTTGTCCCGCCGGGTCGCGAAGTAGCCGAGGGAGTCGCTGCGCCCGTAGGCGCCGAGGAGCGCGCGGATGCGGGGTTCCTCGTCCCCGTGCAGGGCGGCGGTCAGACGCTGGGAGCGGAAGAGGGCGGCGGCCGCGTTCAGCAGGGCGAGCGCGCCGAAGAGGCCGAGCACGAAGGACAGCGGGCGGGGCGGGCGGCCGTCGAAGCGGCGGTCGGAGAAGAGGCCGCCGAAGACCTCCTTCGCGGCCCAGTCGAGCCACTGGCCCTTGGGCAGGGTCCCGGGGAACAGGGCGACCAGGCCCCACCCGGCGAGGACGGCGAGGAGCAGCCCCAGCCCGAGGACGAGCATCGCCCGCCAGAACGCCCCGGGCCGGGAGGCGGCGTAGAACTCCTGGCGGGCGGCGATCAGGAGGGCGAGGGCGGCCGCGGCGAAGGCCAGGGAAACACCGCCGACCCAGTACTCGTCGGCCGCGATGAACAGGACGTCGACCAGGATCAGCAGGGCCAGATAGGTGACGACGATCCACCAGGCGACCTTCTTGCGGGCGCCGAGGGCGGCGGCGAGCAGGAAGAGGAAGACGGCGTAGGCGAGGTTCGCGCTGACGGGGATCACGAAGTCGTCGAGGAAGCGCACGACGGGGCGCAGCAGGCGGCGCAGTCCCGGGGAGAGGGACAGCAGGGCGCACAGCAGTCCGAGGGTTGCGAAGAACGCCCCGGACGCGTCGGGGACCCGGTTCAGGAACCGGTTGCGGGTCCCCCGGGCCTGCTCCGCGGTGGCACTCATGGTTCGCACTGTAGGGAGGGCCGGGCCGGTCCGCGCGGCGACGGGATAATCTCGGGGACGTGACGGAGCACGTGGGTACGGGATTCGAACGCGGTACGGACGGTCCGAAGGTGGTGCTGGCCGGGGTCGACGGCTCGGAGTCCTCGCTGCGGGCAGCGGCGTACGCGGCGGGGCTGGCGAGGCGGCAGGGCGCGCTGCTGGCGCTGGTGTACGTGCAGCCGGTGATGGCGGCCGGTGCCTCGCTGGGCGCGCCGGTGGCGGATACGACGGAGGAGATCGCGCAGGGCCTCGTCGCGGAGATCCGTGCGGCGGCCGAGCGGCTGAGAGGCATCTTCGAGGTGCGCTGGGAGTTCCACACCTTCCGCGGCGACCCGTACGCCGGTCTGGTGGATGCGGCGGATGAGCTGAAGGCGGACGCGGTGGTGGTGGGGGCCTCCGAGCAGGCCGGGCACCGCATCGTCGGCTCGGTGGCGGTCAGGCTGGTCAAGGCGGGCCGGTGGCCCGTCACGGTGGTGCCGTAACGGGCCGGGGCCGCGGGGCGGGCGCCGTACGAGGCGGGTGCTACCTGCCCATGGTCAGGCCGTCCTTCGCGGCGCCGCGGCTGAGGACCGCTTCGCTGATGGCGTCCCGCGCGGTCTCCCAGTCGTCGTTGCCGGGCTGCTTGGCGAGGCCGTCGGGAAGGTTGACGACCCTCCATGGTGACTCGTCGGTCATCTGCGGGACGAACTCGGCTTTGGTGACCCGCCAGCGCTGTCCCGCGGCGGCCGGCGGGGCGAAGGTGAAGCGGCCGAGGGAACCGTAGTTGCCGCGCGGGTCCCGCTCGCCGGTGTGGTTGAACATCTCGCCCGCCACCTGGTCGCCCATGCCGTAGATGATCCAGGTCCCGTTGACCTTCTCGTAGGGCTGGGGGATGTGGGCGTGCGTGCCGAGGATCAGGTCGATGTCGGGGCGCCCGGCGGTCTGCGAGGCGGTCAGGGCCTTGCCCAGCGACAGCTGGGTCTCGTCGGGCTCGGTCTGCCACTCGGTGCCCCAGTGCACGCTGACGAGCACCACGTCCGCGCCCGCTTTCCGGGCGGCCCGCGCGTCCGCGATGATCTTGTCCTGCTTCATCAGGTTGACGGCCCACGGCTGCCCGTCGGGCATCGGGTAGCCGTTCGTGTCGTACGTGTAGGCGAGGTGGGCGACCTCGGCGGAGCCGGCCCGGTAGCGGGTGACGGTGGCCGCCTCGGCGGCCGTCCGGGCCGAACCGGCGTGCTTGAGGCCGGCCTTGTCGAACGTGTCGAGCGTGCGCCGCACGCCGTCGGCGCCGTCGTCCAGGGTGTGGTTGGAGGCGGTGGAGCAGCCGTCGTAGCCGGTGGCCTTGAGGCCGTCGGCGATCTGGGGCGGGGACTTGAAGGCCGGGTAGCCGCTGAACGGGCCGCCGTCCTCGCCGTAGACGGTCTCCATGTGGCACAGGGCGAGGTCGGCGGCGGACACCACCGGTCTGACGCCGGCGAACATCGGCCGGAAGTCGTAACCGTCGCCCTCGGCGTCGGTGGCGCCCTGCCGGATGATCGAGGTGTGCGGCAGTACGTCGCCGCTCGCGACCAGGGTGAACTCCTTGGCTCCGTCCGGGGTGGCGGAGCCGCCGGTGGAGGTCCCGGGGGCGTGGCCGCGGGCGAGGCGCGCGGACGCGGGCTTCCCGGTGGCGGAGCAGGCGGCGGCCGTGGCGGACAGCAGGAGGGCAGACAGCAGGGCCATGGCCTGGCGGGTGCGCTGGGTCATCTGTACCGGCTCTCGCTCGGAGGGACGCTCCGGACACCTGCGACACCTGGTCACTCAGGACCCGGAAATTCGTAGGACTATCTGATGAGCTGAATTCACAGAAGGCGACGTCGCAAGTCAAGGAACGGCGCCGCCGCGGTGGGGCCGGTTCACCCCCACGGCCGTTCGCCGCGCCGTTCGACCGTTCACCGTGCGGCGCGGCCGCCCACCGGAGGACCGGGGTGCTTGGGCGCAACGGCCGTGCCGGACGGTTCCCGGGCGGCCCCGTGCAGGTCAGGGTGGATCCGTCGGACCCGAGACGGGCGCCGGGACGGTCCCCGGCAGACCCGGCGAACAGCGGAAGGAGCCACTCGTGCCACCCTCCTCCACCCTCCGGCGTACGGATCCCGAGGCGCTGGCCGAACTCCAGCGCGAGCACGGGCGGGCGCTGTTCGGTTTCCTGGTCGGCCTGACGGCGGGGGACGCCCAGCGGGCCGAGGACCTCGTCCAGGAGACCCTGGTACGGGTCTGGCAGCACCCGGAGGTGCTGGCCAGCGGGCACGACTCCATGCGGCCGTGGCTGTTCACGGTCGCCCGCCGCCTCGCGATCGACGCACGCCGCGCCCGGCTGTCGCGGCCGCAGGAGGTGGATCCGGACGGTCTGGAGCAGGCGCCCGCGCCGCAGGACGCGGTGGCCGGTTCGGTGACCGCGATCGACGTCAGGCGGGCCGTGGGCAGTCTGGGGCCGGAGCACCGCGAGGTGCTGATGCAGGTCTACTTCCGGGACCGCTCGGTGGCCGAGGCCGCCGCGGAGCTCGGCATACCGGCCGGAACCGTCAAGTCCCGTACGTACTACGCCCTGCGAGCCCTGCGCAAGGGCCTCCAGGGCTACGGCCTCGGCGCCTGAGGTACCGTCGGGACGGAGCGGGGGCGGACCGCGGCGGCGCGTCGACAGCCGGTCCGGAGAACGCCACGGATGGGCACGGACCGGACACAAGCCGCATCAAAAGTGTTATCAGTCCGGTCAAGTTGAGTAAACATCCTCCGCTCCGCGAGGCCCTCGGTGAAGGCTCGGGGCTGACGACGGGAAGCTCGACACGCGGGAGAAGGTGGAACGGTGCGGCCCGAGGGTACGAACGGCACCAGTGACGGTGGCGGTGGTGGGCTGGCGGTGCCCATGGCTTGGCTGTACGCGGAGTACATCGCCGACGAGCTGCTGCGCACGGGCCGGCTGATCCCCGTCAGCACGCTGGAGTTCCGGGCCGGCCGGGACACGCTCGCACTGACCATCTACCTCTCGGACGCGGCCGGCGAGCTCTCCGGGATCCGGGTGGTCTCGCAGCTCGACGAGTGGCTGTCGCTGACGGCCTACGGGCACCCGTGGCGCGACTGGGTGGAGACCCGGTTCCTCCAGCTCGGCGAGGAGGCCAGGGAGGACGGGCGCGAGGAGGACCCGGACCTGGAACTGGCCCGGGCGGCCTGGCGCTGGCTGGACCACACGGAGCTGTTCGCGACGAACCTCGACCCGGGACGGCACGGCCACGCGGACACCCCGGCGGGTCTGGACGAGAACGCCCGCGTCTGGACGCCCGCATGGCAACTGGGGCTTCCGCTCGGCCACTTGGCGATGCACTTGTTCTGAGGCCCGGGCCTCAGGTGCCCGCGCCACGGGCACCGGGCGCCTCGGCGGGGTCGGTGACGAGCCCGGTGAAGTCGGCCTCGTTGCGCTCGGCCCGGGTCACGTACCAGCGGGCGATGAGCCACATCACCGGGTACACGAGCAGTCCCAGCGCCACCCAGACCAGCGGTCCCGACACGACCCGGGGCAGCAGGAACACCAACGGCAGCACCCCGACCAGCAGCGCGAGTGCGCTCAACGCGCAGAGCGCAGCCCGGAGCTGACTGCGCATCAGGGAGCGGACATAGGTCGCCCCGACGCTCGTCTGCTCCGAGATCTCCGACCGCGCCGGCGTGTGCGCGGGCGCCCTGCGCCGCACGCCCCGCGCCACCCCGGTCACGACCTCCCGCCGCCCCACCGCCTGCTGCTCCTCGGCCATGCCCCGGAAGTCTACGCAGCGCACCCGCTCCGAGCAGTTCGAAGCGTCCGGGCCTCGCCGGGCGGTGGGGCGGTGGGGCGGTGGCCGGGGGCTACTTGAGGAGTCGGGACAGGCGGCGGTCCGCGAGCGGTTTGCCGCCGGTCTGGCAGGTGGGGCAGTACTCCAGTGAGGAATCGGCGAAGGACACCGACCGGATGGTGTCCCCGCACACCGGGCACGGCTCACCCGCGCGGCCGTGGACCCGCAGGCCGCTCTTCTTCTCGGCCTTGAGCCGTCCCGCCGCCACCCCGTGGGCCCGCTCGACGGCCGTGCGAAGGGTTTCCCGGACGGCCTCGTACAGGTGCGTCACCTGGTCCTCCTCGAAGGAGGCGGCGAGCTTGAACGGCGAGACCTTCGCGGCGTGCAGGATCTCGTCGCTGTAGGCGTTCCCGATGCCGGCGATGACGCTCTGGTCGCGGAGCACGCCCTTGATCTGCCGCCGTTCCCCCGCCAGCAGGGCGGCGAACGCGTCACGGTCGAAGCCGTCGGCGAGCGGGTCGGGTCCGAGCCGGGCGATGCCGGGGACCTCCTGGGGGTCGCGGACCACGTACACCGCGAGCCGCTTCTGGGTGCCGGCCTCGGTGAGGTCGAAGCCCCCGCCGCCCTCCAGGACGACGCGCAGCGCCAGCGGCCCCTTGCCGGGGCGCGGCGGCTGGGCGGGCAGGGTGTCCTGCCAGCGCAGCCAGCCGGCCCGGGCCAGGTGGGTGACGAGGTGGAGTTCGCCGATCCGCAGGGCGAGGAACTTCCCGTACCGGGTGGTGGACCCGGCCGTCTGCCCTTCGAGGGCGGTGAGCGGGGGCTCGTACGTCTTGAGCACGCTGACCGCGAGCGGGAGGACGCGCTCGACCACCCGCCCGCCCAGGTGCTCGTCGAGGAACTCCCTCAGGGCCTCGACTTCGGGCAGCTCCGGCATGCTCCCAGCCTGCCGCCACCGCGCGCGGAACGCGAGCCGTGCACCGGCCCCGGTCGGCGGGCTACGCCAGCCCGAACTCGCACCACACGCACTTGCCGCCGCCCCTGGGGTCGACGCCCCACACGTCCGCCAGCCGGTCCACCAGCATCAGGCCGCGCCCCGAGACGCCCCCCTCGCCCGCATCGCGGCGCCGCGGCAGCGCGCTGGAACGGTCCTCGACCTCCACCCGCAGCCGCCGCCGGTCGCCCGGCAGGACCCGGAGCGTCACGATGGCCGGGCCGTCCGTGTGCATGAGGGCGTTGACGATCAACTCGTCCGCGACCAGCTCGATCTCGTCGGCCCGCTCCCGCGCACCCCATGCCCGCACGGCCGCGCCGATCATGTGCCGGGCCGCGACCAGGGCTTCCGGGTCCGCCGGCGCCACGTGCTGCTGGAGCCGGCCGCCGCCCTGCGGCGCGTCGGGCACCTGGCGGCGCAGCAGGAGCAGCGCCATGTCGTCGTCACCGCCGCGCTCGTCGATGACCCCGCACAGCTGGTCCGCGAGCTTCTGGAGGTCCGCGGGGCCGGCGCACACGAGCTCCGTCAGGTGCCCGATCCCGTCGTCGAGGTCCGTGCCGGGCTGCTCGACCAGTCCGTCCGTGCACAGTAGAAGCGTTTCTCCCGGATCCAGTTCGCAGGTCGTGACGGCGTACTCCAGCCGGCCGAACTCCGCCGACAGCCCCAGCGGCATCCCGCCCTCCACGGCCAGCCGGCGGCAGTCCCCGTCGCGGGTGCGCAGGAGCGGGTCGAGGTGGCCGGCCCGCACCAGCTGGAGCACGCCGGTCGCGAGGTCGGCCTCCACGTAGGTGCAGGTCGCGAAGCGGTCGGTGTCCAGCTCGTGCAGGAACACCGAGGCACGGGCCATGACGGTGGCCGGCGAGTGTCCCTCGGTGGCGTAGGCGCGCAGCACTATGCGCAGCTGGCCCATCACGGCGGCCGCGTGCGTGTCGTGCCCCTGGACGTCGCCGATGACGGCCCCGACCCGGCCGCCCGGCAGGGGGATGACGTCGTACCAGTCGCCGCCGATGTCCTGGCCCATGCGCGCCGACCGGTAGCGGACCGCGATGTCCGCGCCGGGGACGGACGGGATCCGGCGGGGCAGCATCGCCTGCTGGAGGCCCTCGGCGAGGTCGTGTTCCTGCTCCAGCAGCATGGCCCGTTGCAGGCTCTGCGCGATGCTGCTGCCGAGGGCGACCAGCAGGTTGCGCTCCTCCTGCGTGAAGCCGTCCTTGTCCTGGTAGAGCAGGCCGATGGCGCCTATCGGGCGGGCCTGGGCGATCAGGGGCAGGTAGGCGGCGGCCGAGATGTCCATCTCGGAGATCTTCGCCCAGAGGTCGGGGTAGCCCTCGGCGAACTCCTTCGCGGAGTCCAGGAAGCGGGGCTGGAGCGAGCGGACGACCTCGCTCATCGGGTACTGCTCGTCGATGCGGGTGTACCGGGTACCGGGGACGAAACTGCCTTCCGGGCCTTCGGCCACCAGGTGGATGCGGCCGGCCTCGACCAGTCCCATGACCATGCCCATCGAGCCGAGCCGTTCCAGGCCGTGCGCGTCCCCGAGGGCGTCGATGACGTCCTTGACGGTGCGGGCGTGCGCGAGGGCGGCGGTGGTGCTCTCGACGACCGACGTCTGGCGGCGGCGCTCCTCGTCCAGTCCGAGCCGTTCCGCCGAGTGGCCGAGTTCCTCGGTCGCGTCCCGGACGATGCCGATGATCCGGTACGGGCGGCCGTCGGGGTCGCGCATGACGCGGCCCTGGGTGTGGGTCCAGCGGAGCGTGCCGTCGTGGCAGCGGATGCGGAAGTAGGCGCCGTAGCTGTCCACGCCGCTCTTGAGGGCGCTGGAGACGAGCCCGTCGAGCCGGGCCGCCTCGTCGGGCGGCACGCGGGCGGCGAGGGTCTCGGGGCGGCCGTCGTACGCGCCGACGTCCGTGTCGAAGACTTCGAGGGCCGCCGCGTCCATGTGCATGAGACCGGTGAGCAGGTCCCAGTCAAAACTGCCCATCCGGTTCAGCGAGAGCGACCGGTCCGGGTGCGCGGGCCAGTCGTCCGGCAGCGATACGGCGGTCGGCACCGGTCCACCATGACACACCCGCCGGTCAGGCGCTCTCCCTGGAGGGGACCGGGTCGTAGGGCTGCTGGGGGTCGGGCGTCAGGTACGGGTCGTAGGGCTGCTGCGGGTCCGGGGGGAGGTACGGGTCATAGGGCGCCGAAGGGTCGTACCCGTGCGGGTCCGCCTGCTCCGGTGCCACGCCGTCGGGCCCCGTCGGCAGCCCGGGGTCCGCGTACGGCGGCACTGCCTGCGGGGCATCTTGCGGGGCGTCCTGCGGCAGGCTCGGCGCGGGGCCGTCCGGGAGGTCCGGGGGCAGCGCGGCGGGAGGGTCGGAGCGCGGCGGGGACGGCGGCTTGGGCAGCGGCCGGGACGGCTGGACCGGCCGGCTCTGGCCGGTGGGCGGCGTCGGTTCCGTGGGGCCGCCGGGGCCGGTCGGGGCGGCGGGGCCCTCGGGGGTGAGCGGGCCGCTCGGGATGCTTTCCGCCGGGTCGTAGGGGGGCAGGCCTTCGGGGGTCTTGTCCTGGGCGCCGTCGTCGCCGGTCCTGCGCTCCAGCCAGGTGTTGTCGGCGAGGTTCACGAGCACGAGGTGGTCCAGCTGCTGGACGGTCGGCTCGATGACGATGACCTGGTTGGCCTGGTAGCCGTTCCAGGGGTCGCCCTTGATCACCGGGTTCCCCTTGGGCGCGCGGGGCGGGGAGAGGGGGTTGCCGGAGCCGCAGCGGACGCGCGGCATGCCGTGGTCGTCGACGAGGACGGCCGTCCCGGCCTGGAGCACGGACTGGAAGGCGGCGGCCCGGCCGCCTTCCTGGAAGCCGTGGCTGGTGACCCGGGTGTCGGCGCGCAGGACGACGGGGGTGAGCGCGCGCAGGAAGTCGCCGATCTTGTCCTGGGCGATGCCGGAGGCCTCGGCGAAGGCGCCCGTCTTGGCGCTGTCGGCGGTGATGAGGCTCGACTGGTGTTCCACGTCGCAGCTGCCGAGCCGCTGGATGCCGCCGTACAGGCCGGGGGTCGCGGCGTTGACGGTGCGGATGCCCTGGCCGCTCTGGTTGGGCAGCGGGGGCTGGGCGGGGGCCGATTCCCCGGTGGCGGTGGAGGTGGTGAAGGGGTCCGGTCCCGCGGAGCCGACGGGCTGCAGATGTACCTCCTGGGTCTGCGGGCCGGGAGCGCTCACGGGTTCCTCGGATCCTCCGCAGGCGGTGGCGAGCAGCCCGAGCAGGCCGATGGCCGTGAAGAGGGGTGCCCGGGCCGGTGTGTGACGGCGCGGCGCCTGACGGGGTGTCGGTGCGGGCACGTCGCTCACGAGATTCTCCCTTTTCGCCCCGGTTGCTCCCTCTTGTCTGCCGTATCCGCGTCCGCAGCGCAACCGGAACGCCACCCCGACTCCTTGAACATGTTCAAAGCCTGGCGTAGGGTCGCGACTGCGATTGAACGCGTTCAAGACTGTTCGGCGCACCGACCCTCGGGAGGGGCCGTGACGGTACTCGTGAACCTGATCGTCACGCTGGGCATGCTCTACGTCGTCCCCACCGGCCTGCGCCTGATCGACCGGACCGCCTTCCGTCGCACCGCCCGGCTGTGGCCCCTGCTCGCGGCCCCCGGGGCGCTGTGCCTGTGGCTGCCGCGCGGCGCCACCGCCACGGTGCTCGCCGCGCTGTACGCCGCTGCCGCCTTGGCCCTGGCCGCCAGGGCGCCGGTCCGGCTGCTGCGCACCCTCCCGCGAACCGGGTCCCCCGTGCCCGTCCCGTCCGAGGCCGCCGTCCTGACCGCGCTCGTCTCGCCCGCCGTCGCCGGCAGCGCCCTCGTCGCGGAACGCGCCGGCTACCGGCTCTTCGGCTTCGACCTCGACGTCCTCGCGCTGACCGTGCCGCACTTCCACTTCGCCGGGTTCACCGCGGCCCTGGTCGCCGGCCTGGTGTGCCGGGCGACGGTGACCGGCGGCGCACCCGGGACGGACGCCGGACGGGCGGACGCCGGACGGGCGGACGCCGGACTGCCGGACGCCGGACGGGCGGCCGCCGGGCCCGGGGCGCCGCCGGCCCGCTGGGCCGCGTACAGCGTGCCCAGCGGGACGCTGCTCGTCCTCCTCGGCTACTTCATCGGCGACTGGGCCGAGCTGGTGGGGGCAGCCGTACTGACCGCCGGGATGTGGGCGGTGGCCCTGGCGACCTGGCGCGGCATCCGGCCCGGCGCCCGCGACCGGACCACCCGCACCCTGCTGGCCACCTCGGCGGGGGTCCTTGTGGCGACGATGCTGCTCGCCCTGTGGTGGGCGACCGGCGAGGCGACCGGGATCACCCACCCCACCCTGACCTGGATGGCCGCGACCCACGGCCTCGGCAACGCCGTCGGCTTCGCCCTCTGCTCGCTGCTGGCCTGGCGCCGGCTCACCATGGACCGACAGGAGATGACCCGATGACCCGACTCCTCAGCACCGGCCGCGACGCGCTCAGCTACCCGGAACGGGGCGCGACGGAGCACCGCCCGCTGCCCGCGGGCTACAACCACCTCCACCACCGCACACAGATCGGCGACGGCCGGGCCGTCTTCGAGGCGGCCGGGGTCGCTCTGACCACCTTCGGCGCCCACCGTGCCTCGGGCATGCGGATCCGGGCCGAGACGGGAGCCGTCCGGCCCGGCACACGGGTCACGGTCGGGATCGGCTTCGGGCCCCTGCGCATCGACGCCCGCTGCCTGGTCCTGCGGACCGCGTACGAGAGCACCCGTGTCGGCTTCGCCTACGGAACCCTGGTGGGTCACCCCGAGTCGGGCGAGGAGTCCTTCATGGTGCTCATGGACCCCGACGGCACCGTCTGGTTCGAGGTGACCGCGTTCAGCCGCCCGGCCAGCTGGTACACCCGCCTCGGCGGCCCGGTGGTCCCCCTCCTCCAGCTCGGCTACGCCCGTCTGCTGGGCCGCACCCTGCGCAAGCTGGCAGCCGGGGCCCCCGGCGCCTGATACTGGAGGGGATGGACTGGTTCACGGCACCCGGCTACTGGTTGGGCCGGCTGGTCTTCCAGCGGGCCCTGGCCGGCGTCTACCTCTGCGCCTTCACCGCCGCCGCCCTCCAGTTCCGCGCCCTGATCGGGGCGCACGGCATGCTCCCCGTGCCGCGCTACGTGCGCCACGTCCCGTTCCGCCGCGCCCCGAGCCTGTTCCAACTGCGATACTCCGACCCGCTCTTCGCCTGCTGCGCCTGGGCCGGTGCGGTGCTGGCCGCGGCGCTCGCGGCGGGGGCCGGGGACGCCGTGCCGCTGGGGGCGGCGATGGCGATGTGGGCGGTGCTGTGGCTGCTGTACCTGTCGATCGTGAACGTGGGGCAGACCTGGTACTCCTTCGGCTGGGAGTCGCTGCTGCTGGAGGTGGGCTTCCTCGCCGTCTTCCTCGGCAACGCCCGGACGGGGCCGCCGGTGCTGGTGCTGTGGCTGCTGCGGTGGGTCGTGTTCCGGGTGGAGTTCGGCGCCGGGCTGATCAAGATTCGGGGCGACGCCTGCTGGCGCAAGCTCACCTGCCTCTACTTCCACCACGAGACGCAGCCGATGCCGGGACCGCTGAGCTGGTTCTTCCACCACCTGCCGAAGCCGCTGCACCGGGTGGAGTGCGCCGCGAACCACGTGACGCAACTGGTCGTCCCGGTCCTGCTGTTCACCCCGCAGCCGGTGGCCTCGTACGCCGCCGGGATCATCGTCGCGACGCAGCTGTGGCTGGTGCTGTCGGGGAACTTCGCCTGGCTGAACTGGATCACGATCGCGCCGGCGCTGTCCGCCATCGACTTCACGGGGCTCGCCGGGCCGCCCCCGGCCGCGGCCTTCCGCCCGGCGCCACTGTGGTACGTGGTCCTGGTGTGCGCGGTGACCGCGCTGGTGCTCGTCCTCAGCCGGCATCCGGTGGCCAACATGCTCTCCCGGCGCCAGGTGATGAACCGCTCCTTCGATTCCCTGCACCTGGTGAACACCTACGGGGCCTTCGGCACCGTGGGCCGGATCCGGGACGAGGTCGTGGTGGAGGGCACGGCCGAACGGACGCCCCGCACTGACGGCGACTGGCTCGAGTACGGCTTCAAGGGCAAACCGGGCGATCCGCGCCGCGCGCCCCGCCAGTTCGCCCCCTACCACCTGCGGCTCGACTGGCTGATGTGGTTCGCGGCCCTCTCCCCCGGTTACGCGCGGGACTGGTTCGGGCCGTTCGTGGAGCGGCTGCTGTCGGGTGACCGGGACACCCTGCGCCTGCTGCGCCACAACCCCTTCCCCGACGCGCCGCCGGTGTACGTGCGGGCCAGGCTGTACCGCTACCGGTTCACGACCTGGCGTGAGCTCCGCGCGACGGGCGCCTGGTGGCACCGGACGCTGCTGCGCGAGTACCTGCCGCCCACCCGGCTCGCGGAGGCGGCCTGGTCAGAGCCCGAGTAGCGCCGCCTCCTCTTCCGGCGTCACGCCCTTGGCCGGCCGGTCGGGACGCTGCGGGGCGATACCGCCGAGGCCGCGGAGCCAGGCCCAGGTGTCGGCCACGGTCTCCTCGACGGGCCGGCAGTGCAGACCTGCGGCGAGGGCCTTGGTGACGTCGCCGCCGAACATGTACGCGTGCAGTTCGCCCGGCGGGAGCCAGACGGGCAGGGACGTCCACGGCTCGATGCCGGCTTCCGCGATCCTGGCCGGGTCGGTCCAGCGGAGCTCCGCCCCGCCTCCGGTGACGCGCACGCAGGCTTCCAGCAGGCCGGCCATCGTGGTGTGCCCGGGCGGGGACGCCAGGTCGTACGCGCCGCCGAGCCCGGCCCGGGCGGCTCGCAGGGTCCAACGGGCCAGGTCCCGTACGTCGATGTACTGGATCGGAAGGTCGCGCGGGCCGGGGGCGAGCATCGGGCCGCCCCGCGCGGCGCGGTTCAGCCACCACGGCAGGCGGCCGACGTTCTCGTACGGGCCGAGGATCAGCCCGGCGCGCACCAGCAGGGCACGCCCGCCGAAGGCGTCGAGCGCGGCGAGTTCACCGCCCCGCTTGTCCTCGGCGTAGGCGGTGGCCTCCGCGTCGGGCGAGCCCCCGACGAGCGGGCCGTCCTCGGCCAGGCCTGCGGGGCCGGGGAACCCGTACACCGAGCGGCTGGAGACGTAGGCGTACCGCCCGGCCCGGTCCGCGAGCAGCCGGGCGGTGTCGCGCACGGCGGTGGGGGCCCCGCTCCAGGTGTCGACGACGAAGTCCCACTCCCCCTCGGCGAGCGCGGCCAGGCCGTCGGGGGCGGTGCGGTCTCCGTGGAGCGCGGAGGTTCCCGGAGGGGGCGCGTGGCGGCCGCGGTGGAAGACGGTGACGTCCCAACCCAGGTCCACGGCTTCTTCGGTGAGGGCGCGTCCGACGAATTCGGTGCCGCCCAGCATCAGTAGTCTCATGCCGGTCAGCCTGCCCGCCGGGGACCCGGTCCGGAACCCTTGATCGCTTTCAGCGATGACGCCCAGGGCGTACGGGGCCCGGGACCCGTCGGGGACGTGGGGCGCCCCCGCCGCCGGGTCGGCGCGGGGGCGCTGTGTCACCGAGGCCGCCAGGGCCGGTCGCTCTAGTCGATGCCGGGCAGGATGTGCGGCTCCGCCAGGTCGTCTTCGTAGCCCGCCAGCCGGATCGGCGCGGAACGGGCCCACACCTCGAGGCTGCCGAGTTCGTCGGAGCGGGCCTTGCCGTGCCGCCCCGAACGTTCCAGCAGGACCTGGTCGGACTTCGTCAGTTCTGTCACCGCGCACTCCTTTGTGTCGCGTAACCCGGCGGGCGAACCCCGCGTCGGGCAGGAATAAAGGGATACCGGACGCGGTGGCGCCGTGATGGAGCGAGGGAGGGCCGTGGTGGGGCCCTTTCATGCGCTCAAGAGTACACATATGAGCGGGCCCCCGCTCGATGGAAAGGCAAAATTCACTCGCGCCCTCTTGTGTCCTTCCCCTCTTCCCTGGGTCGGGAAGTCGTGTTCCCCGGGTCGGGAAGTCGTGGCACGGCGTGTCGGCGGCCGGTGCTCCGCCCGGGCCCGCGTGGGGGAGGACGGGCGAGCGGTACCGGAACCGGTGGCGCCGGGACGTGCGCGCGTACGACCGCCCGCCGCACGGCCCGGGACGACCGCGCCCCGGCCTCCACGAGGGAGACCGGGGCGCGAGCAGGGCTGTACCGCTTACCAGTTGGCGGGCGCGTAGTCCTTGAGGAAGACGCCGTACAGATCCTCGCCCGCCTCGCCGCGGACGATCGGGTCGTAGACCCGGGCCGCGCCGTCCACCAGGTCGAGCGGGGCGTGGAAGCCCTCCTCCGCGAGACGGATCTTGTCCGGGTGCGGGCGCTCGTCGGTGATCCAGCCGGTGTCCACGGCGGTCATCAGGATCTGGTCCTTCTGGAACATCTCCTGGGCGCTGGTCCGCGTCAGCATGTTGAGGGCGGCCTTGGCCATGTTGGTGTGCGGGTGCCCGGCGCCCTTGTAGCCGCGGCTGAACACGCCTTCCATCGCCGAGACGTTGACGACGTAGCGGCGGCCCGCCTCGGCCGCGGCCATCGCCGGACGCAGCTTGCTGATCAGGATGAAGGGCGCGGTGGAGTTGCACAGCTGCACTTCGAGGAGCTCGATCGGGTCCACCTCGGACACCGTCTGGATCCAGCTGTTGGTGTCGTGCAGGTCCGGGACCAGGCCGCCCGCGTCGATGGCGGTACCGGCCGCGATGCGCTCCAGAGAGGCGGAACCGGAGACCAGCGCGAGTTCGGTGATGTCCTGCGCGCTGAGCTTCTCGCCCTTGCCGGTGGGCAGGGCGGCGACCCGGTCGACGGTGCCGCTGCCGAACGTGCCGATCACCTCGGCGGAGGGCAGCTCGCCGGCCGGCAGCGGGGCGCTCTCGGCGGCGACCAGCTCGCTGTAGGCGCCCGGGGACCGGCGCACGGTCTGGGCCGCGTTGTTGATCAGGATGTCGAGCGGACCCTCTGCGGCGACCGAGTCGGCGAGCGCGACGACCTGCGCGGGGTCGCGGAGGTCGATGCCGACGATCTTGAGGCGGTGCAGCCACTCGGAGCTGTCCGGCATCGCCTTGAAGCGACGGATCGCGTCATTGGGGAAGCGGGTGGTGATGGTGGTGTGGGCGCCGTCGCGCAGTAGCCGCAGCGCGATGTACATGCCGATCTTGGCGCGGCCGCCGGTGAGCAGGGCGCGGCGGCCGGTCAGGTCGGTGCGGGCGTCGCGGCGCGCCCGGTTGAAGGCGGCGCAGTCCTGGCACAGCTGGTGGTAGAACGCGTCGACCTCGACGTAGCGCGTCTTGCAGACGTAGCAGGAGCGCGGGCGCTGGAGTATCCCGGCGATCGGGCCCTTGGTGGCGGCGGTCAGGGCGTTGCCCTGGGTCTCGTCGTCGATGCGCTCGGCGGAGCCGGTCGCGGTCGCCTCGGTGACGGCCTTGTCGTTGGCGGTCTTGGCGGCGCGGCGCTCTTGGCGGCGGCGCTGCTTGACCGTGCGGTACAGGCCGGCGGTGGCACGGCGTACGGTGACGGCGTCCGGGTGGTCGACGTCGAGCTTGTCCAGCTCGTCGAGGACGCTGAGGCAGAGGGCCAGCCGGTCGGGGTCGATGCCCGGGCCGTACGCCTGGTCGTCCCCGGTCACAGGGTTGTCTTCGGTCACCGTCATGGCCGCTGCCGTTCCTTGCTCACTCGTCCGCATCCGCCTGCTGCGGAGGTCCCAAAACCGCAACTGTACGACAGGGCACACGTCCGGCACCAAACCCGCGGGCGGGCTCCTCACGGAGTGCGAGGAACCATCACGGTACGCAAGGGAGCCGGGGTCGAAGCCGGGCGGGGCAGGGTCAGGAATAGGCCGGTCGGGTGGGGCATTGTGGACAACATGAGTGCCTTGGCGCTGTCGGTCCTGCTCTGCCTCGCGTCGGCCGTGGCGTACGCCGCGGGCGCGATCGTCCAGGAGCGGGTCGCGGACGGCTCGCCGGACCGTTTCTACGCCCCGCTCCACCGGCCCGTCTGGTGGGTGGCGGTGGCACTGAACGGCCTCGGCGCGGCACTCCACGTCCTCGCGCTGGCCTACGGGCCACTGAGCCTGGTGCAGCCGCTCGGTGCGCTGACCATCGTCTTCGCGCTCCCGATGGCGGCCGTGTTCGTACGGCGCCGGGCGGGCGCGGCGGCCTGGCGCGGGGCGCTGCTGGCGACGGCCGGGCTGGCCGGGCTGCTGGCGCTGACGGGCGGCGACCGGGACCCGGGGCGGACCCTGACGGGCGGCGAGCAGGGCCTGCTGATGAGCGTGACGGCGGCGGGGGTGACGGCGCTGGTCCTGGTGGCGCGCCGGGTGCGCCGGGTGGTGCTGCGCGGTGTGCTGCTGGCCGCCGCCGCCGGAACCGCCTTCGGCATGGCCTCGGTGTTCACCAAGTCGGTGGCCGACGGCTTCTCCCTGGACGCGCCGTTCTCCCGCTGGCCCGAACTGCTGGCCATCGCCGTCCTGGCGTCCGGCGGCCTGCTGCTGTCGCAGGCCGCCTACCGGGGTGCGGGGCTGACGGCGCCGCTGGCGACGGTCACGGTGGTGGACCCGGTGGTGGCCGCGGTGGTCGGCCTCTCGCTGTTCGACGAGGGCTTCCGGTACGGGTACGCGGGGACGGCGGCGGCCCTGGTGAGCGGCGCGGCGGCGGCGGCCGGCCTGATCCTGCTCACGGCCGCGCCGCCGCCCGTACGGGGGTCAGATGTCGACGCCCCGCCCGCGGAGGTACTTGAGGGGGTCGATGTCGGTTCCGTACCCGGGCCCGGTGCGCATCTCGAAGTGGAGGTGCGGTCCGGTGGTGTTGCCGGTGGAGCCGGAGCGGCCGATGCGCTGACCGCCGGAGACCTGCTGCCCGGCCTTGACGCCGAGGGCGGAGAGGTGGGCGTACTGGGAGTACCGGCCGTCGGCGTGCCGGATGACGACCTGGTAGCCGTACGCCCCGGCCCAGCCGGCGGAGAGGACGGTGCCGGGCCCGACGGCCTTGATGCTGGTGCCGGTCGGGACGGGGAAGTCGACCCCGGTGTGGTAGCCGCTGGACCAGGAGGAACCGGCGACGTGGTACGCCGTTCCGAGCGCGGCGTCGACCGGCGCGGTGAAGCCCGCGGACGCCGTCCCCTGCTTCGCTGACGCGGACTCGGCGGCCTTCGTCTGTTCGGGCTTGGCCTGCTCGGGCTGCGTCTTCTGCGGCTGTGTCTTCTCGGGTCGGGGGGCGGCCGGCTGTACGGGCTTGACCGGCTCGGCGACCCGCGGCGGCTTCTCCGGGTTCTGGGAGGGCGGCGCGACGGGGGCGGCGGTGATGCGCAGCGTGAGCCGCTGGCCGGGGAAGATCAGGTTCGGGTTGCCGCCGATGGTGTCCCGATTGGTCTCGTACAGCGCCTGCCAGCCGCCTTCGACGTGCTGGCCGGTGGCGATCGCCGAGAGCGAGTCCCCGGGGGCGACGACGTACGGGTTCGGCAGGACCGTGGTGTCGGTCGGTCGGGTCGGGCTCGGGGCCTGCACCCGGGTGGCCTCGGGAGCCGCCTGCTTCTGGCGCGGGATCGCGGCGGGTGCCCCAGCGGGGGCGGGGCCGCTGCGGCTCAGCCCGGCCTGCGGTCCGCAGGCGGGCCAGGCGCGGGGCCCCTGGCCCTTGAGCACCTTCTCGGCCACCGCGATCTGTTGGTCCTTGGTGGCCAGGTCGGCGCGGGCCGCGAAGGCGGTTCCGCCGAAGGCGCGCCAGGTGCTCTGGCTGAACTGGAGGCCGCCGTAGTAGCCGTTGCCGGTGTTGACGTGCCAGTTGTTGGTCGACTCGCAGGCAGCGACCTTGTCCCAGGTGCCGATGGAGGCCGCGTGGGCGGCCCCGGCTCCGATGAGCGGCAGCGCGATCCCGGCGCCACCCGCGGTGACGGCGAGCGAGGCGCGGTTGATGCTGCTCGGCTGGTACCGGCGGTGCCGGCCCCGTACACCCATGGGAGCCCCCCTTGAAGACGTGCCGGAACCGCACAAGCTAACGGCGCCGGTGGAGGCTGACAATAGCGACAACCGGCTGTCTCCGAGGGGGAATTGACGCTTTGCCCGCTGACCTGCCCCGACGGCGCCGCGAGGTGCGGTGTCGGGCGGCGCGGGCCAGGGAGGATCCGGAAGAGACGGCTAGCCCGCGGCGCGGCCCAGCGGCCCGGGCTGCGGGATCGGGGCCGGCCCCGGGGGCGGCGGCACCGGATCGGGCTCCGGCACGGGACCCGGGATCGGGGGCGCGGGACGCGGCACCGGGTCGGGCTCGGGGAAGGGTCCGGGCCCCGGCCGGGGCGCGGGGACCGGGTCGGGCTCCGGGGTGGGGGGCTGCGTCTGGTCTTCGTCTTCGTCGAGCACCACGAGGTTGAGCACCATACGCACCACCTTCCCCGGAACCGGGCGGGTACGCCCGTCGGCGTCCGTCGGCCGCCTACGGGCGCAGGGCCGCGGCCAGCCCGGTGGAGGGGCTGCTCAGGACGGGCACCGCCGTCCGCACCAGGTCCGCCGCGCCCGCCATCGACGCCTGGGCGAGGAGGATGACGTCCGCGTCGGCGACCTCGTCCGCCGCGCGGGCCACCCGGCTCAGGTACCCGTCGGTGTCCCCCGCCTCGAAGCACTCCCACGCCTCCGCGACCAGGTGCGTGCGTACGGTGACGGCCCGGCCGGCGGCCTCCTGCTCCAGCAGCTCCAGCGTCGGGGCGACGGTGGACCGGACGGCGGCGAGTACGACGATCCGGGGGCCGGCGTCCACGGCCGCGGCCGCCATGGGCCGGTCCACGCGGAGCACGGGCCGTCCGAGGGCGGGTGCGAGGGACTCGGCGACGGCCCCGATCGTCGAGCAGGTGACCAGCACCGGCCCGTTCGCCCCGGCGAGGGCCTCCCGCACGCCGGGAGCCACCGACGCGGGCCCGTGCGTACGGGCCCGCTCCAGCAGCTGCGGGACGACGAGGTGCCGCAGCACCGCCCCGGCGTGGTCGCGGTCCCGCAGCGCGTCGAAGACCGGGACGTGGACCGGGGAGGTGTGCAGCAGGGTCAGGGCCCGGCCGCTCACCAGCGGCCGGAGTCCGCGATCAGCTGGGCCTTCGCCGCCTCGGCCACCCCGGCGGGGGCGGCGGGAGCCTCGTCGGGATGTTTGGCGGCCCAGGCCGCCGCGTAGGGACACAGCGGGACCACGGGAACCCCTTCGGCTGCGGCGATCGCGTAGAAGGTCCTCACCAGCTGCCCGCCGATCCCGCGGCCCTCGTGGCCCGGCTCGACGATGGTGTGCACGGCGACCAGCGCGCCGGGCTCCCCGGCGAGCACGAAGTAGGCGATGAACCCGACCACCGCCCCGCCCTCGATGGCGAGCAGCCGCCCCGCCTTCCGGTCGTCCTCGAACTCGATCGCCTGGTTCTCGGCCATGCTCCCCCGCTCCCCTCAGACAGCCACCGCGTGGGGGCTGCGCTCCTGGTCCGTTCCGGGAACCGGGGCGGAGGGATCCGCCCCGAGTTCGATGATGCGGTTGTCGGCGTCGACGTGCACGACCCGGGGCTTCAACGCCCGCGCCTCGGCGTCCTCGACCTGCGCGTAGCTGATGAGGATGACGAGGTCCCCGGGATGCACGAGGTGCGCGGCGGCCCCGTTGATCCCGATGACCCCGGACCCCCGCTCCCCCTCGATGACGTACGTCTCCAACCGTGCCCCGTTGGTGATGTCCACGATGTGGACGAGCTCCCCGGGCAACAGGTCGGCGGCGTCCAGCAGGTCGGCATCGATGGTCACGGAGCCGACGTAATGCAGATCGGCCTGCGTGACGGTGGCCCGGTGGATCTTGGACTTGAACATGGTACGAAGCATGCGGAAACTCCCGGAATGTCAGCTCCCTGCCTGCTCCTCGCAGGTCAAGGGCGGTCTCCGGAGCCTACAACGACTCGCCGGCGTACGCACTGGGCCAGGGGACGGCCACGGCGACCGGCGCCGACGTGACGACCGGCTCGCGGGTCAGGGGTGGTCGTGCCAGGAGAGGGCGGCGATGCGCCAGCCCTCGGGGGTGCGGACGAACTGGAGGGTTTTGGTGCCGGCGCCCTCGAAGGGGGCGCCGTCCAGGATTCCGGACTTGCGGTAGCCGCCGAAGCGCGAGGCGATGTCCCCCTGGATCTCGGTGCTTTCGGAGGTCTCCCACTCCGAGAAGTCGACCAGTCGGCCCTCGGCCAGCAGCCGTTGGCGGGGTTCGATGAATTCCTCCACCGTGTAGACCGTGAAGTCCGGGCCCGTCTTGACGATGACACCGCCGGGGAGGAACAGTCGGCGGAGCCTGTCCACGTCGGCGGTCTTGCCGTCCCGGTTGTCGAAGGCGCCGAAGAAGTCGGCGGTCAGGGCGTCGAGTTCGGGCTTGTGCGACATGTCTTGCTCCCCCGGGTCGGATCGCCGGCCGCCTTCCGCGGGCCGGGCGCCGACCCATTGTCCACTTGTCCACGGCCCCGGACCCTGTCCGAGCGGCCTCCCGGGCCGGACCGGCCTAGCGCAGCAGGACCAGCACGGCGAGGAGCAGGGCCGGCAGCACCGGGACCGCTGCCACCACAGTGGCCGTCAGGCGTCGGCGCAGCACGCTGTAGCGGTGCTCGTACGCGGTCGCGAGTTCCTCGCCCCGGGCCACGACGGCGGCCAGCATCTGCCGCTTGAGGCGCAGGTGGTGCTCCGCGAAGAGGCCCGCGACCTCCTGCCGTTCGCCCGGGCCGAGCCAGGTCAGGCGTCCGGCGAAGGCCTGCGCCTCGGCGTGTGCCTCATGGAGGGCCGCCTGGCTGATCAGGTAGCCCTCCAGGCGCGCGAGGCCGGCCGCGGCCTCCCTCTGGGCCTTCTCGTCCATCGTCGCTCGCCGCCGTCCTGCTACCCGGCGGCCGTCGGTCCGGCGGAGTCGTCGCGGGGCGGGGAGACGGCCCTGTCCTGGTCGACCACGTCGCGCTGGCCCTCGTTCTCGATGCGCTCCAGTTCCGAGACCTCGAAGTGGTGCAGGTCGAAGGCCGGTGATTCGGAACGTACCCGCGGCAGCGTGACGAAGTTGTGGCGCGGCGGCGGGCAGGAGGTGGCCCATTCCAGCGAACGGCCGTACCCCCACGGGTCGTCGACGGTGACGCGCGGCGCGTACTTCGCGGTCTTCCACAGGTTGTAGAGGAAGGGGAGGGTCGATCCGCCGAGCAGGAACGCGCCGATGGAGGAGACGGTGTTCAAGGTGGTGAACCCGTCGGCGGCGAGGTAGTCGGCGTAGCGGCGCGGCATGCCTTCGGCTCCCAGCCAGTGCTGGACGAGGAAGGTGAGGTGGAAGCCGACGAACAGCGTCCAGAAGTGGATCTTGCCGAGGCGTTCGTCGAGCATGGTGCCGGTCATCTTCGGCCACCAGAAGTAGAAGCCGGCGAACGTCGCGAACACCACCGTGCCGAAGACCACGTAGTGGAAGTGGGCGACGACGAAGTAGGAGTCCGTGACGTGGAAGTCCATCGGCGGCGAGGCCAGGATGATGCCGGTCAGACCGCCGAAGAGGAAGGTCACCAGGAAGCCGATGGACCACAGCATCGGCGTCTCGAAGGACAGCGAGCCCTTCCACATCGTGCCGATCCAGTTGAAGAACTTCACCCCGGTCGGCACCGCGATCAGGAACGTCATGAAGGAGAAGAACGGCAGCAGCACGGCCTGCGTGGCGAACATGTGGTGCGCCCACACCGTCACCGACAGCCCCGCGATCGCGATCGTCGCCCCGACCAGGCCGAGGTAGCCGAACACCGGCTTGCGGGAGAAGACGGGGAGGATCTCGGTGATGATCCCGAAGAACGGGAGGGCGATGATGTAGACCTCCGGGTGCCCGAAGAACCAGAACAGGTGCTGCCACAGGATCGGCCCGCCGTTGGACGGGTCGAAGACGTGCGCACCGAACTTGCGGTCCGCCTCCAGCACCAGCAGCGCCGCCGCCAGGACCGGGAAGGCGAACAGGACCAGCACCGAGGTCAGCAGGATGTTCCAGGTGAAGATCGGCATCCGGAACATCGTCATCCCGGGCGAGCGCATGCAGATGATCGTGGTGACGAAGTTGACGGCGCCCAGGATCGTCCCGAATCCCGACATGGCCAGCCCCATGATCCACATGTCGCCGCCGATGAACGGGGTCCGCTCCACGCTGCTGAGCGGGGTGTAGGCGGTCCAGCCGAAGTCGGCCGTGCCCTGCGGCGTGAGCAGGCTCCCCACGACGATGATGCCGCCGAACAGGAACAGCCAGAACGACAGCATGTTCAGCCGGGGGAACGCCACGTCCGGCGCCCCGATCTGCAGGGGCATGATCGCGTTGGCGAACCCGGCGAACGTCGGCGTCGCGAAGAACAGCAGCATGATCGTGCCGTGCAACGTGAAGATCTGGTTGTACTGCTCGTTGGAGACGATCTGCATACCCGGCCGGGCCAGCTCCGCCCTCAGCAGGAGGGCGAGCACGCCGCCGATGACGAAGAAGACGAACGAGGCGATCAGGTAGAGGTGCCCGATCTTCTTGTGGTCCGTCGTCGACAGCCAGGCCACCACGACCTGTCCCACGGTTCTCCCCCGCGTGGGAATGGGCGCGATCGGCTCGGTGACAGTGGTCATGCGGATCCCCTGGACATCATCGGACGGCGACGGGCGGTCTGCCGCGCGGGCAGCCGGCTCGGGCTGCCCGCACACGTCGTCCCTGTCTACTGCCACGGCCGGGCGGACGCGCGGCGGCGTGCACGCGCGTACGGGTGAAGGTGGCGCCGGGTGAAGGTGGCGGCGCGGCGTCAGTCCCGCTTCTCGCCGCCCAGCAGGTTGCGGCGCATCAGGCGGGTGATGTCCTTCGCGGTGACGATGCCGACGAGACGGCCGTCGTCGACCACGAGGAGGCGGGTACCGGTGGCCGTGCTGAGCCGGTCGAGGGCCTCGGTCAGGAACTCGTCGGCGGAGGCGACCGCACACCTCGCGAGCGGGGTCGCCACGTCGCGCACCTGGGTGGTGTCCCGCAGCGGGTCCTGGACCGCTCCCAGCCTGCGCAGTTCGACGATGCCGCTGGGGCGGCCGTCGAAGTCGAGCAGCGGCACGGCGGAGTGGCGGGACGGGAGGGCCACCTCGTCGATGAAGCGGCGGACGGTCAGCCAGTCGGCGCCGGTGGCGACCGGGCTGCTCATCGCGTCGGCGACCCGGACGCCCTGCAGGGCCGTGCCGATGACGGCGCGCTGCCGTTCCGCGCCCGCGACCACCATGACGAACAGGCCGGTGAAGACCAGCCACAGTCCGCCCGAGGACCCGCGCAGCAACGAGACCCAGCCGGCGCCCATCAGCAGGACTCCGAGCACCTGGCCGCTGCGCGACGCCGCGCGGTCGGCGCGGTCGCGGTCCCCGGTGCGCCACCACAGCAGGGCCTGCACGACGCGACCGCCGTCCAGCGGAGCCGCGGGCAGCAGGTTGAACACCCCGAGGGCCAGGTTCACCCAGCCGAGCCATCCGAGGACCGCTGCGGGCACTGCCCAGCCCGAGAGGGTGTTCAGGCCGATGCCGGCGCCGAGGGCCGCCCCGCCGATGACCAGGCTGGTCAGCGGCCCGCTCACGGCGACCGCGAAGGCCGCCGCCGCGCTCTGGGGGCGGCCCATGCGGGTCATCCCGCCCAGGGCCCACAGCGTCACGTCCTGTACGGAAATCTTCTTGCGGCGGGCCGTCGCGGCGTGCGCCGCCTCGTGCAGCAGCAGGCTCGCCATCAGCAGCAGGGCCCCGACGGCGCTGGCGAGGGTGTACACGGCGTTCGAGTATCCCGGTGTCCAGAGGGGGAGGGTCCGGCGGCCGAGGCCGTACGCGAGGAAGACCGCCAGCAGCGGCACGCTCCAGTGCATGCGCAGCGGTACGCCGACCACGCGTCCCACGGGGACAGAGCCGTTCATGGCCTCTCCAGCCGGCCCGGCGTACCGGTCCACCCGGGGCGCACCGCGCGTCCCGTACCCCGTGGACCGGACGGCCGGGGCCTCACCTCCAGTGTCCCTCTCGCCGTGCCGCTACCCGGGTGACGGACCGTGCCCGGGGCTGTGGGAGGCGTCGCCCTGCGGGGCATCGCCGTGTGCGGCGTCGTGGCTCGCGTCCCCGTGGCTCGCGTCCCCGTGGCCGGGGGCGTCGTGGCCGGAGTCGGCGTGGCCGGCGCCCCCGTCGTGACCGGCGTCCCCGTGCTCGGGGCCGTGCGCGTCGCCGGTCTCCACCTTGCCGCCGAGGCGCTCCCGCAGCGGCGCCAGGGCTTCGGCGGAGGCGGCGGTGACCACCCACCGGTCTCCGACCAGGTAGGTACCGCCGTACCCGCGGGACTCCGCCAGCCACTCGCGCTGGCCCTCGTCGGCGGTGAAGGTCGCGATCCGGTAGCCGGCCGCCCCCGCCCCGCACGCCCCTTCCCGCAGTTCTTCGGCGTCGACGGTGATCTCGGCGGTGCAGCCGAGGGCCGCCGCCAGGTCCTGGACGCTGACGCCGTTGGCCCGGGCGGAGGCGGCGGCGACCGGGCGGACCTTCGCGTGTCCCGTGGCGCACCCGCCGCACAGCAGGGAGGCGACCAGCACGGCCACGCAGGGCGCCAGGTGGCGGGCGGTGACGCGGGGTGGTTGCGGCATGTCTGGTCTCCCTCGCAGAGGTGGATGTGCCCTACCGGTCCGCGGGGACCTTCTTGCCGGCGTCGTCGACGGCGAACCACAGGCCCTGCTTGTTGTGTCCGTTGGTCTGGCCGGGCTGGGTGTCGCCGGTGAACAGGTAGACGGGCCAGCAGTCGATCGTCAATTGCTGTGACCCGTCGGGCCGCTTCACCGATCCGACGAGTCCGGCGGCGATTCCGGACACCTTCGTCTTGTCCACCGGCGCGGCGGGCTTCCAGGTGTCGAGGCAGGCGTCGAGGCAACCGAATTTCATGGGCCACGCACTGTCCTTGTTGAACCGGTAGAGGGTGCGCCCCTGTGCGTCGACGAGGATCTTCCCGAGTTTCGTGTCGGTGGCGACGGAGAGTTCCGTTCCCGTCCGGGCGTTCATATCGCCCATCCCGCTCCCCATTCCGCTGCCCATTCCCGAGCCCATGGCCCCGGTAGCGGGCGTGCCGGGTTTTTGGCCGCCCTTCTGGTCGACGGCCTTCTTGCCGTCGGCGGCCAGCGCGTGCCAGGTGCCGCCGACGCCTTCGCCCTTGGCCTCCCCGGCCTGGGTGTCCTTGGCGTAGCGGTACACGGGCCAGCCGCCGAGGGTGAGCTGCTTGCTGCCGTCGGCGCGGGTGACCTCGCCGAGCTGGGAGGCGTCGATGCCCTGGGCGGCGGAGGCGTCCGCCGCGGGGACGGGCGGCCAGGCGGTGGCGCAGTCGCCGGAGCAGTTCGATGTGGGGGGCTTGGCGGTGTCCTTGTCGAACCGGTAGAGGGTGAGGCCGGCGCTGTCGGTGACCACGCTGCCCACGTTCGCGATGTCCCGTACGGCGAGCTGGCCGGCCCGCACCGACGTCCCGGGCTCCACGCCGCCGTAGCCGGATCCGGCGGCGCCGGCCGCCCCGGCCGCGCCGGCCGCCGGGTCCGCCCCCGAGCCGCCGGAGCCGTATCCGCTGCCGTACCCGTTCCCTATCGCTTTGCTGTCCCCGACCGGCTGTACGGCATTTCCCGAGCGGCCGGCGTTGGTCCCGCCGCTCCCGCATCCGGCCGCCAGTACCAGTACCGCCATCACCGATCCGGCGGCGGCCGCCCCACGACGCTTGTTGTTCACGGTTGCTCACTCCCTGCGTTTCCATTCGGCGTTCACTCTTCCTGGGTCATTCATAAAGCCTGGGAAGCCCCCGGAATTCGAATGGACGGGAATTTGTCAGATCACGCCAAAGGCTGAACTGGGGCCGGCCGCAGCCGTTCACGGCCGGCTCGTTCCCGGACGCGCTCGTGGCCGGCGGCGCCCATTCCTGGCCGCGCCGATTCCTGGCCGCGCCGATTGCCGGCCGCACGCATTGCCGACCGTGCGCGAGGCCGGCCTCGCGCGAGGCCGGCCTTCCATTCCTGACCGTGGTCATTCCTGACCGTGCTCATTCCTGACCGTGCTCATTCCTGGATGCGCAGCGCCAGCGCCGGGCAGCGGCGGACCGCGCGCAGCGCCTTCGGCCGCAGCCGGCCCGGGACGGGCATGACTCCCTGGGCCGGGTAGCCGTCGGCGTCCAGCCGGACGATGTCGGGCAGCAGGTCCACGCACAGCCCGTGGCCCTTGCACAGCGTCCAGTCCACGACGAGCCGTTCGGGGTTCTCGTCGGCCGGCAGCGGCAGGGCGCCCAGGACGCGCCGCCCGCAGCCGCTGCCGAGCGCGTGGTCGCGGAACTCGTCGGGGAACACGGCGAGGGCGGAGGCCACGAAGGCGGAGGTTCCGTCGGGGTGGCTGCACGCCCCGCGGCCGAGCACCGAGCGCATCCGCGCCTGGACGGCTTCGAGGGCCGGCCGGCCGCCACCGCCGACGAGGGCGTCGACCGCGTCCGCGAGCGAGGGCAGCCCCCGCGCGCACGGCCCGCACTGCCCGGCGGACTCGTCCGCCATCCAGCGGGTGACGCGGGCGACTTCCCCGGCCGGGCAGGTGTCGTGGGGCAGCGGCAGCACGGCGCCCGCCCCCAGTACGGCGTCGTACGAGGCGAGCGAGTTGCGGGAGAGCGCGGCGGAGCGGGCGGCGGGCGGGGCCAGCCAGCGGCCGTGATAGCCGCCTACCAGGACGCCCTGGCCGGGTTCCGATCCGCACAGGTCCAGGACGTACGCCAGGGACGTCCCGGTCGGCACTTCGACGACCGTGGCTCCCCCGACGGTCAGCAGGACGGTGCCCGGCTCGTCGTCGAGGCCCGCCATGCGGTACTCGGCGGCTCCGAGCCGGGCGGCGACGGCCAGTTGGGCGTAGGTCTCGGTGTTGGACAGCAGGGTCGGCAGCCCGCCGAGGCCCCTTTCGCTGGTCCGCACCTTCTGCCCGGACGGCAGCGCGGGTCCGCCCTCGATCCCGTTGATCAGGGCGGTGCCCTCCCCCGTGACGAAGCGTTCGGGGAGGCGGGCCACCCGGACCCGGCGGTCCGCCGCGGCGCGTTCGGCGACGGCGGCGCGCAGCGAGCCCTCCACGTCGTCGCGGGTGACGCCGATGACCACGTCCTCGGCGCCGAGCGCGTCGGCGGCCAGGAGTGCCCCGTCGAGCACCAGGTGCGGGACGTGCAGCAGCAGGGCGGTGTCCTTGAGACAACTCGGCTCGCCCTCGCTGCCGTTGACGACGACGGCGGTGCGGCCGTCGCGGGCCCGGGCCGAGCGGGTGACGGCGCGGAGTTTGCGGGCGAAGGGGAAGCCCGCTCCGCCGCGCCCCTTGAGGTCCACGTCCTCGGCCAGCCGCACCAGTTCCTCGACGGGGTAGCGGGGCAGCGTCCCGTGCACGGTCAAGTGCCCGGCGAGGTCGAGGCGGGGTGCGGCGTCGAGCCCGGCCAGCAGACGGGGCATGCCCACGCAGCCGAGGGCCGGGCGGGACACGCCGGTCACTGGCGCCCCCGCGCGCCGCCGAGCGGTTCACCCGGGCGGTCTGCCACGCCGAGCCTGCTCGGTATGAACACCGCGGGATAGGGCGGCGCGCCGTACGGGGGTGCGGGGTACGGCGGGGGCGGATACGGCGGCGGGGCCGGCCTGGACTGCGTCCCCGGCCCGGCAGCGGCCCGGGCGGTGAGCAGCGGATCTCCGGGCAGCGGGTCTCCGGGCAGCAGGTCTCCGGGCAGCGGACCGGAGCCCGCCCCGCCCGCGGCGGCCGGCTGCGTCTGGCGGGCCAGCCGTGCGGTGAGGCGGGCCGCCGCCCATTCGGCGGGTTTGCGGACGAACGGCCTCGGCGTGCGCGGCGGCCCCTGGCCGGGCGTGCGGGACGGGGGCGGCGCCACGACGGCCGGGCGGGCCGGGAGTGCGCGCAGCCGCGCCCGCAGCCGGATGACGAGGACGGCGGCGACACCGGCCAGGCAGAGCCCGTACGCCACGGTCACCCAACCGGCCGCGGCGCGCCCGGCTTTGAGGCCGTGCACCAGTGAGGCGCCCCAGGCGGGGTACGCGCCCATGTGCAGGGCCCGCCACCACAGCGAGCGGCCTTTGGTGGCGAAGGCGCTGCGGGCCGCGCCCGAGACGGCCACGGCGACGAAGAGGTACCCGGCCAGTGTGCCGAGCCCGATCAGCAGGGGCCGGTCGGGGTCGGCGAACGGCAGGACGGCGGATGCGGCGCCGGTCTGCGACTGCGCGACCTTGACCCATATGTGCAGGGCGAGGAAGCCCAGGCCGGCGACGCCGAGTCCGCGGTGCACACCCTGGGCGACGAGCCGGTGGCCGGAAGCCAGGAGCGTGCGATCGGTGGCGGCCAGGCCCCACAGGACCGTGGAGGTGAGTGAGACGAGGGACAGGACGCCCGCGCCGTAGTCCAGGAATTCCCACAGCCTGGTCAGCGCTCCCGCCCGGACCGCCACCGTCAGCGAGACGAGGCCGGCGAGGGCCGCGGCGGACAGTGCGGCGGGGTGCAGCCCTCCGGCGGCGGACAGCAGCGGCGGCCGGCGCACGGCGCGCCGTCCCGCCGCCGCGGTGGCCGCACCGGCGTGGCGTCTGGTGTGGCGGGCCCGGTGAGAGCGTGGCGTACGGGGCTGGGACAAGGGCATGTGGTTCTCCCATACGCCCGGGCCCGAGCACTCCACCTCACGCTCGGCGCCCGGGGTAGTCGTCGGAACTGCTCAGCGGCGGGCGGGAGATGAGGCCTCGCCCGGCCGGGGAGCGGGGGCCGGAGTGCAGAAGCATCGTGGAGCTTCGCAGCACCTCCACGGGATTTATCGAAACGTGATAATTTCTGGCGCCCGCGCAGTCATCGCATCGAACATCCCCGGAAGATTCCCTTCCAGTGGTGCGGTTGCGACGAGGTTGACGCCTTGTCCGCCGCCACACCTCCCCGACGGCAAAATTCAGGCAAGGTCGCGGGACTGCAAGTGGATGGCACGCTCCTGGAGGGAGTACGAGGCGCCCGAACCGCTGCCGGCACTGACGCCGGCGGGGAGCCGGGCGGCCCCGACAGGCCTGTCACCCTCCCACGGGGCAGGCCATACCCCGGCACGAACGAGGTAACGATGTGCGAACTGCTGAACCGCATCTGGTCCCGCCCGCGCGGCGAATGGACCCGGGTCCTGCGAAGGGAACTGCCCGCGCTGGCCGCAGGGATCGTGGAGGAGCTCCAGGAGAGCATCCCCGGATTCCGCGAGCTGATCGCCGACTCCGACGAAGAGGTGGTCAGACAGCGGGTGGAGACGGCGCTGCTCACCGCTCTCGGGTACCGGGAGCCTTCCTGTCACCCTGAGGGCGAGCGGTCGGGAACCGCCGCGCGGCCCGAACGGGAACCTTCCGAGAGCGGGCAGCTGGTGCCCCTCAAGGCCATTCCCTCACAGCGTTCCCCCGAGGCGGCCGTCACCGCTGCCGAACGCGCTCGGCGGGAGCTCTTCACCGGCCTTACAGGTGACATGCCCATGTCTGAAATTGCCCTCTCGGAACTGGCCGCCACGGCCGGATGGCCCCTGCCGGCCACCGTACGCGCCGTCGCCCCGGCCACTCCGGGGGAGATGCAGCAGCTGGCGGGCGTACTGGACGACGCCCTCACCGGCATGGTCGGCGGGCAGCCGTGCCTGCTGGTCCCCGCCCCCGATCCGGAAGCCCGCGGGCCCTTGGAATGCGCGCTGCGCGGGCGGTTCGCCGCCGTCGGGCACCCCGTCGCCCTGCGGGACACCGCCTCCTCGCTGCGCTGGGCGCTGCGCCTGCTCAACCTGACGCCGGCCCGGCCCGGCACCGAGGCCCGCGCCGTCTTCGTGGACGACCACCTCTCGACCCTGCTGCTGCTCCAGGACGAACCCCTGGCCCACGCGCTGGCCGCGCGGTGGCTGCGGCCGCTGGCGGACTTGACCCCGCGCCAGAGCGAACGGCTGGAAGTGACCCTGCTGGCCTGGCTGGAGGGGGGCGGTGCGCCGGAGGCCGCCAAGGCGCTGAGCGTGCACCCCCAGACGGTGCGCTACCGCATGCGCCAGCTGGAGAAGCTCTTCGGAACGGGCCTGCGTGACCCGCGGACCCGCTTCGAACTGGAGATGGCCCTGCGCACCCGCCGTCTGATGGCGCAAGTACGGCGCCAGCACTCACGGGTGAGCCGCCGGGCCCGTGTCGTGACCGCCGAGTTCCGGCCTCCGCTGGGCGCGGGCCGCATGGCCCGGGTCAACGGGCTGTAGATCCCGCCGTCCGGCCCCGGTTCCCTCCTCGTCAACGCGGGGAGGGCCCGGGGCCGGACGCGTGTGCGGCCAGGGCCGCGTTGAGGTCGCGCAGTTCCTCGTACGCCCGGGAGCAGGAACGGCATCCCGCCAGATGCCGGCGGAGCCCCGCGCCCCGGGGTGCGGCCCGGCGCCGGACGGCCGAGCCGAGCAGCGGCGCGTACGGCCGGCACCGCTCGTCGCCGACCGCGGCCGCACCGAGGTGGGCGCACAGGTAGGCCTCGCGCAGCCCCTCGCGGGCGCGGAAGGCGAGCGAGGTCACGGCGCTGGGGGTGATCCCGAACAGCACCGGCATCTGGTGGGGGCAGTCGTCCTCGACGAGCGTGTGCCACAGGACGGCCTTCCAGCGCCGGGGCAGGGAGTGGAAGGAGCGGGCGGCCAGCCGGCGCTCCTCCTCCGACAGCAGCCGCTGCTGCGGGTCCTCGCCGCAGGGGCCCGGGTGGCACCAGGCTTCGACGTCCGGGGTCAGGACGGTCCGGCCGTCTCCCGCCCGCCATTCGACGGCGGTGTGACGGACCACCGCCAGCAGGTACGGGCGCCAGTGCTCCCGCGGCCCGGCGCCGGAACGGACGGCCTGGAGGGTACGGACGAAGGCCTCCGAGACGAGGTCTTCGGCGTCCTGCGGGGCACGGCAGCAACCGCGCGCGCAGGCCAGCAGGGCAGCCCGGTGGCGCCGGTACAGCAGGTCGCAGACGTCGGCGTCCGCGGCGCCGCGAGCGTACGAGCGTCTGAGCCGCCGGATGAGTTCCCGGTCACTGGGCGTCGCCCCACCGATCGGCGGCGCGCCGTCATCGGCCGCTGCCCCGCCCTCGGGCGGTGCGACGTCGCCGGGCGGTGCGACGTCGCCGGGCCGTGCAGCGTCGTCGGGCCGTGCAGCGTCGTCGGGCAGCGCGCAGTCGTCGGACAGCGCGCGCGCCGTGGGGCCGTGGGAGCCGGACATGACGATCGCTCCTCGTTCGTGTCGGTGCCGGCCGCCGCAGGGGCGACGGCACGGCGCGGTGCCGGTCCGAAGTCGGCTTCGGACCGGCACCGCTCTCGGGGCGACGCGGGGAGTGGGAGGGGGCGTCGCCCCGAGGGTTTCAGCGGCAGGCCCGCCCGCCGTTGATGCAGCGCACGGCACCGGCCATCAGCCCGTCCGACATGACGTTGATGAAGTCGCCGTGGTCGGTCACCGGCTTGTGCAGCTGTTCGGGGAAGCTGTCCACGGCGAACCGCGCACCGGGCGGCACCGCGTAGGTGATCCGCTGCACGAGCTGCGGGATGGCCTTGAACCCGGACGGGCAGGAGCCGTCGCGGCGGGCGAAGGCCACGTGGGTGCGGTGGTTGGCGCTGTCGGCGTTCTTCCCGTCCCAGCAGCTCTGGAAGTTGAAGGTCCGTACGACGTCACTGCCCTTCGGGCAGACCGGGTACTTGTCCTTCAACTGGCGGTTCTCGAACCCGGTGCAGCTCCAGGAGGCGTTCGCGTTGGCCGTGCCGTTGGTGAGGGCCTTCGCGTCACCGGTGATGATCCGCAGGAAGCGCGGCATCGCGGTGACCGGTCCCGTGGCACTGCCCTTGTAGTCGATCGTCACCTGCTTCGGCTGGAGGATGGTGCCGACGTTGGCGTCCTGGCCGCCGCCCGGCGCCTTCGCGTCCTTCTCCGCCCGGCCGTCGCGCAGCCGCAGCACCGGCCAGTAGTAGGTGGACTGGTCCCCGTTCGTGCAGGTGGTGCCGGACGCCGCGAGGCTGTTGTTGGTGGAGAACCCGTCCGTGGTCTTGTTGCCGACGTAGTCGTGCATGTGGTGCGCGCCGTTGCCCACGCCCGGCGCCACGATCACGTTGTCCGGGTTGAGGTGGCGGTTCTCGTTGCGTCCGCACTGGACGGAGAAGGACCCCTTCGACGCCCTCGCCTGGGGGGCGGGGGTGCGCACGTTGGGCTTCACCGTGCCGATGACGACGAAGTCGGAACGGGCCGGGCCGCCGGCCTTGCTCTTGGCGAGGCCCTGTGCGTCGGCGGGAGCGCCCGCCTCGGCGGCGGCATCGCCGGCGTCGGCGGCCGGCGCCTGCTTCATCGAACAGCCGCTGAGCGCCTCCAGCCCCTGCGGGCGGGCGGCGGACCGGCCGATGGCGTCGGCCATGCCGGTGATCGTCTTCTGCCGCTTGTCCTTCAACTCGCCGAGCAGGGCGTCACCCTGGGCGCGGCCGGTGGCGAGGCGCTGGTAGGAGTCGGCTATCTGGGTGTCCAACTGCGCCAGGTTCTGGTCGACTTCCGCCCGTACGGGCTCCGGCACCTCGCGGAGCCGGTCGCCCACGTCGGGACAGTCGATGGTGGCGGTCACCGGCGCCGAGCGCGCGGAGTCCTGTCCCGCGGAGGCCGCCTGTTCGACGATCACGACTCCGCCGCCGCCCAGGACGAGGGCGGACACGAGGGCGAGGGCCTTGTGGGACGGCCTCAGTCGGCGTTTGTGGCCTTTTGGGCTCATGCGATCACTTCACTTCGTCGGTCGGGGAACGGTGGAAGGGGCGGGCGAGACGTCCGCCAGCCCGTCGAAATCGACGAGGCCGCTGGCTTCGAGGACCGAGATGTGGTCCAGGACGGTGTTGTTGGCGTCCGTGGCCAGGTCCCGCACCATCGAGTTGCGCGTCTGCGCGCGGATCTGGGCGACCAGGGTGAACACCTTGCCGTGCGCCCGGCGCAGCAGCTGGACGAACAGGCGCTCGTACTCGTTGCCCTGGGCCCTGTCGAGCTGGTCGAGCCAGCCCTGTTGCTGGGCGCTGGGCCGGTCGGGCAACTCCATGCCGAGGGCCTGGCCCACGTCCCGGACGTGGCGGTCGAGAGCGGTGTGGCCTTCGATGAGGTGCTCGCCGGCGGTGCGGACGGCGGGGCGCGTGGCCCGCTGTTGCGCCTGCCGTCCTGCGGGAAGTTCCCACAGCCCGGCGAGCCGCACTTTGCGGACGAAGTCCCGGTCCTGGGGCGTCAGCGGCCCGAAGGCGGTGCTCAGCGTGCCGGCGCCGTCGTCGTCGGGGGACGGGGCGGTGGCGGCCGAGGCCGTGGTGCCGCCGAACTTCTGCACGGGGACCAGCAGCGCGACCAACGTGAACGCGAGGGCGCCGATGACGATGAGCGTCCCCATCACGTGCCGCGAGGCGACCGACATGGCGGCGACGTTCGACCGGCGGAATGACAGCACTGTGCCTCCTTGCTGCGTGGGCAGGGAGGGGCGGCGTGGCCGGAGTGTCCGGCAGCGACGCCGTGTGCACCCGCGCTCCCTGGGTGCCAAAGGACGCTAGCGCCAGTCGGGGCACCCGTTCGGAAGGACCATCACGAACGGACAAAGATCCGGGCAACACCTCGTACGGCTGGTACGGTGCCGCGTTCGGCCTGTGCCGAGTGGCCGGTCAAACTCCATGGCGTGTCGGCCAGTTGTCCGGAATTGCCATCATTCGCGGGGACGAGGCCGATCAGCACTCGGGGAGGATCCGCCCCCGGCCCGGGTGCCACAGGGTTAACGGGAACCGTCGCCCCTCCGAAAGGAACGGCTTCCCTGTGCGCAGGAACCGCCTCACCCCGCTGCTCGCCGCAGCCGGCCTCGTCGCCACCGCCGTCCCCCTGCTGACCGCGCCCCCGGCGTCCGCCGCCCCGGCCGCCGAGTTCGTCGCGCAGCGGCCCGCATGGCACCGGTGCAGCCCGGACCAGCCGGCGTCGTACGAATGCGCGTCCGTCAAGGTCCCGCTGGACTACCGGCGCCCCTCGGGGCGCACCATCGAGCTCGCGATATCCCGGATGAAGAGCGAGAACCCGGCGAAGCGGCACGGCGTGATGCTGCTGAATCCGGGCGGTCCGGGCGGCCCGGGACTCGACCTGCCGCTCCAGGCGAACGAGCAGATGCCCAAGGACGTCCGGGAACATTACGACCTGATCGGATTCGACCCGCGCGGAGTCGGCGCCAGCAGTCCGGTCAGCTGCGGACTGCGACCGGAGGAGGAGAACATCCTGCGGCCCTACCGGCCGGAGAACTTCCCCTCCGACGTGGCCTGGGCGCGGACCGTGGCCGACAAGTGCCGTGAGAAGGCGGGGGCGGTGCTGCCCTTCATCACCACCCGCAACACCGCACGGGACATGGACGCGATCCGTTCGGCACTGGGCGAGCGGAAGATCTCGTACCTGGGCTACTCCTACGGTACCTACCTGGGCGCGGTGTACACGCAGATGTTCCCGGCCCGCACGGACCGCTTCGTACTGGACAGCGGCGTGGACCCGCAGCGGATCTGGCGCGGCATGTTCCAGGTGTGGGCGAGCGAGGCGGAGCCGGCTTTCGCGCGCTGGACGCAGTGGACCGCGCAGCGTTCGGCGGAGTACGGGCTCGGCGATACCCCGCAGGCGGTGTCGCAGACGTTCTGGGCGCTGGTGGCCCGCGCCGACAAGGACCCGATCCCCCTCGACGGCATGAAACTGACGGGTGATGACATCCGGGCGCGACGGGCGCTGTTCTTCTACCCCGCCCAGGCGGCCCCCGCCGTCAAGGCGCTCAAGGACGCGGCCGACGGCAAGCCGGCGACGCTTTCACCGGCGCAGCGGGAACTGCTGGCTCCCGCTTCCGGGCCGGCCTCCGACAACGGCACCGCCGCGATGCTGGCCGTCGTGTGCGGGGACACGGAGTGGCCGCGCTATCCCGAGCAGTACGAGCGGGAGACGGTCCTGGACAAGGCGCGGTACCCGCTCTACGGGGACTTCACGTCCGGGATCAAGCCTTGTGCCTTCTGGTCGAGGCCGATCGAGGCCGCCACCCCGATGAGGACCGGCGCCCCGGTCCTGACCGTGCAGAACGAGTGGGACTCACAGACCCCCCTGGTCAGCGGCCAGGGCCTGCACCGCGCGCTGGGCGGCTCGCGGATGGTGCTGGCGGAGGGGGGCGAGGGCCACGGCGTGTACCTGGTCGATCCCGCCTCGTGCGTCAACGCGCCGGTCGGCGCGTACCTCACCACGGGCCGGCTGCCCGCGCGGGACGTGACCTGCCGTAGCGCGCCGGGCTCGGCCGAACGGCGCGCGGCCTCGCCGCGGCCGTCGCTGCCGTCGCCGTTCCTGTTCTGACCCTTCCCCGCCCCAGTTCCGACCCTGCCCCGCCTCCGCACGCGCGGCACCGGCGGAACGCCCCCGACGCCTCGAACGGCGCGGGGGCGTTCGCGTGTGTACGGGAGGCCTCAGGCCGGTCGGGAGTTGCGGGCCCGGGCCAGCAGTCCCGACAGCAGGACCTCCAGCGTCCCGCGCAGCGTGGGGGCGAAGTCGACGCACAGCGCGGCCAGCGACGGGTCGGCTTCGTAGGCCGCCAGCATGGCGGCGGAGGGGTGGGCGTGGGCCCAGACCGCGCCGCTGATCATGGTCGCGGACAGGACGAAACGGAAGGCGTCCTGCTCCCCCAGCTCCGGAAGGTGATGGGTGATCCGGCCGGCCAGGGCGGTGGCGTGGGCCATGGCGGCCCGCTTGTAGGCGGCGGCGACCTGAGGGGAGACGTTGCGCTCCAGCACGGCGGCCTGGGCGCTGATCAGGTCGCACAGCACCGGGCGGGCGACGAGGGCCTGCGCGAGGCAGGCCGCGATCCGGTCGGCCCGCTCGGGCGCGGGGGCGTCGTCCACCGCCCGGGCGAGCGCGCCGTCGAGGTGGACGACGAGCTCGTGGGAGGCGTCGTCGAGCAGTTGCAGCAGGACGGCCTCGCGGGACTCGAAGTAGCGCAGCACGTTCGACTTGGCGAGGCAGACCCTGCGCGCGAGCTCGTTCAGCGTCAGCTGGGCGACCGGCATCTGCGTCAGCATGGCGGCCGCGGTGTCCAGGATCGCCTGGCGGCGGGCGGCGCGCTGCTCCTCGCTGCGGGCGCGCTGGAACTTCGTAGGCAGGGTCACGCCACCAGCGTACAGACCTGCGGTCTGTTGTTATCAGACCAGCGGTCTGCTAGCTTCGGGGCAACATCAGACCAGCGGTCTGTTATCGCGCTTCCCCGAGGAGTACGCCATGTACGCCGTTCCCGACCAGTCCGGAAAGCTCGCCGTCGTCACCGGCTCCAACAGCGGTACGGGCAAGGAGGCCGCCCGCCGGCTCGCCGAGGCGGGTGCGCGCGTCGTGCTCGCGGTGCGTACGCCCGCCAAGGGAGAGCAGGCCGCCGCGGAGATCCTGGCCCGGCACCCGCACGCCCGGGTGGAGGTGCGCCGGATCGACCTGGCCGACCTCGCCTCGGTCGCCGACTTCGCCGACGCGTTCCTCGCCGACGGCGTCCCGCTCGACCTGCTGGTGAACAACGCCGGGGTGATGGCGCCCCCGACCCGGATGACCACCGCCGACGGCTTCGAGCTCCAGTTCGGCAGCAACTTCCTCGGCCCGCTGGCACTGACGGTGCGGCTGTTGCCGGCCCTCCTCGCGGCGCCCGCCCCGCGCGTGACGACGATGAGCAGCGCCACCGCCAACTTCGGCAAGATCGACTTCACCGACCTCCAGTGGGAGCGGCGGCGTTACGTCCCGATGCTCGCCTACGCCCAGTCCAAGCTGGCCGACCTCGTGCTGGCCCGCCATCTGGCCGTCCTCGCCGAGGGGCAGAAGTGGCCGCTGCTCAGCACCGCCGCCCATCCCGGTTACACGAAGACGAACCTCCAGACCGCCGGTGCCAGCCTCGGCCGGGGCAGGCCCTCGCGGCTCCACGGCCTCGTCAGCTCGGTGGACTTCCTCCCGAAGCAGGAGGTCGGACCGGGCACGGAACCGCTGCTGTACGCCGCCACGAGCCCGCAGGCGAGCGCCGGGGGCTACTACGGCCCGACCCGGATGTTCGGCCTCGTCGGCCCGGCCGGTGAGTCCCGCATCACCCGGCGCGCCCTGGATCCCGCCGCCAACGCCCGGCTCTGGGCCGAGGCGGAGCGCCTCACCGGTGTGGGCCCCGCAGTGGCCGCCGCAGCCGGCTGACCGGCGGGGGCGCGGCGGCGGGGGCGGTGGCGGCTCCGGAGCCCCGCAACGGGGTGAGCACTCCCGCGCCCACGAGCAGCAGACAGAACGCCCCGCCGGCCAGGCTGACGGCGGGGACCCCGTGTCGCGCGGCCAGTGCGGTGAGCGCGGCGGCCCCGGCCGGGCCCGAGGCGTTGTGCACGGTCCAGAAGGCGGAGGTGACCCGGCCCAACAGGTGAGGAGGAGTGACCTCCTGGCGCAGGGTCATGGAACAGACACCGCCCACGGTCAGCCCGAACATGAACAGGGCGGCCAGTACCGCGACGACCGGGACACTGCGGCTGACGCCCATCCCGGCGAACCCCACCGCCGTCGCGGCGACCGAGCCCAGCCAGCAGACCCCGAATCCGAGCCTGCCCCGCAGGGCTCCGGCGGTGACGGCGCCGACGAGCGTGCCCAGACCGCTCGTCGCCATCACGTAGCCGAGGGTGGCGGAGCCCTGGTGCAGATCGTGCCCGACCCGGTAGATCAACAGGTCGGTCGCGCCGACGGTGACGAAGGTCAGCAGCGTGAGCAGGACGGTCAGCGGACGCAGCAGCGGGTGCGCCCACAGGAACCGGAAGCCGGCCGCGAACACCTCGCGCAGCATTCCGGCTCCGCCCGGTCCGGGCCGCCGCTCCTGCTCCTCGTCGGGCCGTGGGGTGAACCGGACCCGCAACAGGCTGACGGCGGACACCAGGAACGTCGCGCCGTCCAGCCCCAGGGCCCAGGCCGCGCCCACCCCGCCCGTGACGACCCCGGCGATCACCGGCCCGAGCAGGGTCCCCAGGGCGAAGGTTCCCATCAGCCGCCCGTTGGCCCGTACCAGGTCCTCGGGCGGCACCAGGCTCGGCACCGCCGTCACGTAGGCCACGTCGAAGAGGCCCTGCAACACGCCGACCGGCGCGGTCAGCAGGAACAGCAGCCAGATGCGGGGCCCGGCGAGCCACAGGAAGGGCACCGCCCCCAGCAGCAGGGCCCGCGCCAGATCGCAGACGATCATCAACCGACGGCGGTCCACCCGGTCGACCACGTAGCCGGCGAAGGTTGCGGTCACCACCGAGGTGGCGGCGCAGACCACCGTGACGAGGCCCATCCGGAAGACGGAACCCGTCGCGGTCAGTACCAGCAGCGGCAGCGCCACCGCGGAGGCGGAGCCGCCGAGGACGGACAGGGCCTGCCCGAGCCAGAAGACGTTGAAGTCCCGGTTGCGGGAGAGCGGCCTCAACCGAGGAGGGCGTAGACCGTGGAGGCCGTCGCGGCCGGTTCGGGCGAGCCCTCGGGGGTCATGGTGATGTCGGCGAAGGCCATCCGCTTGCCGAGCTTGGTGATCCGTACGTGGATCAGCACATCGGCGCCGGTCACGGGCCGCTGGAAGCTCGTGGACTGCTGGACGGTGGTCATCGGCCCGTACCCGCCGCGGGCGCCGGAGACGGCGATGACGGTGGCGGTGTCGGCAGCGGCCATCAGGGCCTGGCCCGAGAGCCCGCCGCCGTCGCGGGCCAGCGCCTCGGACCACGGCAGCCGCAGGACGGCGTCCCGCTCGCCGGTCTCCTCGACGGTGAGGCCGAGAGCGAGCACCCAGGGGGCGAAGTTCTCGGCGAGGATCTGTTCCGCGTCTGCCGGTGTGAAGGTCATCAGGGGATTGTGGCGGCCCGAGCGGGGCCGCCACAACACCCTTTTCCCTACCGGTTCACAGGCGCGCCGCGAGCTCCGTGCCCTGCCGGATGGCCCGCTTGGCGTCCAGTTCGGCGGCCACGTCGGCGCCGCCGATCAGGTGGGCGTCGACACCGGCCGCGCGCAGCGCCTCGTACAGGTCACGGCGCGGCTCCTGCCCCGTGCACAGGACGACGGTGTCGGCGGGGACCAGGCGCTGCTCGCCGTCGACGGTGATGTGCAGGCCCTCGTCGTCGATCCGGTCGTACGTCGCCCCGGCCACCGAGACGACGCCCCGGTGCTTGAGCTCGGCGCGGTGGATCCAGCCGGTGGTGGTGCCGAGGCCGGCGCCGACCTTGGTGGTCTTGCGCTGGAGCAGGTGGACGCGGCGCGGCGGCGCGGGACGCTCGGGCGCGACGAGCCCGCCAGGGCCGGTGTAGGCGGTGTCGACGCCCCAGTGGCGGAAGTAGACGGCCGGGTCCTGGGAGGCGCCCTCGCCGCTGTCCGTGAGGAACTCGGCCACGTCGAAGCCGATGCCGCCGGCGCCGACGACGGCGACGCGCTCGCCCACCGGGGCACCGTCGCGCAGGACGTCGAGGTAGGTCACCACGTTCGGGTGGTCGACGCCCTCGATGTCGGGGGTGCGGGGGGTGACGCCGGTGGCGACGACGACCTCGTCGAAGCCCTGGAGGGTCTCGACGTCGGCACGGGTGTCGAGGCGCACCTCCACGCCCCGCTCGACGAGCTGGTTGCCGTAGTAGCGGATGGTCTCCTCGAACTCCTCCTTGCCGGGGATGCGGCGGGCTATGTCGAGCTGGCCGCCGATGTGCCCGGAGGCCTCGAAGAGGGTGACGGCGTGGCCGCGTTCGGCGGCGGAGACGGCGCAGGCGAGACCGGCGGGGCCGGCTCCGACGATGGCGACGCGCTTCTTCAACTGCGTGGGCGACAGGACGAGTTCGGTCTCGTGGCAGGCGCGGGGGTTGACCAGGCAACTGGTGATCTTGCCGCTGAAGGTGTGGTCGAGGCAGGCCTGGTTGCAGCCGATGCACGTGTTGATGGTCTCGGGGGCGCCGGCGCGCGCCTTGCTCACGAAGTCCGCGTCGGCGAGGAACGGGCGGGCCATCGACACCAGGTCGGCGCGGCCGTCGGCCAGCAGTTCCTCGGCGATCTCCGGGGTGTTGATGCGGTTGCTGGTGACGAGGGGGACGGACACCGCGCCCATGATCCGCTTGGTGACCCAGGTGTAGGCGCCTCGCGGGACGGAGGTGGCGATCGTGGGGATGCGGGCCTCGTGCCAGCCGATGCCGGTGTTGATGATCGTGGCGCCGGCCGCCTCGATCTCCTTGGCGAGGGAGACGACCTCTTCCAGGGTGGATCCGCCGGGGATCAGGTCGAGCATCGACAGGCGGTAGATGAGGATGAACTCCTCGCCCACGGCCTCGCGGGTGCGCCGCACGATCTCCAGCGGGAAGCGGACGCGGTTCTCGTACGCCCCGCCCCAGCGGTCGGTGCGCCGGTTGGTGGCGGCGGCGATGAACTCGTTGATCAGGTAGCCCTCGGAGCCCATGATCTCGACGCCGTCGTAGCCGGCCAGCTTGGCGAGGCGGGCGGCGCGGACGAAGTCCTCGACGGTCCGCTCGACCTCGGTGTCGCTGAGCTCGTTGGGGACGAACGGGCTGATGGGGGCCTGGAGGGCGGAGGGGGCGACCAGGTCCTTGTGGTAGGCGTAGCGGCCGAAGTGGAGGATCTGCATCGCGATCTTCCCGCCTTCGGCGTGCACCGCGTCGGTGATCACCCGGTGCTCGGCGGCCTCGTCCTCGGTGGTGAGGCGGGATCCGCCCTCGAAGGGGCGGCCGGCGTCGTTGGGGGCGATGCCACCGGTGACGATCAGGCCGGCGCCGCCGCGGGCGCGCTCGGCGTAGAAGGCGGCGAGGCGCTCGAAACCGCCCTCGTGCTCTTCGAGGCCGGTGTGCATCGATCCCATGATCACGCGGTTCGGCAGCGTGGTGAAGCCGAGGTCCAGGGGGCTCAGCAGGTGCGGGTACCGGGTCATGGGGGGTGTGCCTCCTCGCGCGGGGGTGATGGACCTGTTCTAGCGAGGGGCGCAGTGTTTTGCAACTAGGTGCATAACCGGTCGGGGCCCCGGACCCCCGGTATTACCGGGCCCGGCGCCCCGGCCCGCCCGGCCCTGTGGCGCAGTTCACGCGCTCGGGCGGGACGGGGCGGCCGGGCCTGCGGGCGGGCGGCCCGGACGAACCGGGGCTCAGGCCCGGTGCAGGCGGACCGTGACGAGCTGGAACGGGCGCAGGGTCAGCGGGAGCGCGCCGCCGGACGTGAGGGCGCCGAGCGCGGTGCGCGGCAGGGGCCGCTCCAGCAGGTCGCACTCGGTGGCCCCCCTCGGCGCGAAGTCCGCCGTCAGGGTGGCCGTGGCCCGCCCGCCCAAGGACTCGTACAGCCGGACGACGACGTCCCCGCTGCGGTCCTCGGCCAGCTTGACCGCCTCCACCACCACCGCGTCGTCGTCCACCGCCACCAGCGGCGCCACCGGACCCTCCCCGGACACCACCCGCTCCGGCAGGTTCAGCGCGTGCCCCTCGCGTACGGCGTCGGCGATCGACGCGCCGGGCGCGAGCGAGAAGGCCACGGTGTGGGTGCCCTGGTCGGTCTCCGGGTCGGGGTAGCGCGGGGCGCGCAGCAGCGAGAGCCGGATGGTGGTGGTCTGCCCGCCGTCGGGGCGCACGTCCCGGGTCACGTCGTGGCCGTACGTGGAGTCGTTGAGGACGGCGGCGCCCCAGCCGGGTTCCTCGGCGTGGATCCAACGGTGGGCGCAGATCTCGAACTTGGCCGCCTCCCACGAGGTGTTCGTGTGGGTGGCCCGGTACACGTGCCCGAACTGGATCTCGGCGGCGGAGCGGTCGGCCTTCACGTCGAGCGGGAAGGCCGCCTTGAGGATCTTCTCCGTCTCGTACCAGTCCACCTCGGTGCGGATGTCGACCGTCTTGGCGCCCGCCCGCAGCCCGATGGACTGCACCACGCCGGACGAACCGAAGGAGCGCACCACCCGGACCGTCGCCGAATCCCTCCCGGCTCCGGCCGCTTCCAGTGCGTCCAGCTCCACCAGGTCGGTGACCCGGTGGCGGTAGGAGGCGTCGAGGTCCCAGGCGTCCCACATGTTCGGGAAGTCGGGGTGGATCTGCAGCAGGTTGGCGGCGGCGCCCGGCGCGACGGTTTCCCGGCCGGCCTCCAGGTCGTACGCGGACACGATCAGCCCGCGCCCGTCGACCTCCACCCGCAGCCGCCCGTTGCCGAGCACGTACCCGCCGCCCGCCCGCTCCCCGACGGTGACGGGCGCCCCGGCCGGCTCCGGTGTCCCGGCCCCGCCGGCCGGGACACCGCGCCGGGTGTGCGGGGCGCAGTTGAAGACCAGTTCCCGTGTCCCCTCGCCCGCCAGTGCGCGCTGCGCGGCCAGGGTGATCGCGCCGAGCTCCTCCCGTACGCGGGCGTACGTCCCGCGTGCCTCGCGGTGCACCCAGGCGATGGAGGAGCCGGGCAGGATGTCGTGGAACTGGTGGAGCAGCACGGTCTTCCAGATCCGCTCCAGCTCCTCGTACGGGTACGCGTACCCCGCCACCCGCACGGCGGCGGTCGCCGCCCACAACTCGGCCTCGCGCAGAAGGGATTCGGACCGACGGTTGCCCTGCTTGGTCTTGGCCTGCGAGGTGTAGGTGCCCCGGTGCAGTTCCAGGTACAGCTCTCCGGCCCAGACGGGCGCGTCGGGGTACTCCGCGTGGGCCTTCTCGAAGAAGGCGTCGGGCCGTTCGATCTCCACGCGCGGCGCGCCCTCCAGGTCCCGCTGGCGCCTCGCCCTCGCCAGGTGCTCCCGGGTGGGGCCGCCACCGCCGTCACCCCAGCCGAAGGGCACCAGGGAACGCGAGCCGCGTCCCTTCTCCCGGTAGTTGCGGGCGGCGTGGGCCAGTTGGGCGCCGCCGAGGTCGCTGTTGTAGGTGTCGACGGGCGGGAAGTGCGTGAAGACGCGCGTGCCGTCGATGCCCTCCCACCAGAAGGTGTGGTGGGGGAACGCGTTGACCTGCGACCAGGAGATCTTCTGGGTCAGGAACCAGGTGGAGCCGGAGAGCTTGACGATCTGCGGCAGGGCGGCGGTGTAGCCGAAGGAGTCGGGCAGCCAGACGTTGCGGGTCTCGATTCCGAACTCGTCCAGGAAGAACTTCTTGCCGTAGAGGAACTGGCGGACCATCGCCTCGCCGCCCACCATGTTGGTGTCGGACTCCACCCACATGCCGCCCACCGGCACGAACTGCCCGTCGGCGATCTTCTTCTTGATCCGCCCGAAGAGTTCGGGCCGGTGGGTCTTGATCCAGTCGAGCTGCTGGGCCTGCGACATGGCGAAGACGAACTCCGGGTGCTCGTCCATCAGGTTCACCATGTTCGACGTCGTCCGCGCCACCTTGCGGACCGTCTCGCGCAGCGGCCACAGCCACGCGGAGTCGATGTGCGCGTGGCCGACCGCGCTGATCCGGTGCGCGCAGGCGTGGGCGGGGGCGGCGAGCACCCCGGCCAGCCGGGCCCGGGCGGCGGCGGCCGTTCCGGGAACGTCTTCGAGGTCCAGGGCGTCCAGCGAGGCGTCCAGGGCGCGCAGGACCTCGTACCGCCGGGCGTCGCCCTCGTCGAGCTGTGTCATCAGGGCGTAGAGGACGTCGAGGTCCTGTACGAGTTCCCACACCTCGCTCTCGAAGACGGTGAGGTCCATGCGGGCGAGGCGGTAGAGCGGCCGGTCCCCGCTGGTCTGCCGGTCCCCCTCGTAGGTGGGCCGGTGCTCGACCAGGACGGGGTTGGCGGCGGCTTCGACGTACCACTCGATCCGCTCGCCGCCCTCGGCACGGTCGGCGACGCGCACCCAGTCGTTGTACGGGTTGAGCGCCTTGAGCTCGCAGCCGTCCGGCCCGTGGACCAGGCCCTCGCACTGGAAGCCCGGCATCATGCGGTCGAAGCCGAGGTCGAGGACGGCTTCGACGGTGCGGCCCGCCCAGTCGGCCGGGACGGTGCCGGTGACCTTGAACCAGGTGGTGTTCCAGGCCGGACCCCACGGGTCCCCGGCCTGGCAGGGCTCGTAGCGGGCCGCCAGCGCCTGCGCCACCGGGACGGGCTCGTCCGGCGCGTCCCAGCGCTCGACGGTCAGCGGGAGCGAGCGGGAGTGGACGGCGGGTGCGACGCGCTCCTTGAGGACCCGGCGGAGGCGGTGTTCGGCAACGCTGCGGTCGTCGTGCATGACGGCTGCTCCAGGAGGGGGAAGGGCGGCGGGTGACGGGCGGTGGCTCAGAACTTGACGGCTCCCTCTCCCACGCCCTTGAAGAAGAAGCGCTGGAGGGCGAAGAAGAGGAGCATCATCGGGATCAGCGCGGCCATCGCGCCTGCGGCGATGATCCGCTGGTCGTTGACGGTGGTGGCGCCGGCCAGGGTCTTCAACCCGAGTTGAAGGGTGTAGTGCTCGCTGTCGGTCAGGACCAGCAGGGGCCACAGGAAGTCGTCCCAGGCGCCCATGAAACTGGTGATGCACACGACGGCCAGGGCGCCCTTGGCGGACGGCAGGAACACCCGGGTGAACCGGGTCCACTCGCCCGCCCCGTCCAGCAGTGCGGCCTCCTCGATCTCCCGGGGGACGGCGAGGAAGGCCGCCCGCATGACCATGATGTTGAGGACGGAGACGGCGCCCGGCAGCCACACCCCGACGAGCGTGTCGACCAGCCCCATCCCGCGCACGGTGAGGAACATCGAGATCATGACGGACTCGAAGGGGAACATCAGGGTCGCCACCAGCACGGTGAACACGCTCCTGCGGCCCTTCCAGCCGGTGCGGGAGAGCGCGTAGCCCGCCATCGAGCCGAAGACGACGTTCGAGGTGACGGCGAGGGCCGCCACCACCAGCGTATTGCCGGCGTACTGCACGAGTGGGAACGACTGGGCGACGCGGACGTAGTTGTCGAGGGTGGGCCGGGACGGCAGGACGCCGTCGTACACGTTCTCCGTCCGGCCGCGCAGCGAGGTCAGGAACTGCCAGACGATCGGCCCGAGCATGACGACCAGCACCAGGGTCAAGGTCGCGTACCGGCCGGCCAGTGCGGCCCGGCGGCGCCGGCGCCCCGCGCGTCGGTCCGCAGCCTCCCCGGCCCGGGCCGCGGCTCGTGTGCTCACCCCTCGTCCCCTCTCGAAAGGCGGCGGCCCAGCAGGCTGAACACCAGCGTCAGGAGGAACAGCAGGAGGGAGACGGCGGAGGCGTAGCCGGTCTCGCCGGCGAACCCGAGGCCGACCTGACGGATCAGGAAGGGCAGGGTGCGGGCTCCCCCGCCCGGGCCGCCGCTCTCGCCGCCCAGGATGTAGATCTCGGTGAACACCCGCAGCGCGGAGATCGCCGAGAGCGTGCCCACGAGGAGCATCATCGGTTTGACCTGGGGGACGGTGACGCTGAAGAACCGCCGGACGGCGCCCGCGCCGTCGAGGGCGGCGGCCTCGTAGAGGGAGACGGAGACGTTCCCGAGGGCCGCCAGGTAGAAGACCATGTAGTAGCCGAGGCCCTTCCACACCGTCACGATCATGGCGGAGACCAGCAGCATCGTGCTGTCCGTCAGGAACGGGACCGGCTCCGAGACGGCGTGGAGACCGCGGAAGACGGTGTTGAGCAGGCCGTCGCTGCGCAGCACCCACTGCCACATCAGGCCGACGACCACCGCCGAGGCGATCACCGGGGTGTAGAAGGCCGAACGGAAGAACCCGATGCCGGGGATCTTCGTACGCACGAGGACGGCCAGGGCCAGTGGGAGCAGGACCAGGCAGGGCACGACGACCAGCAGGTACAGGACGCTGTTGCCGGTCGCGAGCCAGAAGTCGCGATCGGCGAAGGCGCGGCGGTAGTTGGCGAGGCCGGTGAAGTGGCCCCCGCGCAGGATCCGGGCGTCCGTGAAGGAGAGGATCACCGTGTTGAGGAACGGCCAGATGCCGAACACGAGCACGAGCAGCAGCCCGGGGGCGAGGAAGAGGTAGGGGGCCCAGCGCGCGGGCCCGCGCGGCGGGTGAGGGCCCGCGGCTGCGGCCGGGCCGGGCGCCGCCGTCATTTCCGCGCCGCGCCGGCGAGCAGCCTGTTCGCCTCCTCCTGCGCCTTCCTCACCGCCGTCCTGGCGTCCTGCTCACCCTTGATGGCCTTCTGTACCTCGCGGACGACCGCGTCGCCGACCTGGCTGGTCCACTGGACGGGGGTGTTCGCGTCGAGCTGGGCGCTCCTCAGCTCCTCGGCGCCCACCGCCCGGGCCAGCGTCTCGGCGTCCGTGCCGTCGCCCCTGTCGGAGAAGTACGGGTCCGCCAGGCCCTGGGCGTTGGACGGGTAGATGGTGGCCTTCTTTGAGAAGGCGACCTGGTTGGGGCCGTTGGTGACCCACTTGGCGAATTCCGCCGCCGCGTCCGGGTGCGGTGTGTCCTTGCGGATGCCGAGCGACTGGGCGTAGATGCCGATGTGGCCGAGCTGCCCGGTGACGGCGCCCGCGACCCGGGTGGTGGCGTAGACCTGGGGGGCGTTCTGCTTGATGTCCTTGACGAAGCCCGGTGAGCCGGGGCCGAACACGAGTTTGCCCGCGCCGTAGAGCTGGTTGATGTCATCGGACTTGAGGAGGGATTCCTTGGGCATGGCGCCCTTGGCGTAAAGGGATGTCATCCGCTCGACCCACGCGACGGCCTTGGGGGTGTCGAAGGTGAAGGCGTCCTTCGCGCCGTTCAGGATCGGGACGCCCATCTTCTGCCAGTCCCCGGGGAGCCGTCCCTTGGGGTCGGCCATGAAGGCGGAGTACCGGCCGCCGGACCGTGCGGCGATCTGCTCGGCGTAGTCGAAGAACTGCTCCACGCCGGCCGGTGGCTTGGCGGGGTCCAGTCCGGCCTCCCGGAAGAGGTCGGTGTTGTACGTGAGGATCTCGGGCGTCACGTACCAGGGGTAGGCGTACACGCTGTCGCCCTTGCCGGGCAGTTTGAACTGCTCCCAGGCTCCGGGGACGTACTCCCGGGCGATCTGCGGGTCGAGTACGGCGACGTCGGCGAGCATGCCGCGGTCGCCGAGGAGCTGGAAGGAGTCGGTGGAGAGGTTGACGACGTCGGGCAGGGCGCCGGCCTGGGCGTCGGCGACGAGCTTCTCGTTGTAGCCGTCGCCCGGCACGTCCTCCCACTTCACCTTCACGTCGGGGTATTTCCGCTCGAAGGCGTCGATGACTTCCCGGACGTAGGTGGTGAACACCGGTTTCAGCTGGAGGGTGCGGAAGGTGATGTCGCCGGCCACCTTCCCGGTCCTTACCGCTTCGTGTGCTTCTCCCGGGCCGCCGCTGACCCCGCATGCGGCGGTCGACAAGAAGGTGCCCGCCGCGAGGGCGGCGAGGACCGTGCGCGTCAGGGGGGAACGGGGCATCGTCGCGGCCTCCAGGGGGGATTCCGGCAGCGCTGCCGGAGAGCGGTGACCACGCTCGCCCGGATCCCGGGGCCCGTCAACGTGGCCGGGGAGGCACTGGCCGGGCCGCGGCGGGTCCCCCGTTCCCCCGGTCGGCTCCAGGCAGAGGCAGGCCTTTTCGTCAATACCGCGGCCACCTGGACTAATGCGCTTTAGTCAGCCACTCTCCGGCCGGTGTGCCCATTCCATGACGCATGCGCTTTCCCGCCGGATGTTGGCTCCTTGTGGACGTCTCCCCGCCGGGGATCCGGATCCCGCACTAATGCGCTTTACCCTGCGGCCGGCGAAAGGTCGGCCGGGTCGGTGTTGGCGCCGCAGAGGACCACGGTGACCCGCGCTCCCGGCGCCCGCCGGATGCGGCCGAGCGCCGCCAGGGCCGTTGCGGCGCCGGGCTCGACCACGATCCGGTGGTCCTCCCACAGCCCGCGGCGGGCGGCCGTGATGTCCGCGTCCGGCACGAGCACCGAGTCGACGCCCTCGTACCGGGCCGCGGCCAGCGCGTCGGCCGAGACCCGGGGCGCCCCGAGCGAGTCGGCGGCCACGGAGTCCACCGGCACGTCGACCGGCCGGCCCGCCTCCAGCGCCGCGTTGAGCGCCCGGCAGTGCTCCGGTTCGGCGGCGACGACCCGCACGCCGTGTTCGCGGGCGGCGGTGGCCACGCCCGCGAACAGCCCTCCCCCACCGACCGCCACGACGACCGTGTCCAGGCCGGGCAGAGCGGCCCGGACCTCGTCGAGCAGGGTTCCGGCGCCCGCCGCGATCAGCGGATGGTCGTAGGCGTGACTGCTCAGGGCGCCACTGTCGGCCGCGAACTCCCGGCACGCGGCGAGGGCTTCGCCGTAGCGGTCACCGACGAGGCGTACGTCGGCCCCGTAGCCGCGCAGCCGTTCCACCTTGACCCGGGGCGCGTTGGCGGGCAGGAACACGGTGGCGGGCACGGCCTGGGCGCGCGCCGCCCAGGCGCAGGCGAGGCCGGCGTTGCCCCCGGAGGCGATGGTGACGCCGGCGGGCGGGAGGGTGCCGGCGGCGCGGTGCGCGGCGAGGAAGTTGTGGGCGCCGCGGGCCTTGAAGGAGCCGGTGTGCTGGAGGTACTCCAGCGCGTAGAAGACGCCGTCACCGGCGGCCACCACTGCGGCGGGCCGGGTCACCCCGGCTATCCGGTCGGCGGCGGCGCGTACGGCGGCGTAGTCGAGCTGCTGTTCCATGGGCGTCGGCCCCTTTCAGGAGGCGTCGGGACGGGCCGCTTCGATGAGTTGGCGCAGGGCGCCGTAATACACCTCGTGGTCGGTCAGGGCGGGCAGCACGTCGGTGATCCCGGCGGAGAGCACCGGGAACTCGGCGGGGTCCAGGGCTGCCAGCGCGGCGCGCGAGGCGGCCGTGGCTCCCGCCGGGTCGCGGTGGTCCACGAATGCGGCGCTGCCGAGGGTGAGCAGGTACATCCGGCGGTAGACGGTCATCGCCTCGGCGGCGCCCATGCCGGCGGCGACGCTGTCGGCGAGGGCCGGTTCGACGAGCCGGGCCAGCAGCTGGCGGCCGAGCCAGGGCCGGCCGCCGCGCAGCACGAGCAGCCCCGGGTGTGCGACGAGCAGGCGGTAGAGGGCGCCGAAGCGCAGCTCGGTGGCCTCGGCCCAGTCGGTGGTGGGCGGGATCTCGGGCAGTCGGGCGGCCAGGTGCTCGGTGCAGAGGTCCAGCAGTCCGGCAAGGTCGACGCAGCGCCGCTGGACGGTGGCGTGCGAGACGTCGAGCCGGTCGGCGAGGGCGCGGAAACTCAGGGCGCCGGGGCCTTCCTCGTCCAGGATCGACAAGGCGGCTTCGGCGATCGCCCCGGGCGTGGCGCGGTCGAGGGCGGCTGATCTGCGCGGCATGGATACACCGTAACAGACAACGTCACATACGGCGCCACACATCCTTCCACCGCCTCTAACGTGTGACGCGACTGCGCCCATATTGCTGGTGATCGGGACGAAAGCCCCCGACGCCGTTGACAGCGGGTAGTCGCACCGCTGCACTGAGCGCTCGACAGCCCGTCGGTACCTCCCCCACTCAAGGAGATCCCGTGCCGCCTCGCCCGCGTGCGTCGCTCCCCTGTCTGACCGCGGCCGCCCTGCTCGCCCTCGCCCTCGGCGCCGCGCCCGCGGCCGCCGGGCCCGCGGCCGCCGGGCCCACCACCACCTCCGACACCCCGCTCGCACTGACCCCGCCGATGGGCTGGAACAACTGGGCGCACTACATGTGCGACATCAACGAGGCCAAGGTGGTCGCGAACGCCGACGCGCTCGTGTCCACCGGGCTCGCCGCCAAGGGCTACGACACGGTGACCGTCGACGACTGCTGGATGACGAAGTCCCGCGACGCGGACGGCGATCTGGTCACCGACACCCGCAAGTTCCCGCACGGCATGGCATGGCTCGGCGACTACCTGCACGCCAAAGGGCTGCGGTTCGGCATCTACCAGGACGCCGGCTCCCTCACCTGCGAGGGCTACCCCGGCAGCGGCGCCCCCGCGGGCGGCGGCGCGGACCACTACGCCCGCGACGCCCGGCTGTTCGCGTCCTGGAACGTGGACTACGTCAAGATGGACGGCTGCAACCTGCAGGTGCCGCCCGGTGCCACGAAGGAACGGGCCTACCACGACGCCTACCACGCAGTCGCCGGGGCCCTGCGCGACAGCGGCCGGGACATGGTGCTGGCCGCGTCCGCGCCCGCCTACTTCCAGCAGGGCGAATGGGGCGGATCGGACTGGCACAAGGTGCTCCACTGGGTCGGCGAGACCGGCCAGCTGTGGCGCGAGGGACGGGACATCAAGGTCTACAACCCGAAGGCGCCCAACACCTCCCGCTGGAGTTCGGTCCTCGGCAACTACGGCTACAACCGCTGGCTCGGCCGGTACGCGGGTCCCGGCAACTGGAACGACCCGGACTTCCTGATCGCGGGCGCACCCGGGCTGAGCGCGGCCGAGAGCCGCAGCCAGGTCGGCCTGTGGGCCATGATGGCGGCCCCCTTCATCCTCTCCTCGCAGGTCTCCCAGCTGAGCCCGGCCGGGCTCGCCGCCCTCGGCAACACCGATCTGATCGCACTCGACCAGGACCCGATGGGCCGTCAGGGGGCCGTCGTCTCCTCGAACCCCACCTTCGACATCCTGGTGCGGCCGCTGGCGAACGGCGACCGCGCGGTGGCCGTCCTCAACCGCTCGGGCGCCGCCCGCGACATCAACGTGCCGCTCGGGGAGGTCGGCCTGCCCGGGTGCACCGCCGACGCCAAGGACCTGTGGAGCGGTCAGCGCCGCCTGGTCGGCGGTTCATTGACCGGAAGGGTGGCCGCCCACGACACCGGCGTCTGGCGGCTCACTCCGCGCGGCTGCGCCGGGGCGGTGCCGACCGGGCAGATCGCCGGAGCCGGCGCCAGGTGCGCCGACGGGGCCAACACGACCGCGGCCGGAGCCGTCGTCATGGCGGCCTGCACCGGCGCCCCCGACCAGCGGTGGAGCCTCGGCAACGGGCAGACACTGCGGCTGGCCGGCGCCTGCCTGTCGGCGGGCGACGGCGGCCTGGTGGAGCTGGCCCGCTGTGCGCCCGGTCAGCCGGGGCAGAGCTGGGAGCACGACCGCAGCGGCACCCTGACCGACACCGTGAGCGGGCTGTGCCTGACCGCCCCCGCCGCGACGACCGCCCCGGACGCCCCCGCCGAGCGGCTCCGGCTCGCCGCCTGCGGTGACCACCGGATCGACCAGACCTGGGCCCTCCCGGTCTGACGACGGCCGCCCCCTCAGCCCCGACCCGTCACAGCACCCCCACACCAGAGGACGACGCACACCCGATGCCACGCGTTCCCCGCCCCCGCAGGCGCCGGTCCGTCGCGCTCGCGACGCTTCCCACCGCGCTGCTGACCCTGATCCTCTCCGGCACCACCCCCGGGACCGCCGCCCCCGCCGCTGCCTCCCCCGCACGAGCGGACGTACGCGAGGCCCCGCGTCCCGCCGCCCGGCCGCGCAGCTTCGACACCGGCCCGGCGCGCGACGCCCTCCGGCGGCTGCTGCCCCGCCACGCCGGCCAGTTCACCCTGGTGCCCGACACCTCCGCCGGGGCCGACACCTTCACCGTCTCCGGCACCCCGGGCGCCGTCACCGTACGCGGCTCCACCGGTGCGACCCTGCTCACCGGCGTCGGCTGGTACCTCCAGCACGTCGCCGGCGCCGACATCGGCTGGCCCGGCGACAGCCTCGGCATGCTGCCCGCCACGCTGCCCGGCGTGCCCGCCCCCGTCACCCGCAGTGCAAAAGTCCCCCACCGGTACGCCCTCAACGACACCGACGACGGCTACTCGGGCCCGTACCGCACCTTCGAGGAACACCAGCGCCAGATCGACCTGCTCGCGCTGCACGGCGTCAACGAGGTGTTCGTCCAGACCGGCGCCGAGTACCCGTACTACCGGGCCCTCCAGCGGTTCGGGTACTCCGCCGACGAGCTGCGCACGTGGATCCCGGCCCCCGGCCACCAGAGCTGGTGGCTGCTGCAGAACCTCAGCGGCTTCGGCGGCCCGGTCACCGAGCGGCTGATGCGCGAGCGCGCCGACCTGGGCGCCCGGATCGCGGACCAGCTGCGGGGCCTCGGCATGACACCGGTACTGCCCGGCTACTTCGGCACCGTCCCGCCGGGCTTCGCCGCGCGCCACCGGGGCGCGACCACCGTGGCACAGGGCGACTGGGCCGGCTTCGACCGGCCGGACTGGCTCGACCCGGCCTCCCCGGCGTTCGGGGAACTGGCCGCCGCCTACTACGACGAGCAGCGGGAGGTCTTCGGCGACAGCGCCATGTACCGGATGAGCCCGCTGCACGAGGGGGGCCGGACGGGCTCGGTGGACGTCCGGGCCGCCGCGGGGGCCATCCAGCGGGCGCTCTGGGCGGCCCACCCGGGCGCCCTGTGGGCGGTGCTGGGCTGGCAGGACGACCCGACGAAGGAACTGCTGGCCGGGGTCGACACCTCGAAGCTGCTGATCCTGGACGGTCTGTCCGACCGGTACAACCGCCTGGACCGCGAGGCCCGCTGGGGTGGCACCCCGTACGCGATGGGCACGATCTACAACTTCGGCGGCCACACCACCATCGGCGCCAACACCTCGGTGTGGACCGAGCGGTTCGACACCTGGCGCGACAAACCGGACAGCGCCCTCCGGGGCACCGCGTACCTGCCCGAGGCCACCGGCACCAACCCGGCCGCCTTCGACCTCTTCACCGACCTGGCCTGGGAGCCGGGGCCGGTCGACCAGCGCAAGTGGTTCGCCGACTTCGCGGCCCGCCGCTACGGACGCCCCGACGCCCATGCCGCCGCGGCCTGGGAGGAGTTGCGCAAGGGCCCGTACAGCACCTCGTCGGGACTGTGGTCGGAGTCGCAGGACAGCCTCTTCACCGCCCGGCCGAGCCTGACGGCGACCGGAGCGGCCCACTGGAGCCCCCGATCCATGCGCTACCAGGCCGATTCGGTCCGCCGGGCCCTGGACCAACTGCTGGCGGTGCCCCCGGCGCTCAGGTCCTCCAGCGCCTACCGCTTCGACCTCGTGGACACCGCCCGCCAGGCCCTCGCCAATCACTCCCGGGTGTTGCTTCCCAAGATCCGGGCCGCCTACGAGGCCAAGGACCTGACGCGGCTGCGGCAGCTGACCGCCCAATGGCGCGACGGAGAGCGGAAGCTGGACGCCGTGACCGGCTCCGACCCCCACTTCCTGCTGGGCCACTGGCTGGCCGCGGCCCGCTCGCACGGCGCGGACCGCGCCGAGCAGGACCGGTACGAGTACGACGCGCGCTCGCTCCTGAGCGTGTGGGGCGGGCGGAGCACCAGCGAGGGCGGTTTCCTGCACGACTACGCGAACCGCGAATGGAGCGGCCTCGTATCGGAGTTGTACGCCGCCCGCTGGGACCGGTACTTCGCCTCGCTGGAGGAGGCACTGGTCAAGCGCGCCGCCCCGAAGGCGATCGACTGGCACGCCTTCGAGGAGGCGTGGGCGCGGCGCACCACCCGCCACCCGACGAGCCCGAGCGGGGACCCGCACGCGCTGGCCGCCTCCGTGGCGGCGGCCCTGCCGAAGGCCGGCGCCTGAGCCGCACCGGCGCGGGCGCCGACCGCCGGGGGTGAGCGTCACCCTCCCGTGGGAAATTCGGCACTCGTGCGAGGGAGAGGGCGCGCAGCGCGGCGGCGTGCGGTCCGGGTCGTCGGTTCACTGACCCGGACCCGACAGGGGCGGCCACCCGGAGTACTCCCGGTGGCCGCCCCTTCCGACGCCGTCAGGAGTGCATGGGGCATGTCCGAGACCGAACGCGAGCGGCCCTCCGCGACGCTGGAGCTGCTGGCGCTGCTCGCGGCCACCGAGGGGGTGGTGGAGCTGCGCAAGCGGGGTGGACCGGCGGCCCGCCCGACCGCCGCCGGCTGTGAGGACTGTCTGGAGACCATGGCCCGGCGGGCCGCCGAGCGGGCCGGTCATCCGCTCGCCTGACAGGGGCGGCCGCGCGGCCCGCGGGCTCGTACAGTCGTAGAGGGACAGTCGTGGACGAACAGTCGTAGTCGTAGGGGGACAGTCGTAGGGGGGCCGGTCTCAGGGGCCGGTGCGAGCCCGGGCGGTGACCCTGATGAGCGATGTGCGGTCGGCGTCGGGGCGTCCGCGGGCCCGGACGGGCCTCGGCGCGCTCTGTGGAGTGCTCGCCGCCTTCGCAGGGCTGGCGGCGGCGCAGTTGGCAGCCGCGCCCATCCGTCCCGAGGCGTCCCCGGTGACCGCTGTCGGCGGGGCCGCGGTGGACCGTACGCCGGCGGCCGTCAAGGAGTGGGCGGTGCGGACCTTCGGCACGGCCGACAAGACGGTCCTGACCCTCGGCATCGTCCTGGTTCTGGCCCTGATCGCCGTGGCGGCCGGAACGCTCGCGGTGCGCCGGCCGCGCGCAGGCATCGCGGTCGCCGCGTGCTTCGGTGTCGTCGGAGCCGTGGCCGCGCTCGGTCGGCCCGGGGCGGCCTGGCCGGACGCCCTGCCCTCGCTGCTGGGCGGCCTCGTCGCGGCCACAGTGCTGTACCTGCTGGTCAGGGCCTTGAACCGGCCGCGTACGGGAGGCGCGCCGGCCGGTGGGGCCGGCGTGATGGACCGGCGGGGCTTCGGGCGGCTGGTGCTGGGCACCGCGGCCGTCTCGGCGGGCGCCTGGTACGCCGGGCGGCGCCTGGGCGCGTACGGGTCGGCCGGGGCGTCGGCCTCCCGGGCCGGCCTCGTCCTGCCGGCTCCCGCGGTACCGGCCCCGCCGGTGCCGGCCGGGGCGCAGGCGCGGGCGCCCGGGGTGTCGCCGTTCCTCACTCCCGCCCGTGACTTCTACCGGGTGGACACCGCGCTGGTCGTGCCGCGCGTCGACGCCGACGACTGGCGGCTGCGGATCCATGGGGACGGGGTGACGAGGCCGCTGACCCTCGGCCTGCGGGAGCTTCTCGCGCGCCCCCTGGTCGAACACGACATCACCCTCACCTGCGTGTCGAACGAGGTGGGCGGCCCGTACGCGGGCAACGCCCGCTGGCTCGGCGTCCGCCTCGCCGACCTGCTGCGGGAGGCGGGGGTGCGGCCGCCGTCGCAGGGCGGCCGGGCCGACCAGCTGGTGGCGCGATCGGTGGACGGGATGACGATCGGCACCCCGGTCGAGGCCGTGATGGACGGCCGGGAGGCACTGCTGGCGGTGGGGATGAACGGCGAGCCGCTGCCTTTCGCGCACGGCTTCCCGGTGCGGATGGTGGTGCCGGGCCTGTACGGGTACGTGTCGGCCTGCAAGTGGCTGCGCGAGCTGCGGCTGACCACCTTCGCCGCGTACGACGCGTACTGGGTGCGCCGGTCCTGGGCGCAGCAGGGTCCGGTCAAGACACAGTCGCGGATCGACACGCCGCGTGCGGGCGCGCAACCCGCGGCGGGCCGGGTGGCGGTGGCCGGGGTGGCGTGGGCGCAGCACCGCGGCATCACCCGGGTCGAGGTACGGGTCGACGGCGGCCCCTGGCACGAGGCCCGGCTGGCGGACGCGGACGGCGACGACACGTGGCGCCAGTGGCTGTGGCCCTGGGAGGCGGCGCCGGGCCGCCACACCCTGGAGGTCCGGGCCACGGACCGTACCGGCGCCGTACAGACGGGCGAGCGCAGGGGGACGGTCCCGGACGGGGCCACGGGATGGCACGCGGTGACGGTGCGGGTGCGGGCCGCCGACACGGTGCGTTCCGCCGCCCGCTCGGGCGGGGGCGCCGTACATTGAGGCGATGGAGCTGACCAGTACGTCGTTCCTGGTGACCCTGGTGGCGATCACCGCGCTCGCCATGCTCGCGGCGCTGCTGCTGTGGAACCGGCTGCCCGGGCCCGGCTGGCTGCGCTGGACCGCGCGGGTGCTGATGATCGGGCTGTGCCAGCTGACCGCCATCTGTGTCGTGGCGGCCTGGATCAACGGCAGCTACGGGCTCTACGCCTCCTGGGACGACCTGCTGGGCACCCCGGCCGGGAACGACTCCACGATGACGGGCCCCCCGGTGGGCCGGGCCACCTTCACGCTGGGCGAGGACGGCACCCGCAGCACGTACTTCCGGGGCTCGCACTCCAAGCTGGCCGGGCAGGTGATCGTCTGGACTCCCCCGGAGTACAACGCGGCGGGCGCGGCGAAGACCCGCTTCCCGGTGCTGACGCTGCTGCACGGTTATCCGGGCTCGCCGCGCTCGTGGATGGAGCTGGGTGACATGCCGGGGGCGCTGGAGGACCTGGTCCGGCTGGGCGCGGCGCACCCCTTCATCCTGGTGATCCCGGAGATCTACCCGGGCGGGGTGAACACCGACTGCAGCGACGTGCCGGGGCACAAGGTGGCCACCTGGCTGGCGGACGACGTGCCGGGGCTGGTCGCGCGGCACTTCCGTACGCTGCCCCAGCCCAAGGGGTGGGCGGTGATGGGCATCTCGACGGGGGCGTTCTGCGCGGCGAAGCTGCCGCTCCAGTACCCCAAGGCGTTCGGGGCCGGGGCGGCGCTGGACCCCGACGCGCTGACGGGTGACGCCGGGGTGCTGGCCGACCGGAGCCTGCGCGAGCGCAACAGCCCCATGTGGCTGGTCACGCATGCGAAGAAGGCGGACGTCGGCCTGTTCCTGGCCACGTCCGCGCAGGACAAGGACAGTCCGCCGCGACAGCTGGAGGCTTTCGCCAAGGCCGCCGCGGGGACGGGGGTGCGGGTCAAGACGCTGGTCCGCCCGGCGGGCGGCCACAACTTCCAGACGTGGACGGGGATGTACCCCGACGCCCTGGGCTGGCTGAGTTCGCAGGTTCCGGCCCCGTCCGCGCCGCCTCACTGACCGGGCTCCACGGCGGCCGGTGCGGCATCCACGGGCTGATGGCCGGCCGAGCCCCGACGCCGTCACGGACATTCCGACCACATCTACAGGCAGACTTGCAAGTCTGCCTGTAGATCATTTAGCGTGGGGCGCATAGCCGAAGCCCCGCCCCGCGACACCGCCGAGGAGCTCCAACTGGCCGTCGCCATGCTGGTCCGGCAGTGGCGGGCGGCCGCCGGGGACGGGGTGAGCCTGTCCCGGATGTCCGTGCTCAAGCGGCTGGACCGGCTCGGGCCGTCCACGGCCTCCGAGCTGGCGCGGGCCGAGAAGATCCGGCCGCAGTCCGTCATCGCCACCGTGAACTCCCTCCAGGCCGAAGGCCACGTCGCCCGCAGCCCGCACCCCACCGACCGGCGGCAACAGCTGATCGCCCTGACGCCGCAGGGGCGGGCCCTCGTACAACGGCGGCGCGAGGCGGGACACGGGCGGCTCGCCGAACTCATCGCCGAGCGGTTCGGCCCGGCGGAACAGCAGCTGCTCGCCGAAGCGGTTCCGCTGCTGCGGCGCCTGGCCGAGGACTGAACGCCCACCGAACCGAGGAGCCCTCATGACCGCCCCCGCGCCCGCCCTCACCCTGGACCGCGGCACCGCGCTGGTCCTCATCGACCTCCAGCAGGGCATCCTGGCCCTGCCCACCGCCGCGCCGGCGGCGCGGATCCTGGAGAACGGCATCGCCCTCGCCGAAGCCTTCCGGGCCCACCGGCTGCCGGTGGTCCTGGTCAAGGTGGCCTGGTCCCCCGACGGCGGCGACCTGCCCACCGCCAATGTCGACCGGCCCGGCCCCGCCTCGGCTCCGCCCGCCGCCTTCTCCGAGCTCCCCGCGCAGCTCGCGGCGCTCGGGGACGTCGTCGTCACCAAGCGGCACTGGGGCGCCTTCACCGGAACGGAACTCGACCTCCAGCTGCGCCGTCGCGGCGTCCACCGGATCGTGCTGGGCGGCATCTCCACCAGCATCGGGGTCGAATCCACCGCCCGCACCGCCTGGGAGCACAGCTACGACCTGGTCTTCGCCGAAGACGCCACCACCGACATGGACGCCGACTCCCACGCCCACAGCTTCGGCAAGATCTTCCCCCGCCTGGGCAAGGTGAGCGCGACGCAGGACATCGTCACGGCCCTCAAGGCCCTGGACGACGAGCCGGTCAGCCGGAACTGACCTCCAGCCAGACGCACTTCCCGCCGTTGCCGGGGTGCGAGCCCCAACTGCGGGACAGGCGGTCCACGATGAGCAGCCCGTGCCCGCCCGGCCGCCCCGGATCGGCGGCCCGGGCGCGTACCGGCGGCGCCGGGTTGCCGTCGGTCACCTCTATCCGCAGCCGCTCCGGCGTCCAGTGCATGAGCAGCGTTCCGGCGCCCCCACCGTGCAGGGAGGCGTTGGACACGAGCTCGGACACCAGAAGCAGGACGTCCTCGGCTGCTTCGGGGAGCCATTTCCAGGAAGCGAGCGCCCGGCGCGCGAAGTCACGGCTGCGGGACACCGGGTCCGCCGCACCCTCCAGCAGCAGGACCCGCGCCCGGCCGGGGGACCCTCGCTGCGGCATGGCTCATCTCCTCGTGTCGCCCCGGCCCCACGGGCCTCCTTGCGCCGGCCGCCCGAGTGGCTAGCCGGGCTGTCGTTCCAGTGCTTGCGCCACGTCCGCGTACACCGGGAACACACCGTCCGCCCCGGTGATGCGGAACATGCGTGCGACCGGTCCGCTCAGACCAGCCAGCTCCAGCGCGCCGCCGGCCTCCTGGACCGCGATCCTGCCGTGCAGCAGCACGTTGAGTCCGGTGGAGTCGCAGAAGCCCAGCCCCGACACGTCGACCAGCAACCGGCCACCCGGGGTGACCGCCGCGTCCAAGGCGTCCCGCAGCGGCTGGGCCGTGTCATGGTCCAGCTCTCCGGCGAGCGCGAGGACGACGGTTCCGTCCACGGCCCGCACATCGACCGTGAACCGCTCATTGCCCGCTCCCGGCACCATCGGCACCACCTTCCGTCCAGCTGTGGGTGCACCTGCCCGGATCCCGCCGGTATACGCGTGGGCGGCTGCCACGCCACCGACGACCACCCCAGACGCCCCCGAAAACGGTCAGGGGCCGTTTCAGATTGCTCTGAAACGGCCCCTGAACTGCGACTTCGAAAAGTCGGGACGACAGGATTTGAACCTGCGACCCCTTGACCCCCAGTCAAGTGCGCTACCAAGCTGCGCCACGTCCCGTTGTGCCTCGGCACTGTGCCCCCCACCAGGGGTTTCCCCCTCCGCGGCGGGCACATGCAGAACATTACCGCACGCCGGGGGGTGTACGTGCACGGGTGATCGACGGGGAGGCACGATGGGCGGGTGAACGTACGGGATCGCGATGACGAAGGGCGGGCGCGCAGCGCGCGGCCGCGGGACGGGCTGGGGCGGCCGTTGCCGTACGGGGCGCCCGGGGTGGAGCGGCAGCCCGAGGGGGTGGTGCGGACGCCGGCCGAGACGGTGGCCGAGGCGCAGCGGCTGCTGCACGACGGGATGCCCTTCCACGCGCACGAGGTGTTCGAGGACGCCTGGAAGTCCGGGCCGGGGGCGGAGGCTCCGTTGTGGCGGGCGCTCGCGCAGCTGGCGGTGGGGCTGACGCACGCCGCGCGGGGGAACGCGGTGGGCGGGGCGCGGCTGCTGCGGCGCGGAGCCGATGCCCTGGCCGGGCTGGAGGGGGCGGGGGCAGCGGGCCTGACCGGGGTGGATGCCCGGGGTGGGGTAGCTGCCCCGTACGGGATCGAGGTGGCCGGGCTGGTCCTGTGGGCACGGGAGCTCGCCGGGCGGGTGGAGGCCGGGCAGAAGGTTGACGCGGCGGCCGAGGCCCCGCTCCTCACCTCGCCGCCGGACCGGCCGGACTCCGCCTGATCGGCGGCCCGCCGGGCCGCCCCGCCGAGTCGGCCCGTGCTGGCCGGCCCGGAAAGAGTCCCGCGGACAGGGCTACGCCGGCTGGAGCAGGTCCCAGCGGTTGCCGTAGAGGTCCTCGAAGACGGCGACGGAGCCGTACGTCTCGTGGCGCGGCTCCTCCAGGAAGCGGACGCCCTCGGCGGTCATCCGGGCGTGGTCGCCGGCGAAGTCGTCGGTGTACAGGAAGAAGCCGACGCGCCCGCCCGTCTGGTCGCCGACCCGGGAGCGCTGCGCGTCGTCCTTGGCGCGGGCCAGCAGCAGCGCGGATTCGGTGGCGCCGGACGGGCGGACCACGACCCACCGCGAGCCGTCGGGCCGGGCGGTGTCCTCGACGAGGGTGAAGCCGAGGGCCCGGGTGTAGAAGTCGATGGCCTCGTCGTAGTCGTGGACCACGAGGGCGGTGAGGGCGAGGTGTGCGGACATGCCCCTCATTGTGCGGGTGCGTCGATCAGGACGACCTCCAGGGTACGGGGGCCGTGGACGCCCTCCACCCGGTCGAGTTCGATGTCACTGGTCGCGGAGGGCCCGGAGATCCAGGTCAGCGGCCGGGTGGGGTCGAGGCGTTCGAGTGCCTGCGGAACGGAGTCCACCAGCTGGCCGGGGACGCGGACCACGCAGATGTGGTGGTCCGGGATCAGGGTGATCCGCCGTCGCCCCTGGTCGGGGCCGCCGTCCAGGACGATCGTGCCCGTCTCGGCGACGGCCAGGGCGCAGCCCGTCACCACGCTGTCCACGGCGTCGAGTGCGTACGGGGTGGAGTCGGCCCGGTCCTCGACGCGGACGGCCTGCGCCCCGTCGAGCCAGGACGGGGGCAGGCCGGGCGGTACGAGTACGGTCCGCGCGCCGCGTGCGGCGAGCAGCCGGGCCAGGAGGGGCGCGAGGCCGTCCTCGTCGGTGCGGTGGACCTTCGCGCGGTACTCGCGAAGGTGGGCGGCGAGGAGGTCCGCGGACTCGGCGGGCGTGCGGTCGCCGTGGACGCGGAGGTAGTCGCGGGGGATCCCGTCCTCGCCGGCGGCCGCCTCCACCGGCGCCCGCCCGGTCCCGGCCCCGCCCGCGCCCGGCTCGCCCAGGGCGCGCCGGATCCGGCCCAGCACGCGGTCCCTGCCGCTCATGCGCGTCCTCCCCGCTCCCGGGCCCACCAGTCGCGGAACGGTTCCCGTGGCGGCCGGGGCAACTCCCGGCTGTCGGTCCAGGCGCTCCCCGGTCCGGGCAGCCGGCGCGGCCGCAGCCGCCGGGCCCGGGACAGCAGCCGCTCCCCCGCGCGCAGCGCGCCCGGGCGTTCCAGCAGCAGCCGGGCGGCGCGCATCGCGGCCCGCTCGGCGGTGTGGCCGCGCGCGGGGCGGATCCGTACGCGGATGCCCTCGCGGGTCACCGGGCCTCCCTGGGCCACGCGTTCGCGCAGGTGGAGGAGGACTTCGGGGATGTCGATGGCGACGGGGCACACCTCGTAGCAGGCCCCGCACAGGGTGGAGGCGTAGGGCAGTGACGCGTCGATCCCGCTGCCCGTGCCCCGCAGTTGGGGGCTGAGGATCGCGCCGATGGGGCCGGGGTAGACGGAGCCGTAGGCGTGGCCGCCGGCGCGTTCGTAGACGGGGCAGACGTTCAGGCAGGCGGAGCAGCGGATGCAGCGCAGGGCCTGGCGGCCCACCTCGTCGGCGAGGGTGTCCGTACGGCCGTTGTCGAGGAGGACGAGGTGGAAGGCGGCGGGCCCGTCGCCGTCGGCCCCTTTCGACGGGCCCAGTCCGGTCCACATCGTCGTGTACGGGTTCATCCGCTCGGCGGTGGAGGAGCGCGGCAGCGTCTGGAGGAAGATCTCCAGGTCCCGGAAGGTCGGCACCACCTTTTCGATGCCCACGACGGAGATGAGCGTCTCGGGCAGGGTCAGGCACATCCGGCCGTTGCCCTCGGACTCGAAGACGACCATCGTCCCGGTCTCGGCGACCATGAAGTTGGCCCCCGAGACGGCGACTTTGGCGCGCAGGAACTTCTCGCGCAGGTGCAGGCGGGCCGCTTCGGCCAGTTCCCGGGGGTCGTCGCCCAGCCCGTCGGGGGCGGGCCGTCCCCAGCGGCCCATTTCGGTGCGGAAGACGTCGCGGATCTCGGCGCGGTTGCGGTGGATGGCCGGGACGAGGATGTGCGAGGGCCGGTCGTGGCCCAGTTGCACGATGAGTTCGGCCAGGTCGGTCTCGTACGCGGCGATCCCCGCCGCCTCCAGTGCCTCGTTGAGGCCGATCTCCTGGGTGGCCATCGACTTGACCTTGACGACTTCCCGCTCGCCGGTGGCCCGCACCAGCTCGGTCACGATCCGGTTGGCCTCGGTCGCGTCCGCCGCCCAGTGCACGGTGCCGCCGGCGGCGGTCACCGCCGCCTCCAGCCGCAGCAGGTAGTGGTCGAGGTGGCGCAGGGTGTGGTCCTTGACGGCCTTGCCCGCCGCGCGCAGCCGGTCCCAGTCGGCGAGTTCGGTGACGGCGCGGGCCCGTTTGTCGCGGATGGTGTGCGTGGCGCGGCGGAGGTTGGCGCGCAGCACGTCGTCCCGTACCGCCTCGCGGGCGGCGGCGGGGAAGGCGGGCATGCCGAGGTGGGTGGCCGTCATCGCGGGTGCTTCCCCTCTGTCGCGGTGGCGGTGGTGTCCGTCGAGGCCAGGATCTCGGCGAGGTGCAGGGTCCGCAGGGGGGCGCCGGCCCGGCGGAGCGTTCCGTCGAGGTGGGCGAGGCAGGAGTTGTCCGCGCCGCAGAGCACTTCGGCGCCGGTGGCCCGGGCGGCGCGGATCTTGTCGGCGCCCATCGCGGCGGACACGTCGGGGTTCTTGACGGCGAAGGTGCCGCCGAACCCGCAGCACTCCTCGGCGCCGGGCAACTCGATCAGGTCCAGGCCCCTGACGGCGGCCAGGAGGCGCCGGGGACGGTCGCCGAGTCCCAGGGCGCGCAGACCGTGGCAGGAGGGGTGGTAGGTGACGGTGTGGGGGAAGTGGGCGCCGACGTCGGTCACGCCGAGGACGTCCACCAGGAACTCGGTGAGCTCGTACACGCGCGGTACGAGGCCGGCCGCGAGGTCCGCCAGCTCGGTGCCGCGCCCCTCTGCCGCCGCCCTGGCGCCGATGCGGGGGTAGTGCTCGCGGATCATGGCGACGCAGGAGCCGGAGGGCGCGACGACGTACGGATGGCCGGCGAGGGCCTCGGCGGTGCGGCGCAGCAGCGGTTCGCTCTCGTACCGGTAGCCGGTGTTGTACTGGGGCTGACCGCAGCAGCTCTGCGCCGCCGGGAAGTCCACGGCGACGCCGAGCCGCTCCAGCAGGCGTACGACGGCGACGCCGGTGCGCGGGTACAGCGCGTCGTTGACGCAGGTGACGAACAGGGCGGCACGCATGACGGGCACAATAGCGGCGTGAAGAAGTTCTCGGTTATCGGCATAGGCGCGGGCGACCCGGACCACCTGACCCTCCAGGCGGTCAAGGCGATCGGTGCCACGGACGCGTTCCTCATCCTGGAGAAGGGCGAGGAGAAGGCGGACTTGACCGGGCTGCGGCGGGCGATGCTCGAAGCGCACGCCCGCCCGGACCACCGGCTGGTGGAGGGCCGCGACCCGGATCGCGACCGGACACCGGCCGACTACGCCCCGACGGTGGACGGCTGGCGCAGCGCGCGGGCGGAGATCTTCGAGCGGTTCATCGCCGAGGACCTCGCGGACGGGGAGACGGGCGCGTTCCTGGTCTGGGGCGATCCCTCGCTGTACGACTCCACCCTCGCGATCCTGGACGAGGTGCTGGAGCGCGGTCGGGTGGCCTTCGCGCACGAGGTGGTGCCGGGCATCAGCAGCATCTCCTCGCTGCTGGCCCGGCACCGCACCCAATTGAACCGGGTGGGGCGCCCGGTGCAGATCACCACCGGCCGGCGGCTGGCCGAGGGCTGGCCGCAGGACGTGGACGACGTGGTGGTGATGCTGGACGCGCGGCACGCCTTCACCGCGCACCTGGACAAGGACCTCTTCATCTACTGGGGCGCCTACGTCGGCACGCCGGACGAGATCCTGGTCTCGGGGAAGCTGGCGGAGGTCGCGGGCCGGATCGAGGAGCTCCGGACCGAGGCCCGGGCCCGCAAGGGCTGGATCATGGACACCTACCTGCTGCGGCGCGGCTGAGGCCTACCGCGCGAGCTGGGCGGGGAGTTCGGCGGCGAGGCGTTTGTACTCCTCGGGCCGGGTGTAGAGCTGCCCGCAGACCCGGATGCCGCCGCCTCCCGGCCAGGGCCAGACCAGCACCCTGATCCGCAGCTCCCGCGCGATCCGCTCGCGCAGCTCCCGGGCGCTGTCGGGGGTTTCGGCGACGCCGGGCGGCAGCCGCAGGGCGCGCATGGCGAGCCCGGGGGTGTGCGGGAGCGGGGTGAGCCCGGGGAGTTCGGCGAGCAGGGCCGCGCCGTAGGCGGCGAGGGCGCTGTTGTGGGCCCGTACCTTGGCGGCGTCGAGCCGTTCCAGGAGGTCCAGTCCCTCGGGGGCGGCGAGCCAGCCGGTGTAGTCGGCGGTGGCCCGGTTCTCGACGGAGCGGGGGAAGCCGTCGCCGTCCTCCCAGGAAGGCACCAGTGCCCTGACGCGGCCGCGGTGGCGGGGTGCGACGGCTAGGAGGGCGCTGCCCGAGGGGGCGTAGCCCCACTTGTGCAGGTTCCCGAACCAGAAGTCGGCGCCGCCTGCGAGGGGGTCGGCCAGCATGCCGGGGGCGTGGGCACCGTCGACGATGGTGGTGACGCCCCGGGCGGCCAGGTCGGCGAGGAGCGCCGGGGTCGCGATGAGGCGGGCGGTGGGCGAGCTGATGTGGTCGAGCAGCGCCACCTTCGTGCGGGGTGTCAGGCCGGCCAGGACGGCTTCCCGGACGGCGTCCTCGTCGGGCAGGCCGGGGTCGAGCGCGACGGTGGTGACCGGGGCCCGGCGCGCGGCGGCGGCCACCACCGTGCCGTAGCCGTGGTCGGTGACGAGGATCTCGTCCCCGTCGGCCAGTTCGACGGCGTTCAGCGCGAGGTTGGCCCCTTCGGTGGCGTTGGAGATGAAGGCGATCCCGTCGGGTTCGGCCCCCAGGTGGGCGGCGACCCTGCCGCGGGCGCCGGCGATCCGGTCGGCCACGTCGACGAAGAAGGTGTCGGGGTCGGCGTGCACCTCCTCCAGCAGCGCCGCCTGGACCTCCTGCACGGCGATGGGCACGGCGCCGAACGACCCGTGGTTGAGGTGGGCGATCCCGGGGTCGAGGCGGAACAGCTGCGGCCCGCCCGGGAACGCCGAGGGGCGGGTCGGTGCGGCGGTCGGCGCGCTCTTCGGGTCGGTGGTCGGCTGGGTCACGATGCTCCTCCGGGACGGCGGCGGGCGGTGGGCGGTCCTGCGGAGCATGCGGGTGTCTGCGAGCCGACCGCCAGGGCCAATTGCGCCAGTGTGGCCGGGCGCCCCGGCCCTACTCGCGCCCGCTGGTCGCGCCGTAGTACTGGAGGTCCTGCACGTCCACCGTCCGGTCCACCGGGTACGGCAGTCGCACTTCCGCAGCGGTGCGGCCGTCCCGGACCACGCGGGCCGCACTCGTGCCCGGTTTCAGGGGCAGCAGCTCGCAGTGCAGGCCCGCGGGTGCCTCGTGCGCGGCCTGGACGGGGCCGACGGTCGTACGGAGGGTCGCGGGCTCCGTGAGGAAGCTGAGCACCTCCACCGTGTCGCGGGGTGCGGCGCTGCCCTTGCGCGGCGTCATCACCAGCGACTGCCCGCCCGTGGGGCCGGCGGCGGCGAACTGGGTGCGGGCCGTGAGGTAGAGGGTGTCCCGCACGATCCTGGGCGCGCTGCCGGTCTTGAACCGGGTCAGGTAGTAGGAGGTCAGGTCCAGGTACGTGTAGCCGTTGTGCAGGGAGGGAGCGAACTGGGTGCCCTCCGAGTAGTCGTTCCAGGTGGTCAGCTGCACCCAGTCGGCGCCGTCGTCTATGGCGTGCGCCCACGTCGAGCGGAGGGTGGCGGTGTTGCCCGCCTCGTCGTAGACGCCCTGGTTGGGGCGGCTGTCCTGGACGGACACGGGCTGCATCCAGATCTTGCCCGCCTGGTGGGCCCGGCGCACGTCGGCCGGGGCGCCCTCCTGGCCGACGTAGCTGCGGGTGCCCCATTCGGAGAAGCCGTGACTGATCGGGGCGAACGCCGCCTGGTTCGTGTCGAAGTCGAGGAAGAGCGGCACGAGGGCGGTGCGGATGCCGTGCCGGGCTTTCAGCAAGTCCATGACACGGGACCACCAGCCCGCGCTCTTGGCCTCCGCCTTGAAGGGCGACACCACGAGCCGTCCGTCACCGAGCCGGTGCGCGGCGGGGTAGGCGGCCAGAGCGGCGAGGGCGTCGGCGAGGACCGCCGGGTCGTCGGAGGTCAGGGAGGTCATGTCGGGCATCAGCATGACCTTGAAGGCGGGGTCCACCGAGTGGGCCGCGGACATCAGCAGTTCGGCCCGGTCCCAGTTGCTCCCGGACAGCGACAGCAGGTCGAGGGTGAACCCGTCGATGCCGGCGTCGCGGGCGGTGCGCACCTCCTGCCGGAGGTTGGCCGACTCCCAGTCGCCGGATTTGGGCGGCACGGGCAGCGGGCGGTCGCGCAGCAGGCCGCCGTAGCGCTGGTGCTTGCCGTTCTCGCCCGCGGCGTTCAGGTAGTTGCGGGTGTAGTAGTCGGCGTCGGCGCTCGCGTTGTCGAGGGAGAGCGGGTAGGGGGTGAAGTAGTGCGCGAACACCAGCTTCTTGCCCGCGGCGCCGGAGCGCAGCGCGGCCGGTGCGGGCAGGTCGAAGGGCAGCGCTCCGGTCGGACGGGGCGCGCCGGTGTCGACCTCCTCGCGGGGCAGCGCCTTCGGCGGGGTTCCGGGGCTCGGGGCGTTGCTGGGGCTCGGCGTGGGGGTGGTGGTGGGGGCGCCGGACCAGGGGCCGCCGACGGCGGGCGCCGAACGTTCCTGGTGGGCTTCGGCGGTGAAGGGGTCCCAGGCGATGCCGGTCGCGGCGCAGACGCCGATGAGCAGGAACGCCGAGATCAGCAGTACCAGGAGGGGTCTGCGCCCCCGGAAGCGGGGGCGGCGCCGGTGCGAGGAGGGCCGCGCCGCCCGCTCTGCCCGCCGGTCCGCTCTCATCCGCCGCCCCTCCCGGAATATGCCCCGTGCGGGGCTGCACAGCAGTAGAGCGGATTCCCGGTGCCCGGACAACCGTTCGCGGAGGACCGGGCCGCGGCGCGTACGTCAGGGGGGCGAGGGCCCCTACGCCGACCGCAGGCCCCCGCCCGCGGTGCGACGGGCGGCAGACGGGCCGCGCGGACGGGCCCGGGAAGGGGTCCGGGAACGAGGCCGGGAACGGGGCCGCCCCGGCCGGGCGCTTGGCCGGCCGGGGCGGAACACGCAGGACGCGGGGGCTGTCAGCCCAGGGTCGCGATCGCCTGGTTGAAGGTGACGGACGGGCGCATCACCGCGGCGGCCTTGGCCGGGTCGGGCTGGTAGTAGCCGCCGATCTCGGCCGGGGAGCCCTGGACGGCGATGAGCTCGCCGACGATCTTCTCCTCGGACTCGGCCAGCGTCTTGGCGAGCGGGTCGAACGCCGCGGCCAGCTTCGGGTCGGCGGTCTGGCGCGACAGCTCCTGCGCCCAGTACAGCGCGAGGTAGAAGTGGCTGCCGCGGTTGTCGATGCCACCCAGCTTGCGGCTCGGCGACTTGTCCTCGTTGAGGAAGGTGCCGGTCGCGCGGTCCAGGGTGTCGGCCAGCACCTGGGCGCGGGCGTTGCCGGTGCTGGTCGCCAGGTGCTCGAAGGAGACGGCCAGCGCGAGGAACTCGCCGAGCGAGTCCCAGCGCAGGTAGTTCTCCTTGACGAGCTGCTGCACGTGCTTGGGGGCGGAGCCGCCGGCGCCCGTCTCGAACAGGCCGCCGCCGTTCATCAGCGGGACGACCGACAGCATCTTGGCGCTGGTGCCCAGCTCCAGGATCGGGAAGAGGTCGGTCAGGTAGTCGCGCAGCACGTTGCCGGTCACCGAGATGGTGTCCTCGCCGCGGCGGATCCGCTCCAGGGAGTAGGCGGTGGCCTCGACCGGGGGGAGGATCTTGATGGTGAGGCCCTCGGTGTCGTGCTCGGCGAGGTAGGTCTTCACCTTGGCGATCAGCTGCGCGTCGTGCGCGCGGCCCTCGTCCAGCCAGAAGACGGCCGGGACGCCGGTGGCGCGGGCGCGGGTGACGGCGAGCTTGACCCAGTCCTGGATCGGCGCGTCCTTGGTCTGGCAGGCGCGGAAGATGTCGCCGGCGGCGACCTCCTGCTCCAGGACCGTGTTGCCCGCGGCGTCGACGACGCGGACGGTGCCGGCGTCGGCGATCTCGAAGGTCTTGTCGTGGCTGCCGTACTCCTCGGCCTTCTGCGCCATGAGACCGACGTTCGGCACCGAGCCCATGGTGGAGGGGTCGAAGGCGCCGTGCGCGCGGCAGTCGTCGATGACGGCCTGGTAGACACCGGCGTAGCTGCTGTCCGGGAGGACGGCGAGGGTGTCGGCCTCCTGGCCGTCCGGGCCCCACATGTGGCCGGAGGTGCGGATCATGGCCGGCATGGAGGCGTCGACGATGACGTCGGACGGGACGTGCAGGTTGGTGATGCCCTTGTCGGAGTCGACCATGGCGAGGGCCGGGCCGTGGGCGAGCTCGGCCTCGAAGGAGGCCTTGATCTCGTCGCCGAGGTGCGGGACGCCGTCGAGGCCCTTGAGGATCGCGCCGAGGCCGTCGTTCGGGGACAGACCGGCGGCGACGAGGACGTCGCCGTAGCGGGCGAAGGTCTTCGGGAAGAAGGCGCGGACCACGTGGCCGAAGACGATCGGGTCGGAGACCTTCATCATCGTGGCCTTGAGGTGCACGGAGAACAGGACGTCCTCGGCCTTGGCACGCTCGATCTGGTCGTTGAGGAAGGTGCGCAGCGCGTCGACGTGCATGACGGACGCGTCCACGACCTCACCGGCCAGGACCGGTACGGACTCGCGCAGCACGGTGGTGGTGCCGTCGGCGGCGACGTGCTCGATGCGGAGCGTGCCGGCCTCGGAGATCACGGTGGACTTCTCGGTGGAGCGGAAGTCGTTCTCGCCCATGGTGGCGACGTTCGTCTTCGACTCGGCGCTCCAGGCGCCCATGCGGTGCGGGTGGGCCTTGGCGTAGTTCTTGACCGAGGCGGGGGCGCGGCGGTCGGAGTTGCCCTCGCGCAGGACCGGGTTGACGGCGCTGCCCTTGACCTTGTCGTAGCGGGCGCGGATCTCGCGCTCCTCGTCGGTCTTCGGGTCGTCCGGGTAGTCCGGGAGCGCGTAGCCCTGGCCCTGGAGCTCGGCGACCGCGGCCTTGAGCTGCGGGATCGAGGCCGAGATGTTGGGCAGCTTGATGATGTTCGCCTCGGGCGTCTTCGCCAGCTCGCCGAGCTCGGCGAGGGCGTCGGCGATCCGCTGGCCCTCTTCCAGGTGCTCGGGGAAGCTGGCGATGATCCGACCGGCCAGGGAGATGTCACGGGTCTCGACATTCACACCGGCCGTCGACGCGTACGCCTGGACCACAGGCAGGAAGGAATACGTCGCGAGGGCCGGGGCCTCGTCAGTGTGCGTGTAGATGATGGTCGAGTCAGTCACCGGATGCTCCGCTCCACAGTCTGCGTCTCTCGTCTGCAACATTGCTCGACATCAAGATATCTCGTGATCGGGCCGGTCTGGACAGCCCCCCGGCCGCGAGGTCGCGAGAGACATGTCACCAGGCACGCGAAAGCGCCGCCTCCGGTTCGGTTGCGACCGGAGGCGGCGCCGGGAGTGAGCGGTGCGGGTCAGGCGGCTATGACCTGCTTGGGGTCCTGCCCGTACTCGTTCGCGCCCCGGTGGCCTTCGGTGGCCATGAGGATGAGCATCCAGATCCCGCCGATGAAGGGGACCAGGCTGATGAGGTACCACCAGCCGGACTTGCCGGTGTCGTGCAGCCGGCGGACGGAGACGCCCAGGCTGGGCAGGAAGACGGCGAGGGTGTAGATCCAGGTGATGACCGGGTAGCTGTCCAGCGCGAAGTCGATGACCATCAGGACGACGACGACCGGGATGTTCCACAGGACGAACATCCAGTACTCCTGCCGGCGGGCCCTCCCGTCGAAGTCGGCATAGCGCTTGAGTACGTCCGTGTAGTAGTGCACGGGTCCCCCCAAGGAGCGGATTCGGCCACTCCTCCCGCAGGAGCGACCACAGGCCGGATTTATGCCCTCCTTACGGCGCTCTCAAGCCGTCCGCGAGCCGGAAGATGCCCCGGTTCCCTTACGGTGACGGGGAGTTGACGCTTCCGTGACACGGGCCGCGGTCGGCCGGGCGGCGCGCGAGAAGTGACGGAACCCTTACGGCGGCGCGCGGCGGACACCGGCGGCGCGGCGGACTCCGTAGCGTCCGGTGCATGCGCGTACTCGTCACCGGAGGAGCCGGGTTCATCGGCTCGCACATCGTCACTGCCCTGCGCCGGCGCGGGCACCACCCCGTGGTCCTGGACTCCCTGCTGCCGGCCGCCCACCCCGTCCCGCTGGAGGCCCCGGGCCCGGATTTCGTACGGGCGGACGTGCGGGACCGCGATGCGGTGCTGGCGGCGCTGCGCGGGGTGGACGCGGTCTGCCACCAGGCCGCCATGGTCGGGCTCGGCAAGGACTTCGCCGACGCGCCCGCCTACGTCGGGGCCAACGACCTGGGTACGGCGGTCCTGCTCGCGGCGATGGCCGAAAGTGGTGTCCCCCGACTCGTCCTCGCGGGCTCGATGGTCGTCTACGGGGAGGGCCGCTACGAGTGCCCCCGCCACGGGGCCGTCCGGCCCGGGCCGCGCCGGGTGGCGGACCTGACCGAGGGCCGTTTCGAGCCGCGCTGCCCCTCTTGCGGTGCGGATCTGGCCCCGGGCCTGGTGTCCGAGGACGCGCCCGCCGACCCGCGGAACGTCTACGCGACCACGAAGCTGGCCCAGGAGCACCTGGCCGCCGCCTGGGCGCGCTGCGTGGACGGCCGGGCGGTGTCGCTGCGCTACCACAATGTGTACGGGCCGGGGATGCCGCGCGACACCCCGTACGCGGGGGTGGCCTCGTTCTTCCGCTCCGCGCTGGCCAGGGGCGAGGCGCCACGGGTCTTCGAGGACGGGGCGCAGCGGCGCGACTTCGTCCACGTCGGGGACGTCGCCGCGGCCAACGTGGCGGCCCTGGAGGCGCTGGAGTCCCCGGGCGCCCTCCCGCAGGGCGCCTGCACCCCCTACAACACGGGCAGCGGTGAACCGCACACCGTCGGGGAGATGGCCTCGGCCCTCGCGGCCGCCCACGGCGGCCCGGACCCGGTCGTGACGGGTGAGTACCGCCTGGGCGACGTCCGGCACATCACGGCCGACTCCCGCCGGCTCCGCGCGGAGCTGGGCTGGCGCCCGGAGGTGTCCTTCGCGAAGGGCATGACGGAGTTCGCCCACGCGGCGCAGCGCGCCGTCGCCGTGTAGCCGTGTAGCCGTGTGGCGGTATGGCGGTATGGGTGTGCCGTCCCGGGCGGGGGACCTCACGCCGTGAGCGGCAGCGTCACCTCGAAGCGACAGCCGCCCGGGACGTTGTGGACCGTGGCGCGCCCGGCGTGGGCCTCGACGATGCCACGGACGATGGCGAGGCCGAGGCCCGCCCCGGCCGGGGGGGTACGGGCGGTCGTGCCGCGCCAGCCGGTGTCGAAGACCCGGGGCAGGTCATCGGCCGCGATGCCGCCGCAGCCGTCGGTGACGGACAGGACGACCGCCCCGGCCTGCCGCTGGGCGGCGATGGCGACGGTCCCGTCGGCCGGGGTGTGGCGGATCGCGTTGACCAGCAGGTTCGCCAGGACCCGGGTCATCTCCTTGCCGTCGACCTCCACCGGCACCCGCTCGACGGTGTCCCCGACCAGCCGGACCCCGTGTGCGCGCGCGAGCGGGTCCACTCCCGACAGCGCGTCCCCGACCAGGTCGTACACCGACATCCGGCTCGGGGTCAGGCAGAGCGCGCCCGCGTGGATCCGGGACAGTTCGAACAGGTCACCGACCATCGAGTTGAGCCGCTCGACCTCGGTGCGGATCTGCCGGTGGTAGCGGGCCGGGTCGGCGGCCATGCCGTCCTCCAGCGCCTCCGACATGGCCCGCAGTCCCGCCAGCGGGGTCCGCAGGTCGTGCGAGATCCAGGCCACCAGCTCGCGCCGCGAGGTCTCCAGGGCCCGCTCCCGCTCCCGGGAGGCGGCCAGCTTGGCGCTGGTGGCCGCCAGCTCGCGCGACAGCGCGTCCAGTTCGGCGGTGGTCTGGCCGGGCGGGGCCGCGAAGCTGCCGCCGTCACCGAAGTCGCGTGCCGCGCGGGACAGTTCCCTGCTGCGGGCGACCACCCACCGCCCCAGCAGGAGCGCGGTCCCCAGGGAGACCACCGCCGCCATCGCCGCGACGAGGGTGACCACGCCGAGGTCGTGCGGGGACAGGAACATGGCCTGGGCGACGGCGAGGGTGCCGGCCAGCATCGCGGTGACGGTGACGGCGGCGACGACCGTGAGCGAGACGGCGACCGAGCGGTGCCGCACCAGGCGCAGGGCGCCCGCGCCGAGCACCCCGGCGCAGGCGGCCCCGCCGAGGGCGAACAGCGCGATGAGCAGGGTGTCGGTCATGCCGTCCGACCCGTCGCGGCGGACTGCGCGTCGGCGGCCCCGCCGGGGGCCGTGGGGTCGGCGGCGCCCGGGGGGTCACCGGGGTCGGGCAGCTCCGTGGCGCCGGTGGGGTCGAAGCGGTAGCCGACGCCCCACACCGTCTGGATCAGCCGCGGCCGGCCCGGGTCGGTCTCGACCTTGGCGCGCAGCCTCCGTACGTGCACGGTCACCGTCGACAGGTCCCCGAAGTCCCAGCCCCACACCTCGCGCATCAGCTCCTCCCTGCCGTGCGCCCGCCCGGGGTGCCGCAGGAAGTGCGCGAGCAGGTCGAACTCCCGCAGGGTCAGGGTGAGTTCACGTCCGCCCTTGGTGGCGCGGTGGGTCGCGGGGTCGAGCGTGATCCCGGCGCCCGCGAGGGTCCCCGGTGCGCCGACGGGTCCGGCGGCGGCCCTGCTGCGCCGCAGGACGGACGTCACGCGCAGCACCAGCTCGCGCGGGCTGAACGGCTTGGTCACGTAGTCGTCCGCGCCCACCTCCAGGCCCGCGATCCGGTCGTCCTCGTCGCCCCGGGCCGTCAGCATGATCACCGGTACGGGACCGGTCTCGCGCAGCCTGCGGCACACCTCCAGCCCGTCCAGCCCCGGCAGCATCAGGTCCAGGACCACCAGATCGGGGCGGACCCGCCCGGCGCGGTCCAGGGCGGACGGCCCGTCACCGGCCTCCTCGACGGTGAACCCGGCGCGCCTGAGGTACTGGGCGACGACCTCGGAGACGGTCGGGTCGTCGTCCACGACGAGGACCCGGGCGGGGGGTGCTTCCATGCTCATGCCGTCCAGCCTCCCATCCGGCGCCCCGGCCCGGGGCCGCGCCCCGGCCCGGCCGGGGAGACGTCCGCGTTCCGTAAGGAGTGGCGGGCCCGATCCGGGCCCCCGGCTTCCTACGGTGGACCCGTGACCATGACCGCGACCGTAGACGTCGTACTCCCCTGTCTGAACGAGGCCGAGGCCCTGCCCTGGGTGCTGGACCGCATCCCCGCCGGCTGGCGGGCCCTGGTCGTGGACAACGGCTCCACCGACGGCTCCGCCGGGATCGCCCGCGGGCTCGGCGCCACCGTGGTGCGCGAGGAACGGCGCGGGTTCGGCGCCGCCTGCCACGCCGGGCTGCTCGCCGCCGAGGCGGAAGTCGTCTGCTTCTGCGACTGCGACGCCTCCCTGGACCCGGGGCTGCTGACCGGGTTCGTGGCGGCGGTGGCGGCCGGCGAGGCCGATCTGGTGCTGGGCCGGCGCCGTCCGCAGGGCCGGGGCGCCTGGCCCGCGCACGCCCGGGCCGGGAACCTGGCGCTGGCCCGGATGCTGCGCCGCCGGACCGGGCTGGAACTGCGAGACCTGGGCCCGATGCGCGCGGCGCGGCGGACCGGCCTGCTGGGGCTCGACCTGACCGACCGGCGCTCGGGGTACCCGCTGGAGATGGTGGTACGGGCGGCCGACGCGGGGTGGCGGGTCCGGGAGGTGGACGTGCCGTACCTGCCGCGGTCCGGGAAGTCGAAGGTGACCGGCACCTGGCGGGGCACCTGGCACGCGGTGCGGGACATGAGCCGGGTGCTGACGGAGCCCGCCGCCGGCCGTCCGGTGGCCGGGGGTGCGCGGTGAGCACGCTGATGGTGATCGCGAAGGAGCCGCTGCCGGGCCGGGTCAAGACCCGGCTGACGCCGCCGTTCACCGCCGCCGGGGCGGCCGAGCTGGCGGAGGCCGCGCTGGCGGACACCCTGGAGGCGGTGGCCCGGACCCCCGCCGAGCGACGGGTGCTGGTACTGGAGGGGCGGCCCGGTCCGTGGCTGCCGCCCGGGTTCGAGGTGGTGCCGCAGGCGGCCGGGGGCCTGGACGAGCGGCTCGCGGCCGCCTTCGCGGGGTGCACGGGGCCGGCCCTGCTGATCGGGATGGACACCCCGCAGGTCACGCCCCAGCTGCTGACGGTCGACTGGTCGCAGTACGACGCGTGGTTCGGGCCGGCCGTGGACGGGGGGTTCTGGGCGCTCGGTCTGGCCGTGCCCGATCCCCGGTTGCTGCGGGGCGTGCCGATGTCCGTACCGGTGACGGGCGCCGTCCAGTACGAGCGGCTGCGAGCGGCCGGGCTGCGGATCGGGCGGCTGCCGGTGCTGCGGGACGTGGACAGCGCCGAGGACGCCCGGCTGGTGGCGGCCGACGCCCCGGCGGGTGCGTTCGCCGCCCGCCTGGCGCGGCTCGTCCCGGCGGTCCGCCGATGAGCGCGCGGGGGGTGGTCGCGGCCGCGGCCTGGACCGCGGACCCGTACACCGTCGCACTGCGCAGCGGTCGCGGGCCGCTGTTCCTGCGGCGCGGGGACGGCTGGCTGTTGCCGCTGGACGTGGAGCGCTGGTGCGAGGAGCCCGACGGGGCGGACCGGACGGTGCTCGACCGCTGCCGGGGGGCGGTCCTGGACATCGGCTGCGGTCCGGGCCGGCTGGTGTCGGCGCTGGCCGCCCGGGGGCACCGCGCGCTGGGGATCGACGTCAGCCCGGAGGCGGTGGCCCGTACGGCCCGCTCGGGCGGCACGGCACTGCACCGGTCGGTCTTCGACCCCCTTCCCGGCGAGGGGCGTTGGGACACGGCGCTGCTGATCGACGGGAACATCGGCATCGGCGGCGACCCGGCGGCGCTGCTGCGGCGGATGGCCGAGGTACTGGCCGGGGCGGGGACGCTGGTCGTCGAGTGCGCGGAGGTGGAGGTGGACGAGCGCTGCGAGGTCCGCGTCGCGGACGGCCGGGGCGGCCTCGGCTCCCCGTTCTCCTGGGCCCGCGTCGGCACGGCGGCGCTGGCCGCCCACGCGCGGGCCTCCGGCTGGACCCCGGCCCACCACTGGGCGGCCCGGGACCGGGTGTTCGTGGAACTGACCCGTACCCGCCCGCCGCGTCGGCCGGTCCGCTTCTGACCCGCTCGCTCCGGTGCCCGGTCAGGCCGTTGCGGTGCCCGGTGACGGCCGCGGCAGCCGGTGGGCGTAGCGGATGGCCGGGCGGCCGTCGACGCGGGTGTCTCCGGTGGCGGTGAAGCCGTTGCGGGTGAGGACGGTCATGGAGGCCGGGTTGTCGAGGGTGGTGAGCGCGGTGAGTGTGCGGAGCCCGTACGGGCCGGCGGCCAGTCGTCGGACCGCGCCGACCGCCGCCGTCGCCAGTCCGCGGCCGGCCGCGGCCTCGCCGATCCGGTAGCCGAGTTCGGCGCTCCCGTCCAGGACGTCCACGAGGTTGATCCGTCCGACCAGCTCCCCCTCGGCGTCGATCACGACGTGGAAGTGGCAGGCCCCCGCCTCCTGTTCGGCGAGCAGGGCACGGTGGCGGTCGGCGAAACCGGCGAAGTACGCGTCTCCCCGGTCCGGCACGGTGCGGGCGAAGTAGGCCCTGTTGGCCCGCTCGAAGGCGAACAGGGCGTCCGCGTGGTCGGCCCTCAGCCGCTCCAGTACCACCATGGCCCGGAGCATACGTGCGTACGTGCGTACGGCCGGAGCCCGTCACGCCTCGCGGCGGTCTCGGAGGCGCGAGCGCACCGCCGAGACCGCCGCGAGGATCCCGGCCGCCACGGCCACCGCCCCCAGGACCAGCAGCAGGTTCCTCCCGTACGGGAGCGGCAGCGCCGACGGGTTGGGCGCGCCGCCCGGCCGCACCAGCAGCGGCAGGGTGACCAGCAGCACCGCCCCTGCGGTCACCAGCGCCCCGCGCAGCAGCCCGCGCGCGGGCAGCGCCGCCGTCAGCAGGCCGGCGCCCAGCACCAGCGGGGCGATGACCGCGTCGTGCAGGACGAGCGCCCCGCCCAGCCAGACGAGTACGTCCAGCGGGTCGGGCAGTACGGCCACCAGCCGGGCCCCGACGGCGATCAGCAGCAGCCCGAGGAAACCCAGGGTGCGGCGGTAGGTCTTCACAGCACCTCCAGGCGGGTGACCCACTTGGTCTGGAGCACTCCCGGCCGGTTGGGGGCGATGATCCGCGCCGGGTAGCCGTGGTCCGGGGAGAGCACCTGTCCGCCGAGTTCCAGCGCGAGCAGGGTCAGCGGGTCCTCGGCGTAGTCGCGGCCCATCTCCATCACCCGGTAGGCGCCGGACGTCTCCAGCGAGGTGACGCGCAGCCCGGCGCCGGGTGGGGCGCCGGCCCTGGCGAGCAGGTCCCTGATCCGCACCCCGCTCCACAGGGCGTCCACGCTCCAGCCCTCCACACAGGCGAGGGGCAGCCGGGCGGACGCCCGGGGCAGTGTCCGTAGCTGATCGAGCGTCAGGCGGAACGGATCCGGGCCGATCACCTCCAGCCGCCAGTCCTCCAGTGCCCCGGCGGTGATCCCGGCGGCCGCGGCCGTCCTGTTCACCGGCAGTCCCATCGGCCCGGCGCCGGGGTGCCTGGGCGCGAGCAGGTCCAGCCGTGCGAGCGGGGTGAAGGCCTGCCCGGCGGTGGTGAGCGTGACGACACCGACGGCGGCGCCGACGCCGAGGAGCAGCGCGCGCCGGTCCGGGCCGTCCTGCGCCGGGAGGGCGAGCGTCCCGGGTGAGCGGCGGCCCCAATGCGCCGTGATGTCGGGGGCCTTGACGGCGATGTGGAGCAGGATCGAGCCGGCCGCGACCCAGGCCAGCGCGAAGTGCGTCTGGATGAACCCGAAGGGCCACGGGTACCACTCGACGATGTTGAGCAGTCCGCTGAACACCTCCAGGACCGCCGACGCCACCAGCACGGCGACCGACAGCCGCTCCAGCGCGTGCCGCACCCCGCGCACCGGCGGCCAGACGAACAGGGCCGGGTACACCGTCCACAGCTTGGCCGGCAGCAACACGAGCGCCGCGAGCCCGGTCGCGACGTGCAGGCCCTGGCTGAGCCGGTAGCCCCAGACCGGCCGGGCGGGCAGCGCGTCCGCCGCCCAGGACGGCGGGTGCTGGAGGTAGTGGCTGATCAGTCCGGTGACGAAACAGACGGCGAAGGCCGCGCCGAGCCACCGCCCGACGGCGGTGGCGGTACGGGCGTCGTGCAGCCGGCCGGAGAAGGAGGGCAGCCGGCCGGGCCGGGGCCGCGGGCGGCTGCGCGGGGCAGGGGAAGTCATGCCCTCCATCACACCGCCGCGGGGACCCGCGCGGGCCGATGGACACCTTACGGAACGCGGACGTCGGGCAGGTCACGTGCCGGGCGCGGGCCCCCGCTGGGAGGCTGGCGCAATGAACGAGCCCCCTGACCGCCCCCGTGACCGCGCCCATGGCGGCGCCCGCCACGGCACTTGGACCGCCGTCACCGCGCTGCTGCTCGCCGCCCTGACCGCCGTCCTCGTGCCCGCCGTCCGCGACGCGGGCCACTACGCCGACCCGGCGGGACTCCTGTGGTGGTACGCCGCCGCCTGGGCGCTGTTCGCCGCGGCCGTGTGGTCGCTGCGCCGCGTCCCGCAGCGGCGTGTCGTCCCGCTGGTGCTGGCGGGTGCGCTGGCCGTGGCGGCAGTGGGGCTGGCCGGGCCTCCGCTGACCAGTACCGATTCCTTCCGGTACGCCTGGGACGGCCGGGTCCAGGCCGCCGGGATCTCCCCGTACGACCACGCCCCCGCGGATCCGGCCCTGCGGGGGCTGCGCGACGGCTGGCTCTTCCCGCACGGCCGGGCGGCCTGCGCCGGGCCGGACCGGGCCGCCGTCGAGCCGGGGGTGTGCACCCGCATCAACCGGCCGGCCGTGCACACCATCTACCCGCCCGTCGCGGAGGGGTATTTCGCCCTCGTGCACGTCCTGTCGCCGCCCGGGGTGCGCCACAAGGCGCTCCAGGCCGGTGGCGCGCTGACGGCGCTCGGCGTCACGGGGGTCCTGCTGCTGGTCCGGCGGCGCGCGGGCGCGGATCCCCGTGCGGCGGCGTACTGGGCGTGGTGCCCGGCGGTCGCGGTGGAGGCGGTGAACGACGCGCACGTGGACGCTCTGGCGGTGCTGCTGTCGGTGGCCGCGCTGGGGGTGGTGGTGCGCCGCCGGGCGGCGGGCGGGGTGCTGTTCGGGCTGGCGGTCGCCGCGAAGCTGCTGCCCGCCGTACTGCTGCCGGGAGCGCTGGCGGGCGTACGGCGGTGGCGGGACGCGGCCGCCCTGCTGCTCCCGGCGGCCGCGGCGGTGGGGGTGGCCTACCTGCCGTACGTCCTCGTGTCCCGCTCGTCCGTCTTCGGGTACCTCGGCGGCTATGCCGAGGAGGAGGGGTACCAGGACCCGGGCGCGGGCGGCCGGTACTCGCTGCTGCGGCTGGTGCTCCCGGTGTCCTGGGCGGTGCCGGCCGTGGTGGTGGGGATGGTGGCGGTGGTGGCGTACGTCTGGTGGCGCGGTGATCCGCTGCGGCCGTGGAGCGGGGCGCTGACGGTGACCGGTACCGCGTTCCTGCTGACGACCCCGGGGTACTCCTGGTACGCGCTGCTGCTGGTCGCGCTGGTGGCGCTGGACGGTCGCGCGGAGTGGCTGGGGGTCGCGGTGGCGGGCGCCGTGGCGTACGTCGCCCCGCGCCTGCTGGGCGGTGCGACGGTGCAGGTGGTCTACGGGCTGGCGGCCGCGGTGGTGCTGGCGGGGTGGGCGGCCCGGGCCGGGAGGGGCGTCCGGTCCGGGTCGCCGCGCACGGCTCAGCCGATGTGGAAGGAGTCCCCGTAGACCTTCCAGTCGAGCGGGGTGTCGAGGCTGAGGTTGCCCTTCTTGAGGAAGACCCGCTGGGCGGTGTCGACGCGACTGGTGTCGCTGTGCGCCTCCTCCTGCTTCATCGCCCAGACCCGGGCGTCGAGGAAGGCGTTCAGCCAGGTGGTCTCGTTGCCGCCCTGGGCCGGGGGCTTGGCCTTGCCCAGGGCGCGCCCCCGGATGTTGCGGAAGCTGGTGGAGTCGGTGCCGTCGCCGTGCATGACGATGGCGTCGTAGTACATGAACTGGCCGAGCGTGCCGACCCCGTCGGACTTGCCCTGCTTGACGGCGGGGTCGAAGTACACGCGGTCGCGCTCGTGGTCCTGGGCCTTCTTGAACTCGCCGTCCTGGGCGGCCTTCGCCCAGTCCTTGGTGAAGTTCGGGTCCAGGCCCTTGTGCGAGTCGGTGCCGTCCACCTTGCGCAGGGCCGGGAGGTACTTGGCGAGGACGTTGCCGGGCTTGACCTGCGTGTAGTACTCGACGAGGTCGAGCATGTCGCCGGTGCCCGAGCAGAAGCCGATGATGCCGGCCGTGTAGCCGCGTCCGTCGCCTATGTCCTCTATGTACTTGTACTGCGCCTTCCAGTCCAGCGAGGAGTTCTCGGCGCTGGAGACGATCTGCATGGCGATGTCCTTCTTCGCCGGGTCGTCGAGTCCCGTCGCCTTGGCGGCGGTTGCCGCGGCCGCCGGTGCGGTGGGGGCCGCGGTGGCGTGCGCGGCGACGGGGACGGCGATCAGGGCGGCGCCCAGGAGGGCTCCGACGGCGACGGTCCTGCTCTTGCGGTGGGGGGTGAACACAAGGCCTCCATGCGGGGGTTGAGGCTTCCGATTCCGTTAGGAAACTTTCCTACCAGACAACGGGGGCGCCGGAAACCCCCGTTGTCATTTCCGGAGCAATCCAATCCGCAGGCGCCTTCGGTTCCGAATGCTTGGCGACGACCCGGGCACCGCGCCCCCTCCGGAAGGACGACCCGCCATGACCCGTACGCGAAACGGCCTCCCCGGCCACCCAAGGAGGTCCGCGTGCGGCAGCAACCGGTGACCTTCGGCGCACCCACGGAACGCTCCGGCCCGGACCTCCCCGCCCTGATGGGGCGGATCGCCCGCGGCGACCAGGACGCCTTCGCCGAGCTGTACGAAGTGATCGCGGGACCCGTCCACGGGATCGTCGTCAGAGTCCTGCGCGACCGCGCGCAGTCCGAGGAGGTCACCCAGGAGGTGCTGATCGAGGTCTGGCGCCAGGCGCCGCGCTACCGCCCCGACAAGGGCAGCGTGATGACCTGGGTGATGACCATCGCCCACCGCCGGGCGGTGGACCGGGTCCGCTCGGCGCAGGCCGCGACGGCCCGCGAGCAGGACAACGCCGCGCGGGAGCACACGCGCGCCTACGACGAGGTGAGCGAGCGGGTGGAGATCCGGCTGGAGAGCGAACAGGTGCGCCGCTGCGTGCGCGGGCTCACCGAACTGCAGCGGCAGGCCGTCCATCTGGCCTACTACGGCGGGCTCACCTACCGCGAGGTCGCCGAGTCCCTGAGCACCCCGCTCCCCACGGTCAAGACCCGACTGCGCGACGGGCTCATCCGGTTGCGCGACTGCATGGGGGTCACCGTATGAGCGGCGGCGCCGACCAGTTGCACGCGCTGTCCGGCGCCTACGCCCTGGACGCGCTGGAACCCGCGGAACGGGAGGCGTTCGCGCGCCACCTGCCCTCCTGTCCGCTGTGCGCGCAGGAGGTACGGGAGTTCAGCGCCACGGCGGCCCGGCTGGGCTCGGCGGTCGCCCTGGCGCCGCCGCCCGCGCTGCGCGCCGAGGTGCTGGCCCGCATCGACACGGTGCGCCAGCAGCCCCCGGTCCGGCGGGGCATCGTGGCCCTGCGCAGACGCGCGCTCCCGCTGGCCCTCGCGGCGTGCCTGGCCGGGGCGCTGGCGCTGGGCGGCACGGCGCTGTGGCAGCGGGAGCAGGCCCGGGAGGCGGCCCGCGCGGTGCACGACCTGCGGGAGCTGACCGGGGTGCTGACGGCCCCCGACGCCCGTACGGTGACCGGCCGGTCGGTGTCCGGCGCGAGGGCGGCCGTGGTCGTCAGCGCGGCCCGGGACCGGGCGGCGTTCCTGGGCTCCGGACTGCCGGCCGCGCCGGCGGGCAAGACGTACCAGCTGTGGTTCGCGGACGGCGGGGTGATGCGTCCGGCCGGTCTCGTCGCGGGCGACGGCGGCACCCTCATGAGCGGCCCGGTGGGCCGTGCCACGGCGGTCGGCCTCACTCTGGAGCCGGCGGGCGGATCGGCGCGGCCGACGTCACAGCCGCTGGTGCTGCTGGGCCTGGCCGCCGGCCCGGGCCGGTGACCGGCGCCCCGGCCGCCCCGGCCGCCGGGGCGCGGCTCAGAGCCAGCCGTTGCGCCGGAAGCCGCGGTGGATGACGTAGCAGGCCAGGGCCATGACGACGAGGACGGCCGGATAGCCGTACGTCCAGTGCAGCTCGGGCATGTGGTCGAAGTTCATGCCGTAGACGCCGCAGACCATGGTGGGTACGGCGACGATCGCCGCCCAGGCCGTGATCTTGCGCATGTCCTCGTTCTGGGCGACGGTCACCTGCGCGAGGTGGGCCTGGAGGATCGAGTCGAGCAGGGAGTCGTAGGAGGTGATCTGCTCGGTGGCGCGGGTCAGGTGGTCGGCCACGTCGCGGAAGTAGGCGCGGATCTCGGGCGGGATGACCGGTATCGGCTGGGTGGCGAGGAGCTGGAGCGGCCGGCCCAGTGGCGCCACCGCCCGGCGCAGTTCGAGCAGTTCGCGCTTGAGCTGGTAGATCCGGCCCGCGTCGCCGCGGGCGCCGTTCTCGCTGAAGACGGCGGTCTCGACGGCGTCCATGTCGCTCTGCACGGCGTCCGTGACGGCCACGTAGTCGTCCACCACGTGGTCGGCTATCGCGTGCAGGACGGCGGCCGGCCCCTTCGCGAGCTGCTCCGGTGCGGCTTCGAGGGCCTCGCGGACGGGCCCGAGGGTGCCCTGCCCGCCGTGCCGGATGGTGATGACGAAGTCCTGGCCGGTGAAGGCCATCAGCTCACCGGTCTCGACGACCTCGCTGGTCGCGGTCAGCTCCTCGTGCTCGACGTAGCGGACCGTTTTGAACACGGCGAAGAGGGTGTCGTCGTAGCGCTCCACCTTGGGCCGCTGGTGCGCGTTGACGGCGTCCTCGACCGCGAGGGGGTGCAGCCCGAACAGCTCCGCCAGGCCCGCGAGTTCCTCCTGGGACGGCTCGTGCAGGCCGATCCAGACGAAGGCGTCGCCGCTCTTGCGGACCCGGCGCAGCGCCTCCTCCGCGTCGGCGCACCCGTCCTGCCGGACGCCGTCGCGGTAGACCACGCAGTTGACGACCGCGCTGCCGAGCGGGGAACGGGCCGGGTGGCTGAGGTCGACGGCCCGGCGGTAGCCGCGGCGCACGACCTGGCGCAGGCTGCTGAACATGGACAACGGGGTACTTCCCTTCGGCGGATCAGCGGCCAGTCTGCCACCGCCGCCCCGCGCGCTCCTCGGCGCACACCACGAGGGGCCGCGCCCGCGCCTGCGGCTCCCGGCCGCGTCAGGCCCGGTCGACGAAGACGCTGGTCGACTTGACGCGGGCGACCGCCCGCGCCCCGACCTCCAGGCCGAGCTCCTCCACGGCCTCCCGCGTCAGCAGGGACACCACGCGGTGCGGCCCGGCCTGGATCTCGACCTGCGCGTCCACCGTGCCGAGCTTCACGGCGGTGACGATCCCCGGGAAGGCGTTGCGCGCCGAGGTGTACGGGGCCCCTTCCTCCTCCGCCCCCTCCTTCGCCAGCTCCACGCAGAAGGCCGCCAGGTCGGGGCCGTCGACCATCCGCCGCAGCCCGTCGCGCCGGGTCGGGAACCGTTCGGCGTCCGCCCAGCGGCGCGCCGTGTCGACGCTCACACCGAGCAGCCGGGCCGCCTGGCCGATCGTGTAGGAGTCCATGGACACACCCTAGGGCGTCACGTCGCGGGCAGGAGCGCCTCCTCCGCCGCCCGGACGATCACCGCCGCGACGGCCGCCAGGGCGGGCGAGTCCAGCTTCCACTGCTGCCAGTACAGCGGCACGTCCAGCGGCCGTCGGGGGGTCAGCAGCACCAGTTCCCCGGTCGCCAGCAGGGGTTCGGCCTGCGGCTGCGGCACCATCCCCCAGCCGAGTCCCGCGGCCACCGCGTCGCGGAAGCCCTCCGAGGTCGGCACGTGGTGCCGCACGGCACCGGCAGGGGGCTCCGCGTCCGCGCCGGCGAGCGACCGTACGAACCTGTCCTGCAGCTCGTCCCGGCGGTCGAACACGATGGCCGGCGCCCCGCGCAGCCGGTCGGCCAGGGACCGTGGGCCGGCCAGGTACCGGGCCAGGAAGGCGGGGCTCGCCACGGGCAGGTACCGCGCGAGGCCCAGCGCCCGTACCGTGCAGCCCGCCACCGGGTCCGGCGAGGAGGTCACCGCGGCCATCACCTGCCCTTCCCGCAGCAGCGCCGTCGTGTGCGCCTCGTCCTCGCGGTGCAGCTCGAAGCAGACCGGCGGGTCCTGCGGCACCCGCGTCAGGGCCGGCAGGAACCAGGTGGCCAGCGAGTCCGCGTTGACCGCCACCGGCAGCCGCACCGGGCCCCGTCCGTCCGCCATGCCCATGCCGAGCTCGGCCCGGGCGTCGCGCTCCAGCCGGGCCAGCTGCCGGGCGAAGCGGACCACCACCTGCCCGGACTCCGTGGCCCGTACGGGCTTGGTCCGCATCAGCAGTACCCGGCCCGTGCGCTGCTCCAGCGCCTTGACGCGCTGGCTCACCGCGGAGGGCGTCACGTGCAGGGCGGCCGCCGCCGCGTCGAAGGTGCCCTCGTCCACGACCGCCAGCAGGGTCCGTACCTGTTCGAGAGGTAGCTCGTCCATCACGAGTGCTAATGCTACGTAAAAATCTTTAGCTGTACTGCACAGACGTCGCCGCCTACGGTCGGACGCATGACACACGGCATCACCACAGCGGCCCTGGCGGGCTTCGGCACCGGCCTTTCCCTCATCGTCGCCATCGGCGCGCAGAACGCGTTCGTCCTGCGCCAGGGGGCGCGCCGGCACGCCGTCCTTCCGGTCGTCGCCATCTGCGCCGTGTCCGACCTGGTCCTCATCGTCCTCGGCGTCGCGGGCGTCGGCGCCTTCGTCACCGCCTGGCCGGCCGCGCTGACGGTCGTCGGCCTCGCCGGCGGCGGCTTCCTGATCTGCTACGGGGTCCTCGCGGCCCGCCGGGTGCTGCGGCCCGTCCCGGGCGCCGCCCTCAGCACCGACGGCGCCGCGGCCGGTTCCGCCCGCCGGGCCGTGCTGACCTGCCTGGCCATGACCTGGCTCAACCCGCACGTCTACCTGGACACCGTCCTGCTGCTGGGATCCCTCGCCGCCGACCGCGGCGACCTCCGGTGGGCCTTCGGCATCGGCGCCGCCGCGGCCAGCCTGACGTGGTTCACCACCCTGGGGTACGGCGCCCGCCTGCTGAGCGGGTTCCTGGCCCGCCCGTCGGCCTGGAGGGTCCTGGACGGGCTCGTCGCGGCGACGATGGTGACGATGGGCGGCATGCTGCTGGCCCGCGCCTGACCGCTCCGCGGCGGCGGGGCGACCACAATGGTTGCCGCCCCCAGCATCGAGGAGACCGAGTGCCCGACCGCCCTCCTGCCGGCGGGGCGCGCGCCTATGACGCCGCCGCCCGGCCCGCCCCGCTCGTCGTCGCGACCGGGGTCGTCATGGACACCCGCGGGCGGGTCCTCGTACTGACCACCGCGCACGAGCCCGCGCTGCCCGGCGGCGCGGTGACGGGCGCGGAGACGCCCGAGCAAGGTCTGGCGCGCCTGTTGCGGGAGGAGCTCGGCCTGGCCGTGCCGGCCGGCCGGCTGCTCGCCGTCGACGCCCGCCCGCCCGGCGCGCAGGGGTCGTCCCTCGTCGTACACGTCCACTTCGTCGGGCCGCTCGCTCCCGAACGGGTCCCCACGGTCCCCTCCGCGGGCGGTGCGGTCGCCGGGGCGCACTGGCTGACGCCCGAGGAGGCCTGCGAACGGCTTCCCGCCCCTGCCGCCCACCGGCTGCGCGCCGCCCTGGCGGCCCTCCACGCCGGTTCCTTCGCGCACTTGGCGGACGGGGTCGCCCAACCCGGCTCGCCCGCCGGGCTCGACCCCGCCCGCCGGGTGGAACTGGAGCACGCGGGCGCCTTCGACGCCGCCGGTCACCGCGCGTCGCGCCCGAAGGCCGTCACCGCGGCGAGCGTGCTGTTCACCGACCGGGCCGGCCGGGTCCTGCTGGTGCGCCCGGCCTACGGCAAGCCGGGCCGCTGGATCCTCCCGGGCGGCGGAGTCGACAGCGACCTCGGGGAGACCCCGCGGGCCGCCGCCGCCCGCGAGGTGCGCGAGGAGACGGGCCTGGACCGCTCCCCCGGGCGCCTGCTCGCCGTGAACTGGGCACACCGGCAGGGGCGTCCGGCCCGGATCCGGTTCCTCTACGACGGAGGTGTGCTCGGGCCGGCCGAACTCGACGCGATCCGCCTGCCGGCGAGCGAGCTGCTGGACTGGCGCACGGCGGCCCGGCGCGAGTTGCGCGGCCTCGTCAAACCCCTTCTGCGCCGGCAGATCGAGGCCTGCCTGACGGCACTGGCGGAGGGCACCGGCCCCCTGGAACTGCACGCCGGGCGTCCCTACCAGGGGAACGTCAGGACCCGTGAAGACGTACGAGGAGACCATGAGGAACCCTTGACCGAAGGTTGACCCCTTCCCTGGTGAGCCCCGTCGGGGCGACAACTACGTTCCCCTCCATGCCTCTACGACCCCCACCCCTTCCCGTACTCCCGTACCGCAAGCCGACGCGCGGGCGCGACTACTGGATACTCGACGACGTGCTGCCGGACCCGGACGCCGTCCGCCGGCGCTGCCTGGCCAGGGACGACTGGACGGAGGGCTACCCCCACAAGCCGGAGAGCTGGCCGGGACTGCGCACCATGCCCGCGCTGGAACCGGCGGAGCTGGCCCACGTCGAACGCCTGGTGCGCAAGGCGACCGGCGCCCCGAGGATATGGGCGCAACAGCCTTCCGGAGGCGGCACGTTCAACCACAACTGCGTCCAGGTCGTCGGCGCGGGCGAGTGCGAGCCGCGCCCCCACACGGACTCGCGCACCCTGTGCCGCTACGCGGCCGTGCTCTACCTCAACCCCCTGGTCCCCAAGGACTGCGGCACGAGCTTCTACCGCCAGCAGCTGGCCGGCGGCAGCCTCGGCGGCAACCAGGTGGCGGCGCCGCACAACAACCTCGTGGACGCCCTCGGCACCCGCTTCGTCTCCCCCGACTCCTTCGTCGAGGACGTCCGCGTACCCCACAAGGCCAACCGCCTCCTGCTCTACTCCGCCAACCTGATCCACACGGCCACCGGATACTGCGGCACCACCCTGGAGGAGAAGCGCATGACGGCCGTCTTCTTCTGGATGGCCTGACGCCGGACGCCCCGACGGGGATCCCCTGACCCCCCGCCGCGCGCGGCGGCGGTATCGTCGGGCGCGGGAGGTCGGGAGTGTGAACGCGAGCCGCAGCGGGCGGGCGGTGGGTGCCTGGGCGCACCTGCTGCTCGTCGTCGTGCTCGCGCTCGGGGTCTTCGTGATGCACACGGTCGGCCACCCCGACAGCCCGTCCGCGCATCCCCCCGCACACACGCCGGCCGCGATGGCGCCGGCCGCTCACGGCGGCGGCGCCCAGGCGGCGCCGCACGCTCCGGGCATGCGGATGGACATGGCCTCCCTCTGCGTGGCCGTGCTGGGCGCCGCGGTCCTCCTCGTGCTGCTGGGCGCTGCCCTGCGCCGGGGTACGGGGCGGGCGGCGCGGCCGGGCACGGGCGCGACGCTCCTTCCGGTCCCCCGACCGCCGCCACGGGCGCCCGACCTCGCCCTCCTGTCGATCCTGCGCATATAGGCCGAACGCCGCCGCGGGCCGCTCCACGCTGCCCGCGGGACTCCGTTCGTCCACCATCCGGCAGATCAGACACCACGAGGTTCCACCATGACCGGCACCACTCTCCGCCGTATCTCCCTCACCGCCACCGCGACCGCCGCCGGGCTGCTCCTCGCCGCCTGCGGACACGGCGGCGGAGCCGCGACGAGCGGCACGGAACACGGCGCCCCCACCGCCTCCCGGGCGGCGGCGTTCGGCGCGGCGGACGTCACGTTCGCACAGCAGATGATCCCCCACCACCAGCAGGCCGTGGAGATGGCCGCGCTGGCCGACGGACGGGCCCAGGACTCCGAGGTCAAGACGCTCGCCGCCGCGATCCGTACGGCGCAGGACCCCGAGATCCGGACCATGAAGTCGTGGCTCACCGCCTGGGGGCAGCCGGAATCGGGCAGCGCCATGCCGGGGATGAACCACGGCTCGGGCGCGCACGACGGATCCGGCATGTCCGGGATGATGTCCGACCAGGACATGAAGGACCTCGACGCCGCCAAGGGCGGAGACTTCGACAAGGAGTTCGCCCGCCTGATGATCGCCCACCACGACGGGGCGATCGCCATGGCCCGCGCCGAACAGAAGGACGGCCTGAACCCCTCCGCGAAGAAGCTCGCCGACGAGGTGGTCAAGGCCCAGTCGGCGGAGGTCGAGCAGCTGAAGAAGATCCTCGCCCGCCTCTGACCCCTCTGTGACCCCTTTGTGACCGCTCCCCCGTCCGGCCGCCCCACCGGGGCCGGCCGGACGGGCCGGACCCGCCCCAAGGGGCAGCCCTGAGGGGGTGCGTCCGAATCCGGTGAGGTTACGCCGGTCGTGACAGCGTGGCGCGACCTGGGAATGAGGTCTGTGATATGCCATAGGTCTATGCACAGGACGTTCGGTCTGGAACGGTTGCGTGTCATCTCACGCCGGCGGGCGGCAAAAAAGCCGGCACGTGGTCGTCGTGGGGCCGCCCCGGCCGAGGAAGCAGGTCCGCGTCGGTCCCAGAAGTGGGTGATGGTCGCCTCGACGCTGCCGGGATTCGCGGCACTGGCCGCGGCCTTGTTCACGTGGCTGCAGGTCGAACAGGCCGGCAAGGAGCTGGGCGTCTCTCAGGAAGGACAGATCACCAGTCGGTTCAATACCGCGGTCGTTGACTTGGGGTCAACCTCGATGCACGTCCGGATCGGCGGGATCTACGCCCTCGGGCGCATCATGCAGGACTCACAACGAGATGATCCCACCGTCACCACAGTGCTGTCCGGTTACGTCCGCGACAAAGCCAAACGGCCCACCGGGAAGCCCTCGCAGTCACCGCACCCGACCGACGACGTCTACGCAGCGCTCACCGTCCTGGTCAACCGCCCGATGAATCCACAGCGGCTCGTTCCCAATCTGAAGGAGATCGACCTCGCAGGCTTCTTGGATACTTCTGTACCGCTCTTCAAAGACAACGGCTTGACGAGACTCAATTTCCGCTCCGTAAACCTGAGCCGCTCCGACCTGAGCGGCGCGCAATTCTCGAATGCCGACTTCCGTCACGGGTTCCTGGATGATGCGAACTTGAAAGGTACCGGGCTGTTCTCTTGCGACCTGAGTGAAGCATTCCTGACCGGCGCGAGTTTGGTGAATGTACGGGTCTACAAATCCAACCTCAGTCACGCCCACCTTGGATCCACCGACCTGACGGGTGCATTCATTGCGGAGGAGACCAACCTCAGTGACGCCGATCTCTCGGAGGCAAACCTGACCGGTGCGAACCTGAGCCACCAGACCCTCATCCGGGTCAAACTGACCCGAGCGACCCTCACTCGCAGCAACCTCGCCGGCGCCGATTTACGTGACGCCGATCTGCGAGGCGTTGACTTCCGCAGCGCCGATCTCCGCGGTGCCGATTTGCGGGGCGCCGCATTGGACGAGGCCAACCTGGAAGGCGCAAAGACGGACGAGCGCACACAGGGTGCGCCCTAGCCGGGATTACGGGACGGCCCTCAACCCCAGGGGGCCGGGCCGGTGGAGGCGGACCAGGCGTGGAGCGCCTGGCGGTCGAAGCAGAGGATGCCGCACTGTTCGGCGTACTCGGCGGCCGGGGTCGTGAAGTCGCTCGTGGTCACGACCGCCGCCACGTCCGCCCCGTGGACGGCGTAACAGGTGCCGCCGAAACGCTGCATGTCCTGGGAGCCGACCTTGTTGGTGGCGCAGTAGCGCTTGCACTGGATGACGACGCGCCGCCCGTCGGGCGCGAGGGCGACGATGTCGGCGCCCAGGTCCCCCGCGCCCCCGACGACCCGCACGTCCCGGCAGCCGTCGCGTTCGCACAACTCGGCGACCGCCCCCTCGAACGCGTCGCCGTCGAGCGCGTCGTAGTCCACCCATTCGGCGGCCGTCTCGGGTGCGACGGGCTCCGGCTCCGCCGTAGCGATCTCCGTCGCGGCGATCTCCGCCGCCGCGCACTCCAGCGCCCGGGCCGCACGCCGCGCCGTCCGCCGCAGGCGCAGCCGACGTCCGGCGCGGGCGAAGCTCCACGCCGCCGTGGCGCAGGCCGCCACCACGAGGGCGGCCGCGGCCGGGTGCGCGGCGGCGGCCCCGGCCAGTATCCGTACGGCGAACCCGGCCCCGCACACCAGCAGCGCGACGGCGGCGAACCACCACGCGGTCGCGCGCAGACTGAAACGGCGTCTGCCCCCGGCCGCCGCGCGCGTCGGCCCGGGTATCCGCTCGGTCGGCATGGTCATCGGTGAATCGCCCCCCTGTAAGTACAAGATCGTTGCTGCCGTCTGCCCCGCGCGGACGGCGTTGAAGCGGTGGGCACACCCGCGACCCGGGCCCCGGCCGGCCTCTCCCGGACCCGACCGGACCCGCGGACGCGGCAGGACGAAGATTTTCGCGGGGCGGCGTTTACGCCTGCCGATCGGGGCCATACGCCTTGATGTCGGTGGGCCGGCGCTTCGAGCGGTGTGGCGGCCCATCGGGATCGGCGCCCGCGCGCGGCACCCCCTCCCCCCGGGTGTCGTGTGCGGGCCCCCATATCGGCACGACCCATACCGGCACGATCCGCCGCCGTACCCCTCCGCCCGAAGGGCCGGTACGGCGGTTTCCGTTGCCCGCACCAACCCGCACACGCACGTACGCACGCACGAACCGACCGCACGGGGAAGGTTGAGGGATGTGGCACACAGAGGTGAAGTTCCGGCGCCCCGCGGGACGAGGTCCGGGCCGATGAGCGCCACAGTGGCGGACGAAGGGGTGCGCGCCGTCTCCCGGGGCGGCACCGCACGCGAATTCGCGGCGCGCAGCGGGCTCTTGGCCCGGGGCGTGCTCTACGTACTGACCGGCCTGCTGGCCGTACGCGTCGGCCTCGGAACCGGTGGCGGCCGGGAGGCGGACCGGCAGGGCGCGTTGCAGGAGCTGGCCGGGAAGCCGCTGGGCCCCTTCCTCGTCTGGGCCGTCGGCATCGGCCTGGTCTGCATGCTGCTGTGGCGGCTCTCCGAGGCGGTGTTCGGCGCCGCCGGCCCCAAGGGCGACGCGGGAACGAAGCGGCTGGCCTCGGCGGCACGGGCCGTGTTCTACGCTGCCGCCGCCTACTCCGTCCTGTCCTTCGCGGCCGGCTCGGGCGGAACCCGCTCCAGCGACGAGCAGTCCCGGGACGTGACGGCGAAGGTCCTCGGCTGGCCCGGCGGCCAATGGCTGGTCGGCGCGGTCGGCGCGGCCCTGGTCGTCGGCGGTGTCGTCATCGCCGTACGGGCCGTCCGGCGCGAGTTCCGCAAGCACATGAACCTGGGCGCCCTCTCCCCGCAGTGGCGCCGGGCCGTCGAGCTGCTCGGCGTCGCCGGCGGCGTGGCCCGCGGCACGGTCTTCGCCGCGGCGGGCGGTTTCGCGGTGCATGCCGCAGTGCGCTACGACCCCGCGAAGGCGAAGGGCGTGGACGACACCCTGCGCACCTTGACGCAGACCCCGGCCGGGCCCTGGCTGCTGGTGGCGGTGGCCGTCGGGCTGGTGCTGTTCGGGATCTTCTCCTTGGCAATGGCCCGCTGGCGGGAGGTCTGACCGACCGCAAGGGCTGCTCCGCCACGTCCGCGTCCCCCGGCCGGTTCGGCCGGGGGACGCGGACGTTCGTCCGGGCGCCGGGTACCCGGCGTCCGATCACGGCATCACGTCATGTAGCCCGGGCTCCCTTCTGCGCCTCGGGCCTCGTCGGTGGTGGCCGTGGCCCCGGCCGAGCCGCCGGTGCCACCGCTCGTGACCTCCTTGGCCTGGTCGACCGCTTCCCGGCCGGCCCGGCGCAGCCCCTCGGCCGTCTCCTGTCCCGCGTCCTCGGCTTGCTCCTGCGTGGTGGAAACGGCGTCCTGGGCGGCGGACTTGACGGACTCGACCGCCTCGGCGGCGGGTCCGCGCAGCTCGTCCCTGACGTCCTGGGCCGCTTCCAGGGCCGTCTGCTTGACGGGCTCCAGCAGTTCCTGGCCGTGCTCGCGCAACTGCCGGCCCGCCCGCTCCTCGGTCTGGGTGGTCGGCAGCAGGCCCCCTGCGAGCAGGCCTGCTCCGAAGGCGATGAGGCCTGCGGCGAGGGGGCTGCCCTGCGTCTGCCGCCGGGCCTGGGCGGGTGCCTGCTGGAGCGTCTCGGTCACGCCGCCCACCGCCTCGCGAGCGGTGTCCGCCACGCTCTCCGCGGCCTGGCCCGTGCTGTCGGCGATGCCCTGCGCGGTGTCGTACGCCGTGCCCATCACGCGCTCCCTCGCACCGGACAGCCCCCGTCGCACCGAGCGGACCCGCCGCTGCGCCATCCGGCGCGGGGCCATCTTGTCTGCGAGGAGATCGACGTTGCGCGCCAGGTGGGCGCGCCGGTACTCCACATCGGTTCTCAACTGATCGGGTGTCGCGCCCATCGGACGTCCTCCTTCACCGTTTGCACGGTCTGTTCCGGTTTGAGGTTGACGGTGCGCAGCTGTGCGCGTCCGTTGACGTAGAGGACCGCGCAGGCCACCGCCCAGACGGCTGTGACGATCAACGCGGCCCAGGCGATGTCCATGGCGTGGGCCAGGGCGAAGACGATCGTCAGGCTGCCCAGCAGCAGGGCCAGGTGGCCGGCGTAGCCTGCGCCGCCCAGCATCCCGGCGGCCTTGCCGGCCTTCGCCGACTCCTGCTTGATCTCGGCCTTCGCCAGTTCGAGCTCGTCGCGGACCAGGTGCGACAGGTCCGTGCCGATCTCGCCGACGAGGTCGCCGATCGACGGTTCGGCCTGCGGCTCGGTCGAGCGCCGGCCCGCCGTGGTCCACCGGGGTGGCGCCGACGGGACCGGTGGCCGTTCGCGGGCTGAGATGGCCACGGTCAGCCCCTTTCCGTCGCAGCGGAACCGTCGGTTCCCGGGAGGGAGCCCGGCGGGTGGACGGGCGGGGCGGGGGCGCCCTGCGGGTCCGGGGTCACGTGCGGGGGCTGCGACTGTCCGTAGGTGTCGAGCGGATCGGCGTACACGGCCCGGTCCCCGCCTCGCTCCGGGGCCGGCGTCGTGCCCGTGCCGGCGTTGGGGGGCGAGTCGGCGGCGTCCCGGTCGGGTCCGGCGGCCGGGACGGCCCGGGTGCCGGTACCGGAGCCGGAAGGCGCCGCGGCGTTGAGCCCGTGCACCACGCGCGCGGCGGCGAAGCCGGCCAGTGCGGCGCCGGCCAGGAACACGCCGGGACGGCGGCGCGCGAAGTCCTGGAGGTCGGTGACCAGGCCCTCGGGACCACGCTCTTCCATGCGGTCCGCGACCTGGCGGCCGCCTTCCGCTACGCGGCCGACCAGTCCGGCGGCGGGTGAACCGGCCGGGCCGTTCCCGCTCATCTCGCGCAGTTCGTCCGCGAACCGGCGCACGTTCTGGGCGAGCCGGCGGGTCTGGGACCCGGCCTGGTCCTGGAGTTGGCCCTTGAATTCGCCGATGAGGTCCTTGGCCTGGCTCGTGGCTTCGCCGACGACGTCCGCCGCCTGCTCCTTTGCGGTCTGGGCCACGTCGGCTGCCTTGTCGCCGGCCACCGCCGCGCTGTTCCCCAAGGCGTCCTGGGCCGTTCGCGCTACTGCCGCCGGCGCGCCCTGCGGTCGGCGGCCCGTGTCCTGGATGTCAGTCAAGGCTCCTCCTCGTGAGTCGAAGCAATCGATCGGTGCATATCCGGCGCGTACCCGGCCGATCGCGACAAACCCTAAACGGGAACAAAAAAGACATATTCGACTCAAGGTGGAATCCACGCCGAAACGGGTAGCTACCGTTCGGCAGTACACGAAGGCGGAGGGGTGCGTGATCGGTGATGGCCGACTGCAAGACCCCCGACTACCGCACGGGCAGGCGCGGGCGCCACTGGACGCACGCGCTGCGCAGCGCGCAGCGAGCCGGGGCCGTGATCGTCACGGATGACACCGGGGAGTCCGTCTCCTACTCGCACACCGACAGCGGTCCGGGCCGCCTGCGGCCCTGGGTCGGCGTGGACGGAGTCCGGTACGACAGTTACGAGGTACACCCCGAGTGGTAGCCCGCCCGCCGGCCGCCGGCGGAGCGAGGAGGGAACCGAAAGGGCCCGCCCCTGACGGGACGGGCCCTCGCTCCGGCAGCATGCGCACGCGCTACCAGCGGTACCAGCGGCCGCCACCGCCTCCCCGCGGTCGGGCCACGAAGCCGATCAGCCAGATCACCAGGACTGCCAGCGCGATCCACCACAGAATCTTGACGGCGAACCCGGCGCCGAAAAGGATCAGCACGAGCAGAAGAACGAGAAGCAGCGGGACCATGTTCATCACCCTCCGGCTGGCGCGGTCGGCCAGGGATTCGGCGTCTGCCCGCAGCTGCACCGTCCATGCACGCTCTTATGCAGTTCTTACGACCGGTGCGCGGCCCGGGCTTCAGGCCGTGGACAGAGCGCCGCGGCCGTGCCAGTCGAGGCAGACCACCAGTGCGTCGTCGTCCGCGTCGGAGTGGCGGTAGTCCCCGAGCGCCCGGAGCACCGCCGCGGGCACGTCCGCGGCGGGCAGCAGACCGGCGGAGGCGATCGCCCGGGCCAGCGCGTGCTCCTCGTACGGCTCGCCGCCGGGCGAGGAGGCGGCGTAGACGCCGTCGCTGACGAAGACCAGGCGGTCGCCGGGCAGGACGCGGAAGTCCTGGAGCGCGTACTCCGACTGGTCGAACATGCCGAGGGGGAACTGGGCCTCGAAGGGGATGCGCTCCACGACCTTGTCCCGCTGGCGCCACAGCTGCGGCGAGCCGGCGTCGACGACCTGGACCCTGCCCGTGGCCAGCTCGAAGGAGAGCAGGAGGGTGGAGACGTACGCCTCCCCGCGGTGGGTGGCGTACAGGGCCTGGTCGGCCAGGGCGGCCTGGTCCGCGATGCCCACCCCCGCGCGCCGGGCGTTGCGCAGCGCGTTGACCGCGAGGTTGGTCAGCAGGGCCGCCTGGATGCCTTCGCCCATGCCGTTGGTGATGGTGAGGGTGAGGTTCTCGGCCGTACTGGCCCAGTCGAAGTTGTCGCCGTGGATGGCGTACGCGGGCTCCAGCTGGGCGCCGATGGAGTACTCGGCCCGCGAGCAGGCGCGGGCCGGCAGCAGCTGCCACTGCATCTCCGCGGCCAGCGTGAGCCGGCTGACGCGGCGGGCCTGGAGGTAGATGTCGGTGTCGCGCTGGGCGACCAGGACCTCGTGCCCGAGCAGGCCGGCGATCTCCGCGAGGTCGTTGCGGGTCTCGGCGGTGGCGAGTTCGCCGGGCAGGGACACCGAGAGGATGCCGAACCGGTCCCCGCGGACGCTCACCGGCAGGTGCAGGACGATCATGCGGGGGCCGGCGTCCTCCTGACAGGTCACCTGACTTCCGAAGGCGCGCCCGGCGACGCTGGTGTGGACGGACAGCCCGGCGGAGGTCCGCGGCACCGCGGTGACCGGGTGCAAGGTGGCGAGGCTGTAGTCGGCCATCAGCAGCTCCACGGCATGCGCCCCGTAATGGGTGGCGAGGGCGGAGCGTGCCGCCTCGATCAGTGCATGCGGGGCGGCGGCGCGCAGGGCGCGCTCGACAGCCAGGAAGTTCGTCATCGTCGGGTCAGGCTCTCTTGGGAATCACAGTGGTGGGAGGCACAGCGGTGGGAAGGCAGACGGGGTCGGGGACACAGCGGGTGAGGCGCACACGGTTGGAGCACACAGCGGGTGAGGCGTACAGCGGGTGAGACGTTCAGCGGTTGGAGCACACAGCGTTCGAGCAGAGCTGCGGATGCATGACACAGCGTCGGGGCGTAGGGCACATCGGGCAACACTGCGCGAGCGGCGGCTCGGGCGACGGCCGGGAGCTGCCGGGATGGCTAGGAGAGGGCGCGGGATGACACAGTAGGCCAATGCCCCCGTCCGGCCCTCCCCCCGACCACCTGGCGACCGCGCACGCCCTGGGCACGGTCTCGCAGCTGCTCGACGTGCTGTGGGCGCGCGGCCAGGAGGCGGCGGCGTCCGGGTCGGTCCCGCCGTCCCAGCTGCGGGCGCTCTTCGTCATCGAAGCGAACCAAGGCACCAATCTGCGGGCCTTGGGCGAGGTGTTGGGCTCCCGCCCTTCGGCGGTGAGCCGCCTGTGCGACCGCCTGGAGGCAGTGGGGCTGTTGTGCCGGAAGGCGAGTGCCCACAGCGCGCGCGAGATCGAACTGCACCTCACTCGGGCCGGGCAGGACACGCTCGATCAAATCCGCGCTTTCCGCCGTCGCGAGGTGACCGACGTGCTGGCCTCCATGTCTCCCGTGCAGCTCGCCGCGCTCGCCGACGGGCTCGCCGCCTTCGAGCACGCCGCCGGGACCCGCATGGGAGCCCCCCGCCACGATCCCGGATCCCCGACCGCCATCGCGGAAACTGCCTGAACGGGTCCGCGCTGCGCCCCGGCCCCGGAATCGGGGCTCCCGGTACGCACTCCCCCACCAGCGATTGTTGCCATGTGGAAACTATATCGCTAGCTTGGACAACCTGGTCGTGCATCAAGGCCGGAACTGCGTCTGTCCCCCGGAGAGGTGGAGCTGCCGCAGAACCCGAAGCGAGTGACGACCCCGAGGCCGGCCTCGCGCAGCCAATGGGAGGCCTTCTGTGCCGACGACTCGCATCCACCACCTGAGCAACGACCTGTTGAGCGTGACCACGGTCCGGACGGAGACCGCGTGGATCATCGCGGTCAGCGGAGAGGTCGACATCGATACCGTCGAACCCCTGCGTCGCAGTCTGGAAGCCGCGGCTTCCCCCCGGCAGGGCCTGCCGGTCCTGCTGAACCTGAGGGACGTGCATTTCGGCGGCTCGGCCCTGATCAACACCCTGCTGCGGGCCCGTCTGAGCCTCGGCCCCGGCCGGCTCGGCCTCGTGGACCCCTCGCCCCGCGTCGTCCGGCTGCTCCGCCTGACCGGCCTGGACGCCCACTTCGCGATCGGCCCCCGCCCGGCGGCCCGCCCCGAACCCGATCCGGTCCCGAAGGTCACGCACCGCCCCTGACCCCGGGCGTCCTCCTCTCACAGGAGAGTGGCCGCCACCGGAAATGGTGCGGCGCCGAGCGGGGTAGTCGGACGTTATGACCGACGTGAACCCGAACGAACAGCAGCCCGACAAGGACGTCGCCGACTGGGTGACCGGTGACGAGCCGGCCACCGGTCCGCAACTGAGCTACCTGCACACCCTGGCCCGGGAAGCGGGCGAGGACGTGCCGGAGGACCTCACCAAAGCGGAGGCGTCACGGCTGATCGACCGCCTCCAGCAGGCCTCGCCCCGGACCGCCGCCCCCCAGGGGACGGTGCCCGCAACCCCCGCCGACGAGGCGGCCACCCGGCCCGGCGGCACCGAGAGCCCCTGACCGGGGCCGGTGACCAGGAGCCCCGACCTGCAAGCCCGACTGGGAGCCGCCATGGGCGCCGTTTCCGAGCTGCGCGCCGCGGAGCACCGTCTCACCCGGCGCATGGCCGGCTGGGACTCGTTCTGGGCGCGCCGGCTGCTGCCCGCGGTCGAGGACGCGGCCCAGCACACCAAGCTGTGGTGGGGTATTGCCCTGCTCCTGGCCGTCACCGGGGGCCGGCGCGGCCGCCGGGCCGCGGCGGCGGGCCTGACGGGGATGGCGGTGGCCGAAGTGCTGTCCAACGGTGTCGGGAAACGGCTCGTGCCCCGGGAGCGGCCGCCGAAGGAATGGTTCCATGCCGACGAGGTGGAGGACCGGCCCGACTCTTCGTCGTTCCCGTCGGGGCACACCGCCGCGGCCGTCGCCTTCACCGCGGGCGTCTCCGAGAAGTGGCCGGAAGCCGGTGCGCTGTGCCTGGCGGTGGCCGTCGCCGTCGCCGTCGAACGGGTCCACAGCGGGGCCCACTACCCCAGCGACGTGGCGGCGGGCGCGGTCATCGGGACAGTCTCCCGGGCCCTGCCCCACGCCGCTCCCGCGGCCTTTCGCCGTGTGCGGCGGTTCTTCCCGCCGCCGGCCCCGGCCCTTCGTCAGTGGCCGGGGCGGCCGTGGCGCTCGTGACGGCCGTCGGCGCCTTCCTCGTTGAACCAGTAGTCCCCGGCGGCGAGGTAACGCCTACGCGCCTCCCCCGCCACGGTGACGGCACTTCGGGTGGCGTCGGCCGCGGCGGCCACGGGGCGTTCGGTGCGGTCCTGACGGGGCTGGCGTTCGAACACGACAGGCTCCTGACGAAGCTGGGGGTGGGATCTCCCCCATGATGGCGCCGCACCCCGCCTCCCGCAGGTCGAGGCGGATCCGCCCGTCGGGGGGAGCCGTCCCGGGATGCGCGGTGCACTGTTCCGTGGCAGCCTGAACGGCCCCACGGCGCACGGTGCGCCGGGAGCCGTGCGGCGGGCCGGGGGCCGGTTCCCGTTCCCGTTCCCCTTCCCGCTCAGGACGTCTTGCCCGTACGCCCGAGGCCGATCGCGACCAGGACCGCCGCGGCGATCACCATCACCGCGTCGATCAGCAGGACCGTGTGCACCCCGTCGAAGAGCGAGGCCCGCGTGGTCGCGAGGACACCGAGCAGCGGGATCCCGATGGTGATGCCGACCTGCTGCGTGGTGGTGACGAGGCCGGTCGCCAGGCCCTGCTCCTCGTCCGGGACACCGCTGGTGACGGTCACGCCGTACGAGATGATCGCGCCGAGGTGGCACATGCTGGCCAGGGACACCGCGACGGTCGCCAGGACCGCGCCCGACTCCTCTCCCACCCCCAGCAGCGCCGCGGTCAAGGCGCCCTGGCCGAGCAGCGAACCGATCAGGGTGCGCCGGGCCCCGAGCCGGCCGATCACCTTCGGCGCGTACGAGCCGGCGACGGCGGACGCGACGCCCTGGGCACCGAAGACCAGGCCCGTGCTGAGGGAGGACAGCTGCAGGGTCTCCTGGAGGTAGAGGGTCAGGACGAACACCACCGTGGACATCATGGAGAAGGTGACCAGGCCTGCGAAGTTGCCCCAGGCCACCGTGCGCCGCCTCAGCATCGGCAGCGACACCAGCGGGGCGGGCGACTTCGACTCGACCGCGACGAACGCGGTGAGCAGGGCCACCGCGACGACCAGCGTGCCCCACACGTCCGCTCCGCCGAAGCCGCGCTGGGCCGCCGTCGACAGGGAGTAGATCAGTGCGAGCAGGCCGCCGGTGACCGTGACGGCGCCGGGCACGTCCAGCCGGGGCCGGTGCGGGGTACGCGATTCGGGCAGCAGTCCGGGGGCCAGGACGAGCACGATCACCGCGGTGACGGCCAGGAGCCCCATCGTCGAGCGCCAGCCGAGGGTGTCGGTCATGACGCCGCCGAGGACCATGCCGATGGTGAAACCGAGGGACAGCAGGGTGCCGGAGATGCCGAGGGCCTTGTCCCGCAGCGGGCCCTCGGGAAACGTGGTGGTGAGCAGCGACATGCCGGTGGGCACGATGACCGCCGCCCCGAGGCCCTGGAGGGCCCGCCCGGCCAGGAAGGACGCCGGGTCCCAGGCCGTCGAGGCGAGCAGGGACGCGGCGCCGAAGAGGACGAGGCCGATCAGGAACAGCTTCTTGCGCCCGTAGAGGTCGGCGATGCGGCCGAAGAGGAGGAGGAAGCCGCCGGAGGGCAGGGCGAAGGCGGTGACCGCCCACTGCAGGGCGGACCGGCCCAGGCCCAGGTCCTCGCCGAGCACCGGCAGGGCCACGTTCAGTACGGAGAAGTCGAGGGCCACCATGAACTGGGCGGCGCAGAGCACGAAGAGGACGAGCTTGGCGCGGCCGGTCAGCCGGTCCTCGCGAGGAGCCGTCATTTGCGGCCCGGTGGTCGTCAGTTGGGTATCGATCGCCATGGCCACCACCTTGGTGGCCCGGGAACGGCCCTGGAGAGTGGGAACTTATCCTGTTGGTGGCACCACCAGGCAGCCGACAGGGGGAGTGAGTGGCTACACCGACCGACCAGCACCGCCGTTCCGAGCTGCGGGAGTTCCTGATGAGCAGGCGGGCCAGGGTGAGCCCGACGGACGCCGGACTGCCGGTCGGCGGGGGCCGCCGGCGGACGCCGGGCCTGCGCCGCGAGGAGGTCGCGGTGCTCGCAGGGGTCGGGGTGTCCTGGTACCAGTGGCTGGAGCAGGGCCGCGACATCACCGTGTCGCCCCAGGTCCTGGACTCCGTGAGCAGGGTCTTGAAACTGACCAGCGCCGAGCGCCGGCACCTGTACGTGCTCGCGGGACTGAACCCGCCCGCCCTGGCGGTGGCGCCGGGGGACCAGGACATGTGCGACGGGCTGAAACGGCTGATCGAGGCGTGGATGCCGTTCCCCGCGCACATCATGGACGCGTACTGGAACACGGTGCTGTACAACGACGCGGCGTCGATGGTGCTCGGGATGCGTCCGGAGATCGTGCAGAACTGCCTGGTCGCGTTCTTCACCGATCCCGTCTACAAGGCGCGGTCCCGGCACTGGGAGGAGAACGCCGGCGCCGTGGTCGCCCAGTTCCGGGCGGCGTGTTCGGAGTTCCCCGATGACGACGGCTTCCGCGCGGTCGTCGAGGAGGCCAGGGAGCTGAGCCCGGAGTTCGCCGCACTGTGGGAGCGGCAGGACATCCGGCCCGGTGGTCAGCTGCAGAAGCAACTGGAGCACCCGGTCGTGGGCACGCTGCACGTCGAGTCGACCCAGCTGCGGGTCCCGGCCCGCCCCGACCTGGCGATCGTGCTGCACACCCCGCTGCCCGGCACCGGTACGGCGGAGAAGCTGGAGTGGCTGAGCTCGCCGGAGGGCCGGCGGGGCTCGATGTACCCGGTCGCCGGCTGAACCGGCGCCCGCGGCCCGAACACTCGCCGCCCGCTTCCCGCACGGTCCTGGCGTCCTTCTCGACGCGGGTGGGCGCGCGCCGGGACCGGGTCAGACCGTGTCTTCGAGGAAGCCGCCCGACTGGTGCTGCCACAGCTTCGCGTAGGCGCCGTCCGCGGCGCGCAGTTCGTCGTGCGTGCCCTGCTCGATGATCCGGCCGCGGTCGAGGACGACGAGCCGGTCCATGGTGGCCACCGTGCTGAGGCGGTGAGCGACCACGAGGGCCGTACGCCCCTCCATGAGCCGCCACAGCGCGTCCTGGACGAGGATTTCGCTCTCGGAGTCCAGGGCACTGGTCGCCTCGTCGAGCAGCAGGACCGGCGCGTCGCGCAGGATCGCCCGGGCGAGGGCGACCCGCTGGCGCTGCCCGCCGGACAGCTTCACACCCCGCTCGCCCACCATGGTGTCGAACCCCTCCGGCAGCGCGTCGGCGAACTCCGTGACGTGCGCCGCCTGCGCCGCGCGGCGGATCTCGGCGTCGGTGGCGCCCGGCCGGGCGAAGGCGATGTTCTCCCGCAGTGTGCGGTGGAACATCGCCGGGTCCTGCGGCACGTAGGCGATCAGGCTCCGCAGGTCGGTCTGGCAGAGCCTGCTGATGTCCTGCCCTCCGATGAGGATCCGGCCGGCGTCGATGTCCGTCATGCGCAGCAGCAGCCGGGTGAGCGTGGTCTTGCCGCCGCCCGACCGGCCCACGAGACCGATCTTCGATCCGCTGGGCACGGTCAGGTCGAGGCCTTCGAAGAGCGGCCGCGCGCCGGCATGGGTGAAGGTCACCCGTTCGAAGCGCACGTCGGCGCCGGCCCCGGACAGCAGCGGCTCGGGGCGCGGCGGATCGAGCACCGTCGGCCGCACCAACAGCAGTTCGGTGAACTGCGCGGCCTCCGTCATCGAGCTCTCCAGACGGCGGTAGATCTGGTTGAACTCGAACATGATCCGCGTCGCGTTGGAGTAGTAGGTGAAGGCGACCACGACCGCCTCCACGCCGTGTCCTCGCCCGGCGAGCGCGACGGCGAGGAACAGGCCGAGCGCGTTGGTCAGTACGGACATCGGCGCGACCAGCGTGTCGATGCGCAGGTTCCCGTAGTCCCAGGAGCGCAGCATGAGCCGCCGCGATGCGGCGACCCGCGACCGGTGCTCGGCGGCCTCGCGTTCCTCGGCACCGAACGCCCGGATCGTGTCGATGTTCATCAGGCTGTCCGCGACGTGGCCCGAAACCCGGGCGATGGCCTCCTCCCGCTCCCTGACGAGCGACTGGCGGCGGCGGATCAGGGGCGCCACACCGAAGGCGGTCAGTGTGATCATCGCCAGGAGGACCACGACGAGCAGGGGTTCGTAGTGCCACAGGACCACCGAGCCGAAGGCCAGCGGCACGAAGCTGCCCACGACCGAGAAGGTGAGCGTGTCGACGAGTTCCTCGAAGCGGGACGCGAAGCTCAGGACCCGCTTGGTCAGCGAACCGGCGAAGTTGTCGTGGAAGAACGCCGCGTCCTTGGCGAACAGTTCGTCCATGCCGATCACGTAAAGGCGCTCGATGCCGCGGGCGTCGAGGCGGTTCAGGCAGTGCAGTCCGATCCGCCAGAGCGCCTCGGCGAGCAGGAGGGTGGCGGCGAAACCGAGGACGTAGGGCAGCACCGAGCGGGTGCCGGTGCCGCCGTCCTCCGCGATGCGGCCGATGAGCTTCGCGACGACCAGCGGCGCGATGTAGTTGATGCCGATGTTGCCCAGCGCGGGGAGCAGCATCGCGGGTGCGGTCAGCCACTTGAGGCGGGCCAGCTCCCGCCCGTAGTACCGCAGGGCGAGGAGCGTTGCGCCCGTGTCCGGCGAACCTTCGCGTAATTCGTACGGTTTCATGTCAAACCCTGCCTTGTGGGACGGGCGGCCAGGAACCGCAGTGTCCTGCAAGGGCGCCCGGGCAGTCCAAGCCTTTTCCCCGCAGCGCACCCCTGTGCGCCACGGCACGCTCCTGTGCGCCGTGCGTCACCACCGCGCACTCGCCGGTTCACCCCTCGCCCGGGGTTACCGCCCGACTCCTGCGTCTGTGCAGGTGGAAACGGCTTGCGCCCCCGGGCCACCGACACGCCGCACCGGCGGTCCGGTCCGGCGGGACAGCCGGAGCCCGTCTTTCGTGTGTATCTACAAGAGGGGCCAGCTGACCAGCCAACTCCTTTAGGGGTTCGGTGACTTTTCGCCGGCAGGGCCCGGCGGATGTACTTGCGCTATTCCGCATTAACAGCACGTGAACGAAGCTTCGGAGGGGACAGTGGGGGGCTTTTTTATGATCACCCAGAGTTCTCCCGCCCGTGGTGACCAGCCCGGACCCACCGGAGCAGCACGTCGTCGACGCCCAGCCGCGCCGATCTCCCGCGGGTGTCGCGGACCGAGCTGATTTCGAGGCGGAACCGCCAATCCCCACTTGTTGCCCCGGGTGCACCCGGGGCGCCCCCACAGTCTGCGACAGAGGAGAGACCATGACCGCGCACACTCAAGAAAAGAGCATCCAGGAGCTCGAGCGCACCTGGATGGACGAGGCCATCGGCCTTGCCACCAACAGCGTGAAGAACGGTGGCGGTCCGTTCGGCGCACTGATCGCCAAGGACGGCGAAATCGTTGCGATCGGGAACAACAACGTCACCTCGCACCTGGACCCGACGGCCCACGGCGAGGTGACCGCGATCCGTGCAGCGTGTCAGGCGCTGGGCACCTTCTCGCTCGAAGGCTGCGTCCTGGTCACCTCGTGCGAGCCGTGCCCGATGTGTCTCTCCTCCGCTCTGTGGGCGCGGGTCGACCGGATCATCTTCGCCGCTGACCGCGATGACGCCGCGGGGGCCGGTTTCGACGACCGCAAGTTCTACGACCTGCTCGAGAAGCGGCCCGCGGAGCTGTGGCCGATGGAGATCGAGCGAGTGGACATGCCGAACCGTACGGCGCCGTTCGAGGCGTGGCTCGCCAAGGCCGACCGCATCGACTACTGAAACCCGGTCCACCGCCCTGTCCCGGCCCACGAGTGTGGCCAGGGCAGGGCGATTTCGTTTGTCCCCCCGCTCGTCGGAAAGGATCTCCCCCCGCCCGGCAGAGCCGGCGGCGGACGCCCAGGCCGTGCAGGTCGTGCAGGTCGTGCAGGTAGTACAGAACATCCAGGACCTCGGCAGGTAGCCGAAAGGGTGCCCCCGCGCGTGTGCGAACGAACGCAAACGCGCGGGGGCACCCTTGTCGGTCCGGGTGAGCCGTCAGTCGCCCTCTGTTTCGAAGGTGCGCAGCAGATCGGCGGCGACGCTCACGGCGATCGTCGCGGGTTCCTTGCCGGTGACGTCGGCGAGCCCGATCGGGGTCTTGATCCGGTCGATGGTCGCCTCGTCGTGACCGCCCTCGGTGGCGAGGCGCTTGCGGAACCTCACCCACTTGGCCGCCGACCCGATCAGCCCGATGGAGCCGAGCTGCGGGGTGCGCAAGGCGGCGTCGCACAGCGCGGCGTCCTCGGCGTGGTCGTGGGTCATGATCAGGACGTGGGTACCGCGCGGCAGCTCCTCCAGCACCTCCTCGGGCAGCAGGGGCGTGTGGTGCACGTGCACCTGCGCCACCGAGTCCTCCAGGACGTCGAGCCGCTCCTTGGTGAGCATGTCGGAGCGGGTGTCGATCAGGTGGAGGTCGAGGTCCTGGCGTGCCAGGATGCGCGCCAGCTCAAGCCCGACGTGACCCACGCCGAACACCGCCACCGCCCTCACCACCGGCAGGGGTTCGAGCAGCACCGAGACCGTGCCGCCGCAGCACTGCACGCCGTGCTGGTTGGTCACCTTGTCGTTCAGGGCGAAGTCGATCAGTTCCGGCTCGGCCTTCCCCGCGGCGATCATTTCCCTGGACCGGTCGATCGCGACGGCCTCCACATTGCCACCGCCGATCGACCCCCAGGTCCCACTCTGCCCCACCACCAGTTTCGCGCCGGCGTCGCGCGGGGCATGGCCGCGCACGGTCGCGACGGTCACCAGCACGCCGCACTCCCGGCGTGCCCGCAACCGCGCGACCGCAGCGACCCACGTCATGTCAGGCACCACTCAACGCGGTGGCGTCGGTGCGGACCCTGCCGCCCGTGGCGTGGCCGTTGCCGGCATGACCGTTGGCAGCGCCGTTGACGACAGATCCCTCGCGCGCGTCACCGCTGCCGGAGGCATCGCCCTGGCGGGCCGCCTCGATGGCCCAGTACACCGCCTCCGGCGTCGCCGGCGCGGCCAGCTCGACGCTGACCCCGCTCGGGCCGAACGCGGCAGCGGCCTGCCGCAGCGCTTCGCGCACGCAGAACGCCAGCATCAGGGGAGGCTCGCCCACGGCCTTGGAGCCGAACACGGCGCCCTCTTCGTGGGCGTTCTCCATCAGCGTGACGTTGAACTCCTCGGGCATCTCCGAGAAGCTCGGCAGCTTGTACGTGCTCGCGGCCTGGGTCAGCAGCCGACCGCGGTTCGGCCCGTCACTGGCGTCCCAGCGCATGTCCTCCAGCGTCAGCCAGCCCGCGCCCTGCACGAAGCCGCCCTCGACCTGACCGATGTCGATCATCGGGGAGAGGCTGTCGCCGACGTCGTGAACGATGTCGACCCGACGGATGCGGTACTTGCCGGTGAAGCCGTCCACCTCGACCTCGGCCGCGGCGGCGCCGTAGGAGAAGTACTTGAACGGCGAGCCCCGGAAGGTCTTCGCGTCCCAGTGCAGGCCCTCGGTCCGGTAGTAACCGGACGCCGACAGCTGGACCCGCTGGAAGTACGCGGTGCGCACCAGGTCGTCCCAGGCCAGCTCCTTGTCGCTGCCCAAGGCGCGGGCGACGCCCTCGACGATGCGCACGTCCGAGGCGTTCGAACCCAGCTGGCTGGCGGCCACCTGCAACAGCCGCGCGCGCAGCTGCTCGCAAGCGTTCTTGACCGCGCCACCGTTGAGGTCCGCCCCGGAACTGGCGGCGGTAGCAGAGGTGTTGGGTACCTTGTCGGTCCGCGTGGGGGCCAGCCGCACCTTGTGCAGCGGGATGCCCAGCGTGGTCGCGGCCACCTGCAGCATCTTGGTGTGCAGGCCCTGGCCCATCTCGGTGCCGCCGTGGTTGATCAGGACGGAGCCGTCCTTGTAGATCAGCACGAGCGCGCCGGCCTGGTTGAAGGCCGTGAGGTTGAACGAGATGCCGAACTTGATGCCGGTGATCGCGAGCGCCCGCTTGGTGTGCGGGTGCGCGGCGTTGAACGCCGCGATCTCGCGCTTGCGGTCGGCGATGCCGCCGTTGTTCTCGACCTGCTCCCAGACGGCGGCGATCCGCTCCGCCTGAGGGACCGGCTGGCCGTACGGCGTCGCCTGCCCCAGACCCGGCTGGTAGAAGTTGCGCTTGCGCAGCTCCATCGGGTCCAGGCCGAGCAGCGGCGCGACCCGGCCCAGGATGTCCTCGATCACCAGCATGCCCTGGGGTCCGCCGAAGCCGCGGAAGGCCGTGTTGGAGACCTTGTTGGTCTTGGCGATGCGACCGGCGACCCTCGCGTTGGGGATCCAGTACGTGTTGTCGATGTGACACAGCGCACGGGCGCACACCGGCTCGGACAGGTCCAGGCTCCAGCCGCCGTCCGCGGTCAGCGTGGCGTCCAGCGCCTGGATGCGGCCGTCGGCATCGAAGCCGATCTTCCACTCGGCGTGGAACCCGTGCCGCTTGCCGGACATGGTCAGGTCCTGGGTGCGGTTGAGCCGCACGCGGACCGGCCGGCCGGTCAGCTTGGCGCCGAGCGCGGCAATGGCCGCGAAGCCGTGCGGCTGCATCTCCTTGCCGCCGAAACCGCCGCCCATCCGCAGGCACTGCACGGTCACCTCGTGGCTGTGCAGACCGAGGACGTGCGCGACGATCTCCTGGGTCTCCGAGGGGTGCTGGGTGCTGCTCTGGATGAACACCTGCTCGGCCTCGTCGATGTAGGCCAGCGCGGCGTGCGTCTCCAGGTAGAAGTGCTCCTGGTCGGAGAACTGGAACTCGCCCGTGAACACGTGCGCGGATTCGGCGAACCCGGCGTCGATGTCGCCGGTCTCCATCACGGGCCGGGCACCGTGGAAGCTCTCGGCCGCGATCGCTTCCTTCAGCGTGATCAGGGAGGGCAGTTCGTCGAGTTCCACCTCGACGGCGGCCGCACCGAGCCGGGCCGCCTCCAGGGTCTCGCCGAGCACCCAGGCCACCGCGTGACCGTGGAACATGACCTCGTCGGGGAACAGCGGCTCGTCGTGCTTCATGCCGGCGTCGTTGACGCCGGGCACGTCGGCGACGGTGAGCACGCGGACCACGCCGGGCACGGCGAGCGCGGGCTCGGTACGCAGTGCGGTGATCTTGCCCCGGGTCTTCATGACCTGGACCGGGTAGGCGTGCAGCGTGTCCTTGGTGCGGTACACCAGGTCGTCGGTGTAGAGCGCGGTACCGGTGACGTGCAGGACCGCACTCTCGTGCGGCATGGAGACGCCGACTACGGGCTTCTCGGGACGCTCGGACAAATGGCTCATGACGACACCGCCTCGGTGGTTTGCGCGTGCAGCTTCAGCAGGCTCTGGCCGAGCATGGCGGAACGGTAGATGGCGCTGGCGCGGTGATCGCTCATCGGCGTGCCCTCGCCCCGCAGCACCCGGGCCGCTGCCTCGACGGTCTCCGCCGACCACGGCTTGCCCTCCAGGGCCGCCTCGGTGGCGAGTGCGCGGATCGGGGTGGCGGCGACGCCGCCCAGACCGATGCGTGCCTTGCGGACGATCCCGCCGTCGATGTCGAGTGCGAAACCGATCGCCACGCTGGAGATGTCGTCGAAGCGACGCTTGGCGATCTTGTGGAAGGCCGTGACCGGCGACAGCGGCAGCGGGATGCGCACCGCGCGGATCAACTCGTCGGGACGGCGCACGCTCTGCCGGTAGCCGGTGAAGTACTCGGCCAGCGGGACCACGCGCTCACCGTCGGCGTCGGCGAGCACCAGCGACGCCTCCAGCGCGAGGAGCACCGGCGGGCTGTCACCGATGGGGGAGCCGGTACCCAGGTTGCCGCCGAGGGTGCCGCTGTTGCGGATGAGCCGGGAGGCGAACTGCGGGAACAGCTCGGCCAGCAGCGGGACGTCGCCGTCGAGGCGGCGTTCGATCTCGGTGAGCGTCACTGCCGCCCCGATCTCGATGTGGTCGGCTTCGACGCGCAGTTCCCGGAGTTCGGGCAGCCGGTCGATGGCGACCACGCATTCCGCGCGGCGGGAGCGGATGTTCACCTCGACGCCGTAGTCGGTGGAGCCGGCGACCACCACCGCGTCGGGCCGCTCGCGCAGCAGCTGCAGCGTTTCGGCCAGGGTGTCCTTCCGCAGGAACGTCGCGCCGTCCTGGGTGTACTCGGTGGCGACCGGTGCCGGCGGCGCCTGCTCGCGACGCTGCGCCAGCGGGTCCTCGTCGGTGGGCTCACCGACGGCGTACGCCGCGTCGCGGATCGGGCGGTAGCCGGTGCAGCGGCACAGGTTCCCGCTCAGCGAGTGCAGGTCGAAACCGTTCGGACCGTGCTCGTGGTCGGTGCTGTCGTCCGAGTCCGAGTCCGGGGCCGCGTGCGCGCAGCGGTCGGGCCGGTAGTACTCGGCGGCCATGCTGCAGATGAATCCGGGCGTGCAGTACCCGCACTGGGAACCGCCCAGGACCGCCATCTCCTCCTGCACCGGGTGCAGGGTGGCGGGCGCGCCGGATTCGCCGACGGTGGCCAGCCCCTCGGAGGTGATGACCTCCTGGCCGTCGAGCGCCGCGGCCGGGACCAGGCAGGCGTTGACCGCTACCCAGTCGGTGGGCTTGTCCACTCCGGGACGGGCCACCAGGACCGAGCAGGCGCCGCACTCACCCTCGGCGCAGCCCTCCTTGGTTCCGGTGAGACCACGCTCGCGCAGGAAATCCAGCACCGTGGTGTGGGGTGCGGCCGGAGAAATCGGGGTTTCTTTCCCATTGACCGTGATACGCGCCGCTACCATGGCACGTCCTCATTTCGGCACGCGATCGATCGGACTATCTTAGTAGCCATTTCTGAGCTTTCTACTTCGGGGCGCAGCTCTAGAACCCGGAGCGCAACAAATCAGCACGCGACGACGTGCCTAAGCGGTGATGGAGACGCAAAGATGCCCGGGGCCACAGAAAAGGGCACACCGGGAAAGGGGACTGCTCAGCAGCCGTGTGCTACACGACCCGGAGCCCAGGCGATCTTGTGAGCGAGGCGAAGCAGCTCGGAGATGGTCGACATCCGACTTCGCCTCCTTCAAGTAGCTCACGAGTCGTTGTGTCGAATTTACGTCGCCGCAGTACATCGGTCAAGCCATTGTCGGGCCGATTCCATTAAAGCCGGCCCCTCCCCGCGGCAGGCCCTCGTGCGCGAGAACCGGTCGGGCCCGGCACACGTGAGGTGTGCCGGGCCCGATGGCCTGCGGTTCAGTTCAAGTGGTGGGTGTCGTTGAGCGCCCGCACGGTGGCGGTGCCGTCCCCTTCGTACGTCACCGTCGACAGGGAGGCCGCTGCGACCTCCATGCGGAACAAGGTGTGCGCCGGGGCTCGGAGGGCGAGGCGGACCAAGGTCCTGATGGGGCCGACGTGGGAGACGACGAGGACCGTGGCTCCGGCGTGGCGGGCCATGAGGCCGTCCCGGACGGCGGCGGCCCTGCGGGCGACCTGTTGCATGGTCTCCCCCGCGCCCGACGGTGGAACCTCGGGCGAGGCGAGCCATGCGCTCAGGTCGTCCGGGTGGCGTTCGCGGACTTCGGCGAAGGTCAGGCCCTCCCAGGCGCCGAAGTCCGCTTCCCGCAGATCCCGCTCCACCTGCACGCCCAGGCCCAGGCGCGCGGCCACGGCCCGGGCGGTCTCCCGGCAGCGTCGCATCGGTGACGTGACGACCGCCTCGATGCCGCCGCGGTGGGCGAGGGCCTCTGCTACGGCCTGCGCCTGGGCGCGTCCGGCCGGAGAGAGCCCCGGGTCGGACCCTCCGCTGCCGGAGAGCCGCCGCTGCGGGGTGAGCAGGGTTTCGCCGTGCCGCAGCAGCACGAGCGTCGTCACGTCGCTCACTTCGCGGTCTTGGCGAAGTGGTCCCGAACGGCGTCGGTCTGCTGCTCCATGACGTCGATGATGGCCTCGACCACGTTCAGGTCGGCGTCCTCGGCGATCTCCAGGACCCGCGACCAGTCGAAGAAGCTGCGGTCCGGCTCGTTGGTGACGGGGAGCACGCGGATGGTGGCCTCGTAGCTGGCGACGCCGCTGGTGGGGGCGATGGCCCGGTAGGACTGGGTCTTGTTGATCTCGTCCCGGGCGGCGATCTCCTGTTGGACGAGGCGGCCGTTGAGCGTGAGCCGGAAATCGTAGCGGGCCGGGACCGTGTCCACCGAGGCTCCGTCCACCCACGTCACGTCCGTGTGGATGTCCAGGTCGCCCGGGGACACGATCTCCAGGATCTGCATGGCGTCGCGGACGGTCGCCCACACGGTGTCCGGGTCGGCCTCGAGGATGGTGGAGTGGTACATGGTGTGCTTGCGCTGGATCGGCACGGGGTGGTCCTTCTTCTACTGGTTGACGAGTCCGGTCTTGGTGACGAGGTGGTTCCCGAGGACCAGGTGGTCGATCTCGGTGCCCATGAAGCAGTTCAGGGCGTCGGTGGGGGTGCACACGATGGGCTCCCCGGCGACGTTGAACGAGGTGTTGATCAGGCAGGGCGTGTCGGTGAGTTCGATGAACTTCCGCAGCAGGGCCGTGAGCCGTGGGGTTCCCTCGTCCGTCAGCGTCTGGATGCGGGAGGTGCCGTCCACGTGTACGGCGCCGGGGATGCGGTCCTTGTACTCGTCGCGGACGGGGAAGACGAACGTCATGTACGGGGAGCTGGTCTTGCGCCCCATGTCGAAGATCTTCGGGGCCTGCTCCTCGAGGACGAGGGGGGCGAACGGGCGGAACGGCTCGCGGTGCTTGACGCGGGTGTTGATGATGTCCTTGATGTCGCCGAAGCCGGGGTTGGCGATGATGCTGCGGTGCCCCAGCGCGCGCGGCCCGTGCTCGACGCGGCCCTCGAACCAGCCGATGACGACCTTCTCCGTCAGAAGCTTCGCCACGTGCTCGACGACCTCGTCGTCGTCCAGGCGCGAGACCGTGACCCGGCCGGCGAAGCCCTCGAGGGCCTCCTCGATCGCGGCGTCGTCGTAGGACGGCCCCAGGTAGGGGGTGATGGGTGCGGCGGCGGCACGGATGTCCGCGGGGTCGGTGCCGGGGTGGTTCAGCCACGCGTGGGCCGCGGCTCCGATGGTGATGCCGGTGTCGGAGGCACCGAAGCTGACCTGCATGTCCTCGAAGCGGGAACCTTCGAACAGCGGGGTGTTGTTCAGGCAGTTCAGGGCGACGCCGCCTTCGAACAACAGCCGGTCGAGATCCGTCCTGTTCTCCAGGTGGCGGACCTGGTGGGCGGTGGCGACGTTCAGCATCTGCTGCGCGGCGGCGGCGACGCGGGCCTTGTACTCGAGGGTGTCTTCGAAGGGTCCGAAGTACTCCTCGAACAGGGCGTCGTGACTGTGCAGGTCGTCGGTCCGCAGGGGCTTGGTGAAGGTGTAGCGGCCGTCGTCGTGCAGCGTCAGGAAGTGTTCGAGGAACGGGTTCGGCGTCGGGGGCGCGGTGTACCCGGCCAGGCCCATCACCTTGTACTCGTCGTTGTTGGGGACGAAGCCGAGGAAGCGGGTGATGCAGGAGAACAAGGTGCCGATGGAGAACTCGGAGCCGGTGACGGAGTCGTCGAAGACGGTGATCCGGCCGTCGCGGATCTCGCCCGTCAAGGTCGAGAAGCGTTCGGCGCGGCCGTCGCTGACGAGGAACGCGGAGTCCTTCATGCCGGCGAGGTAGTACCCGGTCGTCGCGTGGGCCAAGTGGTGAGGGACGAAGCGGACCGTGGCCGGGTCGGGGCGGTGCCCGGTGCGGGCCTCGAAGTCGGCGAGGATCGCCTCGTGGCTGACGACCTGGTCGAACAGGTCGGATATGTTGCCCATGAGTTCGGCCTTCGCGGGCTGGGGCGCCGGCGATCTGCGGATCCCGTCCAGGATCTCGCCCAGTATCTGGCTGGACCAGTTCCAGGGGAAGGCGAACAGGTCGACGTCGTCGAACGTGATCCCGGCCTCGTCGAGGCACCAGTCGATCGCACCCTTGGGGAAGTCGGTGGTCTTCTTCTCCCGGTTGAGGCGTTCTTCCTCCACCGCGGCGACCAGGCGTCCGTCGACCAGGAGTGCGGCGGCGGCGTCGTGGCCCAAGAGGTAGTGCTTGTTGATGCCGGTTGCGCCGAGGCGTTCGGAGAAGAACTCCGACACCCGGCTGAAACCATTACATCCCAGAACAATCACGGCATTCCTTCCCGTTGTGGGGCTACTTGGCGATCAGCAGGTCGCGGAGCTTTTCACCGGCCGCGGGTGCCTGGCACAGGCCCGCACCGGTGAATCCGGCCGCGTACAGGAAGCGGCGGGTGGGGTGTTGGCCGATGAGGGGGGTGTTGTCGGGGCTGGCGTCGAAGTCGCCGGACCACGCGCGGTGCAGGCCGATGCCGTCCAGGGCGGGGAACAGGCTGCCGAGGTGGCCTGAGATGCGGCCGAGCCAGTCCTCACGTGCCTCCTCGGCCTTGGGCATGCCCATGGCCAGGAGGATGCGGTCCTTCCACGAGCGGATCCGCAGGCCGGACGAGGCGTGCATCGTCATGGGCATCTCGCGGTGCGGCGGGGGCGGAACGTCGGTGAACAGCATTTCGATGGCGTGGGGCGTCAGCGGCAGGTCGACCGACGCCATGGACGCCACCTCGCCGGACCAGGGGCCGGCCGTGCAGACGATGCTGTCGGCCTTGATCCTGCCCCGCGGGGTGTGGACGGTGTTGTCGTCGTCGATGCGGGTCACCGGTGTGTGGGTGAACAGGCGGGCGCCGTGATTGCGGGCGCCGGCGGCGTAGCCGCGGACGATGTCGAGGCCGTCCACGTGGTAGGCCTCGGGGGACCAGGCGGCGGCGAGCACGGCACGTTCGTTGATCAGCGGGTTGAGCTCGGACGCTTCGCGGGCACTGATCAGGCCGACTTGGACGCCCGCGGCCTGCTGGGCGTGGCGGGTGGCCTCGAAGCCGGCGATCTGCTGTTCGTCGGTGAACAGCACCATGAACCCGAGCCGCTTGAGGGCCAGGGGGGCCGCCGTGCGGTGGGCGAAGTCGTGGTAGGCGTTCAGGCTGCGCACGGCCATGCGCCCGGTGCCGGGATCGCCCGGGAAATAGGTGCGGACCATGCCCGCGGTGTGTGCGGACGAGCCGCCGCCGAGGCTTCCGCGTTCCAGCAGTACGGTGTTCACGCCGGCTTCGGCGAGGTGGTGGGCGGCAGAGGTTCCGATCACTCCCCCGCCGATGACGACGGCGTCGGCGCGGTCGGGAAGGGCGTTCGAGGTCTTCTCGGCTGCGGGCACGGCTACGCGGCTCCCTCGGCGCCCTGCTGGCGCAGGTGGTCCCCGGTCTCCCACGGGTACAGCTGCAGGTTCCAGCCGCCGAGGCAGTTGATGTAGAGGGCCATCTGGCTGGTGACGGCGTAGAAGTCGCCGCGGTCGAGGACGTCGAGGACGTCGAGGAAGCGCTGGGTGAACGCCCACAGCTTCTCCAGGCCGCAGTAGCCCAGGAACTCGGCGGGGACGCCGACCAGGAGGCGGGTCATGTGGACCAGGGACGCCATGGGCATGTCCTGTACGGCGGCACGGACGAGTCCGCCGTAGGCGGCGTAGCCCAGGGGCCGGGTCTCGCCGTTCACGAACAGCAGCGTGGGAAGGACGGTGCCGAAGTTGCCCGCCCGGGAGGGGATGACGCCCTGATGGAGGCCTTCCAGCTCGACCGGGGGCGCGAGCCAGATCTTCTCGGTCTCGGCGAGGATGTCCGCGATCAGTTGGGCGGCGTCCTCGTTGGCGGCGCGGAGCATCGGGATGCGGTGGCCACCCGGTCCGCCTGCGCGGCGGACTTCGGCGACGATCTGCTTCTTGGTGGAGTAGACGGCGTCCCAGATCGCCGCCCCGGCTTCCCGCAGGGCGGGCATGTCTGCTTCACGGATCCGGCCGACGGGGGTGGCCGGCATCGGCTCGGTCAGGGTGCCGTACTTGATGCCCAGGTGCTGCAAACCGGAGCAGAACACGGTGCCGTCGGGGGCCTCGCGCCGGTCGGGGATACGGGTGGCGTGGGGGGTGTGCAGCAGGGTGGGTATCGGCGCCACGTGGTAGAGGTGTTCTCCCGCGATGAGGGCGTGCCCCTGGAGGCTCTGGTAGGGCAGCGACTCCCACAGGGCGTCGGCGAGCGCCGGGTTGCGGTCGTCGAGATCGGCGGTGACCGTGATGCCCAAGTCGGGCCAGGAGATCGCGATCTGACGTTCGGACAGCTTCTCGGACATGATTTCTCCCCGTTCGTTGATCCGTCTTGCCCGAGGAGTACATCGTCAACTGGCTTGTTCCAGACAGGCGTTGAATACATGAAGCTTGATCATCCCGAGATGTACGTTCCTACGAGAATGACCCCGTCCACATACGAAGCCCCAGCTCAGGCGGCCGTCGGCGCGCGGGCTGCCTCGGCGCCGTTCGCCAATTCCGCTGCCGGATCAGGCGTGTTGTTCCTTTCGGCCCGCGGCTCGTGGGTGGCGGATAACAACGACCGGATCATCTGGCGGACGGCCCTGAGTACGCCGCGTCAGCACGGATCGTCCGGGTGGCTCCATTCGCCCATCGGGTCAGCGCGGGGTCTGCGGCGCGGGCCCTGGAGGCAGCGGCGCCATCCGAGGGGAGGCGATGCTGCCCGCCCCCACGCCGGTCGGGCACCATCGGGCAGCCGTGCGCTACCGGCCTGCCGTGGGCGCGCTGAACGTGTGCGGGGACTGGTATGACCTGGTCGACCTGCCCGGGGACCGCATCGCGGTCGCCGTCGGCGACGTGGTCGGCCATGGCCTGGGAGCCGCCTGCGTGATGGGGCAGTTGCGCAGTGCGCTGAGCGCGGCCGCCCGTGTCGCCGACGGCCCGGCCCGGGCCTTGGAAGTCCTGGGGCTGTATGCCCGCCATGTCGAGGGGGCCGAGTCGACCACGGTGGTGAAGACCTTTGTCGACTGGGACACCCACACGCTCACGTACAGCAGCGCCGGCCATCCGCCGCCTGCTCTGCTACACCCCGACGGCACGGTGACCTTCCTCGACCAGGCGACCGATCCGCCGCTCGGCGCCCGCCCCGAACACGTCCCGCGGCCGCAGGCCAGTACGGCTTTCGCCGAGGGCGCCACCCTGGTCATGTACACCGATGGGCTGATCGAGCGCCGCGACGAGGACATCGACGTGAGCCTGGGCCGCCTCGCCGACTCCCTCGTCCGTCATGGGGACACCGGCCCCGAGGTCCTGGCCGACGCTCCTGTCCGACCTCCTCCCGCCCGGCGGCAGTACCGACGACACCGCGCTGGTCATCATCCGCCTGTGACCCGTGCCGTCGAGAATCACCTCCGTACCGCGGCGGAAGTGCGGGCGGCGGCGGTCTCCACGGTTCACGATCCGTCGCTCGGGTGACGGGGCGGATCCTGCTGCCGCCGACGGTGCCGGACGGCAGCCACGACGAGCCGGATCCCGAGGCCGAGGACGATCAGGTCGGTGACCATCTGCCCGGTGACAACCAGCCTCGCGGTCTGGGACTTGGCGGTGATGTCGCCGAAGCCGACGGTGGCGAACACGGTGACGGCGAAGTACAGGCCGTCGGTGTGCGACAGGGGCCCTGCGAAGTTGGCCGGCGACAGCGCGGCCAGGACGACGTAGGCGGCGGCGAACAGCAGCAGGAAGAAGGGCACGCTGAGGGCCAGGGCCTCGACCGCGCGGACGACCGGGATCGGCGATCGGATGATCGTGCGGATCTGGAGGCCGACCAGCACGACGAACGCGACCAGCCCGGCGACCAGGATCGTGACGGCGAACCGTGTGGAGGTGCGGTCCAGGGGAAGGGCGTAGTAGAGGGCGAGCAGCGCGGCGACCGATGCCATCACCCTCAGCACCATCCACGCGATCCTGCCGGGGGAGAGCCCGGGCACGGACCGGTCGTCGCGTGCTGTCGTGGCGCGGCCCGTCATGACCTGCGCCGCACCCTGGCGAGGGCGCCCCGGAACGACAGACCGTGCTCCGTCCACACCAGGCCGAGTGCCGCTCCCAGCACCAGTACCACCCCGATCGCGATGAAGAAGGACATCAACGCGAACACGGTCCCGATCGACCCGTATCGCTCGTTGTAGCTGATGATCACGCCGGAGAAGATCACCGCGAACACCGCCATCATGCCCACCCAGCAGGCGCCGGTGGCGACGGCGCACGGCAGCAGCCTGCGCCAGGCCATCCTCCCGGCCAGCAGGAACCACATCGAGAACCAGAAGAAGACGAAGCTCAGCACCGTGTGCGTGACCCAGAACGGCACCCCACCGGTCCCCCGCAGCCCCGGTCCCGCCCCGGAGACCGCGAACGGCACGCCCACGACCAGTGCCAGCCAGACGAAAGCGCGGAGCGAGTCCGCCGCGCCCCGGGCCCGTACGTCGAACACCCGCTGGTACAACTGCTGCACGGCCTTCGCCCCGGCCAGACCGGCCAGGACGAAGAACACCCAGGACAGCCCGTTCACCGCGGCGGAGATGGCGGAGGAAGGGGCGAACAGCTTTTCGACGTAGGCCGCGGCCTGTTCGTTGAGTCCCATGCGATGCGACAGCGACGACGCCGCCGACTGCCCGGCCAGAGCAGTCACGATCAGGAAGAACGGCACCGCGCACAGCAGCAGCGTGGAGGCCAGCAACATGGCCTGGCTGAGGAAGTCCACCGCGCCCAGCCGGTGCCACAGGGAATCGGCCCACGATCCGGTGTACTTCCCCCTCCCCCAGTCGGCCGTCCGCCGCACACGGCCGGCGCCTCCCCGCGCCGCGGACGCACCGTCCGACGCCGGGGGTCCGGCAGCCTCCGACGACCGCGCCCCCGGCTCGTCCCCCTCGCTCTTCGGAGTTCTGCTCGAGGCATTCATGTTCCTCTCCCGGTGATGCGTTCACCCGGAGGTCGGCGATCGGCTCGAGCGCGCGGATCCGAGACCCGGCACCCGGCGATCACACCGCCGGCGGCATATGCCCTACCTCCAGCCCTCGGACTCACACCCGACCTTACGGACCCGTCCGGGCATTCGACATGAACACGTACGCCATTGGTGCGCGACGGGCGAGCCCCGGCCTGCCACGCCCCGGCGGCCCTACTGCTTGCCCCCACTTCGCGCAACCGCTTCCAGCGGCTGCCGCGAGGCGGATTTGACTGCCGCGGGGTCTCTGCCAAGGTGGAAAGTGTCATGTCCGAATCCCGCGGCTCGGCCCGCGAAAGCGTTCCCGGGGGCCTGACGCCGAACGGCGACCCTGTTCTCGCTGCTCGGTTCACGCTTCCTCATGTACCCAAGACGTTCATCCGCAGGGCCCGCTTGGCGCAGTGCCTCACCCGGGCCCTGACCGGTTCGGACCGTTTGGTGCTGGTCAACGGGCCGGCGGGGGCGGGCAAGACCTTGTTGGCCGCCGACTGGGTCCGTACGGCGCTCCTGCCCGGCCCGATGGCGTGGCTGACGGTCGAGTCCGGCGACAACACCCCGGGAATCTTCTGGGCCTACGTCCTGGAGGCCTTGCGTCACCACGGAATCCCTCTGCCCGACGACATCGCCGGTCCCGCTCGCCCGAGCGAGGTCGACGACTCGCTGCTGGCCCGGCTCGCCGCACACCTGAACGGCCGGACCGACCCGGTGGTCCTCGTCCTCGACGAGTTCGAACGGATCTCCGCGCCGGAAGTTGCCGACGAACTCCAGTTCGTCCTTCACCACGCGGGGGCGGGGCTGCGCCTGCTCCTCATCAGCCGTACCGAGCCGCTGCTGCCGCTGCACCGGTACCGCGCCGCCGGCGAGCTGACGGAGATCCGCGCCGCCGACCTGGCGTTCCTGCCCGGGGAGACGGCCGAACTCGCGCGCTTGCACGGCCTGTCCCTGTCGGACGGGGGCACTCACGCGCTGACCGAACGCACCGGTGGATGGGTTGCGGGGCTGCGCCTGTGCATCCTCGCGGCGCAGCGGGCAGAGGACCCGGAGACCTTTCTGAAGGAATTCGAAACGGGGCAGAGCACCGTTGCGGACTTCCTGCTGGCCGAGGTGCTGGAAACCCAGTCCGCCGCGAGCCAGGACCTGCTGTTGCGGACCAGCATCTGCGAGCGGATCCACCCCGGCCTGGCGAACGCCCTCACCGGACGGGACGATGCCGCTCCCGTCCTCGCGGAACTGCAACGCGCGAACGCGTTCGTCGAGCCGATCAGCCACTCGTGGTACCGGCTGCATCCCCTCTTCGCCGAGATCCTGCGCGCTCACCTGAACACCAGGCACCCCGGGCTGGAACACGAACTGCACGGCACGGCCGCCCGATGGCTGAGCGACGTCGGCCTGGTTGCGGAGGCCCTGCCGCACGCCGCCGACGCGGGGGACTGGGCGTTCGCCGCGGACCGGCTCGTTGACGACCTGGCGATCGGACAGCTCTTCACAGGGCTGAACGCGGACCGGCTCCGCGCGTTGTTCACCAGGATGGCGCCGGACACGCCCGGTCCCGCCGCCGGCCTGGTTCGCGCCGCCTGTGAGCTGGCTCGCTGCGACGTCGGCCGAGGGCTCGCGGACCTGGGCCGTGCCGAGGCACATCTGCCGCCGGTCGAAGCACAGGACGCGTCGGCCGCCCACCTGAGCTGTGCGTTGCTGCGGGTGATGGCCGGCCGGCTGCTCGGCTCGGCGGACATGGTCGAGTCCGCCTCCCGGCGGGCCGAGGAGCTCGAGGGACGGGAGGCCCTCGCGGAGCGTCTGGAGGCGCATCCGGAGATGCGCGTACTCAGGTTCGCCGCTCTGGGATCGGCTCGGCTGTGGGCAGGCCGCTTCGACGCGGCCCGGGCGGCGCTGACCTCTGCGGTGGAGGCGTCTCACGGGCCCTCCACTGCCCAGACGCAGCACGATGCCCTGGGCCGGCTCGCCCTGATCGACTTTCTCGAAGGGTGGCCGGGCCGGGCCGAGGAGCAGGCGCGGCTGGCGATCGCGGAGGCGGAGCGGTTCGGCTTGCCGCCCTCGGGTCGCACGTCCCTCGGGCGGCTGGTGCTGGCGGGCATCGACATCGAGCGCGACGATCTCGTCTCCGCCCGGGCCCATCTCCACCGGGCAACCCCGTCGTCTCCTTGCGCCCGTGACCCGATCACCGCGTGGTGGTGGTCCGTCACGAGCTCGCGGCTGCTGGTTGCCGGCGGCGACCCCGTCCAGGCCCTCCAGGTCCTCGACGACATGCGGGAGACGCCGTCAGCCACCTCACCGCCCTTCTGGGTGGACGGTCAAGTGGCGCTGGCCGCGGCCGCGGCCCATACGGCTCGGGGGCACCCGTGGTCAGCGGTCGAGGCGCTGGCCGAGTGGCAGGACGCAGGGCTGCACTACGCGATCGCTTCGGCCCACGCCCGGCTGGCGGCCGGTGACCGCGACGCGGCCCGCGCGCTCCTCGACGCGTTGCCCGGCCCCAACGGCCACGGGCCGGCCGTGACGGTCCGGGCCCTGCTGGTGCGGGCGCAGGTGGCTCGCATGCTGGGTGACGAGGCCACGGCCCGGCATCTCATCGCCCGTGCCCTTACCGTCGCCCGGCCCGGGCGTCTGAAGCGGCCGTTCTTGGAGGCCGGCCCCTGGCTCGGGCAACTGCTCGGCAGCGGGTCCCCTCCGGGGCGGGCGCATGACTGGCTGTCGATCGGTCCGGTGGCAAAGGCGCAGGCCGCGGATGGCGTTGGGGCCGGCCCTGCTCCCGTGGCCGAGCCGCTCAGTGACCGGGAATGCGAAGTCCTGGGCCTACTGGCCCAGATGATGTCCACGCAGGAAATCGCCGCAGAGCTGTTCCTGTCCGTCAACACGGTCAAGACCCACTTGAAGAACATCTACCGCAAGCTCGCCGTGACCCGGCGTGGTGAGGCCGTGCGCCGGGCCCGGGAACTCCATCTGCTGTGACGCCCCTGCGACGGTCGGCCGAGGTCACCCGGCCAGGGTGATGCGCCGCTCCGCACGACGGCGCAGCATGGGGCACGCGGGGGCCTGGAGGGACTCCAGCTGCGAGGGATGCGTGTTCATGGAATACGAGTTCCGCATCGAGGGGCAGATGTCGAGGACGATGACCGACGCGTTCCCGGAGCTGGAGGGCTGCGTCGTGTCCGGACAGACCTTGCTGTTCGGTCAGGTCATCGACGAGGCGCATCTCTACGGGCTGCTCGCGCGGTTCCAGTCGCTGGGCCTCCATGTGGTGGAGATGCGCAGGACCGCTCTCTGACGGGACATGACTCATCGGCGGACGCAACTGCCGTGGCAGCGGGCTCATTTGCAACCCCCCTCACACGGGCAGGGCGCGTCGTGCGACCGCTCGGCGTCGGCTTCCGCATACAGGCGCGTGATCAGCGCGGGGGTTGTCCCTGACCCAGCAGTCCGGCCATCGTGGGCATCGGCCGGTCGAAGGCGCAGTCCAGGCTGCAGATCGCCCCGGCCGGCTCGGCCGGCAGGCGGCACGTCCTGCCCCGGGCACCACGACTTCGAGCGGTGCTCGGGGGCAGGTCAGTGTGGTGGCGGCGGAGGGCGTTCCGTAGCAGCTTCCGCTCACCCTCTCACCGCCTCACCGCAGGCGGCCGCTTCGGCATGTCCGTCAGGGCTCTCGCCGCACGACGCACAGGCCCCAGATGACGAAGGCGTACAGCGCGATCAGGATGATCGACCAGAACGGGTAGTACGGGATCGACAGGAAGTTCGCGATGATCAGCAGTCCCGCGATGCAGACGCCGGCGACCCGGGCCCACGTGGCGCGGGCGAAGAGGCCGGCGCTGACGAGCAGGGCGATCACGCCGAGGATCAGCTGGATCCAGCCCCAGCTGGTCAGGTCGAACTTGAAGAGGTAGTTGGGGGTGGAGACGTAGACGTCGTCGTCGACGATCGCCATGATGCCGCGGAGGACGTCCAGGACGCCGGCGATGAACAGCAGGATGGCGGCGAACGTCGTCAGTCCGCCTGCCGCCCCCTCGGCTGTGTCCGAGCGGTTGTGAGTCGTGGTCATGGGTCTTCCTCACTTCGTCGGTGCGACGCAGCAGCCAACGCTGCTTCTTCCAGCATGTGAGGCGGCTCGGCAGGAATGATCACCCGCGGCGGGTGATGTCCGCAGGCCGGATCGCTGGTGCTCTGGCATCCCACGGACGGAGAGGGCCGGAGCCTGTCACCCGTGACGGGTGAGGCGAGACCGGCTGTTCCCGGTGAGAGTGGTCAGCAGTACATCCACGCGGTGGACGTCTTACGCGACTGCCGAGGACCGTTCCCGTTCCCCCGCGGCACGATCGACGGGGTCGTCGTCGATGTGTCCGGCGATCGCTACGTCGACCACGAGGCACAGGTAGTCGACCACGAGGCACAGGTATACGTGCTGCTCGACTGAACGGGCGCGATGCCCACGGCCAAGGAACGAGCCGGAAGAAGGGAGCCGGAGATGGCCGGGAATGCGGACGGGGCGCAGGACGTCAACGCCCCTGACGAGTCGGACGCCCCCGTGTTCGACACTCTGGTCCAGATGACGCTCAACGCGTTCGAGCGATCCGGTCTGGACCCCGAGACGTACCTGCTGACCCGCATCGCGGCGCTGGTGGCCCTGGGGGCCTCCCCCGCCTCGTACCTGCTCAACGTCGGCGCCGCCGACGACATCGGCGTGCCCCCGGAAAAGGTCCGGGGCACCCTCGTGGCCATCGCCCCCGTGGTCGGCACCGCCCGCGTGGTGGCCGCCGCCGGCGGCATCGGTGAAGCTTTCGGGCTGCGCTTGTTGCCCGGCGGGGGAGAGGAAGAAGGAGCGGTGAAATGAATCTGGCCTACGACTACCCGGTCCTCGGAGCGTTCTGGACCGTCATGTGGATCTTCCTCTGGATCCTGTGGATCGTCCTGCTCTTCCGGATCATCGTCGACATCTTCCGGGACGACACGCTCGGCGGGGGCGGCAAGACCGGATGGCTCATCTTCGTGGTGCTGCTGCCGTTCCTCGGCGTGTTCGTCTACGTCCTGGCCCGGGGCAAGGGCATGGGCAAGCGCGAGGTGAAGCACGCCCAGGAGCAGAAGCAGGCTTTCGACGAATACGTCCGGGACGCCGCCTTCAGTGGGGCCGGGAGCGAGGCGGATCAACTCGCCAGGCTCTCCGAGATGCGCGCCAAGGGCGACATCACCGACGCCGAATTCCAGCAGGCCAAGGCGAAGATCCTCCACTGAGCGCCGGGAGGTCGCGTCGCACCGGCCGCCGGCGGCAGCCGGTGCGGCGCCCTGTGACGCTTCCTCGGGATCAGGCGGCCTCGGCCCGCAGCCGCCCGGCCTTGATGGCGTCGACGAGCGCCTGGTGGTCCCGCTCGTTCTGGTCGGCGTACCGCTCTGCGAACGTCACCAACGCCCGGTCGAACGAATCGCCGCCGCCCAGATACGCGGCGATGGCGATGCGGTCACCGGACCTGGCGTGCGCGCGGGCCAGCGTCGCCCCGCACAGAGCGCCGAACGTGCGCATGCCACGCGGCACCATCTCTTCGGCCACCGCCACCCACTTCCAGTCCCGCAACTGCCTCACGTAGAAGTCCCGCCGTCGCCCGTCGATTCCGTCGACCCGCTCCCAACCCAGGAAGATGTCGCTGGTGGCCTGCATCAGCCGCTGCCCGGAGACGACCCGCTCGCCCTGCGTCGGGTAGGCGCTGGGCCCGGCGTGGGGCGCCAGCACGGACTCGTCGGCCTCCTTTGCCTGGAGGAACAGCGGGTCCTTGCCGTCCCGGCCCAGCAGGAGCACGATCCAGCAGCGCGTGCCCACACTGCCGACGCCCACGACCTTGCGTGCCATGTCGGCCACCCGGTACTGCTCCAGCAGGAACCGCCGGTCCGACTGGAGGGTTTTGCCGTAACGCTCCATCAGTCGGGTGATCTGCTGCTCCAGCCGCTCGCGCGATGCGTCCGGCAGCAGGTCCTCCAGAGGGGTGATGAGCGGCGGATCGGGGGTGATCCGCCGCTTGCCGTCGACGATCGTGGTGAGCTTGTCGAAGACCTGAACGGTGTCGTGCGCCCGTGCCTTGGTCACGGCCTGCGCCCAGCGTTCACGGCCCCGCGCGGACAGGTCCGCCCCGAACCGGCCCTGTACCCATGCCTCGTCGAACTGGGCGTACCAGACGGCCAGGTTGCCGATACCGGCGAAGGCCCGCATGCTCTCGCGGTAGGAGCGCACGGTGGCCCGTACGATCTTCGCCCGCTCCTTGGTGCTGAAGCCGTTTTCCCGGCCGGCGATGACGAGGCTGGCGGCCAGCCGCTTGACGTCCCACTCCCAAGGGCCGGGCAGCGTCTCGTCGAAGTCGTTGATGTCGAACATGAGCCGGCGCTCAGGGGAGGCCAGCAGCCGGAAGTTCAGCATGTGGGCGTCACCGCACAGTTGGGCGCGGAGCCCCGTCCTCGGTGTGTCCGCGAGGTCCGACGCCATGATGGCGGCGGCCCCGCGGTAGAACCGGAACGGCGACTCGGACATCCTTCCGTAGCGGATCGGTACGAGTTCGGGCAGCCGCGTCGCCGACTGCCGCTCGATGATCTCCAACGGATCCGGCCGCTCGGGCCCCGGCGAGAACTCGACGTGGCTGGAGCGGGGTACGGCGGCCCGCGCCTCCTTGCCCAGCGCGGCCCGCTCCCGTGCAGTGCGGTGCCGCAGGGTGCGGCCGTCCAGGTGGTTCTCGGCCATGGCAGCGGCTCCAGGGATGGACACGTGACTCGGCAGGGCACTCGGGACGGGCAGGGTCAGTGGGCGGCGGTACCGGCCCGGGGCGAAGCCGCCGGTGCGGAGCCGCCGTCGTCCAGGAATTCGCGGATCGCAAAGCCCACCAGGACGATCACGGCGGTCCACACCACGACCGCCGTCGTCGGGTAGCTCCAGGTGAACAGCACGATCGCGGCGATCACCAGGATGGCCACCCCGATCCAGCGCTTGAAGCGGTGGACGAACCGCCCGACCGCACCGAGACGAAGCCCCGCCGATGTCGTCACGTCGCGCAGGGCGCCGATGCTCCTGCGGCAACCGGTCCGCGTGAGGACGGCGATCCGGGACGGCCCCGCGAGGAAGGCGGCGACGGCGGTGAAGAGGGCGACCGCGGCGAGCGCCCGCACACCGGCCCGCAGGAACTTCACCAGTGCGTCGTACACGGTTCCCGCCGCGGCCTGGGACGCCCCGGGGGGCAGATGGTTGAGATAGACGTCGCGGGCGACGGTGAGGCCGATCCCGAGAACCAGCATGGCGACGAACACGGCCAGCGCGGCCCCGATGAGCGCGTGCCGGCGGTTGAACGCCACGTACACTCCGGCGGCCGCGAACAGCAACGCGATGACGGGCAGCCAGCCGCCGAGGATCTCCAGCACTCTCATGTAGGTCTTGATCTTGCCGACGTCTTCCGACGCGAACACCACGAAGTTCGTGTGGACGGCCGGGATCTTCGCTGCCGGTGAGAAGCCCGCGTCGACCAGCTGGTCCTTCACCTGGGCGACGATCGGACCGAGGTCGATGACGACCTGGTTGTTCTCGAGCTTGACCGCGCTGTCGGAATGACCCGTCAGCGCCTTGTCCAGCGCCGTGTGCGCCCTGCGGTTGCCGTTCACCCAGACCTTCTCGAACGCACTGCTGGTGACCACCCGCTCCACCGTGCTGCTGACCACCCGCTTGAGACCGCTCGAGATCGGTTTGTCCAGACCGCCCAGCAACGTGGCCAGCCGCGGTGGGGCACCTTTCTCCGCGGCCGCGTCCGTCAGCTCCTTGACCAGCGCGTCCACGTCGATCTGCGCCAGCACGGCGGCGGTGACCCGGTTGGTGACCGCCTCCTGCACGTCGGGATCGCTCGCCAGCGGCCCGACGGTGGCGACGTAGCGGTCGGTGTCCTGCACGATGCTGTTGGCCCACACCGCCACGACGGACAGCATCGACAGCAGCGCGGCGAGGAGGATCAGCACCGCCGAGCCGAGTGAGCGAAGCGGGTGGTGCCGTGGCAGACCTGCCGGCCGGGAACCCTCCAGGGCGTTCACCCGCTGCCGCAGATCGGCCAGCTCGCTGCGCTCCGCGGCCGAGAGCTGCTTGCCACCGTGGTCGCTCATGGCCCCCAGCAGATCTGTCCGGCGAACGGCGCGCGACCTGGGCCGAGCCAGTCGGGTGAACGGGTACCGAGGTGCGACGGCGGCACCCCGATGATGCAATTGGGTGAGGGGGTCACCGGGAGCATGAGCGAACACCAGAGGTGACGTCGTGAGCGACGAATTCGAAGACGTGGGCGAAGTGGGCCCGATCGACTATCTGGTCGTCGAGTTTCCCGGTAACCGGATGACGGGCGAGGGCTTCCCCATCCTCGTCGATCTCGTGGACCGCGGCCTGATCCGGATCCTGGACCTGATGTTCGTCAAGAAGGACGACGACGGATCCGTGACCGGCATGGAGATCGCAGACCTCACCGGCGACGGCCGGCTCGACCTGGCCGTCTTCGAGGGAGCGTCGTCAGGGCTCCTGGGCCAGGATGACCTCGAGGAGGCGGGCGCCGCGCTGGAGCCCGGCAGTTCCGCAGGCATCCTGATCTACGAGAACCTGTGGGCCGCCCCCTTCGCCGCCGCGCTGCGTCGCGGCGGAGGCCGGATGGTCGCCTCCGGGCGGATCCCGGTGACCGACCTCGTCGACGCCCTCGAGGCGATCGAGGCCGCTCACTAGGGCAGAGCTCGACAGGACAGAAGGGACACAGCCATGCCAGGTCTCCTCCGCGGGGTAGCGCGCACCGCCGTCGTCGCCGGAACGGCGACCGCCGTGTCGAACCGTGTATCACGCCGACAGCAGGGACGATGGGCGGCGCAGCAAGAACCCCAGCCGGCGTCCTACGCCGAACCGCCGGCGGCTCCGGCGGCTCCGGCGGCTCCCGACATGACGAGCAAGATCGAGCAGCTGAAGCAGCTCGGCGAGCTCAAGAACCAAGGCGTGCTCACAGAGGCCGAGTTCGAGGAACAGAAGCGCAACATCCTCGCGTCATGAGTCGCTGGTCATGGGGCCGGGTGCGCTGACGCGGGCAAGGCGGGTCTGTCCCCGAGTACCCGAGTGGTCCCCACAAACGATCGAGGGCCGTTACAGATTTCTCTGCAACGGCCCTCGACCTACGACTCTCTTGAGTCGGGACGACAGGATTTGAACCTGCGACCCCTTGACCCCCAGTCAAGTGCGCTACCAAGCTGCGCCACGTCCCGAGCGCCGCTGACCTGGGGTTTCCCCCGGCCGAACCGGCAGGGAAACAATACCGCACTTCACGGGGTGGCCGCGCGCACATTCACCTTCCGGGTCATCTGACGGACGGGGCCACCGGCGCTTGACCTCAAGCAGGCTTGAGGTTGCACGGTAGGTGCATGACGCAAACACACGGGGACACGGAGCTCCGCTACGAGGACCTGGGCCGTCTCCTCTCGCTCATGACCGGCGCCGAGAAGCACGGGGCCGCCGCCACCTCCACGCTCGACGTGCTCTGGGTGCTGTACGACCGGGTGCTGCGGGTCGGACCCGGAACCGCGCAGGACGTGGAGCGCGACCGGTTCCTGCTGTCCAAGGGGCACGGGCCGATGGCGTACTACGCCGTACTCGCCGCCAAGGGGTTCTTCCCCGTGGAGTGGCTCGGCGGCTTCGGCGGGTTCGACTCCCCGCTCGGGCACCACCCCGACCGCACCTTGATCCCCGGCGTCGAGATCGGCAGCGGCTCCCTCGGGCACGGGCTGCCGCTGGCCGTCGGCACCGCGCTGGGTCTGCGCGCGCAGGGGCTGGACGACCCGGCGGTATGGGTGCTGATCGGAGACGCGGAGCTGGACGAGGGGAGCAACCACGAGGCGCTCGCCTACGCCGGTTCGGCCGGGCTGGAGCGCCTGCACACCGTGGTGATCGACAACGACTCGGCGACCCACGGCTGGCCCGGCGGGATCGCCTCCCGCTTCGAGGCCGCCGGCTGGTCGGCGACCACCGTGGACGGCCGGGACCACGCCGCACTGCACGCCGCCTTCACGGCGCCGCACCCGGGCCGGCCGCACGCCGTCGTGGCCCGCGTCGAGAAGAAGTTCTGAGACCACGCGCACAAGGGGATGGGGAGAAATGGACACCATGCGGGAGCGGTTCATCACGGTCACGTCGAGGATGCTCGACGAGGACCCCCGGCTGGCACTCGTACTCGCCGAGATCACCATGGACGGGTTTCGCCCCGCCCTGCGGCGCCACCCCGACCGGGTGATCAACGTGGGCATCCGGGAGCAGCTCCTCGTCGGAGTGGGCGGCGGACTCGCCCTGACCGGGCTGCGGCCGATCGTGCACACGTTCGCCAGCTTCCTGGTGGAGCGGCCGTTCGAGCAGGTCAAGCTGGACTTCGGGCACCAGGACACGGGCGGCGTCCTGGTCAGCGCGAGCGCCAGCTACGACTGGCCTGCCGGCGGGTTCACCCACATGGCACCCGGCGACGTGGCCCTCCTCGACACCCTCGACGGCTGGACCGTGCACGTGCCGGGCCACCCCGACGAGGCGGAGGCGCTGCTGCGCGACGCGTACGCCGCCGGGGACGACAAGGTGTACGTCCGCCTCAGCGAGCAGACGAACACCGAGCCGCGTCCCGTCATCGGGCCGGGCCCGCACACCGTGCGGGAGGGGCGGGCGGGGGTGGTGCTGGCGGTCGGCCCGCTGCTGGACAACGTCCTCGCCGCGACGGAGGGCATGGACGTGACCGTGCTGTACGCGACGACCGTACGGCCCTTCGACGACGCGGCCCTGCGCGCCGCCGTCGGGCGGGGCACGCCGGCCGATGTGGTCCTGGTCGAGCCGTACCTCGCCGGGACGTCCACGGCTGCGGCGAACGACGCCCTCGGCGACGTTCCGCACCGGGTCCTGGGCCTGGGCGTCGGCCGCGCGGAACTCCGGCGCTACGGCACCATCGCCGAACACACCGCCGCCCACGGCCTGGACGCCCGCTCGCTGAGGGAGCGGATCTCCGCCTTCCTGCGCCCGGAGGGCCCGAACCGCGGGACGAGCCCGGCCCCAAGGCCCTAAGGCCCTAAGGCCCTAAGGGCTGTCCTCCCGCTCCCGCAGCAGCCCCGCGAGCTCCGCCGCGAGCGCCTTCACCGTCCCCAGCCCCTCGGTCCCCCACCGCCTCGGCGCCACGTCCACCGCGCACACCGTCCCGAGGACGGAGCCCCGCCGGTCCGTCAGCGGGGCTCCCGCGTAGGAGCGCACCCCGCTCTCGTCCACGACGGCGTTGCCCGCGAAGCGCGCGAAGTCCCGTACGTCCTCCAGGACCAGCGCCCGCCTCCGGACCACCACATGGGGGCAGTACCCGCGGTCGCGGGTCAGCACGCGGGCCGGGTAACCGCTCGGCGGGGCGTCGGGCCGGTGGTGGAGGCCCGCGAAGAACTGCCGTTCCTCACCGATGAAGTTGACCCCCGCGTACGGTACGTCCAGGGTCTGCGCGATCCGCCGCGCGAAGGCGTCGAGTTCCGCGTCGGGCCGCTCGCCGAGCCCCAGTTCGCGCAGCCGGACCGCGCGGGCGGGTGCCTCCCGGTCCACCGGGGTGAGCAGCAGATGGCCGGTCGATTCGTAGTACGTCATGACGGTTCCCCCGATCCTCCTAGGTGGCCAGGTCCGCCGCGCTCGCGGACCTGGCGTTGAACAGCAGGTGGTGGACGAGGGCGGCCAGCGCCCCCGTGCCGGAACTGGTCAGCCGGGCGTCACACCGCACGACGGGCACCTCCGGTCCGAGCCCCACCGCCTCCCGGACCTCGGCGGGCGTGTAGCGGTGGCAGCCGTCGAACTCGTTGACGGCGACGACGAATGCGATCCCGCGCCGCTCGAAGAAGTCCACGGCCGGGAAGCAGTCCGCGAGACGGCGCGTGTCCGCGAGGACCACCGCCCCCAGCGCGCCGGCGCACAGCTCCTCCCAGAGGAACCAGAAGCGCTGCTGCCCGGGCGTGCCGAAGAGGTACAGGACGTGCCCCCCGTCGAGGGTGATCCTTCCGAAGTCCAGCGCGACGGTGGTCGTCGTCTTCGTCTCCACCCCCTCCAGCGGGTCGGCGCCTTCGCCCAGGTCGCTCAGCCGCTCCTCCGTGCACAGCGGCTCGATCTCGCTCACCGCGCCCACGAAGGTGGTCTTCCCCGCTCCGAACCCGCCCGCGACCAGGATCTTCAAGGTCGCGGGCAGGCCCCGGCCGTCACAGCCTTCGGCGTAGGCCATCGAGCACCGCCCGCAGCAGGTCCAGGTCGTCGGCGGGGAGCGAGTCACCGCCCGGGAACCTCGGCGTCCGCGCCTCCACCGCCCCGTGTTCCATCAGGTCGGACAGCAGCACCTTCACCACCCCCGTCGGGAGCCGTAGCTGACCGGCCACCTCGGCGACCGTCACCGCCGCCGCGCCGGCGCACAAGCGCAGCGCGAGGGTGTGTTCCGCGCCGAGGGGCGCACGCGGGCGTACGCCCGTCGCCGTCACCACCGAGAGCAGGTCGAGCGCGGCGGCGGGCCGGGTCCGGCCGCCGCTCGCCGTGTACGGCCGCATGACCCGGCCCGCCGTGTCGTCCAGCCAGGGGGCGGTCTCCCGCCGGGTGCCGGACCCGTAGGCCCCCCGCGCCGCGGCCCTCATCGTTCGCCGTCGGCGACGGGCCGACGCGGCGGGGCCGCCAGGTAGGGACGTACGCTCTTCACCAGCATCGCCATCTCGTAGCCCAGCACACCCGCGTCGGCCTCCCGGTCCGCCAGCACCGCGAGGCAGGTGCCGGACCCGGCCGCCGATACGAAGACCAGCGCCGAGTCGAGTTCCACCACCACCTGCCGGACCTCCGCGCCGTCCGCGAACCGGGATCCGGCGCTGCGGCCCAGCGAGTACAGGCCCGAGGCCAGCGCCGCCAAGTGGTCGGCGCTGTCGGCGTCCAGGCCGTGCACGCAGCTGACCAGGCCGTCCGCCGTGAGCAGCACCGCGCTGCGCGTGTACGGCACGCGTTGCACCAGGCCGCCGAGCAGCCAGTCGAGATCCGAGAGCCGGCTTGTCCCGGTCGCCACTTCGCCGCTCATGAGGGTGCGCTCCTTGCTGGGGTGGGGGTGGGGGTGGGGAAGGGAGGCGGCCGGGGGCCGGTCGCCGGACGGCGTCATGCCGGGGGCTCCGACCCGGCCCTGTCGAAGCCGCGCCGGAAGGCCGCCATCAGGCCGGGATCGTGTACGGGCGGCTCGGCTTCCGGGGCCCGGCGCGGGGCGGGGGCCTCGCGCAACTCGGGCACGAGGTGCTCCTGGGCGCGGCGCCGGGGCAGCGTCGGCCGGTCGGGATCCCTCCGCGCGGCGGGCACGGTGACTGCCGCGGGCACCAGGCCTCCGGCGGCGGCGCCGGGGCCCGCGTGGCATGCGGCCCCCGCTCCGGCGCCGGGGCCCGCGTCCAAGGCGGGGCCGGCATCCAAGGCGGGGCCCGCATCCAAGGCGGGGCCCGCATCCAAGCCCGGGCCGGCTTCGAAACCTGGCCCGCGCCCCCCGTCGGACACGGCGTACGGGGCCGGCCCGGCCACCGGCTCCGCGAGCGGCTCCGTACGCGGCCACGGCACCGGCTCCACCCGCACCGGCACCGGCTCCGGCTCCGCCCACGTCGGCACCGACGGGGCCGCGGCCGCCGGTTCGGCCCGGTGCGGCGCGGGCGGCACGCGTACCGGCTCCAGCACAGGCACCGCCGCCCCCACCCCGGTCCCCCACGACGTGGCCGTCGAACCGCCCTGCGCGTCGGCGGCGCCCGGCGCCTGCGCGCCCAGCAGCTCGTGCGGCAGTACGAGCACGGCACGCACCCCGCCGTAGATGTTGGACTTGAGCTCGACGGCGACCCCGTGCCTGCGCGCGAGCGCCGACACCACGAACAGGCCGATCCGGCCGTCCGCCAGCAGGTGCCGCACGTTGACCTGATCGGGGTCGCCCAGCAGGGCGTTCATCCGGTGCTGCTCCTCGGCCGGCATGCCCAGCCCCCGGTCCTCCACCTCGACCGCGATCCCTGCGGTGACGCGTTCGGCGCGCACCACCACGTCGGTGTCGGGGGCGGAGAAGACGGTGGCGTTCTCGATGAGCTCGGCCAGCAGGTGGACGACGTCGGCGACGGCGTGTCCGCGCACGGTGCCGCCCGCCGGGGGCACCACCTTGACCCGGGTGTACTGCTCGACCTCCGCTACGGAGGACCGCAGCACCTCGCTCAGGTCGATGGGCCGGGTCCACTGCCGTCGGGAGGCGGCGCCGCCGAGCACGGCGAGGTTCTCGGCGTGGCGCCGGATCCGGGTGGCCAAGTGGTCGACGTGGAAGAGCTCTTTGAGCAGGTCCGGGTCCTCGACCGTGTCTTCGAGGTCGTCCAGCAGGGAGATCTCGCGGTGCACGAGGGACTGGAGCCGGCGCGCCAGGTTGACGAAGACCTCGACCTTGCGGTCGCTGTCGGACGGGGCGGCGGCCTGTCCGGCCAGCCGTACGAGGACTTGGTGCGCCTGCTCACGGGCGCCGCGCAGCTCCTGCGCGAGCAGCCAGAACTCGTCCACGCCCGCGGGGTCGGTGCCCGGCGGGATCCCGCCCGGACCGCCGGGCACCGGACGGGGCGGGGCCTCGCCCCGCTCCAGCCGGTCTGCGGCCGCCCGCAGTTCCTGGCGGCCGCGGAGGCTGGAGCGGCGCAGCGCCTCGCACCGTTCGCGTACGGCCTTCGCCGCGCGCCGGCCCCCGAGCAGGGCTGCGGCGAGCGCACCGACGACGAGCAGCCCGCAGCCGGTGAGTGCCGGCCACAGCCGGGGGTCGCGGGTGCCCGCACCGCCACCGAGCTGCAGGGTGAAGATCACGGCGGCGGCGCCGCTGAGCCCGGCGGCGAGCGTGGGCAGGACGGCGGCCCGGACCAGCTGGGGGCGTAACTGCCGGCCGGGGCCAATGGCGGCGAGTCTCGACGGAGCGTGGCGGGCGGCGCGGTATCCGGACATCGGGGTCCTCGGTACGTGGGGCTTCCGGGCCCCCGGCACTGCCAAGGCCCGGTGTTGATCACCGGATACCCACGCTAGACCGCACGGTCCCACCCCGGGCCGCCAGTTGGGCAACTTCACCGGGGTCTTACCGCCTGGGAAGGAGCGCTCGTACGGCCGCCCGAATCCGCCGTCGGCGCCGTGCGGTCACCGACGGCGGCGCGTGGCCGTTACGAGCCCACCGACTCCGGCTCCTCGTGCGGCAGCGCGGGCTTCGACCTGGCGGCGGCCGGACGGGCGGCGGGTGCCGTCACCGGGGCGGCGTTCGCGACGAAGGGGCGCCACCACGGCTCGGCAGGCGCGTCGGCGGCTCCCGGCTCGAAGGGCTGGCCGGGTACCGGCAGGGCGATCGCCGCACCGGCCGCCTCCGCCGCGGCGAAGGTGCCCTCGCCGGGCTCGTCCCACGGGTGCGGGGCCAGGTTGAAGGTGCCCCAGTGGATCGGCAGCATCGTGCCGTGCGGGGTGCCGCCCTGGAGGTCGAGGTGGGCGCGCATGCCCTCCTCGGGGGTCATGTGGATGTCGGGCCAGTACTCGGAGTACGCCCCGATCTGGATCATGGTGGCGTCGAACGGCCCGTGCGCGGCGCCGATCTCCTGGAAGCCGGGGAAGTAGCCCGTGTCACCGCTGTGGTAGATCCGGTGCGCGTCGCCCTGGACGACCCAGGACGCCCACAGGGTGAACTGCTGGTTGCGCAGGCCGCGTCCGCAGAAGTGCCGGGCGGGGGTGGCGGTGAGGGAGAGCCCGGCGACCTTGGTGCTCTCGTTCCAGTCCAGCTCGCGCAGCCGTTCCGCGGGGACGCCCCAGCGCTCCAAGTGGGCGCCGACGCCGAGCGGGACGGCGAAGACCGTGTCCGTACCGGCGAGCGCCTTGATCGTCGGGAGGTCGAGGTGGTCGTAGTGGTCGTGCGAGATCACCACGACGTCGACCTCCCCGAGCGAGGCCAGCGGTACCGGCACCGGGTGCAGCCGCTTGGGCCCGGCGAAGGGGAAGGGGGAACACCGCTCGCCCCAGACCGGGTCGAACAGCACGCGGCGGCCGTCGATCTCGGCGAGGACGCTGGAGTGCCCCATCCAGGTCAGCCGCAGTCTGCTCGCCGGCGGCTTGGCGAGCTCGGCCAGGGTCGTCGGGTACACCGGGACGGGTGCACCCGGGCTGCGCCGCAGGCGCTGCTCCTTGTGGAAGTAGATCTTGGCGAACTCCGCCATGGAACCGGAAGGCCTGGTCCGGGCCCCCACCGGGTTCTGGAAGACTCCATCGGCGAAGTTCGGCGAGCGCAGGATCCGCTCCAGCCGGGCACCGGACGGGTCCGCGCCGAAGGCTTCGGGCCGCAGGGCGCGCAGCCGGGGACGCAGGGGACGGGAGTCGGACAAGGCGCCTCCTGGGAGGATGGGGGCTGGACGGTCGTAGATGTCTACGACCATCCCAACGCACACCGGCCCCCGGGGATTCCGCTTGCGTCCCCCGGCGTGTCGCGCCCGACCCCCGCCGACCCCGCCGACCACGCCCTGCGACGCGGCAGGTCCGCCCCGCCCCGCCCCCTACAACGGCAGCAGGTCCGGCCGCTTCGCCGCGACGTGGTCCCCGGAGGACTCGCCGCGCAGCCGCCGCCCGATCCAGGGAACCAGGTGCTCGCGCGCCCACTGGATGTTGTCCCGCGTCACGTCCACCGAACCGCGCGGCCGCTCCGGCGGCCACGGCTGGTCGGGGTCGGCGGGTACGTCGAGGCCGAGCACCTGGGCGGCGCGCAGCGCGACCCGGGTGTGTCCTTCGGGTGACAGGTGCAGCCGGTCGGTGTCCCAGGCCCGCCGGTCCTGTACGGACTTGAGCGACCAGAGGTCGAGTACCGGGCAGTCGTACCGGTCGGCGATGGCGCGCACATGTGCGCTGTACGTCGCCACCTTGCCGCGCAGGTGCTTGAGGACCGGCACCCCCCGGGTGTCGAACCCGGTCGTGATCATGACCTGGCCGACGGAGCCGGTGAGGTCGGCCACGGCCGCCTCGAAGCGCTCGGCCACGTCGTCCGGGTCGGTCCCCGGACGGATGATGTCGTTGCCCCCCGCGCAGAAGGTGACCAGGTCGGGCGCGAGGGCCTTGGCCCTCGGCACCTGGTCGGCCACGATCTGGTCGAGCACCTTCCCCCGGACGGCCAGGTTCGCGTACCGGAAATCGTGTTCTTCCCGCTGATCGGCCAGGAGCACGGCGAGCCGGTCCGCCCAGCCGAGATACGAATCCCCGGGTCCCGGGTCCCCTACTCCCTCGGTGAAGCTGTCCCCGATCGCCGCGTACGAACCGATGGTCTTGAGTGTCGTCTTCGTCGCTGCCACAGCACCACATCCTTCACCCCCGCGGGCGACCTACGCCAACGTAATGAGGGTTTGACGGACCGTGATCTACGCCACGATGCACATGAGGAATAAGAAACGCGTGAGGCCGGGACCCCTTTCGGGGTTCCGGCCTCACGCGTCCGGGCGTCCCCGTCCCGCGGTGCGTCAGATGCTGACGCCCTTCGAGCGCAGGTAGGCGAGCGGGTCGATGTCCGAGCCGTAGGACGGACCGGTGCGGATCTCGAAGTGGAGGTGCGGGCCGGTCACGTTGCCGGTGGCGCCGGAGAGCCCGATCTGCTGTCCGGCGGTGACGCTCTGGCCGACCGAGACGGACAGCTGGGAGAGGTGGCCGTACTGGGAGTACTTGCCGTCGGCGTGCCGGATCACGACCTCGTTCCCGTACGCACCGCCCCAGCCAGCCGTGACCACGGTGCCGGCGCCGACCGCCTTGACGCTGGTGCCGGTGCTCGCGATGAAGTCGACACCGGTGTGGTAACCGGAGGACCACATGCTGCCCGCCTGCTTGTACGGGGTGGAGGTCCCGCCGCTGACCGGGGCGACGAATCCGGACGCCGTCACGGCGCCGGTGGAGGAGCCGGAGTCCTGCGTGGACGGGGCGTCGGGCTGCTCGGCCGCGGAACCGCTGCCGGAGCCGGCCTCGGAGGACGCATGGGCCCCGGCGGAGGACCGCTCGGAGGTGTCCGGAGCCGGGGCAGTGCCCGCGACACGGGAAGCCGGCTTGGCGGGGGTGCGGTCACCGTGCCCGCCGAGCGTCAGCCGCAGCCCCGGGTGGATGAGGGAGGGATCCGCGCCGACGGCCTCGCGGTTGTCGGCGTACAGCCGCTGCCAGCCGCCGGACACGTGGCGCTCGGCGGCGATCTTCGACAGGTAGTCGCCGGGGACGACGGTGTAGACGCCGGGGGCGGCGGCCGGAGCGGCGGCGGGCGCGGCCTGCACGGACACCGGGAGCTGCGGGGCCTGGACGGGCAGCGCGGTGTGGGCGGCTGCGGGGACGGCGTGGGCGCCGGCGGCACCCATCAGCGGCAGCGCGAGCGCTGCGCCGCCGGTACCGGCTGCGGCCAGTCCGCGGGGGATGGCACGGGACTTCGGTCGGCGGTGCTTGCCTTTTGCGGGCATGACGAATTCCTCTCCGTCGCCTGCGAGGTGAGCTGTCGGGTTCGGACTGGAGATGTCCGGTCGTACGCACAGCGGCGACGTACGACTTCACCCCGAGCCGTTCCGGCGGGAAGATCCGGAACAGCGGCTTACCTGGTTCCCCCGCTCCTGCCGCGCGCGTGAATAGTCGGGTGCGGTTCCCGGGCGGCGGCAGGATTCGGCGGTCCACCCGGATCGATCGCGAAGGTAATCCAGCGGGGCAGTGCACAACAAGCCATGAATTCCCTGACGGAATAGCAGATATGAGGAGCCGGCTGAATTCCCGTCACCCTGCGTCCATTCCGCTCCCCCAACGGCCGCGGCGACAAGGGAATTCGCGTTCCGCGATCAGGCACGCTCGGTCACCGTATGATCTGGCTCACGGCATCCGGCGCGATCTCGCCCCCGGATATGGCAAGTTGGCCCCAACCCGCCCAATTCGGACAGCGCGACACGACCCGGCAGCCCACGGCCACCACCCCGGCCGCGACGGCCCACGACGATGCGGAGGATCCGTTCCGTGACCCAGCAGATAGCCGCCAACCCGCCCACGGGGCCCGAACTGTCCGGAGTGCGCAATTTCCGCGATGTGGGTGGCCTGCCGACCACCGACGGACGGAGGGTCAGGTCGGGACTTCTCTTCCGAAGCGGACATCTGGCACATGCCACCGAAAACGATGTGGAATTCCTGACCTCACTCGGTCTGCACACCGTTTTCGACTTCCGCAACGGTGCCGATCACGCGCTGGAAGGGCCGGACGTCGATCTGCCCGGCGTGCGGAACGTGAACATTCCCCTGACGGACCCGGCGGACGGCCGGGAGTTCTGGAAAATGGTCCGCGACGGCGATCTGGGGCAGCTCCGGGGTCTCCTGGGCGAGGGAAGGGCCGCCGCACGGATGCAGAACTCGTACCGGACGATCATCAGGGACCGGACGGCCGAGCACAGCCGGGTCGTCCACGCGCTCGCCGAGGACAGCGTCCCGGCCCTGATGCACTGCGCGGCCGGCAAGGACCGGGCCGGTCTGTCGATAGCCGTCACCCTGCTCGCCCTCGGGGTCGAGCGCGAGGCGATCGTGGCGGACTACCTGGAGTCGAACGCCCCGCACAACCGCTATCGGGTGCGCCGCACCGACGACTCCCCCGACGCCCGCTCCCCCGAGGTGATGGAGCTGCTGGCCCCGCTCTTCGACGCCCGCGCCGAGTTCCTGACCACGGCGTTCGAGACGATCGACGCGACGTGGGGCGGGGTGGGGCCCTACCTGGCCGAGGGGCTCGGGCTCACGCCCGCGACCCTCGGCCGGCTGAGGGACCGGCTCCTCGACTGACCGGCGGCTCGACCCACCGGCTGCTCGGGCGGCCGGCCGCTCCCCTGGCCTGGACCGGCCAAGACGACCGGGGCAGGCCGTCAGCGGTTGCCGACGGCCTGCTTCACCAGCGTCCTGCCGAAGTCCCACATCAGGGCGCCCCCGCCGTGCGCCTCGTCCATGACCTCGCGGAAGGCGGTGACGAACCGGTCCACATCCGCCTCGTCCACGATCAGCGGCGGGATCAGCTTGATGACCTCCAGGTGGTCTCCGGAGACCTGCGTGAGGATCCGGTGCTTCTGGAGCAGCGGGACCACGACCATCTGCGCGAAGAGCCCCTTGCGGGCCGCCTGGAGCATCGTCCAACGGCTGCGCAGACCCAGGGAGGACGGCCGGCCGAACTCGATGCCGATCATCAGTCCGCGCCCGCGCACCTCGTGGAGCAGCTCGTACTCGTCCACCAGCGCCGCGAGCCGTCCGCGCAGCAGGTCGCCCGTCGCGCGGGCGTGGGCCACGATCCCCTCGTCCTCCATGGCGGTGAGCACCGCCAGCCCGGCCGCCATCGCCTGCGCGTTGGAGCCGAAGCTGGCGGAGTGCACCAGCACCCGGTCCATGGAGGAGTAGACCTTCTTGAAGATCCAGTCCCTGCCGAGGGTCGCCCCGACCGGGACGTAGCCCCCGGAAAGGGCCTTGGCCACGCACACCAGGTCCGGTTCCAGGCCCGGCTCGTGCTGGTACGCGTAGAACTCCCCGGTTCGCCCGAGGCCGGTCTGCACCTCGTCGGCGATCAGCAGCGCCTTGTGGCGGCGCAGCAGGTCCTGTGCGGCGAGCAGGAACCCGGGCGGGGGCGCGAGGACCCCCTTGCCCTGGATGGGCTCCACGACGAAGGCGGCCACGTCGCCCGCTTTCAGCTCCCGCTCCAGCGCGGCCAGGTCGCCGAGCGGGATCCGGGTGTCGGGCAGCAGCGGGGCGAAGCCGTCGCGGAAGCCACCCTCGCCGTTGACCGAGAGGGAGCCGGCGGTCAGGCCGTGGAAAGCGTGGTCGCAGTAGAGGACCCTGGGGCGTCCGGTGGCGTACCGGGCGAACTTGAGGGCGGTCTCCACCGCTTCGGTGCCGCTGTTGCCGAAGAAGACCCGGTCCAGGTGGGGGCTGTAGGAAAGGAGCTTTTCGGCCAGCAGCCCGGGCAGGGGCTGGCAGTCGAAGCGGGTGAGGTCGGCGAGCTGGGCGTCCAGGACGTCGTGCAGCGCCCGGCGGACGACCGGGTGGTGGCGGCCGAGGCCCATCACGCCGAACCCGGCGAGCATGTCGAGGTAGTCGTTGCCCTCGGCGTCCCAGAAGTGGGCGCCTTCGGCCCGCACGTAGACCTTGTCGAAGCCGATGGTGTGCAGCATCCGGGGCAGCTGGTGGTTGAGGTGCCGGGCGTGCAGTTCGTACCGCTCGGCGCCGCGTTCGGCCAGCAGGGCGCCGAGGTCGAAGCCCTTGCCCCCTCCCGTGGCGGGCGTCATGCCGAGGTGTCCCGGTTGCCGCCGAGCGTCTCCCTGGCCGCGCGCAGGGACTCCTTGAGGGAGCCCATCGTGGCGAGGACGGCGGTCGGCTCGTAGCCGCAGTGCGCCATGCAGTTCGCGCAGCGGGGGTCCTTCCCGCGGCCGTACTTGCTCCAGTCGGTGTCGTCGACCAGTTCCCGGTACGTGGGGACGTACCCGTCGCTCATCAGGTAGCAGGGCCGCTGCCAGCCGAAGAGGGAGTAATTCGGAATGGCCCAGGCGGTGCAGGGAAAATCGGCCTTGCCCTCCAGGAAGTCGAGGAAGAGCGGGGAGTGGTTGAGCCGCCAGCGCCGCCGGTTGCCGCCGGCGAACGCCTTCTTGAACAGTTCCCTGGTCTGATCGACGCCGAGGAAATGTTCCTGGTCGGGGGCCTTTTCGTAGGCGTAGGCGGGCGAGATCATCATTTCGTCGACCTTGAGGTCGTCGTTGAGGTAGTTCAGCACCTCGATGACCGTCTGCGGTGTGTCGGTGTTGAAGAAGGTGGAGTTCGTGGTGACGCGGAAACCGAGCCTCTTGGCTTCCTTGATGGCCGCCACGGCCTCGTCGAAGACGCCTTCCTTGGCCACGGACTCGTCGTGCCGCTCGCGCAGCCCGTCGATGTGCACCGCGAAGGCGAAGTACGGGGAGGGCGTGAACTTCTCGATCTTCTTGCGCAGCAGCATCGCGTTGGTGCAGAGGAAGACGTACTTCCTGCGCGCCACCAACTGCCGGACGATCTCGTCGATCTGGGGGTGCATCAGGGGTTCGCCGCCGGCGATGGACACCATGGGCGCCCCGGATTCCAGCACGGCGCCGACGGCCTGGGCGACGGGCATGCGCTGCTTGAGCACCCCCGCCGGGTGCTGGATCTTCCCGCACCCCTCGCAGGCCAGGTTGCAGGCGTAGAGCGGCTCCAGCTCGACGATCAGCGGGAACTTCTCACGCTTGCGCAACTTCTGTTCGAGAAGATAGGTCCCGACCCTGATGGACTGTCGCAACGGCATGGCCATCTGGCTCACCTCCTGGGGAGCAGCAAAGAACGGTGCCAGTCATAAAACGCGGGCAGTACGGCACGCAATACGCGGAAGGCCGATATTCCTCCGCGAACCGTGCCGATTCGGACGAGCTCATGCTCCGGAGCGTCCACGATCACCCGGACGGCCGCAACCGGACGGCTCGCGCCCCTGGTGGCGGTCCACAAGGTGGCGGCGGATTCCATGTCGACGGCGATGGCGCCGGTGGCGCGCAGCTGGGCGCGCTCCTGGCCCCGTACGACGTGGTCCGATCCGGTCAGTACGCCGGTGTGCACGGTCCGGCCGGGAACGGCCCGGGCCAGTGCCCCGGCGAGCAGGGGGACGCCGTCGCAGACGACGGTGCCCCGGGGGTCCCGGGCCTCCTCGGCGACGACGAGGTCGCCGGGGTTCATGCCGGGGGCGAGGCCGGCGCAGAAGCCGGTGGCGAGTACGGCGGCCCCGCCCATGCCGGGCGGGGCGAGGGCCCGGGTGACGGCCCGCTCGGCGGCGCGCGGTCCCATGCCGGTGCGCAGGACGGTGTACTCCTGCGGGGAGCCGCGGTCGCCGCCGCTGCGCAGGGCCAGCCGTTCGATGCGCAGGGCGCAGGCGACGAGCAGCGGTACGCAGGAGGGGTCGGCCCGGTCGCCCATCAGGCCTCCTCGGCCAGGGCCGCCGTGGCCTCGCGGACGGGACCGGCCGTGGTCACGTGGGCGGGACCCGCCGTGAACCGGCCCTCGGGGCCGAACGGTTCCCCGTACAGGTAGCGGCCGAGCGCGGTGAGCGGGAACACCTGCCGGTACAGGTGGTAGTTGATGGAGAAGTCCCAGGGGAAGCCGGTGCCGGTGAAGTACGGCTCGTCCCAGGAGCCGTCCTCGCGTTGGGTGTGTACGAGGTGCGCGATGCCGCGCTCCACGGCCTTGCCCCCGCGTTCCCCGGCCGAGAGCAGGGCCATGAGCGCCCACGCGGTCTGGGAGGGGGTGGAGGCGCCCTTCCCGGCCCAGGCGGGGTCCTTGTACGACCGCTGGTCCTCCCCCCACCCCCCGTCCTCGTTCTGTACGGACTCCAGCCAAGCCACCGCCCGCCGGATCGCGGGGTGCCCGGTGGGGAACCCCGCGGCGGTGAGGGCCGGGACCACCGAGCCGGTGCCGTACACGTAGTTGGTGCCCCAGCGGCCGAACCAGGCTCCGCTGGGCTCCTGTTCGGCCAGCAGCCAGGCGATGCCCCGCCGGGTCCGGGCGTCACCCGTCATGCCTTCGACTGCCAGCATCTCGACGACGTGGGCCGTGACGTCGGCCGAGGGAGGGTCGATGACCTCGCCGAAGTCGCAGAAGGGCAGCCGGTTGGGGAAGGGACTGGTGTTGTCGGCGTCGAAGGCACCCCAGGCACCGTTCTTCGACTGCATGCCGAGGTTCCAGGACACCCCGCGGGCGATGGCGGCCTCGACCTTCGCCGAATCGGGGTGCGCGATCCGGCGCAGGGCGAGGACCACCTCGGCGGTGTCGTCGATGTCGGGGTAGTTGTCGTTGTGGAACTCGAACGCCCAGCCGCCGGGGGCGAGTCCGGGCCTTCGGACGGCCCAGTCGCCGCTGCGCGTGATCTCCTCGCCGAGCATCCAGTCGGCCGCCTTGAGCAGGGCGGGGTGATCGGGAGGCAGGCCCGCGTCGGCCAGGGCGATGGCGGCCAGGCAGGTGTCCCAGACCGGTGACTGACAGGCCTCGATCATCCGGGTGGGACCTCCCTCGCCGTCGGGCCCGGGACTGCCGTCCTCGCGCCAGACGGCGAACCGGTCCAGGGACTCCAGGCCGGCCCGCATCACGGGGTGTCCGAGGTCGTAGCCCAGCAGGTGCAGGGCGATGACGGAGTAGACGGCGGGCGGCTGGATCCCGCCCCAGCAACCGTCGTTCTCCTGGCGCTCGATGATCCAGCGGGCGGCGGTGTCCATGGCGGCCTTGCGCAGCCGGCGCGGGGCGAAGCGCCGGTAGACCTGCAGGGCCTTGTCCATGCGCTGGAAGGCGCCCTCCCAACTGGTGAGCGGGGCGACCGGTCCGGCGGGGTTGGGGTTGCGCGCGTCGGTGTGCAGCTCGTCCAGTGCGAACGGTGCGGGGCGGACCGGGCGCAGGGCGGAGACCACGGTGAGCGGGACGATGGTCTGGCGGGCCCAGCAGCCGAAGTCGTAGATGTTGAGGGGCACCCAGGGCGGCAGGAAGACCAGTTCCGGCGGGAGTTCGGGCAGGTGCTCCCACTTCCACCAGCCGAACAGGGCCAGCCAGATCCGGGTGAAGACCCGGGCGGCGGCGATCCCCCCGTGGGCCCGGACCCAGGCCGAGGCGCGCGCCATGTGGGGGGCGTCGGGCGGGTCCCCGGCGAGCCGCAGCGCCACGTACGCCTCGATGGTGGCGGAGAGTTCGGGAGGTCCGCCGTGGAAGGTGGCCCAGGTGCCGTCCTCGCGTTGCTCACCCCGCACGAATAAGGCGGCGGCGCGTGTGGTGGCCTCGTCCCGGATGCCGAGGAACTGCCGCAGCAGCAGGTCCTCGGCGTCCATGGTGACGTTGGTCTCCAGGTCGCCCTTCCACCAGCCCGCCGGATCCTGCCGGTCGAGCAGGTGGCGGACGGCGCGCTCGGTGGCGTCCTGGACCCCGGGCAGCACGCCCGGTGTGGCGGCCGGGCCGGGCTCGGGCCCCGCGCCCGGGGTTCCGCCGCCGTCGGTCGTCGCAGTCATGGCTTCCCCTTCGTGCAGTGTCCTCTGCTGTGCTGGGGTCTGCCGTCGGCCGGTGCACGCCTAGGCAGTGCCGAACAGGTGGGCGGCGCCGGCCGGCGACTCATGATTCATATCCGCGCCCGGGCGATAATCACCTCTTGCGCACGACGACGAAGTCGGCGAGGGCGACGAGCTGGTCGCGCACCCGCTGCGGCATATCGACGTCGTCGAGGGCGCGGATCGCCACGGCGTGCTGGCGGCGGGCCTCGTCGGCGGTCCACCGGCGTCCGCCCGCCTCCTCGATGAGGGCGGCGCGGGCGGCGAACTCCTCTTCCGAGAAGTTCTCGAAGTCGTTGCTCTTGGCGTCGGCGGCCAGCAGCCGGGCCAGTTCCTCGCAGGCGGGTCCGCCCGCCGCGAGCGCGGCGACGACCGGCAGGGACTTCTTGCGCTGGCGCAGGTCGCTCCAGGTCTGCTTGCCGGTGGCTTCGGGGTCGCCCCAGATGCCGAGCAGGTCGTCGACGGCCTGGAAGGCCAGGCCGAGGTGGTACCCGTACTCCTCCAGCTTGTCGGCGGTACGGTCGTCCGCGCCGCCGAGGACGGCGCCGATGGAGACCGCGCAGGCGAGCAGGGCGCCGGTCTTGTTGCCCTCCATCTCCAGGCACTCCTCGACGCTGACCCGCTCGCGGTGCTCGTAGGAGATGTCCTGCGCCTGGCCGTCGATGAGTTTGCGGGTGGCGGTGGTCAGCCGGCGCGCCGCCCGGCCCGCCTCGACGGTGCCCAGCTCCAGCAGGACCTCGTTGGCGAGGGCGAACAGCGCGTCGCCGACGAGGATGGCCTGAGCGGGGCCGTGCACTTTCCACACCGTGTCGCGGTGGCGGCGCTGTTCGTCGCCGTCCATCAGGTCGTCGTGCAGCAGCGAGAAGTTGTGGACGAGTTCGACGGCCACGGCGCCGGGGATGCCGACCTCTGCGGCGACGCCCGCCGCTTCGGCGGAGAGCAGTGCGAGGGCGGGGCGCACGGCCTTGCCCTGGTCGCCGTCCGCGGGGTTGCCCTGGGCGTCGATCCAGCCGAAGTGGTAGGCGGCGACGGTGTCCATGGGTGCCGCGAGCCGGTCGACGGCGGCGCGGAGCACGGGGGTGGACAGCGTGCGGCCGCGTTCCAGGAGCGCCAGCGTGTCCGCTGCCTCCCCACCGGCCGTGCCCACGCTGCCGCCGGTGTTCTCGACAGCCGGATTCCCCGGGTTCACTGGCTCTCCTCTGGTTCCTGTACGTACTGCTGTGCGTGCTGCGGGTGTGCCGCTGGTGCTGGTGGTGGTCATGCCGCCTCTTGCAGGGGGTTTTCGCGGTGGCGGCCGAGCGCGGCGAGTGCGGCGTGTGCCGCGCCCACTCCGCTGCGGACGGCGCTCTCCATGGTCGCGGGCCAACCGGTGGCGGTCCACGCACCGGCGAGATACAGCCCCGGCGTGTCGGTCCGGAATCCGGGGCGGAGCCGGCCGACGCCCGGGGTGGGGGCGAAGGTGGCGGTGCGTTCGCGGGTGACGAAGAAGTCCCGTACCTTCGCCCCGCGTGCGGCCGGAAGCAGCCGCTCCAGTTCGGGCAGGTACTTGGTCCGCAGGACGGAGACCGGTTCGTCGATGTCTTCCTGGGCGGCGGACTGGGACAGGGCCAGGTACTGGCCGCCGTCGGTGAGTCCGGAGGCGTCGGTGCGGTCGAAGACCCACTGGACCGGGGAGCCCAGCGCGGCGAAGAAGGGGCGCCGGAGCACCTTGCGGTCGTAGACGACGTGGACGTTGAGGATGGGGGCGGTGCCGATGTCGAGGAGCTTGTCGGGGTCGGCCAGCGCCCCTGCCGGGAGCAGTCCGTGGGCCTCGCGCTGCGGGACGGCGAGGACGACGGTGGCGGCGTCCAGCGCCTCGGTCTCGGTGTCCACGCGCCAGTTCCCGTCCTGCGAACGGGAGATGCCGGTGACGCGGGCGCGCAGTTCGGTGCGTACGCCGGCGGCGTCGAGTTCCTTGCGGGCGAGCGTGTCGTGCAGGTCACCGAGCGGGACGGTGGCCCAGCCGATGTCGGCGGCGCCGTTCTCGGACAGCAGGCCGGTCTTGAAGACCATCGCCGCGAGTCCCAGCGAGGACTGGTCGGCGGTGGCGTTGAGGGTGGCGATGCCGACGAGGTCCCACAGTGCCTCGATGGCGCGCGGGGACTGGCCGTAGCGGCCGAGCCAGGTCGCGAAGTCGACTCCGTCGAGCGCCGGGTCGGTGGGGTCGAGGCGGCGCAGGGCGAGGGCGGCGCGCCCGACGCCCGCCCGCTCGGCGAGGGACAGGTGCGGATAGCGGGCCAGGGAGGACGCCAGGTGCAGGGGGACGGGCAGGGCGCTGCGGCGCAGCCGGCCCAGGCGCGGGCCGCCGGGGCGGGCGACGTCGAGCACGGGGACGTCGAGCCGCTCCTGCAGCGGTGCGAGGGCGGCGCCGCCGATGCGGTCGAGGAACCAGCGGTAGGCGGTGCAGCAGCGGAGGTAGACGTGCTGGCCGTTGTCGACGGTGAGGTCGCCGCGCTTGAAGGAGAAGGCGAGGCCGCCGAGCCGGGGCCGGCTCTCCAGGAGGGTCACCCGCAGCCCGGCGCCAGCCAGTTCGAGGGCGGCGGTGACACCGGCGAGGCCGCCGCCGACGACCACCGCGTGGTTCGCGCTCATGCGTCCTCCTTCGTCGTCCGGGAGGACGCCGGAGTGTCGGACGGGGTTGCTCCGGCAGCCATCAGCTCCGCCTCCTGGTGCTCTGGCGGGAGATGGTCCGCGCGTCGAGGCCGGACAGGCCCCGGACGGCGACGTACGCCTTCTCGCGGGTCGGCAGTGAGACGCGTCCGCGCAGGACGGCCTCGGGTTCGCGTTCGATGCGGTCCAGGAGGCGCCGGTAGATGCCGGCCATGGCGGCCACGCAGGCCCCGCTGCGCCGGTCGAGCATGGGCAGCAGCCGGTATCCCTCGGCGAACAGGGCGCGGGCGCGCCGGACTTCGTGGTGGACGAGCCCGGCGAAGTCGGCGCCGGCGGGGGCCCGGTCGGTGCGGAAGCCGTCGGAGCAGCCGAACTTGGCGAGGTCCTCGGAGGGCAGGTAGGTGCGTCCGTTGCCGGCGTCCTCGCGCACGTCGCGCAGGATGTTGGTCAGTTGGAGCGCGAGGCCCAGGGTGTCGGCGTACTCGGGGGCGCGGTCCGCGTCGGCGGCGCCGGGTGCGGTGCCGAAGACGCCGAGGGAGAGCCGTCCGATGGCGCCGGCCACGCAGCGGCAGTAGACCTTGAGGTCGTCCCAGGTCTCGTAGGTCTCGCCGCGGACGTCCATCAGGACTCCGTCGATGAGTTCGTCGAGTCCGCCGAGGGGGATCGGGAAGCGGCGCGCGGCGTGGGCGAGGGCGACGGCGACCGGGTCGGTGTCGTCCTCCTCGATCTCCTCGGCGCGGATACGGCCGAGCAGGGCACGGGTCTCTTCGAGCCGGACGAGCTTGGCGTCCGCGGGCAGCGTGCCGTCACCGATGTCGTCGACGCGGCGGGAGAAGGCGTACAGCGCGGACATCGCCTGCCGCTTGTCCGTGGGCAGCAGGCGGATGCCGTACGCGAAGTTGCGCGCCTGGGTTCCGGTGACGGCCTCGCAGTAGCTGTAGGCCGCGGAAATCGGTGCGGACAACGCGGTCGGCTCGGACGGTGTGGACGCGTGTGTGGGGCCCTGCACGTTCGGGCTCACCCCTTTCTCGGCGCTGAGCGCAGGACGGCGGCCACCTCGCGGAGCAGGCCGCTCCTGGTGGGCTTGGGCGGGCCGGGGGCTACGTCGAAGCCGGCGGCCGCGATCGCGTTCAGGGCGGCGCGCCCCCCTCCCACGAAACCCGCGAGCAGCAGCCGGAGCCTGCCGTTCACGCTGCCCACGAGCGGGGTGCCCTCGTCGAGCAGCGCTCGGGCGCGTTCGGATTCGAATGCGATCAGGGAGCGTACGGACGCTCCGGCGGTGGGCGCTTGCAGGTCCGTCTCGGTGACGTGGAAGCGGCGCATGTCCTGGCCGGGGAGGTAGATCCGGTCGCGGCCGAGGTCTTCGGTGACGTCCTGGAGGTGCTCGGCGATCTGCAGGGCGGTGCAGATCGCGTCGGAGTGACGGATCCGCTGGGGGGTGCTGGTCCCGGTGAGGGAGAGGACGAGCCGGCCGACGGGGTTGGCGGACAGCTCGCAGTAGGCGACGAGGTCCTCGTACGTGTCGTAGCGCGAGACCAGCTGGTCCTGGCGGTTGGCCTCGATGAGCCCGAGGAAGGGTTCGGGGGTGAGGCCGTGGGCGCGGACGACGGGCTGCAGGGCCTGGAGGAGCGGATGGCGCGGGGAGCCGCCCGCGGCGCCGAAAACGCGTTGCAGGTCTGCCTCGAAGGCGTCCAGCATGGCGAGCCGGTCGTCGGCGGCGGCCGCGTCGAGGCCCAGGAGTACGGCGTCGTGCCCGCCGGGGGCGAGGTCGCCGTCACCGATGTCGTCGACCAGCCGGGCGTACCCGTAGACCGCCATGAGGCCCGCCCGCCAGGCGCGCGGGAGGAAGGAGGGGGCGACGGGGAAGTTCTCCGTCCGCGCCTTGCCGAGGGTGGCGCGCGCGTGGGCGTCGGAGGCTGTGGGGGCCGGGTGCCGCCGGGGTCGGGTGCCGTGCCCCGGGGTCACCGCCCGCCGCCCGGGGCGGGGACGGCCACCGTGCCCGGGGGCCGGAGAATTCCCATAGCCATTGCCGTCACATCTCCCGTTCTACACTGCCGACCCAAGTCATCCTATTTCGGACACGCCGCCGGACTTTACCCGGGGTGCCCCGGCTTTTTCGACTGCGGGGAATCGTCCCCTCTCGGCACGATTGGAGAACTGGTCCAGCTTACGCTGTACAACGCCGCGCAGGCCTATCGGGTATTCGTCCGGAAGGGAATGTCGGGCACCCGGAATATGCGGCTCACACCGAGGCCCCCACCGCACGGAGCGGCAGGGGCCAGCGGTCGTCACGCGGAGTGCGCCGTCAGTGGCTGGTGGCCTTCTCGTAGGCCGAGACGACTTCCTCGGTGGGCCCGTCCATCAGGAGTTCGCCCTTCTCCAGCCACAGCACCCGGTCACAGGTATCGCGGATGGACTTGTTGTTGTGGCTCACCAGGAAGACGGTGCCGGCCTTCTCGCGCAGCTCGCGGATCCGGGCCTCGGAACGGACCTGGAACTTCCGGTCACCGGTCGCCAACGCCTCGTCGATCATCAGGACGTCGTGGTCCTTGGCGGCGGCGATGGAGAAACGCAGGCGCGCGGCCATACCGGAGGAGTAGGTGCGCATCGGCAGGGAGATGAAGTCGCCCTTCTCGTTGATGCCCGAGAAGTCGACGATGTCGTCGTAGCGCTCCTGGATCTGCTCGCGCGTCATGCCCATCGCCAGTCCGCCGAGGACGACGTTGCGCTCGCCGGTCAGGTCGTTCATCAGCGCCGCGTTGACGCCCAGCAGCGAGGGCTGGCCGTCGGTGTAGACGCGGCCGGACTCGCAGGGCAGCAGACCCGCGATGGCGCGCAGCAGCGTCGACTTGCCCGAACCGTTGGAGCCGATGAGGCCGATGGCCTCGCCCCGGTAGGCGGTGAAGGAGACGCCGCGCACGGCGTGCACCTTGCGCACGCCCGGGGAGTCGCCCTTGCCGCGGCGCATGATCTTGCTGAGCGCCGCGGTGGCACTGCCCTTGCCGGCGCTGCCGGTGTTGACGCGGTAGACGATGTGGACGTCGTCGGCGATGACGGTGGGGACGCGACCCCTGTTGTTCTCAGCCACGGCCGTAACGCTCCTCAGCCTTCCAGAAGTACACGAAACCGCCGGCGCCGATGACGACGGCCCAGCCCACCGCGAAGGCCCAGACGTGCGGCGGCAGGTGGTGCGGTCCGTAGCTGTCGATGAGCGCGAAACGGATCAGGTCCATGTAGATCGCCGCGGGGTTCCACTGGAGCACGTCCGCGATCCAGTGCGGCCGGCCCTTGAGCATCTCGCCGATCGAGAACATGACGCCCGAGGCGTACATCCACGTGCGGGTGATGAACGGCATGAGCTGAGCGAGGTCGGGGGTCTTGGATCCCATCCGCCCGAAGATCAGCGCCAGGCCGGTGTTGAAGACGAACTGCAGCGCCAGCGTCGGGATGACCAGCAGCCAGGACGGCCGCGGGTAGTTCCCGAAGGCGATGACGATGACGAGCACCACGATCATCGAGTACAGCAGCTGTCCGAGCTGCTGGAGCGAGAAGGAGATCGGCAGCGAGGCGCGCGGGAAGTGCAGCGCGCGGACCAGGCCGAGGTTGCCCGGGATCGCCCTGACGCCCGCCATCAGCGAGCTCTGGGTGAAGGAGAAGACGAAGATGCCGATCACCAGGAAGGGGATGTAGGCCCCCTTCGGCATGCCGCGTCCCGCGTTCAGGATCAGGCCGAAGATCAGGTAGTAGACCAGGGCGTTCAGCAGGGGGGTCGCCACCTGCCAGATCTGGCCGAGCTTCGCCTCGCTGTACTGCGCGACGAGCTTCGCCCGGGAGAAAGCCATGATGAAGTGGCGCCGCCCCCAGAGCTCGCGCACGTACCCGCCCAGGCTGGGCCGGGCGCCGCTGACGGACAGGCCGTACTTCCTGGCGAGCTCGGCGGGGGTGAGCCCCGCGTCTTCGGACGGCGGCTTGCTCGTGGCGAGGGCGCCGTCGTGGGTTGTGTCACTCACAAGTTGAAACTTTCCGTCTTCAAGATGCGGCAGAAGGGGGCATCGGACCCTGGGGCGCGGGCCCGGTGATCGGGCCCATGCTCCCAGACCCGAGCTTGTCAGATGACAGGTGGTCGGCCCAGCCGGGTCAACCGCCAGACCGTACGCCACTTCATGGGGCGACGAGGACCGCAGGGTACGGTCCAGCCCTCCTTGAACCCGCCGAACCAGGCTTTGAGCGCCGGTGCGGAAGGCCTGCGGACGAGGGTCAGGGCCATCCAGACGCCCAGGTAGACCGGCACCAGGGGGGCGGGCAGGTTGCGGCGGGCGAGCCACACGCGGTTACGGGCCACCATACGGTGGTAGACGGCGTGCCGGGAGGGGGCCGTCGTCGGGTGCAGCAGCACCATGTCCGCGCGGTAGTCGATCAGCCACCCGGCGTCGAGCGCCCGCCAGGCCAGGTCGGTCTCCTCGTGGGCGTAGAAGAACTCCCCCGGCAGGACGCCGACCTGCTTGAAGACCTCGGTGCGGACGGCGTTGGCGCCGCCCAGGAAGGTCGTCACGCGGGACGAGCGCAGCGGGTCGGAGGCCCGCAGCCGCGGTACGTGACGGCGCTGCGTCTCGCCCGTGTCCGGGTCGGCGATCCGGAAGCTGACGATCCCGAGCCGGGGGTCCTCGGCGAAGGCCTGCCGGCACAGCTCGGCGGTGTCGGTCCGCTCCAGCAGCCCGTCGTCGTCCAGGAAGAGCAGCGCGTCCACGTCGAAGCCGTCGCGGCCGGCGGAGCGGAAGGCCTCGATGCCGACGTTGCGGCCGCCGGGGATGCCGAGGTTCTCGGGCAGCGCCACGGTGCGCACGCCTTCCGGCAGGCCGGTGACCTCGACGCCCTGGCCCACGACGACGACCTCGACGGGGTCGCCTTCCTGGCGGGCCACCGAGTCGAGGAGCGCCTTCAGCTCGTCGGGGCGGTTGCCCATGGTGATGATCACGGCTCCCAGCCGCATCGGCGTCGTCACTTGAGCCTGCTGGAGGCCAGGATCGACACCAGGTGCAGCACCGTCTGGAGCAGCGCGATGCCGGCCAGTACCGCGACGCCGAGCCGGGAGAAGTACAGGTCGCCGCGGACCTGGTCCAGCACGGCCAGCAGCAGGATCAGCAGCGAGGCCTCGATGCCGAGGACGAGCCGGTGGAACTTGAGCGCGGAGGCGGCCCGGCGGGCGAGCGCCATGCCGGAGGAGCGCGGTTCGGCGGCGGCTTCCGCGACGGGCGCCTTGCCGGTCTGGTGGCGGGCGACGCCGACCAGGTCGGTCTCGGCCTTGATCAGGATCGCGCCGAGCGCCGCGAGGGTGCCGAGGAAGGCCCACAGCCAGTCGATCCGGCCGCTGCCCCACAGGTCGCTGGCGCGCAGACCGAAGCCGACCAGGACCGCCGCGTCGCAGAGGTAGGCGCCGACCCGGTCCAGGTAGACCCCGGAGAGCGAGAACTGCTCCTTCCAGCGGGCCACCTCGCCGTCGACGCAGTCGAGGAGCAGGTACAGCTGGACGGCGACCACGCCGAGGACGGCGCCCCAGACGCCCGGCACCAGCAGGGCCGGGGCGGCGAGGACACCGGCGAGGGTCATCACGTAGGTCAGCTGGTTCGGCGTGACCTTGGTGCCCACCAGGACGCGGGTGATGCGCAGGGAGATCTCTCGCATGTACAGGCGGCCGCCCCAGTGCTCGCCACTGCGCCGGTCCTTGACGCCCGCAGGGTGTACGACGGGCCGGAGTTCAGCTACGGATGGTCTTGGCATAGTCGGCGTAAGCGTCCCTGATCTCGGCTGCGGACAGGTTGAGGTGCTCCAGGATCGTGAAACGTCCCGGACGGGTCTGGGGGGCGTACTCGACGGCGGCGACGAACTCGTCCGCGCTGAACCCGATCTCCTCGGGGGCGGTCGGCAGGCCGTGGCGGCGCAGTACCTCGACGAAGAGCCCGGACTGCTCCTCGGCCCCCCGCAGGTGCATCGCGAAGGCGGCGCCCATACCGACCTGCTCGCCGTGGAGCGCGGAGCGGCCCGGGTAGAGCAGGTCGAAGGCGTGGCTGATCTCGTGGCAGGCGCCGGACGCCGGGCGGCTGTCGCCGCTGATCGACATGGCGATGCCGGTCAGGACCAGGGCCTCGGAGAGAACGGTGAGGAACTCGTCGTCGGTGCAGTCCCCGGGGTGGCGCAGGACGGCCTCGCCGGCGGTGCGCGCCATGGCGGCCGCCAGGCCGTCCACGGGCTCCCCAGTGATCTTGTGCGAGAGCTCCCAGTCGGCGATGGACGAGATGTTGGAGAGCGCGTCGCCGATGCCGGCGCGGATGAACCGCACGGGCGCTTCCTTGATCACGTCGAGGTCGATGACCATCGCGATCGGGGTGGGCACTCCGTAGGAGCCGCGGCCGTTGTCGTTGTCCAGGATGGACACCGGGGAGCAGATGCCGTCGTGGGAGAGGTTGGTGGCGACGGACACCATGGGCAGCCCGACCCGCGCGGCGGCGTACTTCGCCACGTCAATGATCTTGCCGCCGCCCAGGCCGACCACGGCGTCGTAGCGGCGGCCCTTCATGTCGTCGGCCAGCTTGACCGCGGAATCGATGGTGCCGTCCCCGACGGCGTACCAGTCCGCGTGCGGCAGGACGGGTTCCAGCCGGGCGCGCAGCGCCGTGCCGGAGCCGCCGCTGATCGCGATGGCGAGCTTGCCGGACGCGGAGATGCGCTGGTCGGCCAGGAGGCCGGCCAGATCGTCCATCGCCCCGCGGCTGATGTCGACGACAACAGGCGAGGGGATCAGCCGCGTCAGTACTGGCATGCGATGGTCCGGCCCTTGGCGAGGTCGTCGTGGTTGTCGATCTCGACCCACTTGACGTCGCCGATCGGGGCCACGTCGATGGTGAAACCGTCGTTGACGAGCTGCTGGTAGCCGTCCTCGTAGTAGAGGTCGGGGTCGCGCTCGAAGGTGGTCTTGAGTGCCTCGGCCAGGGCCTCGGCGGCCTCGGGCTCGATCAGGGTGACACCGATGTACTCGCCCGTGGCAGCGGCCGGGTCCATCAGTTTGGTGATCTTCCGGACGCCTTCGCCGTCGGCCGTGATGACCTTCATCTCCTCGTCGGCCAGGTTCTTGACCGTGTCGAGGGCGAGGATGATCTTCTGGCCGTTGCCGCGGGCGTCCAGCAGGGTCCGCTCGACGGAGACCGGGTGGACGGTGTCGCCGTTGGCGAGGATCACGCCCTGCTTGAGGACGTCACGCGCGCACCACAGGGAGTAGGCGTTGTTCCACTCCTCGGCCTTGTCGTTGTCGATCAGCGTGATCTTGACGCCGTACTTGGCCTCGAGCGCCTCACGGCGCTCGTACACGGCTTCCTTGCGGTAGCCGACGACGATGGCCACCTCGGTCAGCCCGACCTCGGCGAAGTTGCCCAGGGTGAGGTCGAGGACGGTGAGGCTCTCCTCGTCGCCTTCGGGGCCGACGGGCACGAGGGCCTTGGGCAGGGTGTCGGTGTAGGGACGCAGGCGGCGTCCGGCACCGGCAGCGAGTACAAGGCCGATCATGCTGGTTCTCCTTCGTCATGTACGGCGGGTGCCCCGGAGGAGACCCAGAAGCGGATGCTCTCCACGAGCACCACGAGTGCCACGGCCACGGCCAGGGCCGTGAGCGCGACGGGGAAGTCCGCGGCGCGCGTCGCCAGTGCGGCGGCCAGGACGGCGGTGACGAGCACCCGGCCTTCGTGACCGCCGGTCGTCCGCACCAGCCAGTGCGGGGGCGCGCCGGTGCCACCGCGGATGCGGTACACCGTGTCGTAGTGATGGTAGGCGACCGCCGCGACCAGTCCGAATGCCGCCGGGAGGGCTCCGGGGACGTCCGCCTTGGCGGCGAGGATCAGTACGGTCGTGTACTCGGCGGCCCGGAAGACGGGCGGGACGAGCCAGTCGAGGGCGCCCTTGAGGGGACGCGCGACGGCCACTGCCGAACACAGCGCGTAGAAGACGGCGGCGGCGACGATCTGCCAGGCGCCGAACGGCTGGGACCAGGCCGCCCACAGCAGGGCGGCCGTGCCGACCACGGCGGCGGCGAGGCCGGCGCCGGGTGCCGTCCGGCCGACGGACCGGGCCACGAGTTCGGCGAGCGGGCCCGAGTCGGCCAGGTCGGCCAGCGCCCGGGCGGCGCGGTCGGTCCTCTCGGCCTTGCGGGTCAGCGAGCGCAGGACGCGACCGGCGGTGGTGTAGAGGGCGCCGAAGCCGCAGCCGATGAGGAGGGCGTAGAAGACGATGCGGGGGCTGGTCACCGCGGTCAGTACGGCGATCATCGCCCAGCGCTCACCGATGGGGAGGATGATCATCCGCCGGACCCACACCGTCCAGCCGACGCTGTCGAGGCGGTCCGAGAGCGCGGCCGTCGGGCTCGTGTTCGCCGCGGCGTCGTGGTTGGCCTCGTTGAAGGCGAAGTCCACGACGTGCCGGCAGGTCATGAGGATCATCGCGCCGAGCGCGAGGGCCCAGACGTCGTCGTCGTGCCGGGCGGCGCCGAGCGCGAGGCCCGCGTAGAAGGAGTACTCCTTCGCGCGGTCGAAGGTCGCGTCGAGCCAGGCGCCCATCGTCGAGTACTGGAGCGAGTAGCGGGCGAGCTGCCCGTCGGTGCAGTCCAGGACGAAGGAGACCAGGAGCAGCACCCCGGCGGCGATGTAGCCGCCGCGCTCGCCGGTGGCGGCACAGGCCGCCGCTATGAGGGCGGTGATCAGGGAGGCGGTGGTGACCTGGTTCGGGGTCAGGCCGCGGCGCGCGCACCAGCGGGCGATGTAGCGCGAGTACGGGCTGATGAAGAAGGTGGTGAAGAACCCGTCGCGGGACTTGACGGCGGTGCGCAGGCGTACGGCTTCGTCGTCCACGGCGGCGACGGCGGCCGCGGCCGCGTCGCGTTCGGCCGTGGTGGCGGGGACGGCGGCGACGAGGGTTCCGAGGTCGGGGCGCTGGACGGGGGTCCCGGCGGCCTCGACGGCGGCCGCGAGGCGGTCCGCGTAGGGGCCCGGGCCTTCGGGTGCGAGGGCCGCGGCCGCGTCGAGGGCGGCGCGGGCACCCGGCTGGACGGCGAAGGCGCCGGTCACGGCGCAGGCGTCGAAGCGCGGGTCGGTGAGGGCGAGGCGCAGGGCGTGCGGGTGGCCGACGAAGCCGCTGTCGACGACGGCGACCCGCTGGTCGGCCGGTACGCCGGCCAGGGCGGTCGCGGTGTCTGCGGGTCCGCCGGCCGGGCGGACCTCGAAGCCGAGCGACCGCAGCTCGTCGGCGAGCGGTGATCCGGGTACCGGCAGGCCGGTGAGGATGACGGTCGGCAGACGAACCCACTCCTTGCAGCGAACACTGGACGGCCGCCGCGCTGGGCGGCGGCACGACGGCAGAGGCTATCGGATGAACGGAAGCCGGGGTTCACCAGCCGTTTACGCCCGCACAAGCCGAATGTCCCGGGCGGCGGCCCCGGCCCCGCCATCATCGACGATCACGCCGAGGGACTACAAACCGCCCGTGTGTTCCGCCGGCCGGTCCGCGGTGGCGGTCCGTGGTGGCGGTCCGTGTCCCGGTCCGCGGTGGCGGTCCGTAGCACTGCCTCCGGCGGGCCGGGGGTCTTCCGGGTGCCCGGCGGCCGGCCGTTGCCCCGCGCCGCCTACCACGCGTCGGGGGGCAGACATGCGCGGATCGGCGAAGTGGGGACAAGCCGCTTTTGTACGGCAGACTTGAAAGCCGAAGTCCGAAGCGAAGGATGGGTATGCCGATCACACCAGCCACCGCCGGGAACAGCGCGTCCGCCGGCACCGGGACCCGGGACCCGATCATGCTCGAACTGGTCGACGAGTCCGGCAACACCATCGGCACGGCGGAGAAGCTCTCCGCCCATCAGGCGCCCGGTCAGCTGCACCGGGCGTTCTCCGTGTTCCTCTTCGACGAGCGGGGCCGCCTGCTGCTCCAGCAGCGCGCCCTCGGGAAGTACCACTCCCCCGGCGTGTGGTCGAACACCTGTTGCGGCCACCCGTACCCCGGCGAGTCTCCGTTCGCGGCCGCCGCCCGGCGGACCCACGAGGAGCTGGGGCTGTCGCCGTCGCTGCTCGCGGAGGCGGGAACGGTGCGGTACAACCACCCGGACCCGGCGTCGGGGCTGGTGGAGCAGGAGTACAACCACCTGTTCGTGGGATTGGCCCAGGCCGCGGTGCGGCCGGACCCGGAAGAGGTCGGGGACACCGCTTTCGTCACCGCCGGCGAGCTGGCGAAGCGGCACGCGGAGGCACCGTTCTCCGCCTGGTTCATGACAGTGCTGGACGCGGCCCGGCCCGCGATCCGCGAGCTGACCGGTGAGGCTGCGGGCTGGTAGCCGTCGCGCCCTACGGACGGACGGGTGCGGCGACGGGAGCGGTGAGCGGCAGGGCCGCCCAGATCACCTTGCCGCCGGTGGAGGTGTGCTCCACGTCACACACCCCGCCGGCCTCGAGGGTGATCTCCCGGACGAGCAGCAGGCCCCGGCCCCCGGTCTGGCCGAAGTCGGCCTCCAGCGCCTTGGGGCGGTACGGGTGGTTGTCCTCGACGGCCACCCGCACCCATTCACGGCCCACCGCCACCTCGACGGCGACCTCCGGGGAGAGCAGGGCGGCGTGCCGGACCGAATTCGTCACCAGTTCGGAGACGATCAGCAGCAGGGAGTAGACCAGGTCCTGGTGGGCGGGCACCCCCTGCCGGCCGAGGAGGTCCCGGACCGCGCGGCGGGCCTGCGGAACGGATTCTTCAACCGCCGGAGCGGTGAACCTCCACACTCCCTCGTACGCGAGAGGGTCCGCCGGGGCAACCGGCTCACCACCCCTGGCCGGCGGGACACTCCCGCTGTCGTCCATCTTCACGCCCCCGTCTTCGCGCTCGATCGTCTCCACGGCTCAAGGGTGGACAACAGGCAGGTCCGGACCGCATCGCTGACCAGAAGTCAGCGTCAATCGTGCACTTTCTGACCGTTGGCGTATGACAGCGTCAGTTGTACGACCGTTCCTGACCCCTGGGCACGCCCTGCTCGGCTGTCCCGCGCACCCCGTCCACCTCGCCCGGCCGGGCGGCGACCTGGCCTTCCTTCGGCCGCGGCGCCAGGTGCTCCGGCCGGACCGGCCGGTCACGTCCCGCCGGTCGCCCCGGTCTGCGCCCATGAAGCCGGCCACCTTTCAGCGCCCCCCGACGGACACCGCGGATCACAGGTTCGGGCGACCCGGATAGCATCCGGCACATGGACGCTGCCCTCCTTCACACGGTGGCCGACGGCGTCGCCACCGTCGTCATCTCGCACCCGGCGAAGCGGAACGCCATGACGGCCGGCATGTGGCGGGCGCTGCCCGGGCTGCTGTCCGCGCTGGCGGACGACGCGTCCGTACGGGTGGTCGTGCTGACGGGGGCCGGGCCGACCTTCTGCGCGGGAGCCGACATCACCTCGCTGAGGGGCGACGACGACCCCCAGGCGCTGTCCGTGACGGCGGAAGAGGCCCTCGCCGCGTTCCCCAAGCCGACGATCGCCGCCATCCGGGGTTTCTGCGTGGGCGGCGGGAGCCAGCTGGCGGCCGCGTGCGACCTGCGCTTCGCGGAAGCAGGGGCGCAGTTCGGGGTGACCCCGGCGAAGCTGGGCATCGTCTACCCGGCTCCGTCGACGCGGCGGCTGGCCGCGCTGGTCGGCCCGTCGACCGCCAAGTACCTGCTCTACTCGGCGGAGCTGATCGAGGCGGAGCACGCCCTGCGCGCCGGGTTCCTGAACGAGCTGCTGCCCGCCGGGGAACTCGACAAGCGGGTCGGTGAGTTCGCCCGGACGCTGACGGCCCGCTCGCAGCTGACCCAGGCCGCGGCGAAGGAGTTCGCGGACGGCCGGACGGACCGGGACGCGTACTGGGCCGCCCAGGCCGCGGGTAGCGGCGATACCGCGGAGGGTGTCGCCGCGTTCCTGGAGCGCCGGGCGCCCGTCTTTACCTGGACCCCCCCAGCGGATTGACCGCGCGCAGCCGCGCGACGAGTTCGGCCGGCGCCTTCTCGGGGGACCCGGCGTCGTAGGGCGGCTGGGGGTCGTACTCGGTCATCAGTTGCACCGCTCGGGCGACGTCGTCGCCCGCGACGCGGCCGAGGAGGGTGAGGCCCATGTCGATGCCGGCCGACACCCCGGCGGCGGTCACGTACTTGCCGTCGAAGACCACGCGCTCGCCGGTGGGCTCGGCGCCGAACTCGGAAAGCCGGTCGAGGAACATCCAGTGGCCCGTGGCCCGGCGCCCGTCGAGCAGGCCGGCGGCGGCCAGCAGGAGGGAGCCGGTGCAGACCGAGGTGGTCCAGGTCGTGGTGGCGTCGACGGTCCGCAGCCAGTCGAGGACGGCGGGGTTCTGCATCTCCAGCTCGGGGTGCGGGCCGCCCGGCACGATGACGATGTCGGGCCGGGTGATCTCGTCGAGCCCCTTGTCGGCGACGAGCGCCAGCTGCCCGGAGTCCCCCCGCACGGGCCCCGGCCGCTCGGCGACGAAGACGACGTCGGCGCCGGGCAGACGCCCCAGGGTGTCGAAGGGCCCGACGGCGTCGAGCGCGGTGAAGCGGTCGTAGAGCAGTACGGCGATCTGCATGGCTCCTCCGGAGCGGTAGTGGTGTGCGGGGCCCGGCGGCCGCCGGTGGCGGCCCGGCCGGTGGCCGGCCGTCGACGCTCACGGCGGGCCGGGAGATGCGGTTCGGGGCGGACCCGGCCGGGGGGATGCGGTTCGGGGCGGCCCCGGGCCGGCGGCGATGGTCGCGGACGTCACGGGCCGAAGCGGCGGCGGTATTCGGACGGCGGCTGGCCGAGGGTGCGCAGGAAGGCGCGGCGGAGGGCCTCCGGGGTGCGGTAGCCGGATGCGCGGGCGATCTGGGCCACGCCCCCGCCGCCATCCTCCAGCAGCCGCCGCGCGTGCTCCACCCGTACCCGCTCCACGTACCGCCCCGGGGTCACCCCCGTCTCCGCCTGGAAGGCCCGCGCGAAGTGGCGCGGCGACAGCGCGGCCCGCGCCGCGAGCGCCTCCACCCCGAGGTCCTCGCCCGGGTGTTCGTTGATCCACTGCTGCACGTCCCGCAGCGGTTCCCGCCGCGCCGTCTGCGCCGCCAGCTGTGCGCTGAACTGCGCCTGGTTCCCGGGCCTGCGCAGGAACACCACCAGGTGCCGGGCGATCAGCAGCGCCACGTCCCGCCCGACGTCCTCCTCCACCAGCGCCAGCGCGAGGTCGATGCCGGCCGTCACCCCGGCCGATGTGGCCACCCGGCCGTCGCGGACGTAGACGGGATCGGGTTCGACCGTGACGGCGGGGTAGTCCCGGGCCATCCGCGCGCAGGCGTTCCAGTGCGTCGTGGCCCGGTGGCCGTCCAGCAGCCCCGCTTCCGCCAGCAGCAGTCCTCCCGTGCACACGGACACCACCCGCTCCGCGCCACCCCCGTGCGCGCGGAGCCAGTCGGTGAGCCCCGGGTCGAAGTCGCCCGTGTACCGGCCCCCGGGTACCAGCAGGGTGGTCCCCGCCCCGGGCCGCGCGCTCTCCAGGTCTCCGTCCGGGACCAGGGTCAGCCCGCTGGAGGTGCGTACGGGAGCGGCCCCGGGGGACACCGTCCTGATCCGGTACCCGGCGTGTTCCGGGAACCGGCCGACCCCGCTGAACACCTCCACCGGGCCGGTCACGTCCAGGCTCTGCACCCCGTCGTAGAGCAGTACGAGCACGTTTCGCGACGACATGCCTCCATCCTGTGACCCCGAGGGAATGGCCGCAATGCCGCACTTCCCACCTATCCGGCCACCGCTCGGGCCGTGGCGCCCGCGCGGATAGGATCGACGGACCATGACTGCAACCCTCGTCGCCAAGAACCTCACCGCCGCGCACGGTGAGCGCACGCTCTTCGCCGGCCTCGACCTCGTCGTCGCGCCCGGCGACGTCATCGGCCTCGTCGGCGTCAACGGCGCCGGGAAGTCCACCCTGCTGCGGCTACTCGCCGGGCTGGACGCCCCCGAGACCGGTGAGCTCCGGCTCTCCCCGCCCGGCGCCGCCGTGGGGCACCTGCCGCAGGAGCCCGAGCGCCGCCCCGGGGAGTCGGTCCGCGAGTTCCTCGCCCGCCGCACCGGTGTCGCGGCCGCGCAGGCGGAGCTCGACGCGGCCACCCAGGGCCTGGTCGACGGCACCCCCGGCGCCGACGACGCCTACGGGGAGGCCCTCGACCGCTGGCTGAACCTCGGCGGCGCGGACCTCGACGAGCGGGCCCAGGAGGTCGCCGACGACCTCGGTCTGTCCGTGGGCCTCGACCTGCCGATGACGGCCCTGTCCGGCGGCCAGGCGGCCCGCGCCGGTCTCGCCTCCCTCCTGCTCTCCCGCTACGACGTGTTCCTGCTCGACGAGCCGACCAACGACCTCGACCTCGACGGTCTGGAGCGGCTGGAGCAGTTCGTGAAGGGGCTGCGCGCGGGCACGGTCGTCATCAGCCACGACCGCGAGTTCCTCGCGCGCACCGTCACCAAGGTCCTCGAACTGGATCTGGCGCAGCAGCAGATCAACCTCTACGGCGGTGGCTACGAGGCCTACCTGGAGGAGCGCGAGCGGGCCCGTACGCACGCCCGCGAGGAGTACGACGAGTACGCGGACAAGCGCTCGGCACTCGAAGGCCGGGCCGCGATGCAGCGCGGCTGGATGGACAAGGGCGTCAAGAACGCCCGCCGCAAGGCCACCGACAACGACAAGATCGGCAAGAAGTTCCGCAGCGAGGCGAGCGAGAAGCAGGCCGCCAAGGCCCGCCAGACGCAGCGCGCGATCGAGCGTCTGGACGTGGTGGACGAGCCCCGCAAGGAGTGGGAGCTGCGCATGGAGATCGCGGCGGCCCCCCGATCGGGTTCGGTGGTCGCCACGCTTCGCGAAGCGGCCGTCAGCCGGGGCGACTTCCACTTCGGCCCGGCCAGCCTGCAGATCGACTGGGCGGACCGGGTCGCGATCACGGGAGCCAACGGGGCCGGCAAGTCCACCCTGCTGGCCGTGCTGCTCGGCCGTCTCGCCCCCGATTCCGGCGCGGCCACCCTCGGTTCAGGGGTGCTGGTCGGTGAAGTGGACCAGGCGCGGGGGCTGTTCCTCGGCGACGAGCCGCTGCTGGAGGCGTTCTGCGCCGCCGTGCCGGACACCGAACCCGCCGAAGTCCGCACGCTGCTGGCCAAGTTCGGCCTCAAGGCGGTCCACGTGCTGCGCCCGGCGGCCACCCTCTCGCCCGGTGAGCGCACCCGCGCGGCCCTGGCGCTGCTCCAGGGCCGCGGGGTCAACCTGCTGGTCCTGGACGAGCCCACCAACCACCTCGACCTGCCGGCGATCGAGCAGTTGGAGTCGGCGCTGGAGGCGTACGAGGGCACCTTGCTGCTGGTCACCCACGACCGCCGGATGCTCGACGCGGTGCACGTGACCCGCCGCCTGGAGGTCTCGGCCGGCAAGGTCGTCGAGCTCTAGCCGTCCCTTCCGGATCTTGCCTGACCCGCGCCGTCCGGCAAGATCCGGTAGAGACGGCCCAGCCGTCCCCTAGAGGCCGTCCGGGGCCCGCCGGGTGCGGGCCATCCGGCGCGCCACGAAGTCCCGCGGGAGGTGTCGGGCCGCGAGGACGTACGCCTGGTAGCGGCGGCTGGTGATGCTGACGGGGCGGCGCCTCGCCAGGTCCCTGAGGGCCTTGGCCACCACCGCTCCGGGCTCCAGCCACACCGCGTCGCGCAGGGCGCTGACGTCCATCCCGGCGCGCTCCTGGAACTCGGTGCGGGTGAAGCCCGGTACCACCGCAAGCACGCGCACCCCGTACGGCTCCATGTCGATCCGCAGGGATTCGCTGAACGCGGTGATCCAGGCCTTGGCGGCCCCGTAGGTCCCGGTCGGCAGGGCTCCCGCGACCGACGAGACGTTGATCACCGCGCCGCGGCGGCGCTCGCGCAGACCGGGCAGCGCCGCGTGGGTCAGCCGCAGCGGGACCTTGACCAGCAGGTCGAGCATCCGCTCCTCGTCTTCGACGGGGCTGTACGGGAAGGGGGCGGGCAGGCCGAAGCCCGCGTTGTTGACCAGCACGTCGACGGGCCGGGCCCGGTCGGCGAGCCGCTCGGCCACCTTCTCGCATGCGGCGGGGTCGAGCAGGTCCGCGGGCAGCACCTCGCAGGACGTCCCGTACGTGCGGCGGAGCTCCTCGGCGACGGCGGTGAGCCGGTCCTCGTCCCGGGCGACGAGGACGAGGTCGCAGCCCTTGGCGGCGAGGCCCCGCGCGAAGGCCGCGCCGAGGCCGGAACTGGCGCCGGTGATCAGGGCGGTGGTCACGTGCGTGTCACTCCTACGGTGTGGGGTCCCGGGTTCCGCCGGCGCGGCTTCACGCCGGCTGCGGCGTGAAGGACGTGGTCGCGGGCGACGCGTACGCCTGCGCGACGTGCACCAGGAAGCGGGCCTCCTCGTCCAGGTCGCCGCCTTCCGCGGAGGTCTGGACGGCGGCGGGCAGCTCCAGGGCCGAGGCCTCCCCCGACTGCTGTCCGGGCAGCCCGGCCAGCTTCGCCTGCCGGGCCTCCTTGAGCAGGCAGGCCAGCGCGGCCGCGGACCTCCGCTGCTCGGGCACCCCGCTGCCGGCGACGTGGCTGCGCGCGAGCTCCGCGAGGCCCGGGGCCACGTACTCCCCCAGGATCAAGATCGCGTCACGCGTCTCGATGACCTTGCGGTAGACCAGCAGGTTGCGCGGCAGTGGCGGCCAGATCAGCTCGGCGACCCGTCCCGCCCGCGGCTTCGACAGGACGACGTGCGGTACGGCCTGCACCAGGTCCCGCCACAGCGGCCACAGCCGCCACGCGGTGGCGATGTCGGCCGTCGTGCGGCGCAGCGTGAAGAGGGTCGGGACGACGATGGCGGCGGCCCGAAGCAGTCCGTGCAGGTTCATCATCAGGGGCAGGGCGGGCATGGCCCAGGTGCTGCCGAACAAAGCCTTGAGCAGGTACACGAACCAGAACACCCAGGCGAGGGCCGTGCCGAGGCCGAACAGCCGCAGCCCGAAGGCCAGTCCGCGGCTTTCGGTGCGGCGGCTGTAGCGGGCGCACACGTACACGCAGGTGGTGTTGGCGACGAGGTGCGCCGAGATCAGCACCAGCCAGTAGGCGAGCGAGGGGACCGGGTCCCCGACGGGCGGGATGGTGTGCGTCCCGTGTCCGGGCGCGAGGAAGTCGAGCGCGATCAGCGTGCCCAGCCAGATCACCGTGCCGGTCCAGGAGGCCAGTTGGAGGCTGCGGCCCCGGGTGGCGGCGGCCACGAAGTAGACCACGGCGCCGGCCGACAGGACGCCGATGAGGTTGCGGACCAATCCGATCGCGTGCGCGTAGTCGGCGTCCCGGCTCGTGGCGTAGGCGACGACGTCGGGCAGGTTCAGGGTCATCGCGGCCGCGGCGGTCGCGACGGCGAGCCACAGACCGCGCTGTTGCGGGGAGCGCAGGGCGCCCGGTGCGCGCAGCAGGACGGCGATCCCCAGGACCACCACGCTGGGAACGGCGAGCCAGTCGCCGAAGGCCGTCAGGTCAGCTGCCATCGCGCACGCCCCGTCCGTACCCCATGGCGGACTCCAGGCGGGCGAGGGCGCCGCGGGGCGCGGTCCGCGACGGGGGGCCGTTGCCGGCGGTCCGCGTGCGGATCATGCTCGCGAGCATCTCCGCCTCCTGCTCCTGGCGGGTGGTGTAGTTGGTGCGCCCGAGGACCACGGGGGCCTCGCCGTCGGTCTCCTCGCCCTCCAGCGAGTGGTGGCCGAACAGGATGTGGCCGATCTCGTGGAGCACGATGTGCTCGCGGTGCAGCGGAGTGGTCTGGGCCTCGTAGAAGACGTAGTCCACGCCGGCCGTGCCGACCCACAGCCCGCAGACTCCGGATTCGGCGGCTTCCTTGGGCAGCGGGTGCAGCCGGATGGGGCGTCCGCGCTGTTCGGCGATGTCCGTGCAGAGGTTCTCGAGCGAGAACGGGCGGCTCAGGTCCAGATGGCCGAGAATCGTCTCGCACCGTTTCCGCAGGTTGAGATTCCGATAGGGCATGTGTTCCCTCTTCGGACCCTTTCTCGGGCAGCGTCGATAGGCGGCGTGCGTGGGCATGGGCGTTACATCCTGTGCCTTGAGGCGGCCCCGGGAGTGCGGTCCCTGAGGGGAATGCGGAAGCCCGTCCGCGTCAGGACGAACGGGCGTTCCACCCATGCCTACAGATCATGTACGGGAGTTGGCAAGACGGTGAGCCCAGGTGGGGAACCTATTCGGCCAACCCGTACGTGTTCGCGCGCGGGGGCCGCTACCGCTTGCGGCGCTCCTCCTTGCCGGTGAGGCCGGCCCGGCGCAGGGCGTCGGCCATCGCGCTGTTGGCGGGGGCCGGCGCGTTGCCGCCGCCCTGGCCGCCGCTGCGGTTCTGCGCCCCGGCCCGGCCCTGCCCGCCCTGGGCGCCCTGACCACGCTGACCGCCTTGCCCGCCCTGGCCGCGCGCGCCACCCTGGCCGCCCTGGCCACGCTGCTGCGGCGGGCGGCCGCCGCCGCGCCGCTCCTCGCGCTGCCTCGGGGCGCCCGGCGCGCGCTCGCCCGTCGCCTCGTCGTCGATCCGCAGGGTCAGGGAGATCCGCTTGCGCGGGATGTCCACCTCCAGGACCTTCACGCGCACGATGTCGCCGGGCTTGACCACGTCCCGCGGGTCCTTGACGAAGGTCTTCGACAGGGCCGAGACGTGCGCGAGGCCGTCCTGGTGGACGCCGATGTCGATGAAGGCGCCGAAGGCCGCCACATTGGTGACCACGCCTTCGAGGATCATGCCGGGGGCGAGGTCGCCGATCTTCTCCACGCCCTCCTTGAAGGTGGCCGTCTTGAAGGCGGGGCGCGGGTCGCGGCCCGGCTTCTCCAGCTCGCGCAGGATGTCGGTGACCGTCGGCAGGCCGAAGGCCTCCGTGACGAACTGTTCCGGCCGCAGCGAGCGCAGCACGCCGCCGTTGCCGATCAGGGCCGCCACCTCGCTGCCGACGGTCTTCGCCATGCCCCGCACCACCGGGTAGGCCTCGGGGTGCACGCTGGAGGCGTCCAGCGGGTCGTCACCGCCGCGGATGCGCAGGAAGCCGGCGCACTGCTCGTACGCCTTGGGGCCGAGCCGGGCGACGTCCTTGAGCCCCTTGCGGCTGCGGAAGGGGCCGTTGGCGTCGCGGTGGGCCACGATGTTCTCGGCGAGCCCGCCGCTGATGCCCGACACCCGCGAAAGCAGCGGTGCGGAAGCGGTGTTGACGTCGACGCCGACGCCGTTCACGCAGTCCTCGACGACCGCGTCCAGCGAGCGGGAGAGCTTCACCTCGGACAGGTCGTGCTGGTACTGGCCGACCCCGATGGACTTGGGGTCGATCTTCACCAGTTCGGCGAGCGGGTCCTGGAGGCGGCGGGCGATGGAGACGGCGCCGCGCAACGAGACGTCCATGCCCGGCAGTTCCTGCGACGCGAAGGCGGAGGCCGAGTACACGGAGGCGCCCGCCTCCGAGACCATCACCTTGGTCAGTCCGAGCTCCGGATGGCGGGAGATGAGGTCACCGGCGAGCTTGTCCGTCTCGCGGGAGGCGGTGCCGTTGCCGATCGCGACGAGTTCGACCGCGTGTTCCGCCGCCAGCCGGGCCAGCTTGGCCAGGGACTCGTCCCACTTGTTGGCGGGCACGTGCGGGTAGATCACATCGGTGGCCACGACCTTGCCCGTGGCGTCGACCACGGCGACCTTGACTCCGGTGCGGAAGCCCGGGTCCAGGCCGAGGGTGGCGCGGGTGCCGGCCGGGGCGGCGAGGAGCAGGTCGCGGAGGTTGGCCGCGAAGACGCGGACGGCCTCGTCCTCGGCGGCGGCGCGCAGCCGGGTCCGCAGGTCGATCCCGAGGTGCACCTGGATCTTCGTGCGCCAGGCCCAGCGGACGGTGTCGGCGAGCCACTTGTCGCCGGGCCGGCTGTGCTCCGAGGGGGCCGCAACCCCGAAGCGGCGGGCGATCATGCCCTCGTAGGTGGACGGGCCGGGCGTCTCGCCCGGCTCTTCCGGCTCCAGGTCGAGGACGAGCACGTCCTCCTTCTCGCCGCGGAGCATGGCGAGGACGCGGTGCGAGGGCAGCGCGGTGAAGGGCTCGGCGAAGTCGAAGTAGTCGGCGAACTTGGCGCCCGCCTCCTCCTTGCCCTCGCGCACCTTGGAGACGAGCCGGCCGCGGGTCCACATCCGCTCGCGCAACTCGCCGATCAGGTCGGCGTCCTCGGCGAACTTCTCGGTGAGGATGGCGCGGGCACCCTCCAGGGCGGCCGCCGCGTCGGTGACGCCCTTGTCGGGGTCCACGAACGCGGCCGCGGCGGTGGACGGGTCCGTCGAGGGGTCGGCGAGCAGGCCCTCGGCGAGCGCTTCGAGGCCCGCCTCCCGGGCGATCTGCGCCTTGGTGCGCCGCTTGGGCTTGAACGGCAGGTAGATGTCCTCCAGCCGGGCCTTGGTGTCGGCGGCCAGGATCCGGGCCTCCAGCTCCGCGTCGAGCTTGCCCTGTTCGCGCACGGAGTCGAGGATCGCCGCCCGCCGGTCCTCCAGCTCGCGCAGGTAGCGCAGCCGCTCCTCCAGGGAGCGCAGCTGGGCGTCGTCGAGCATCTCGGTCGCTTCCTTGCGGTAGCGAGCGATGAACGGCACGGTGGAGCCGCCGTCGAGCAGCTCGACGGCGGCCTTCACCTGCCGCTCCCGTACGCCGAGCTCCTCGGCGATCCTGCCTTCGATGGACATCGTCACGGTGCGGTCCTGCCTGCCTTCGTACGTGTGCATGGGATGCGTGGAAGGCTGCCAATTGTGGCAGGTGGCGGTGACGGACGCCCGAAAGACCCGGCTCAGGCCCTGCCGAAGAGGTCCTTCGGGAAGGCTCCGGCGCCGATGGCCTTCGCGACGAGCGCGCCGCCGAGTTCGGCGAGGCGGGCCAGGCCGTCCGCGCCGAGGTGCTCGTAGGGAGCGGCGTCGAGGCGGTCGGTGTCCGCCTCCAGCTGCTCGCGTACGGCGGCGCCTTCCTCGGTGAGGTCGCCGGCCGCGTCCAGGATGCCCCGCTCGCGCAGCCGGTCGGTGGCGGCGTCGAGGTCGGACTGCTCCCAGCCGCGGATCGACTTGATCCACTCGGGGGTCATGCCGCGGCCGGTGGCGGTGTGGCTGAGCAGGGCCTCCAGCGGGTCGAGTTCCGCGAGGAGGAGGGCGGCGAGGTGACCGTCGCCGCGGTGCTCGCGCAGCAGGGTGGTGGCGTGCCACAGCCGCAGGTGCGGCTCCTCGGGCACGGGCAGGTCCGCGTGGGCGGCGTAGAGGGTGCGGCCGTGGCGGGTGCAGGCCTCGGTGGCCCGCATGGCGAGGCCGGCGGCTTCGGCGACCTCGGGCGAGGCGATCGTCTCGTCGCCGAGGAGGCGGCGCAGCGTGCTGTCGGCGGCGCGCAGCCGGGCGGCGAGCGCCTGCTCGGGCGAGGCGGTCTCCCAGACCGCGGGCAGGTGCCGGGCTATCAGGTCGTGGCGGTAGTTGTAGAACGTGGCGGTCACCACCCCGGCGCCGACGGCCCCCATGGCGGCGGAGCGGGAGGCGAGGTTCACGGCGGCGCGGTCCGTGACGCCGAGGGCGGCGAACTCCTTGCCGAGGTCGGGCGAGAAGTAGATGGTGGCGTGCAGCGGGTTGATCGCTGCGTGCCAGCAGTGGCGGGCGGCGCGCGGGGGAAGAGTCATGCGGAGCAGATTACCGACTGCTTAGTATGCGGACCAGACACGATCCCGCCCCCTCCCGCGGGAACCCGCCGTTTCCGGCCGATCTTCGCCCACCCGAGGGCGCGACCGCGGCTGTTCGCGGCGCTGCGCCCCGGCCCGTGACGGCCGAATGGCGATCATGTGACAGAAGGCGCCATGGACATGACGCAGGCGTCGCGCGTGAATACGGTCGGAACACGCATCCGCGAACGGAACTGTCTCCCCTACCCCTTGGAGCTATTCGTGCACCGCAAAGTCATCGCCCCGAGCGTGCTCGCCGCTTCCCTGCTGCTGGTGATCCCGGCGTCGGCGGCCGGTTCCGTCCCGGGCGCCCCGGGCGTGGGCGACTCCTATTACCCGGCCAGCGGCAACGGCGGATACGACGTCTCCCACTACGACCTGCGCCTCAAGTACGACCCGAAGACGGACCTCCTGGAGGGCACCGCCACCCTCCTGGCCACCGTCACGCAGGACCTGTCCCGCTTCGACCTGGACTTCGGACTCAAGGTCAGCGAGATCCGGGTGAACGGCGCGAAGGCGAAGTTCGCGACCTCCGGCGCCCACGAGCTGGAAGTGACCCCGGCGCAGGCGCTGGAGAAGGGCAAGCAGGCCTCGGTCGTCGTCAAGTACGCGGGCAAGCCCTCGGAGTTCAAGATCGACGGCTGGTCGGCCTGGCAGCGCACCCCGGACGGCGGGGTCGCGGCCCAGGAGCCCGATTCGGCCGTCTGGTGGTTCCCGAGCAACGACCACCCGCTCGACAAGGCCACCTTCGACATCTCGGTCAGCGTCCCCGACGGCACCCAGGCGATCAGCAACGGCGTGCTCCAGTCGCAGACTTCGAAGCTCGGCTGGACCCGCTACAACTGGCGCTCGAACAAGCCGCAGGCCACGTACCTCGCCACCCTCGCCGTCGGCAAGTTCGACATCACCACCGGCAAGACCGCGAACGGGCTGCCCATCCTCAACGCGTACAGCAAGGACCTGGGCGACAACGCGGGCGCGGCGCGCGCGAGCGTGGAGCGGACCGGCGAGGTCGCGGAGTGGCTGGAGGGCGTCTTCGGCCCCTACCCCTTCAACGCCCTGGGCGGGTACGTGCCGAACGTGCCGTCCGGCTTCGCCCTGGAGACCCAGAGCCGGCCGTTCTACAGCCCGCGCCAGTTCGCCAACGGCGCGAACGTGTCGGTGGTCGTCCACGAGCTGGCCCACCAGTGGTACGGCGACAGCGTGTCCGTCGACAACTGGAAGGACATCTGGATCAACGAGGGGTTCGCCCGCTACAGCCAGTGGCTGTGGTCGGAGAAGGAGGGCGAGGGCACGGCGCAGGAGCTCGCCGAATGGACGTACCGGAACTACCCGACGGACGACCCGTTCTGGCAGGTCAAGCCGGGCGACCCGGGCGCGGACAACCAGTTCCACGGCGCCGTGTACGACCGGGGCGCCATCGCCCTCCAGGCCCTGCGCAACGAGATCGGCGACGAGAAGTTCTTCACGATCCTCAAGGGCTGGCCGACCGAGCACGCCTACGGCAACGCCAAGGTCGGGGACTTCGTGCGGTACGCGGAGAAGGTCTCCGGCAAGCCGCTGGCCCAGCTCTTCGACACCTGGCTCTACACCCCGGGCAAGCCCGCCTTCGCCCCGCCGGCCGGATCGCCGGCCGCCCGGTCCTCGAAGGCCCCCGCCGCCGAGCCGGTGGAGCCGAAGTCCTGGAAGAAGATCGCAGCGACGAACTCGGTCCACGAGCACTGACGGCGCCCCCGCCGGCGCCCCGCGCGCCGTCGCCCCTCAGCGGGCGGCGGCGCGTTCGCGTGCCCGCGCCGCGCGGGCGACGGGCAGGTAGCGCAACCGCTCGGGCAGCAGCGGTACGAGGACCCGTACGACCGCGCTGAACCGCCGGAGCCTGCGCTCCTGCGCGGGGGTCCACTCCAGCCCGATGGCGGCCCGTGCGTCGGGCGGCATGTAGCCGACGGTGACGAAGGCCCGCAGCCGCAGGAACGCGGCCCGCAGCACCGGCCAGGTGAGCCGCAGCAGCAGCCGTACCGGCAGCGGGCCGCCCTCGGGCCGGGGCAGGGGCACGTCGGTGGCGACGAGCTCACGGGCGACCGGGGTGGGCTCGATCTCCTCGGCCAGCATCCGGCGGTAGTAGACCCAGTACTCCTCGATGGTCTGCGGCATGTCCCGGTCGTGGATGCCCAGGATCCGGCCCACCTGCAGCCACTCCCGGTACAGCTGCCGCTCCTGGGCCGGGGTGAAGCGGCGCAGCAGGTACCGGCCGGCGTACAGGTAGACCGGGAAGCCCGTGGCGTGGACCCAGGAGTAGCAGGCGGGGTCGAGGGAGTGGTAGCGGCGCCCGCGGGTGTCGGTGCCCTGGATCCCCTTGTGCAGGCGGCGCACCCGGCGCCCCTCCTCGGCGGCCCGCTCGCCCCCGTACACCCACAGCTGGACGGAGCGCAGCGAGCGCTCGCCGCGCCCCCAGGGGTCGGTCCGGAAGACGGAGTGCTCGTCGACGCCGGCGCCGATCGCGGGGTGGGCGACCTGCATGGTGAAGGCCGCGGGGAGCATCAGCAGCGCACGGACGTCCCCGGCGATGGTCCACAGCACACCGCCGGCCGGGGGCGGCCCGGGGTCGCGGTGGTGGGTGGGTGTCCGGGTGGCGGACTCCGTGTCGCTCATGGTTCAAGTATGCGAGTTCCATACGGTCGCGCTGCGGACAGAAAGTCTCTGCACAGGTGTTACCCAGAGGTAACCGCGGCTGCTTGGATGACGGCGTCGATCTTCCCCCGCAGGAATGACGGAGCCCCCATGACGCACACCCTGAACCGCCACGGTCGCGCCGCCGCCACCGCCGTCGCGGCGGTCGCCGCCGGCGCGCTGGCCCTCACCACCGCCCCGGCCGCCACGGCCGCCACGGCCGCGGAGAGCTCCCCCGCCCCGCGCCTGAGCGTCCTGACGTACAACACGTTCCTGATGTCCACGAGCCTCTACCCCAACTGGGGCCAGGCGCACCGGGCCGCGGAGATCCCCAGGGCGTCCTTCTTCCAGGGGCACGACGTGGTGGTGCTCCAGGAGGCCTTCGACAACACCGCCTCGGACGCGCTGAAGTCCGGCGCCTCGGGGCAGTACCCGTACCAGACGCCGGTCGTCGGCCGCTCCAAGAGCGGTTGGGACGCCACCGGCGGCTCGTACTCCTCCACCACCCCGGAGGACGGCGGGGTCACGATCCTCAGCAAGTGGCCGATCGTGCGCAAGGAGCAGGTCGTCTACAAGGACGCCTGCGGCTCGGACTGGTGGTCCAACAAGGGCTTCGCCTACGTCGTCCTCGACGTGAACGGCACCAGGGTGCACGTGGTCGGCACCCACACCCAGTCCACCGACTCGGGCTGCGGCACCGGTGAGGCGGCGGACATCCGCGGCCGCCAGTTCCGCGCGATAGACGCCTTCCTGGACGCCAAGAACATCCCGGCGGGCGAAGAGGTCATCGTCACGGGCGACATGAACGTCGACTCGCACAGCGCCGAATACCCCTCGATGCTGGCCAACGCCGACCTGGCCCCCGCCGACTCCCGCACCGGGCACCCGTACTCCTTCGACACGGCGCTCAACTCCGTCGCCCGGTACCGCTACCCGACCGACCCGCGCGAGGACCTCGACTACGTCCTGTACCGCAAGGGCAACGCCCGCCCGGCGGGCTGGGAGAACACGGTGGTGAAGCAGGAGTCCGCGCCCTGGACGGTCTCCAGCTGGGGCACCTCCTACACGTACACCGACCTCTCCGACCACTACCCGGTGATCGGGCGCTGACCGGGTAGCACGCAACAACAGTCCGGGTGTGGGATCTTCGGCGGCCGTCTCCGCCGGAGGACCCACGTCGGTCGCAGATGGCCGGTGATCCCGGCAGCTAGTTGTCCCTCTTCCACGGCCTGTCGCCAGGCTGCAGCAGCGTCTCCGGCGGCCGGCCGCTTGCCCGCCTCTGTCCAGCCGTGGACGCGCCGACGAAGAGGATCATCAGAGCGCCCAGCGCTGACAGCGGCCAGGCGACCAACCAACCGGTGATCAGTAGCAATAGGCCAACAGCCAGCAAGCCACGCGTCCAGTCGGGCCCTTGCTCAGCCACCTCGGCTCCCTCCGTCGAGAGCGGACACGGTACGCCCCCGCTGCCTGGTGGGTACGCCTTTCGTGCGTTACATGGCAAGTTCCTTCGTCTTCGGCGCGACATGCGGGCCGGGATCCTGCTTCGGCACCGTCCACCGTAGGCGGGACTGCAGAACCAGGACGTGCCCCCTTTCGCCCTTCGGGCCGCGAGGGGGCGATTTCGATGTCCCGGCGGTCAGGCCTTCTCTCCGATCGCGGCCCGCAACCAGTCGAGCGTCCCCTGGCCGAGCAGCTCGTCCGCCAGTCGCTGCCCGGTTTCTGTTGTCAGCCGGGCCCTGCTGTTGTCGATCCATCGCTGCGCGTTCTCGTAACCCTGGGCCTTGTACTCGATTCCCTGGAGCATGCATTCCAGCTTGTCAGCGTCGCGCGCGCAGATGGCCTCCGGTGAGTCATTCGCCTCGTATTCCGCCACCAGGTCACGGATCGCGGCCGCGAGGACCTCGGGCATCCCGGCAATCTGGTCCGCCGTCACCGCTGCCGGGTCGGCACTGGTGGCGTACTTCTTGCCGAGGTGGTTCATGTCCCCGGTGCGGCTTTCCTGGGTGTCGTGCCATACGGCGAGGAACGCTGCTCGTGCGGGGTCGGCACCTTCCAGCTTCGCGATGATCGACGCGATGAGCGAGGTACGCCAGGAGTGCTCCGCGACGCTCTCCGGCTGGGTGATGCCGGCCATCCACCAGCCCGTGCGGCGCGCGTTCTTGAGCGTGCCCGCTTCGTAGAGGAAGCGCGCTACCGCGGACAAGTCGTCAGCCACTGTGTCTCTCCTTCACGCCTCGGCGAGGCGGATCGCGTACCGGATGCCCTCCAGCTCTCGGCGCGCAAGCGTCGAGGCCGTGGTGCCATCCAACAGCAGAGGCAGTTGTAGCCGCAGCGCCCGCCCGGCCGTCGAGCCGGTGTGGAGGAGGCCGGGGCGCGCCGCGAGCAGTGCCCACAACGTGTGCACGGTGAGATCGAAGAAGCCATGTTCCGGGCCAAGCCCCCTGACGAGGTGCTGGAACAACCGGTGGCCGTGCCAGGTCATCGCACCGGTCACGGCGATGAAGTCGTCCGACAGCTCGGGGCGCGACGATTCCCCGATCCAGTAAGCCCAGTAGCTCAGGTTGGCTGCCTCTCCCGCCTCGTCGTCTTGCAAGGTCGTGGCGATGAAGTGCTGCATGCGATCCCGATCACCCTGTCTCGCAGCCACGGTGGCGACGGAGCGGGACGTCAGCCACTGGGTAAGCCAGTCAGACGGCCACTCGGTCCTACGCTGCTGGGCCAGCCAGTCCACTGTGTCCGGAGCATCGTCGTATCCGGCCAGGTAGAGGGCCTGCCTACGTAGAAGGAACTGTCCTCCAGTTCGGGCCTCCTCTGCCATGCGCCGCATGTGGCCGAAGAACCTGCGGCGCTCTTCCCCGGAGAGAAGCGGGCGGCCGGCTGCCGGGCCACGACGAAGGTGTGTGGGGGGTGGGAGGCTACGCATGGGTTCTGGCGTCACTCCGGTCAAAGGCCATGTAAGCACCTCAACGAGATCACGCTGCATGACCCAGGACCCCAAGGGGCTCTCGTGTGGGGATACCTCGTCGTCCAGCGCGCCGGCGAGTAGGACGTCGGCTTCCAGGGCCCTGTCCAGAGCCACGAGCAGGGTGGGGCTGGCACCCATCCGCATCAGCCGGTGCCTGTGTACCAGCACCTGGCCGACAGCTAGTGCAGTCAGCGGGCGGCGCCCGGTTTCCCACCCGGCGACGGTATCGACCGAGACGGCGAACCGCTCCGCGAGGCTTTCCTGTGTGTGGCCAAGCTGCTCACGGCTGACCCGGAAGACGTGGCCGGAGACCAGGCCGCCCCTACTTCGTCGCCGGCCGCCCTGACCAGTGGTCAGGGTGGAAGTGGAGTCGGTGCCCATGACGCTCCCTCCGCATAGGCGTCCCGCCAAATAACCGGGACCCATGGTCACTTCAAGCGGATGTGCCCGAAATCTAGGCTCATATCCGTGGTCACCGAGCTGCTCAGCGTAGCGGCTGGACGGGGCTGAGCGCCGCCACCGGGGACCCGGCCGATACCCATTGAAGACGGTAGGGAGCATCGTTGTGGAGTCTCTGAGCGAGTCCGAGAGGAAACAGATCACAGAGGTCATCGACCGGGCCCGCGTGCCGTACCACACGCGCCCGTCGGCCGAGGATGTCGCTCGCCTCGTGGATGACCTCATCACCTGTGGGCAGCGGCTACACGAACGCGTTGCCACGATCGCCATGTCCAAGCGCTCGCCCCGGGCTGCGGGTGCTCTGGCCGACTGGGAGTACTTCGTGACGGCAGGCCCTCTGGACCCGGGGGACTGTGCGAACTGGAACTACGCCCGAGGCCTGGGCCGCATCGTGTGCTCCCTGGAGAAGGCCATCAGGGAGTACCAGCCGAGCACCGCGCCGTGACCGAACATGCTCGCCAGTTCCTGTACGTCGTGATCGTGCTCGGAACCCTCGCCGTGATCGTCGTCGGCACCCACTGACGGCAGCCCCCGCCGGGGTGAACCATCCGGTCCGGACGGTCGGCCTGGCAGGGGCGGCGCCGCGGGCCGCCGCGGGGCGTTACGGCTCGTACAGCCCCTCGATCAGGTCGGCGTACTTCTCCCGGACGACCCTGCGGCGCAGTTTGAGGGACGGCGTGAGTTCCCCCGACTCCGGGCCCCACTCCTCGCTCAGCAGCCGGTACCTCTTGATCTGCTCGGTGCGGTTGAGCCGGGCGTTGGCCGCCTCCACCGCGCGGGCGACCTCCTGGAGCACCTCCGGGTGGCCGGCGAGCTCGGCGGGCGAGGCGGCCGTGATGCCGCGGGCCGCCGCCCAGGCCGGGGCCATCTCCGGGTCCAGGACGAGCAGGGCCACGAGGTAGGAGCGGCCGTCGCCGTGGACGAGGGCCTGGCCGATCAGCGGGTGCTCCTTGACGGTGTTCTCCACCAGGGCGGGCGAGACGTTCTTGCCGTTCGAGGTGATGATCAGTTCCTTCTTGCGGTCGGTCAGCCACAGGAAGCCGTCGTCGTCCATCCGGCCGACGTCCCCGGTGGGGAACCAGCCGTCCGCGTCGCTCGCCCGCTCCACCGAGCCGTCGGGGCGCAGGTAGCCGGCGAAGACGGTCTCCCCGCGGGCGAGTACCTCGCCGTCCTCCGCGATCTTGAGCTCGACGCCGTCGATCGGCCGGCCCACCGAGCCGAGCCGGAAGCCGTCCGGGCTGTTGACCGTGCACACCCCGGCCGTCTCGGTCAGCCCCCAGGCGTCCATGATCGTGATGCCCCAGCCCGCCCAGAACCGCACCACGTCGATCGGCATCGGCGCGGTGGCGCTGGCCGTCCACACCAGCCGGTCCATCCCGGCCCGGGACAGCAGCGGGTCCAGCACCCGCTCCTTGGCCCGGGCGTACGAGGCTTCGAGCGCGGCCGGCACCGGTTCGCCGCGCTCGCGGTGCCCGGCGACGGCGCGGGCCACGTCGCCCGCCGCTTCGATGGCGGCCCGCTGCTCCTCGGGGAGGGCGGCCAGGACGGCCCGTACGGCCGCCGCCAGCTTCTCCCAGACCCGGGGGACACCGAAGAACTGCACGGGGCGCAGCTCGCGGACGGCGCCGGCGACGGCGGCGGGGTCGGCTACCAGCCGGACGTGCGCGGCGCGCAGCAGGGGCAGGTAGATGCCGAGGATCCGCTCCGCGATGTGCGCGAAGGGCAGGTAGCAGATGTGCTCGGCGTGTTCGGGCAGGTCCGTGCGCCGGTCGAGACGGACCGCCTGGAGCATGATGTTGCGGTGGGTGAGCCGGACGCCCTTGGGGTCGCCGGTGGTACCGGAGGTGTACACGACGGTCAGCGGGTCCTCGGGCCGCGTCTGCTGCCAGGCCTTCTCGAAGTCCTCGGCCCATCGCGGCGGTACGCCGGCCGCGCGCAGCGAGGCGTAGGCGCGGTGCGGGCCCGCGTCCGCCTCCTCGGCGACGACCAGGGCCTCCAGGGCCACGGCGGGGTCAGCCAGCAGAGGTTCCCACCGGCCCAGTTCGCGCGCGCCCTCGACGACGGCGAACCGGGCCCTGCTGTGGCGGGCTATGTGGGCGACCTGCTCGGGCGCGGAGGTTGCGTACACGGTGACGGGGACGGCGCCGAGATGGACGAGGGCGAGGTCGGTGAGCCAGTGCTCGGGCCGGTTGCCCATCATCAGCAGGACGTGTTCGCCGCGCTCGACGCCGAGGGCCGCGTAGCCGCGGGCGAGGGCGGCGACCTCCTGGCGGGCCCCGCGCCAGGAGAGGGTCCTCCAGCCGTCTCCCTCGCGCCAGGAGAGCGCGGGGAGGTCCCCGTGTTCTGCGGCATTGCGGGCGAGCAGGGCGGGGAGGGTGAGCTCCTCGGGCGGTCCGGGCAGGGGGAGTGTCGTGGTCATGGGCAGCTCCTGGCCATTTCACATCGTTGGTGCGACAGCAATACTGTTGAACCCAAGCTGTGGAGCAGAGAGCGAGGCGCAGACGATGGCCGACCGGGCACCCGAGCCGATGCTCACCGTCGACGAGCTGGCCGCCCGGGCGGGTGTCACCGTCCGCACCGTACGGTTCTACAGCACGCGCGGGCTTTTGCCCCCTCCTGTGATCGGACCCCGTCGGGTGGGCCACTACGGCCCCGAGCACCTCTCCCGGCTCGCCCTGATCGAGGAGTTGCAGCACCAGGGCATGACCCTGTCGGCCATCCAGCGCTACCTGGACGCGCTGCCCGACGACCTGAGCGCGCACGACCTGGCGATCCACCGGGCGCTGGTGGCCGCCTGGGCCCCTGACGCGGCACTGGAGTCCTCGCGGGAGGAGCTGGAAAAGCGGGCCGGGCGGACGCTGACGGAGAGCGACCTGCGGCGGCTGACGGCGATGAACGTGCTGACGCCGGCCGGCGAGGGGTTCCGGGTCGACGTGGGACTGCTGCGGCTGGGAGTCGCGCTGCTCGACGTGCCGATCGCCCACGAGACGATCCTGGCGGCGCGCACCGTCCTGCTCGACCACGCCCGGACGGCCGCGCACCAGTTGACGGCGCTGTTCCGGGACGAGGTCTGGGGACCGTTCACCGAGGGCGAGAGCGACCCGGAGCGGGTGGAGTCGATGAAGGCGCTGTCCGCGCACATGCAACCGATGGTCGTGCAGGCGCTGGTGACGGCGTTTCAGCGGTCGTTGAAGGAAGAATTGCGGGCTGCTTTCGTCTCGGAAGGGTAGGTTCGCGGGTATGGCGATCATTCACGAGACCACGATGACACCGGGCAAGATGGAGCTGCTCGCGGACTGGCTCCCGGCGCAGCCCTGGTACCTGCCCACCGGGCGCGCCCCCGGGCCGGCCCGTGCGGGTGGCTTCCGGCTCGACGACCCCCAGGGCGAGGTGGGCCTCGAATTCATGGTGCTCAGCGAGGAATCGGACGACGGGCCGGTCGCCTACCACGTCCCGCTCACCTATCGCGGGGCGCCGCTCGAGGGCGCCGAGTCGGCTCTCATAGGCACCTCGGAGCACGGTGTCCTCGGCCGGCGCTGGGTCTACGACGGCACCCGCGACCCGGTTCTGGTCGGACAGTTGCTGTCGCTGCTGCAGGGCCGGGCCGCGGCCCAGGCCCAGGGACTGTCGGACACGCGGGACCCGTCGGTCGTCACCGAGTTCGACGGGCGGACGCTGCCGGTCCCCCTCCTGCCCCCGCTGCGGCCGCAGGCCGAGCACACCGGGCGGGACACGGAGATCGCCCTGGGCGACGGTCCCAGGCTCGCCGTGTCGCGCGTACTGCGGCCGCTGGACCCGGCCGGTGCCCCGCACGGCGCCGTCGGCCGGGTCACGGCCGGCTGGAGCACCCCGGACGGGACCGGGCACCGCGGGGTCTTCGCAGCCCTGTACGCGGGTCGGGCCGGCTCGGAGGGATCCGCGCCGGCCCGTTGAGGCGCGTCGGGCTCCGGGCTCCGGGGGCGTGCCCCGGAGCCCGGCCCCGCGGTCAGTCGGTGTACGTCTCGCCGCGTTCCGCCTTGGCCACCAGCGAGGCCGGCGGGGTGAACCGCTCGCCGTACTGGGCGGCCAGCTCGCGCGCGCGGGCGACGAAGCCCGCCGGGCCGCCCTCGTAGCCGTTGATGTACTGGATCACGCCGCCGGTCCAGGCCGGGAAGCCGATGCCCATGATCGAGCCGATGTTGGCGTCGGCGACGGAGGTCAGCACGCCCTCGTCGAGGCAGCGGACGGTGTCCAGGGCCTCGGAGAAGAGCATCCGCTCCTTCATGTCCTCGAAGGGGATCTCGGCGTCGGGCTTGGCGAAGTGCTCGCGCAGTCCCGGCCAGATGCGGGTCCGCTTGCCCGCCTCGTCGTACTCGTAGAACCCCGCGCCGCCACTGCGGCCGGGGCGGCCGAAGTCGTCCACCATCCGGTCGATGACCGCGTCCGCCGGGTGCTCGGTCCACGCGCGGCCTTCGGCCTCGAAGGCCTTGCGGGTCTCGTTGCGGATCTTGCGCGGCAGGGTCAGGGTCAGCTCGTCCATCAGGGACAGGACCTTCGCCGGGTAACCGGCCTGCGCCGCGGCCTGTTCGACCGAGGCGGGCTCGATGCCCTCGCCGACCATGGCGACGCCCTCGTTGATGAACTGGCCGATGACCCGCGAGGTGAAGAAGCCGCGCGAGTCGTTGACCACGATCGGGGTCTTGTTGATCTGGCGGACGAGGTCGAAGGCGCGGGCGATCGCCTCGTCCCCGGTGCGCCCGCCCTTGATGATCTCCACGAGCGGCATCTTGTCGACGGGCGAGAAGAAGTGCAGCCCGATGAAGTCGGCGGGCCGCTTCACACCCTCGGCGAGCCCGGTGATGGGCAGGGTCGAGGTGTTGGAGCAGAGCAGGGCGTCGGGGGCGATGACGTCCTGGACCTCCTGGAACACCTTGTGCTTGAGGGCGGTGTCCTCGAAGACGGCCTCGATGACGGCGTCACAGCCCGCCAGGTCGGCGGCGTCGGCGGTGGGCGTGATCCGGGCGAGCAGTTCGGTGCGCTGCGCCTCGGTGGTACGGCCGCGCGCGAGCGCCTTGTCGAGCAGCTTCTCGGAGTACGCCTTGCCCTTCGCCGCGGCCTCGGGCGTGACGTCCTTGAGCACGACCTCGATGCCCGCGCGGGCGCAGGAGTAGGCGATGCCCGCACCCATCATCCCGGCGCCGAGGACCGCGACCTTGCGCACCTGGCGGGGCGCGACGCCCCGGGGGCGGCTGCGGCCGGCGTTGACGGCCTGGAGGTCGAAGAAGAACGCCTGGATCATGTTCTTGGCGGTCTGGCCGGTGACCAGCTCGGTGAAGTACCGGGCCTCGATGGTCAGCGCGGTCTCGAAGTCGACCTGCGAGCCCTCCACCGCGCAGGCGAGGATGTTGCGCGGCGCCGGGTACGGGGCCCCGTTCAGCTGCTTCTTGAGGTTCGCGGGGAACGCCGGGAGGTTGGCGGCGAACCGCGGGTTGGACGGCGTACCGCCCGGGATCTTGTAGCCGGGGACGTCCCACGGCTGCTTCGACTCCGGGTTGGCGTCGATGAAGGCGCGGGCCTTGGCCAGCATCTCCTCGGGGGTGGCCGCCAGTTCGTGGACCAGGCCGTTGTCCAGGGCCCGCTGCGGGTTGTACTGGGTGCCCTGGAGCAGGACCTTGAGCAGCGCGTCCGCGATGCCCATCAGGCGCACGGTGCGGGTCACGCCGCCGCCGGCCGGGAGCAGGCCGAGCGTGACCTCGGGCAGGCCGATCTTGGAGCCGGGCGCGTCGAGGGCGATCCGGTGGTGGGAGGCGAGGCAGATCTCGTAACCGCCGCCGAGGGCCGCGCCGTTGATCGCGGCGACGACGGGCTTGCCCAGGGTCTCGATGCGGCGCAGCGAGCGCTTGATCGCGTTCCCGGTCTCGAAGGCCAGGGCCGCGTCCTCGGGGCGCAGCCGGATCATGTCCTTGAGGTCGCCGCCGGCGAAGAAGGTCTTCTTGGCGGAGGTGTAGATGATGCCGCGGATGGAGTCCTTCTCGGCCTCCGCGCGGTCGGCGATCGCCGCGATGGAGTCCTTGAAGGCCTGGTTCATCGTGTTGGCGGACTGGCCGGGGTCGTCCAGGACGAGGGTGACGACGCCGGTCTCGTCCTGTTCCCAGCGGATCGTGGTGGACTCGCTCATGTTCGCTACTTCCGTGTCGGAGGGTTCGGTGGTCACAGGACGATTCAGAGACGCTCGACGATGGTCGCGACGCCCATGCCGCCGCCGACGCAGAGGGTGACGAGCCCGTAGCGCTTGTCCTGGCGCTCCAGTTCGTCGATGACGGTGCCGAGGATCATCGCGCCGGTGGCGCCGAGCGGGTGGCCGAGCGCGATGGCGCCGCCGTTGACGTTGACCTTGTCGAGGGACAGCCCCATGTCCTTGACGAAGCGGAGCACGACGCCCGCGAACGCCTCGTTGATCTCGACGAGGTCGATGTCGTCGATGGTCAGGCCGGCCTTGGCGAGGGCCTTGCGGGTGGCCGGGGCCGGTCCGGTGAGCATGATGGTGGGCTCGGAGCCGGAGACGGCGGCCGAGACGATCCGGGCGCGCGGCGTCAGGCCGCTGCGCTCCCCCGCCTCGCGCGAGCCGATGGCGACGAGCGAGGCGCCGTCGACGATGCCGGAGGAGTTGCCCGCGTGGTGGACGTGGTCGATCTTCTCGATCCAGTGGTACTTCTGGAGCGCGACGGCGTCGAAGCCGCCGAGGTCGCCGATGTCAGCGAAGGACGGCTTGAGCTTGGCAAGGGTGTCGGCGGTGGTGCCCGGGCGGATGAACTCGTCGTGGTCCAGGACCACCAGGCCGTTGCGGTCGGTGACGGGGACGACGGACTTCGCGAAGCGGCCGTCCTTGACGGCGTTCGCGGCACGCTCCTGGGACAGGGCCGCGTACTCGTCCACGTCGCGCCGCGAGAATCCCTCGATCGTGGCGATCAGGTCGGCGCCGATGCCCTGCGGGACGAACCCGGTGTCCCAGTTGGTCATCGGGTCGGCGAACCAGGCGCCGCCGTCGGAGGCCATCGGCACCCGCGACATGGACTCGACGCCGCCCGCGAGGACGAGGTCCTCCCAGCCGGAGCGGACCTTCGCGGCGGCCATGTTGACGGCTTCCAGGCCGGAGGCACAGAAGCGGTTCTCCTGGACTCCGGCCACCGTGTCCGGCAGGCCGGCGGCGATCGCCGCGGTGCGGGCGATGTCGGAGCCCTGGTCGCCGACGGGGCCGACGACACCGAGCACGATGTCGTCGATGGCGGCCGGGTCGAGACCCTCGTTGCGCTCGCGCAGGGCGTGGATGAGGCCGACGACCAGGTCGATCGGCTTCGTGCCGTGCAGGGCGCCGTTGGCCTTGCCGCGGCCGCGCGGCGTGCGGATCGCGTCGTATACGTACGCTTCGGTGCTCACTGGGTCAAGCCTTTCGGGGAGGTCTTGGGTTAGGTCCTGTCCGGGACCTAGCCGAGGAGGGAGCGGCCGATGATCTCTTTCATGATCTCGGTCGTGCCGCCGTAGATGGTCTGGATGCGGCCGTCGGTGAAGGCCCGCGCGACCCGGTACTCGCTCATGTACCCGTAGCCGCCGTGCAGCTGCAGGCAGCGGTCCGCGACCCGCTTCTGGAGCTCGGTGGCCCACCACTTGGCCATCGAGGCGTGGACGTGGTCCAGCTCGCCGTTCGAGTGGTCCACGATGCACCGGTCCAGGAACGCCCGCGTGACGGCGCACTCGGTCGCCATCTCCGCTATCTCGAACCGGATGTGCTGGAGCTTGGAGAGCGGCCGGCCGAAGGCCTCGCGCTCCTTCACGTACGTGGTCGTGATCTCCAGCAGGTGCTCGGCGGCGGCGATGGCCGCCATCGCGATGCCCAGCCGCTCCTGGGCCAGGTTGGTCATCAGGTGGAGGAAGGCGCCGTTCGGTTCGCCGAGCAGGTTCTCCTTCGGGACCCGTACGTCGTGGAAGAACAACTCGGCGGTGTCCTGCGCCTTCTGGCCGATCTTCTCCAGGTTGCGGCCGCGCTCGAAGCCCTCCGCCCCGCGCTCGACGACCAGCAGGGACAGGCCGTGCGCCCCGCCCTCGGGGGTCGTCTTCGCGACCACGATCACCAGGTCGGCCAGGATGCCGTTGGAGATGAAGGTCTTGGAGCCGTTGAGCAGCCAGTGGTCGCCCCGGTCCTCGGCGCTCGTGCGGATCCCCTGGAGGTCCGAGCCGGCCCCGGGCTCCGTCATCGCGATCGCCGTGATGGTCTCGCCGGAGCAGAAGCCCGGGAGCCAGCGGCGCCTTTGTTCCTCGGTGGCCAGGGAGGTGAGGTACGGCCCGATGATGTCGTTGTGCAGACCGATCGCGAGCCCCGGCGCGCCCGCCCGGGTGAACTCCTCGGCGATAACGGCGGCGTAGCGGAAGTCGGTGTTCCCTCCGCCTCCGTACTCCTCGGGTACGGCGAGCCCCAGCAGGCCCTGCCGGCCGGCGGCGCGCCAGGCGTCGCGGCTGACGATGCCGTCCTGCTCCCACTGCTCGTAGTGCGGCAGCACCTCTTTGGCGAGGAAGGTGCGTACGGTCTCGCGGAACGCCTCGTGGTCGGCGTCGAAGATGCGGCGTTGCATCGGGGCCCCCTAGAGCCAGCTCTTGACGGTTTCGATCAGCCGGGCCGGCTCGGGGCCGACGGGCGTGACGTTGAGCATGGTGACGCCCGCGCTGCGGAACGCCTCGACGCGCTCGCGGACGTAGCCGGCGGGTCCGCACAGCGTCATGAGCTCGCAGAACTCGTCCGGGACGGCGGCCGCCGCGTCGCGCTTGCGGCCGCTGAGGTAGAGCTCCTGGATCTTCCGGGCCTCCTCCTCGTAGCCGTACGCGACGGCGAGGTCGTTGTAGAAGTTCTTGCCGGCCGCGCCCATGCCGCCGACGTACAGGGCGATCTGCGGGCGCGCGAGGTCCCGGACGGCGGCCGCGTCCTCACCGATCGCGAGGAGGCCGCCCGCGACGACCTGGAGCGGGCCGAGCCCGGGGTCCCGGCGGGCGGCGCCCTCGGCGAGCGGGCCGCCCCACACGGCGTCCGCCTTCTCCGGCAGGAAGAGGGTGGGCAGCCAGCCGTCGGCGATCTCCGCGGTCATCGCCACGTTCGCCGGGCCGAGCGAGGCGACGTAGACCGGGACGGCCGGGCGCACGGGCCGGGTCAGCATCTTCAGGGGCTTGCCGAGCCGGCCGCCCTTCTCGGGCGGCAGGGGCATGTCGGTGATGCCGTGGTGCTCGATGGTCTCGCGGCGCCAGATCCGGCGGCACAGCTCGACCGTCTCGCGGGTGCGGCCGATGGGCTTGTCGTACGGTTTGCCGTGCCAGCCCTCGACCACTTGGGGGCCGGACGCGCCGAGGCCGAGCATGGCCCGGCCGCCGGACATCGCGTCGAGGCCGGCGGCGGTCTGGGCGATGAGGGCGGGAGTGCGCGAGTAGACGTTCAAGATGGCGGAGCCGATCCGCATGCGCTCGGTGCGGGCCGCCAGGTAACCCATGATCGTCGGGGAGTCGAAGCCCCAGGCCTCGGCGACCCACACCGCGTCGAGCCCGGCCGCCTCCAGCGCGGCCGCCTCGTCCGCGGCCCGGCGCGGATCGCCCGAGTAGTCGAGCATCATGGACAGTTCCATCAGGCGCCCTTCTCCAGCAGGTTCGGCACGTCCCAGTCCCGCGCCACGGATCCGGTGTCCGCCCCCGGCTGCGCGGGGCCGCGCGTGACGGTGGCCGGGGTCGCGGAGAAGCGGGGCGCGGGGGCGGGCTGGGTGATCCCGCCGAAGTCGGTGAAGGTGCCCCGGGCCGCGAGGTGCGGGTGGTGCGGTGCCTCGCCCAGGGACAGCACGGGCGCCACGCAGGCGTCCGAGCCTTCGAAGACGGCCGTCCACTCGGCCCGGGTACGGGACTTGAAGCGGGCGGCGACGGCCTCGCGCAGCTCGTCCCAGCGGGCGGGGTCCTTGCGGGCGGGAGCCTGCTCCGCGATGCCGAGAAGCTCCACGAAGGTGTCGTAGAACTGCTGCTCCAGTGCCCCGACCGCCATGTACCCGCCGTCGGAGGTCTCGTAGGTCCCGTAGAAGGGGCAGCCGCCGTCGAGCAGGTTGGCGCCGCGCCGGTCCTGCCAGCCGCCGGCCGCCATCATGCCGTGGATCATGGCGGTGAGGTGGGCCGTCCCGTCGACGATGGCGGCGTCCACGACCTGGCCGGTCCCTTCGGGGGTGCGGGCGTGCCGGAGGGCGGCGAGGACGCCGATGACGAGGTAGAGCGATCCGCCGGCGTAGTCGCCGACGAGGTTGGCGGGGACGGCCGGGGGCTCGCCCGGGCTGCCGATCATCCCGAGGGCGCCGGTGACGGCGATGTACGCGATGTCGTGCCCGGCGGTGTGGGCGAGCGGGCCGTCCTGGCCCCAGCCGGTCATCCGGCCGTAGACGAGCTTCGGGTTGCGGGCGTGGCAGTCGGCCGGGCCGACGCCGAGCCGCTCGGCCACCCCGGGGCGGAACCCCTCGATCAGTACGTCGGCCCGTTCCACGAGCTCCAGTACCCGGCCCGGGCCCTCGGGGGCTTTCAGGTCGACCAGGACGGAGCGCTTGTTGCGGTTGGTCACGTCGTACGCCGGATCGACGGCGAGTCCGCCGCCCCCGGGGCGGTCCACGCGGACCACGTCCGCGCCGAGGTCGGCGAGGAGCATCGCCGCGAACGGGCCCGGGCCGATCCCGGCCAGTTCGACGACGCGTACTCCGGCGAGCGGGCCGGTACCGGACACTGCCATCGAGCCCCCAGCGTTTCCCCGTGCGAGTCGGGTGGGTGTGTGAACGGGTGAGCGGTAAGCGGGTGAGTGTGTGACACAACTGATGTCACACCAGTGATGCTAGGAACGTGTTCCACTCAGCACAAGAGCGGGCGCTTAGCCATCTGCCCGGATCCGCGCGTCGAGTTCCTTGATGTGGCGTTTGAGCGCGACGGTGCGGTAGCTCTCCTCGACCCACTCGCACAGCACCTCCGCCGGGGGCGCCCCCGTCCCGCCCAGAGACAGGGTGACCCACCCGGCCCGGCCGAGGCCGTACCCCGTGGGCTCGGCGCCGGGAAAGGTCATCGCGTGGCCGTGCAGCGCCTCGTCCTTGAGCTTCACCGAGAGGCCGGGCGGCTGCGGGCCGTCGGTATTGCCCAGAAAGACGAAGATCTTCTTGTTGACCTTTACCACGCAGTCCCCGGGCCCCCAGGGGAACTCCTCGACTGCCTCGGGCAGCCCCAGGGCGAACTCGCGCACCTGCTGCCACTTGCGCACCGCACCTTTCACCGACGCCTCCACTTACCGCAGGTCACACCTGCTCGTACGGACAGTCGACCCTCACGCTAGCCTCAGCCACCGACACCAGCTGGGAGGAGCGTCATGAACGACCGGGTTCACCGCACAGAACGGCAACGCGCCTACGACCTCGTGCTTTTCGGCGCGACCGGATTCGTGGGCACCCTGACCGCCGAGTACCTCGCCGCCCACGCCCCGGCCGGCTGCCGGTGGGCCCTCGCGGGCCGGGACCTCGGCAAGCTGGAGCGGCTGCGCGAACGCCTCGCCGCCCTGGAACCGGCGTGCGCGACCCTGCCGCTGGTCCGCGCGGACGCCTCCGACGCACGGGCCGTACGGGAACTGGCCGCCTCCACGCGGGTGCTGGCCACGACCGTCGGGCCCTACATCTGGTACGGCGCGGAACTGGTCGCGGCGTGCGCGGAGGCGGGCACCGACTACGTGGACCTGACCGGCGAGCCGGAGTTCATCGACCGGATGTACGTCGCCCACGACGCGCGGGCCCGGGAAACCGGCGCGCGGCTGGTGCACGCCTGCGGGTTCGACTCGATCCCGGCCGACCTCGGGACGTACTTCACGGTGAACCGGCTGCCGTCCGGGGTGCCGCTGCGGGTCGACGGTTTCATGCGCTCCAACGCCCTGCTCTCCGGCGGGACCCTGGCCTCCGGCCTCACCGCGATGAGCCGGGGTCCGCAGACCCTGGCCGCCGCCCGGGAGCGCCGGCTGTACGAGCCCCGGCTGCCGGGCCGCCGCGTACGGGGCTCCGGGGGCGCGCCGCGGTTCAGCCGCGAGACCGGCGCGTGGGCGCTGCCGCTGCCGACGCTCGACCCGCGCGTCGTGGCCCGCTCGGCCACCGCCCTGGAGCGGTACGGCCCGGACTTCCGTTACCGGCACTACGCGGCGGTGGAGCACCTGCCGGTCGCGGTGGGTGCCACGGCGGCGGTGGGGGCGACGCTGGCGCTGGCCCAGGTACCCGCCGCCCGGCGGTGGTTGATGAGCCGCTGGGAACCGGGCCGGGGCCCGGACGCGCAGCGGCGCGCGCGCAGCTGGTTCACCGTCCGTTTCGTGGGGACGGGTGGGGGACGGCGGATCTTCACGGAGGTCTCGGGCGGCGACCCCGGCTACGGCGAGACGGCGAAGATGCTGGCCGAGTCGGCCCTGTGCCTGGCCTACGACGCCCTCCCGGAAACCTCCGGCCAGCTCACCACGGCGGTGGCCATGGGCGACGCCCTGCTGGACCGCCTCCAGAAGGCCGGCATCCGCTTCCGCGTGGCGGCCGAAACGGCGGGCTGAGACCGACGGGGGCCCACCCGGGACCGGGCCGGACTCCTCCCCACCACCGCTACCCGGTCCGCGTGGCCTCGCGCAGGGCGCGCCGGCACAGGGAGTCGGCGCGGCGGGTGGTCTCGGGGAGGCGGTAGTGGGGGCTGAGGGCGAGGGTGTGGGCGCATGCGTTGTCGAGCGAGACGCGGTGGCCGACGGAGACGTAGACCGGCTTGATCCCGTCCTGGGTGCGCAGGGCCCGCCCCACGACGGCGCCGTCGGCCGCGAGGAGCGGGGCCGCGTCGCCCCGCCGGGCGCCGGGTTCCTCGTAGGTGAAGGTGAACGGGTTCTTCGCCACGCCGATGCTCGGCAGCCCGGTCACCACCCCCAGGTGGCAGGCGAGGCCGAAGCCGCGCGGGTGGGCGAGCCCGTAGCCGTCGCAGACGACGAGGCCCGGCGTGACGGTCAGGGCGTCGAGTGCCGCCAGCACGGTGGGCAGTTCGCGGAAGGCGAGCAGTCCCGGTACGTAGGGGAAGCTGACGCGCCCGACCGCGGTGCGCTCCTCGACCACTTCCAAGGTGGCCGCGTCGAGGACCACGGCCGCGGCGGCGACCAGGTCGCGTTCGTCGTCGTAGGCGACGTCCACTCCGGCGACGAGCCCCGCACCCGGAGGCGGCCCGGGCTCGTCCAGCACCAGGCCGCGGCGCAGTTCGTCCTGTATCGCTCGTGCTTCGGTCTCGTCGGCAGGGGTCTTGGAGGTCGTCATGAGGTGCGAGAGTAGCCTGGCGATCATGTTCATCATGGAGCTCACCTACACAGCGCCGCTCGAAGCCGTCGACGCACAGATGGACGCCCACATCGCGTGGCTGGACCGCTACTACGCGTCCGGCGTCTTCCTCGCCTCGGGGCGCAAGGTGCCGCGCGAGGGCGGCGTGATCCTGGCCGGCGGCATCTCCCGCTCGGAGGCGGAGGAGATCACCGCCGGGGACCCGTTCGTCGTGGCCGGCGTCTGCTCCTACCGCATCACCGAGTTCGTGGCCACGAAGACCTCGGCGGAACTCGCCGCCGTCCGGGAGGAACTCCCGGCGGTCTGAGCGGCCGACGCTCCCGCCCACGGCCGGGCTCCGCATCACGGGCGCGGGGCCCGGCCCCGCTCGCCGGGCGCGCCGTTGCGGGGCCGCTACCGGCGGCTCCGGCCGCCGGCAGGCCGCCCCGGGTGCGCGACCCGCTCTCCAGGCGTCGCAGGAGCACCGCGACGGTCGGAGCGGGCCCGCGGGGAAGCGGATCTCCTCACGGCCGGCGCGCCGGCCGGCTGCGTTTCAACGCCGCTCCAGCCTGCCCACCCGCCCCTTCTCCCCCGCCGCCCAGCAGCCGCCGTCGGGCGAGCAGTCGACGGTGTCGTACGAGCCCGCGTCCAGCGCCCGCCAGGTCCGGCCCCCGTCCGGCGTCACGTCCGTGCCGGTCGGGCCCACGGCCAGCGCGGTACCACGGGAGTGCGGGTACCAGGCCGCGCCGGACCGGTAGGCGGGCGGCGGCGCCTCGGAGGCGCGCCAGGTGCGTCCCCCGTCCGAGGACACGGCCGCGGCCAGCGGGGAGGCCTGGTCGGCGCGGTAGTCGCCGCCGACCGCGAGGCCCGTCGTACGGTCGCGGAAGGCGAGCGCGAAAACGCCCTTGGCCGGGTCCCCCGCCGGAACGGGCGATGCGGTGGCGCTCCAGGTACGGCCGCGGTCCCCCGACCGCAACACCCGGGAGACCGCGCCCCCTCCGGTGGCGATCAGGACGTCCCGCGGTCCGGCGGCGACCAGGCACTGTCCGCTCGCGGCGAAGCCCGCCTCGCCCGGCAACGCCTCCGGCATCGCGGCGGCCGGCAGCACCTGCCAGCTCCGCCCGCCGTCGTCGGTGGCCAGGAGCCTGAACCGGCCGTCCACCGGGTCGCTCAGCGCGAGCCCGTGGCGGGCGTCGAAGAAGGTCAGGCAGTCGTAGAAGGCCCGTGGGTCGGTGTTGCGGAAGCTTTCGGTCCATGTCGCGCCGCCGTCCTCGGTCCGCAGGACACGCGAGGCCTCGCCCTCCCCGATGGACAGCGCGACCGCCCGGCGCTCGTCGAAGGCCTCGATGTCGCGCAGTTCCAGCCCCTGGGCGACCGCTTCCGGCGGCGAGACGTCGTGCCAGCTGCGCCCCCCGTCCGCGGTGCGCAGCACCGTCCCCTTGGAGCCGGCCACCCAGGCCGCGGAGCGGCTGACCGCCGCGAGCCCGCGCAAGCGGACGATGTCCTTGCCCGTGGCCTTGAGCACCCAGCCCGCCCCGCGCAGGTCGTGCGGGCCGTCACCCGGACCACCCGTGTCCGCCTGCGCGGACACGGCCGGGGCCGCCACCGCCAGCGCCACCAGGCACACCCCAACTCCCAGAAGTCTCATGGCGCGGGAAGCTAACGCACGCCGGATTTCCCGTCCAGGGTGCGTCGGGGGGCCCGGGTTCCTAGGCTGGCGGCATGCCTCCCGAGGACCCGCATCCGCAGCACACGGCGCAGGACCCGAAGCCCTACGCGGGCAAGCACATCACCGTCACCTACGGGACCGGCCGCTGTCTGCACGCCGCCGAGTGCGTCGGCGGGCTGCCCGAGGTCTTCGACTCCGGGCAGCGCCCCTGGGTGCAGCCCGACGGGGCCGAGCCGGAGCGGGTGGCGGAGGTGATCCGCCGCTGCCCCTCGGGGGCGCTCCAGTACCGGCTCACCGAGGGGCCGGCCGAGGAACCGGACCGGCCGACGAGCGTCGTACGGTCGTCGGCGGGCCAGTTGGTCCTGCGCGGCGAACTGGTGGTGACCAGGCCGGACGGCACCGTCCGACAGGAGACCAGGGTGATGCTTTGCGCCTGTGGGATGAGCGGTAATCAGCCGTACTGCGACCACTCCGGGCCCTGTGGCCACGACTGAACACCTTGCCGCGCCGACCCCGTTCGGTCACTCTGTGCGATCGAACGGTGGCGATCAAGCCAATCGGTGACGCAGCTCACTCGAATGCGCCTGCACGGATTTGCCCTTTCGGGCGTCTATCCGGTTGCCGGTGCCCACCCCAAGCCCGGCGAGAGATCCGCCGCAAGGGAGCGAGCCTTGATCACTGTCATCGAGCAGGCCGTGCAGGCCCGACTGGTCGCCACCGCGCCGAAGGTCGAGACCGTGCCCGTCACGCTGTGCTACGACCGCTCGGATCCCTTCGCCGTCCGCATGGCGTTCCCCGGCCCCGCGACGCTGGAGGGCGTCGAGGTCTCCTGGACCTTCGCGCGCGAGCTGCTGGAGGCGGGACTGCGCCGCCCCGCCGGCTCGGGTGACGTGCGCGTGCGCCCGTACGACGGCGAGCGGACCAGCATCGAGTTCCACGCGCCCGAGGGCGTCGCGATCGTGCTCATGGGGACCCGCGACCTGCACCGGTTCCTGGAGCGGGCCGCGACGGTCACACCGCCGGGGCTGGAGCACCTCTACCTCGACCTGGACCACGGCCTGGCCGAGCTGATGCGCGGCCCCCGCTGAGCGCGCTCCGGCCGGCTGTCCCCGCGGGTAAATGCGTTGCGGGCGGCTCCGGCCGCCCGTAGCTTCGTAGGCGACCCATTGCCGTCGAAACGGAGTAGGACATTGCTCTTCTGAGGTTCGAGACACCGACCACGACCACCCTTCACCACCCGTCGGCTGTCTCCCCACGTTGCTCGCACCACTTCACGCAACCTGGAGGCCTCCATGAGTCTTGCTCCCACCTTCGTCACCTGCTCCGCCCTCTCCTTCGACTGGCCCGACGGAACTCCCGTCCTCGATGACTTCCACCTGGCCGTCGGCCCGGGCCGGACCGGCCTGATCGGCCTCAACGGGTCCGGCAAGTCGACCCTGTTGAAGCTGATCGCGGGCGAACTGACCCCGTCCGGCGGACAGGTCTCCGTCGCCGGGACGATCGGCTACCTCTCCCAGAACCTCATCCTCGACACCGCCCTGCGCGTGGACGAGGCGCTCGGCATCCGCACCACCCGCGCCGCCCTGCACGCCATCGAGGCGGGCGAGGCCACCGAGGCCAACTTCGCCGCGGTGGGCGACGACTGGGACGTGGAAGAACGGGCGCTGGCCACGCTCGACTCGCTCGGCCTCGCCCGGATCGGCCTGGACCGCACGGTCGGTGAGCTGTCGGGCGGCGAGTGCGTACTGCTGCGGCTGGCGGCCCTGCTGATCGCCCGCCCGGACGTCCTGCTCCTGGACGAACCCACCAACAACCTGGACCTGCGGGCCCGGCGGCGGCTCTACGCTGCCGTCCAGTCCTGGTCCGGCGTGCTGGTGGTGGTCAGCCACGACCGCGAGCTGCTGGAACGGGTCGACCAGATCGCCGACCTGCGCGACGGCGAAGTCCGCTGGTACGGAGGGAACTTCACCGACTACGAGGAGGTGCTCGCCGCCGAACAGGAGGCGGCCGAACGGATGGTCCGGGTCGCGGAGGCCGACGTACAGCGGCAGAAGCGCGAACTCGCCGACGCCCAGGTGAAACTGGCCCGGCGCAAGCGCTACGGCCAGAAGATGTGGGACAGCAAGCGCGAGCCGAAGATCGTGATGGGTGCCCGCAAGCGCGCCGCCCAGGAGTCGGCCGGCAAGCACCGCATCATGCACACCGAGAAACTGGCGGATGCCCGCGAGCGGCTCGACCAGGCGGTGGAGGCGGTGCGCGACGATGACGAGATCCGCATCGAGCTGCCCGCGACCCGGGTTCCGCCGGGGCGGCGGGTCCTGACCTTCGGTGACCTGCGCCCGGCCCACGGGCCCGTGATCGCGGGTGAGTGGGAACTGCGCGGGCCGGAGCGGATCGCCCTGGTCGGCGGCAACGGTTCGGGGAAGACGACCCTGCTGCGGACGGTCGCCGGCCTGCTCGCCCCGGTATCGGGTGAGGTGTCGGCGCACGTGCCGACCCGGTTCCTGCCGCAGCGGCTGGACGCCGACGTACTGGACGACGACCGCTCGGTCGTGGAGAACGTGGCCCGGTTCGCCCCGCACGCCACGAACAACGTGATCCGGGCGCGGCTCGCGCACTTCCTGTTCCGGGGTGCCCGGGCGGACCGGCCGGCCGGAACGCTGTCGGGCGGCGAACGGTTCCGGGCGGCACTTGCGGCGCTGCTGCTGGCGGAGCCCGCGCCGCAGCTGCTGATGCTGGACGAACCGACGAACAACCTGGACCTGGCGAGCGTGCGGCAGCTGACCGGCGCCCTGGAGTCGTACGAGGGGGCACTGCTGGTGGCCAGCCACGACGTGCCGTTCCTGGAGTCGCTGGGCATCACGCGCTGGCTGCTGCTGGACGGCGGGGCGGGGCTCCGGCCGACGACGGCCGAGGAGGTCCGCGAGTCGCTCTGGCTCGGCTGAGCAGGAGCGGTCGGGGGGCCGGCGCGGCCGGCCCCCCGGCGCCGCGGGCGTCAAGACGGGGGCGGGGACCACCTGCGTGCGTGATTTCGGTTCCGATTTGCCCGTCCGCACGCCCTCCCACAGAGCCTCAAACTGCACAGATAACCGGACGTAACCACTCATAGAGAGGGGTGGGGCTTGGCTGGTCCTTGATGCCGTGCTTAACCTACGACTCCGTAGGCTACGGAACCGTAGGTAATTCGCTTGTTCCCCCTGGAGTACCCGTGACGATCACCTCCCCCCACCTCGGCAGCTCGGAGGCGTGGACCGACGCCAAGTTGCTGTTTGCGCTGGAAGAGGTGGTCGAAAAGGAACTCAACCGCCATCTGCAGGTCACCAAGGACTGGATGCCCCACGAGTACGTCCCGTGGAGCGACGGCCGGAACTTCCCGGGCTTCTTCGAGGACGGCGAAGCCTGGGACCCGCAGCAGTCCAAGGTCACCGACATCGGCAAGATCGCCCTCGTCGTCAACCTGCTGACCGAGGACAACCTGCCCAGCTACCACCACGAGATCGCCTCGCTCTTCGGGCGCAACGGCGCCTGGGGCACCTGGGTGCACCGCTGGACCGCCGAGGAGGGCCGTCACGGCATCGTGATGCGCGACTACCTCCTGGCCTCGCGCGCCGTGGACCCGGACAAGCTGGAAGCGTTCCGGATGCAGCACATGTCGGAGGGCTTCGAGTCCGACAACCGGCACTCGATGCTGCACTCCGTGGCCTACGTGGCCTTCCAGGAGCTCGCGACCCGCATCTCGCACCGCAACACCGGCCACCAGTCCGGTGACCCGGTCTGCGACCGGATGCTGGCCCGCATCGCGCAGGACGAGAACCTGCACATGATCTTCTACCGGAACCTGCTGGGCGCCGCCTTCGAGCTGGCCCCGGACCTGACGATGCAGGCCGTGCGGGACGTGGTGGTCAACTTCCGGATGCCCGGGCACGGCATGCCGGGCTTCGAGCGGATGGCCGCACAGATGGCGATCGGCGGGGTGTACAACCTGCGGATCCACCACGACGACGTACTGAGCCCGGTGATCCGGTTCTTGAAGATCATGGACATCGACGGTCTCGGCCCCGAGGGGCAGCAGGCCCAGGAGGAGCTCGGCGCGTTCATGGGCGGCCTGGACTCCGAGGCCCGCAAGTTCGACGAGCGGCTGGCCGCCCGCGCGGCGCGGCTCGCGGCGCGCAAGGGCTGACCTGGGCTGGGCAGGGCAGGGCTGAGCTGAGCCACGACGCCCACACGGCAGGGCCGCGTTCCGCGTGCCCTGCCGGGGCTTCGGCGTACCCGCCCCGTGCCCGCCCCGTGCCGGTCAGGCGCGCGGGCGCAGGGCGAGGCGCTCGGACTCCGAGAGGCCGCCCCAGACGCCGAAGCGCTCGTCGTTCGCCAGGGCATACTCCAGGCACGCGGCCCGGCCCTCGCACGCCCCGCACAGCCGCTTCGCGTCGCGCAGCGATGAGCCGGGCTCGGGGAAGAAGAAGGCGGGGCCCGTCTGCGCGCACAGGGCGAGGTCGTACCAGGCGGGTGCGGCGGCGGCAGTGGTCGGGCGGTCGCTCGTGTTCATCGACATGACGCAGATCCTCACCGCCGCCGATGGACGTCCGATCAACGCTTCATCAACACCGTGTCCTACGCACCGGGGGCGGGAGCGCTGGTGATGACCGCGAACCGGGCGCCGAAGGGGCCGCTGCCTTCGCGAAGCGGCCGACGCCTTCCATGGAGACGGGGGTGAGGCGGACCTTGCCGCCCGACTCCTCCACCCGGGCCGCCGCCGCGTCGCAGTCGGCTACCTCGAAGTACGGGGTCCAGTAAGGGCGTTCGGTGTCCTCCACCGGGTCCGCCGCGATCGGCACCAGACCGCCGAAGGCCTCCTCGTCGGGCGCGCCGGCCGGCTTGACCATGGTGTAGGTGCCGCCTTCGAAGGGCATCTCGGTGACCTCCCAGTCGAAGACCGCCCGGTAGAAGCCGGCGGCCGCACCGACATCGGGCGTGTACAGCTCCGCCCAGCAGAGGGTGCCCACCACCCTCACCTCGTCCATGCCCTTGTGCCGGCCGGGCTGCCACGCCGCGAACGGGACGCCCGCCGGGTCGGTGAAGACCGCCATGCGTCCCAGGTCCAGCACGTCCATCGGCTCGAACGCGACCGCGCCGCCCGCCTTGCGCACGGCTGCCGCCGTCGCGTCCAGGTCGGGCGTCCGGAAGTACACCGTCCACGCGGAGGGCCCCTGCTCGGGGGTGACGGTCATCCCGCCCGCGACGGTCTTCCCGCCGAGCCGGAACATCCCGTACCCGCCGACCTCCTCGCCGCCCGGCGCGTACTCCCACCCGAACAGGCCGCGGTAGAACCCGGCCGCGCCTTCGGTGTCGGGAGTCCCGAGGTCCAGCCAGACCGGGGAACCGTCCCTGTAGTCCGTGCTGAGCATGGCGGTACCCCTTCCCTTCGCCGGCGACTGCTGCCTCCTTCGAGCATGGCACCCCCCACTGACAACGGCCGCCCGGCATCCCCGCCCCGCCCTCCGCGGCCGCCCTCGTCAGTGAACCCGGTCGCTCTTCGGACCGGTGCCCTTGGTCCTGGTCGGAGTTCCGTCCGGGGCGTACGCGTGGCGGAAGGTGAAGGCGTGCGGTGCGCTGTCGTGGTCGTGGAGGTGCTCCAGCCGGGAGACCCCGTCCTGCCAGGTGGGTATCACGCCGTCGGAGACCCACCAGAACACGTGGTTCGGGTGCCCCGTCCTCTCGAACCAGTCGCCACGCCTGTTGAGCGCCTCACGGTGCGGACCGGTGTAGACGGCGTCGAAGGCGGGGCGCAGGCCGGTCCACAGGGAGAGGGTCGCGGCCAGGGCGGTGGTTTCCCGCGTGTGGCCCTTGCCGTACCAGGTCGGTACGGCGAACTTTCCCCACGCACCCCAGTTCGCCTCGAAGAGCCCGCCCCGGTCGGCGTCTGCCGCTTCCGCGTGCGCGAGGTATCCGGGCTGCTGACTGATCTTCCGGTAGACGGCCTCACCGATGTCGTAGAACTCGCGCGTGAGAGGTGCGGGATCGGCGAGAGGCGACCTCAGGACACCGAACGTGTACAGAGCAAGGCGGGGCATGCGTTTCTCCCTGGGGGCTGCCTGGCGTGGGATCCGGTTCGGTGGCTGACGCATGGGGGCGAGGGTTCGCGGGGGGGGGCGACTCCTCCCGTCGCGGCGTGCCCGGCGTGCAGGAAACCCTGTGCGACCGTGGGCGACCACCGAGGACCAGACGAAGGTAGCTGCCTGCGCGGGTCATGTCGAAGTTGCGATTTCCCTGCCCAAGTGGCCTCTCGCACAGGCCTTTTCGGGGCCGGGGCAGGGGCGTTGGCGCCGCCCGCCTGCGGGGTCAGTGGTCCGCACGTTTGGCGCGGCTGGGTTGGACGCGCTTGGGTTCGCCCGGCATCTTGGGGTAGTCCGGGGGGTACGGCATGTCGCCCAGGCCGTGGTCGTGCTCCTGACGGTCCGCGAGGTCCAGGACGGTGTCCAGGGCGAACGCGTGCTCGTCCATGTCGGCGTGCAGGTCACCGAGTTGCGCGAAGCGCCCCGGCATCGTGACGATGTCGAAGTCCCGCGGCTCCGCGTCGTCCACCTCGTCCCAGCGCAGCGGCGCGGACACCGGGGCGTGGGGGCGGGGGCGGACGGAATAGGCGGAGGCGATGGTGCGGTCGCGCGCCGTCTGGTTGTAGTCCACGAAGATCCGCTCGCCGCGCTCCTCCTTCCACCAGGCCGTCGTGACCTTGCCCGGCATCCGCCGCTCCAGCTCCCGCCCCAGGGCGATCGCACACCGCCTGACCTCGGTGAACGTCCACCGCGGAGCGATCGGCACGAACACGTGCAGCCCCCGCCCGCCCGAGGTCTTCGGCCAGCCGCGCAACCCCACCTCGTCCAGCAGCGCCCGCAGTTCATGGGCGGCGGCGACCGCGTGGTGGTAGTCGGTGCCCGGCTGCGGGTCCAGGTCGATGCGCAGTTCGTCGGGCCGTTCGGTGTCCTCGCGGCGCACCGGCCAGGGGTGGAAGGTGAGGCAGCCCAGGTTGGCGGCCCACAGCACGGCGGCCGGCTCGGTCGGGCAGATCTCATCGGCCGTCCGCCCGCTGGGGAAGGCGATGTGGGCGGTCGGGATCCAGTCGGGCAGGTTCTTCGGGGCCCGCTTCTGGAAGAAGGACTCCCCGTCCACCCCCTCCGGGTACCGCTCCAGCGTCGTCGGACGGTCGCGCAGGGCCCGGGTGATGCCGGGGGCGACCGCCAGGTAGTACTCGGCGACGTCCCGCTTGGTGAGGCCGCGCTCCGGGAAGTACACCTTGTCCGGGCTGGACAGCCGAACCGTCCGCCCGCCCGCGTCCAGCTCGATCGCATCACGCGCAGCACCCATGTCCGCCACGGTAGGGGGCCCCGGGCCGCCCCGCACACCGGGCGGATCCGGCCGGGCGCGCACACCGCGCGGCTCCCGCCGGCCCGCCGCAGAATCGAAGGCATGGATCTGCCGGTGATGCCCCCCGTGAAACCGATGCTGGCCAAGTCCGTGACGTCCATCCCGCCGGGCATGCAGTACGAGGCCAAATGGGACGGCTTCCGGGCCATCGTCCACCGCGACGGCGACGAGATCGAGATCGGCAGTCGCACCGGCAAACCCCTGAACAGGTACTTTCCCGAGCTCGTGACGGCCCTCAAGGACAATCTGCCCGACCGCTGCGTCATGGACGGCGAGATCGTGATCGTCCACGACCGCCGGCTCGACTTCGACCGCCTCACCGAGCGGATCCACCCGGCGGCCTCCCGGGTGAAGATGCTCGCCGAGACGACCCCGGCCAGCTTCGTGGCCTTCGATCTGCTCGCGCTCGGCGACGCTTCCCTCCTCGACACCCCGCTCGTCGACCGCCGCAGCGCCCTGACCCGTGCCCTCTCCACCTCTCGGCCCCCCGTCCACCTCGCGCCCGCCACCACCGACCCCGCAGTCGCGCACGACTGGTTCGAGCGGTTCGAGGGCGCCGGACTGGACGGGGTGATCGCCAAGCCCCTCGATCTCCCGTACCGGCCCGATGTACGCCTGATGTTCAAGATCAAGCACGAGCGTACGGCCGATGTCGTCATCGCCGGTTTCCGTTTCCACAAGAGCGGTCCGATCGTCGGTTCGCTGCTCCTGGGCCTCTACGACGGCCACGGAACCCTCCAGCACGTCGGTGTCTGCGCCGCCTTCCCCATGAAGCGCCGCGCCGAGCTGCTGACCGAACTCGAACCGCTGCGGATGCCCGATCCCGGGGGGCACCCGTGGGCCGCCTGGGCCGAGGAGGCCGCCCACGAAAGCGCCCGGCTGCCCGGCGCGCAGAGCCGCTGGACCGGCAAGAAGGACCTGTCCTGGGTCCCGCTCCGCCCCGAGCGGGTCTGCGAGGTGGCCTACGACCACATGGAGGGCGACCGCTTCCGGCACACCGCGCAGTTCCGCCGCTGGCGCCCCGACCGGCTGCCGGAGAGCTGTACGTACGCCCAACTGGAGGAGGTCGTCCGCTACGACCTGGCCGAAGTGCTCGGCACCCCCGGCAGCTGAGGCCCGCGGCCCCCTCAGCCCCTCGTGAGCTTCTCCCACTCCCCCCGGTCCGGCCCCACCGCGTTCGGCGCGTAGTGCGGCCGGTCCGCCAGCCACCGCGCCACCCGCGCCCGGACCTCCGGATCCGCGTACGCCCGTTCCGGCGGTTCGACCAGATGCCGCACCCGTGCCCGCGCCCGCATCACCTCCGGATCCTCCAGCGCGCACTCGAACAGTGCGGCCACCTCCCGCGCGGTCCCCGTACGCCCCGCCCTCGTCGCGAACCGCTCACCGATGGCCGCGTCCGCGACCACCTGGAAGTCGAACCAGGGCTTCAAGGTCCGCACCGCCCACGCGTGGTACCCGGCGGCGAACCCGGGCGACCCGGGGTCCAGGTGCAGGGTGCGCGCCACCCGGCTCGCGGCCCACAGGGTCAGCGAAGTTCCCTGCCCCAGCGTGGGGTTGGTGTGGGTGATGGCGTCCCCGACGGGAACCAGCCCGCTCACCACCGGTCCCCGCTCGTCGCTCAGCGCGCTCCACCGGTTGTCCAGGCTCGCGGTGGCCAGTACCTCCGACAGCGGCTCCGCGCCCAGCCGCAGCCACGCCTCCCCCGGTGGGAAGGCCCGCGCCGCGGCCTCGAAGACGGCCGGGTCGCGCAGCGCCGAGCGCGTGGGGTCCTCGGTGTGCACGAACAGGGTGACGGCGAAGACCCGGTTGTCGGCGGGGAAGACGGCGCACCCGGCGAAGGCGCCGCCGGTGACGGCCCACGGACGGCGCGGCCCCTCCGCCGGCCCGCCCGGCAGCCGGTACCAGCGGCAGAAGTAGGCCAGCCCGGTGCGGTGCCGCTCCACCACCGGCGGCCGGCAGCCCGCCGCGGCCAGCCACCGCTCGGTGGCGCCGCGCCGCCCGCCCGCGTCGACGACCAGGTCCCCCTCGTACGTGCCGGCCACGGAGGTGACGCCCGTGACCCGGCTCCCCTGGAACCGGAGGCCGGTGACCGGCTCCCCGTAGCGCGCGACGACGCCCGGCTCGGCGCGCAGGGCGGTGGCCATGGCGCTCTCCAGCAGGATGCGCCGGGCCTGGATCATGACGAGGTCGTCGTCGCCGGGTCGCGTCGGCGGGCGTTCGTCGAACCAGTCGAGCTCGCTGCGCTCGCGCGCCCCCAGCCGCAGCATCTCGGCGTACACGTCGGGCAGTTCGCCGCGCAGTACGGTGCGTGCCGCGCCGAGCAGGGCGTGCGGCTGGGTGGCCTGGGGCACGGTGGGTCGGCGCCAGCCGAAGAAGTCGCGGTCGAGGGCGGTACCGGGGGCGCGGGAATCGCGTTCGAAGAGCTCGACGCTGTGTCCCCGCCGGGACGCGAGCAGCGCGGTCGCCTGCCCGCCGATCCCCCCGCCGATGACCAGTACGTGTGCCATGGAGCCCCCCTGAGCCGACGAACCGTACGACGATCAGACCGCCCAGAGCCTGCACGGGCCGGCCCCCACCGAAACCCCCGCACGGTTGTCCGAATCCGGCCCCGCGAGCCCGCCCGCGAGACCGTTCCTTCCCACGGGTATCCGAGGGGACAGACCTTCCGAACGGGCAGCCGCCTCGAACCGTCAGCCGTCAGCCGTCAGCCGTCAGCCGTCCCGAACGAGTCGACGTCCCGTACGGCCATACGTCCCGAACGGCCGGAGCCGTGCGCCGGGGGCTGCGCTCAATCCGAGTCCCCCCGGTACGCCCGCAGCGCCCTGCGGGTCTCCGCCTCGACCAGGTCGGCGTTCAACGCCGCCGCGGCCCGCACGCCCTGCGCGGCGGCGCCCGCCAGCTGCTCCGTCGGCGCGGTGACGTTGCCGGCCGCCCACACCCCCGCCAGCGCCGTCGCCCCGGTCTCCGGGTCCGAGGCCACGCACGTGCCGAGTTCCACCCCGTCCCGCTGGACGGTGGTCAGGGGCAGCCCGAGGCTGGTCAGCACCCCGGCGCGGGCGGTGAAACGCGGCGCGACCACCAGGGCCCGGCAGGGCTGCACGGCCGCCCCTCCCGCCAGGAGCACGCCGCTCAGCCGGTCGTCCGCGTCGACGACCAGCCCCGTCACCTCCCCCTCGGCCACAGCGACCCCCCGCGCGGCGAGCAGCTCCCGCTCCCCGGTGCCCGGCCGCCAAGTGTGGGCCAGCAGCGTCACCCGGTCGCTCCACTGCCGCCACAGCAGGGCCTGGTGCACGGAGAGCGGCCCGGTCCGGGAAGCGGCGAGCACCGCCAGCGGCAGGTCCCGCACCTCCCAGCCGTGGCAGTACGGGCAGTGCAGCACGTCCCGCCCCCACCGGGCCCGCAGACCCGGCACGGGCGGCAGCTCGTCCACCAGCCCGGTGGCCACCAGCAGCCGCCTGGCCCGCGCCACCGAGCCGTCACCGCAGCGGACCAGGAACCCCCCGCCGGGCTCCCGGTCGGCGGCGATGGCGGTCCCGGCCGCCCCGCTGCGGATCTCGGCGCCGTAGCCGGCCGCCTCGGCCCGCCCCCGCTCCAGCAGTCCGGCCGGGCTCTCGCCGTCGTGTCCGAGGTAGCCGTGCAGGCGGGCCGCGGGGGCGTTGCGCGGGCTGCCCGCGTCCAGCACCAGGACCGAGCGCCTGGCCCGGGCCAGGGTCAGCGTCCCCGCCAGTCCGGCGGTCCCGCCGCCCACGACCACCACGTCGAACCGTCCCGCCCTCACCTTGTCCATGGGGCCGAGCGTGCGCCGGAGGCGGCCCGCTTGACAAATGAGGTTGCCGAACCGGCAAATGGAGGCATGCCCCCCGATGACCAGGAGCCGGCCCGGGACCTCGCCGGCGTCATCACCGCCGTCGGCCCCCGGCTGCGCGCGCTGCGCCGTCGGCGCGGCACGACGTTGGCACAGCTCAGCGAGGCCACCGGCATTTCGATGTCCACGCTGTCGCGGCTGGAGTCGGGGCAGCGCCGGCCCACGCTGGAGCTGCTGCTCCCGCTGGC